>NZ_JBITHZ010000005.1:171790-495072 GCF_044458585.1 Nonomuraea sp. NPDC050451
TTGTTGTTTAACTGTTGTTTTTTTTTGGGGGCGGGGTCCCCGGGCCCCTTTAACACGGGGTGGGTGTGTTAATGGTGGTCCCCCTCCCCCGCCGGGGGGGGGGCCCCCCCCGCCCCGCCACGGCTCCGGCGAGGCTCCGACAAGGCGGGACACCCGCGCACAGGAGGCACGCATGTCGCATGTGGATGAGACGCTGGCCGCCTACGAGAGCATCGCGGCCCGCTACGACGAGCTGAACGCGCGGATGGACACCTCCAGCCTGGTGGCCTGCTTCGTGGAGGCGGTCGATCGGTACGGGTCGGGCGGTCGGCGGCTGCTGGACGCCGGCTGCGGAACCGGCCGCAGCAGCGTGGCCTTCCGCGAGCGCGGGTTCGAGGTGACCGGCTACGACCTGTCCCCCGCGATGGTCACGATGGCCCGCCGCCGGCCCGGGGCCGAGGACCTCCGGTTCCTGGTGGGACGGCTGCAGGAGCCCCCGCCCGGGCTGACCGGCTTCGACGTGGTCGCCTGCGTGGACGTGCCGATGACGTACCTGACCGGCACAGACCAGCTGCGACAGGCGCTGACGGCCGCGCGCGACCAGCTCGCCGAGGACGGGGTGCTGGTCTTCGACCTGAACACCATCGGCTACTACCGCCGCATGTTCAGCGTCCCCACGGTCGCCGACCGGGGCGACCGGTACGTGGCCTGGTTCGCGGAGTCCCCGCGGATCGAGGTGGACGCGGTCGTGGTCACGCAGTTCGACCTGTTCGAACGGAACGGTGCGGGCTGGGAGCGGCTGTCGATGCGTCACGTGCAACAGCACCACTCCGACCGGACGGTGCGCAAGGTGGCCGAGCAGTCCGGACTGCGCATCGTGGCCGCCCACGGGCTGGTGGGGACGTCGACGCGGGACCCGGCCGACGAGGACGACCACGACCGGATCCTGTACGTCGCCGGCCGGGCCGGGTGACGCCACGGCACCCCGGTCACACTTCCGTCTCGTGGGTCAGGTGGGCGCGGGCCGCGATCGGCGTCGGCTGCCCGGGACGCCCGCGCCCGAGCGGGCGATCAAGCCCTGATGGCGGTGCCCTGGGCGGAGACGAGGCGCCAGGCGCCGTGGGCGTCGGCGGCGTAAACGTGGGTGTAGCGGCTTCCGGCACTGAACGTGGCGCCGTCGGGGTTGGTGAAGTTCATGCCGGTACGCCCGACGACGATGCCCACGGTGCCGATGACCCGGACGATCGCCTCGTCCGGGAACGATTGGATGCGGGGGAACCGTAGGGAGCCGGAGGCCACCAGGTCGAGCAGGATCCCCCTCTCGGCGACGGCCCCGTCCTCGACCCCGACCAGGAGGAAGTCGTCCGCCAGTAGCTCCTCCAGAACGGCGAGATCACTTGCCACCAGGGCGTCGAAGAAGCTCTGGTCGTGCTTGAGGAGGGTGTCCCGATCCAAGCTGCTCATGTTGCGACGGTAGACGTTGACGCTGGTGACAAGGTCAAGCCGGCTTCGGGGGTGCGCTGCAAGCGCGATCGAGTCCCCGCCCACTCACGGCCGGTGGACGGGGACGGCTCGCCGTCAGATGGTGTACCCGCCGTCCACGGCGAGGGCGGTGCCGGTGACGTACCGGCCGCCGGAGCCCGCCAGGTAGGCCACCGCGGCGGCGATGTCCTCGGCTTCGCCGTACCGCCCCAGGGCGGTGAGGGAGCGTTGGAAATCGGCAGTTTCGCCGTCGGCCGGGTTCATGTCGGTGTCGATCGGGCCCGGGTCCACGATGGTGGCGGTGATCCCGAGCGGCCCCAGCTCCCGGGCAAGTCCCTTGGTCAGCCCGATGAGCGCGGATTTGGCCATCGCCTGCAACACGAAGTTCGAGCCGGGAACGCGTCCGTTGAAGCACGACCCGATGCTTATGATCCGCCCGCCGTCGCCCATGTGCCGGGCGGCGGCCTGGGCGGCCAGGAACACCGACCGGACGTCCACGTCGAGCACCCGGTCCAGTTCCGTGGCGGACACCTCCGCCAGCGGGCCGTAGGCGAGGAAGCCCGCGTTGTTCACCAGGATGTCGATCCGGCCCAGCTCCCGTACCGTCTGCTCCACCGCCTCCGCCGCGGACTCCGGACGGGCCAGGTCGGCCTGGATGACCGCGGCCCTGCCACCGTCGGCCTCGATCCGCTTGGCTACCTCGCGCGCCTGGTCCACCCCCTGGACGTAGGTCAGCGCAACCGCCGCCCCCGCGTCCGCCAGCTCTTTCGCTATCGCCGCGCCGATCCCGCGGCTGCCGCCGGTCACCAGCGCTACCTTGCCGGCCAGATCATTCATCGCTGCTCCTCCGTAGATGGCTGCTCATCACGCCGGCATGGTAGAAGTTGACATCAATGTCAGATTCAAGTCGTCATCAGGCGAGGCGAGGAATGCGGATCGGCGAGTTGGCCCGGCGCACCGGGGTGAGCGAGCGTTCCCTGCGCCGAAGCTGGTCCGCGAGCTCACCGCGCAACGCGACCGCATCGACCGCATGATCATGGATCTGATTCGCTCCCGCGATGTCCTGGACGAAGTGATCGACACAGCGTCGCAGAGCGCGACCACTGGCCCGGCTTCACTCGGCGGTCTCGGGGCCGCTCGTACTCGGCTGCCCAGCGGCGTGGGGCCGGACGGGCTCGGCCCTGGCCAGCACGGAGGATGACGCTGGAGGCCCGTGCTACTCCAGCTCTTCGACACGGTCGGCGAGGCGTTCGTGGCGTTGCCTGGCGGCTTGCGCGGTGCCGAGCCCGAGCCCGAACGCGATCTCCTGCCAGGTCATGCCGCGACCCCGCGCCATCTGCAGCAGGCCGGCCTCCAGCGCGTCCAGTTCCCCGCGCACCAGCGGGAGGAGGCTCAACGCCGCGGTGATGTCGGCGTGATCGACCTCCGGCTCGCCGTCATCGAGCCGTGCGGCTCCGCTGAGCAGGAACGCCACGAGCCTGACGGCTTCGTGCGGGCCGATGGCCGACGCATGGACCTGCCGACCGCGCTGCTCATCGGTGGCCGCGTGCCGCTCGGCGATCCGGAACAGGGACGCGTGCACGCGTTGCGCGCGCGCCTGCTCCGGATGCGGAGGAGTGAAGGGATCGAGATCGGTGTCTGAAGGCATGGGGCTCACGATGCCGCAGCACTCGAACCGATGTCAACTTCCCGTTTTAAACAGAGTGTTTACATGGCGGGCCGGACGTCAGCGAAGGAATTGTCGGTTGCTCATGACAGTCTGGGCCGATGCCCTCGACGATCTCAGGCTTCGATGAACACACGGTCCGGGTGGACGGGCTTGACCTCCATGTGGCTTCAGGCGGAGAGGGGCCGCCGCTGCTGTTGCTGCACGGCTTCCCGCAGACCCATCTGACCTGGCGGTATGTCGCTCCGGCGCTGGCAGACCGCTTCCGCGTCATTTGCCCCGACCTGCCCGGCTACGGGGCCAGCGCCAAGCCAGCGGGTGGCCACGAGCAATACGCCAAACGTGCGACCGCGGCGACCATGGTGGCGCTGATGCGACAGCTCGGCCACGAGCGTTTCAGTCTGGTCGGCCATGACCGTGGAGCGCTGGTCGCCTTCCGAGCCGCGTTGGACCACCCCGACGCCGTCGCCCACCTCGGCGTGATCGACGTCATCCCCACCGTCGACATGTGGGAGTCGCTGGCGGGCGTGGGTGGCGTCTTCGGGTTCCACCTGTATTTCCTCGCGCAGCTCAACGACCTGCCCGAGCAGATGATCGGGGCCGGACCCGACACGTTCTTCGGCTACTTCCTCGACGCCTGGGCCCCGGCCGGCACGTTCGACGCCGGGGTTCGTGAGGCATACCTGGCCGCGACGCGCGATCCGGAGACGATCCACGCCATCTGCCAGGACTACCGGGCCGGCGCCTTCGTCGATGCGACCCACGACAGCGAGGATCGGCAGGCCGGCCGGCGCGTCAAGGCCCCTACCCTGGCGATCTGGCAGGACCCCGGCGACCTGGTGCTGCCGTTCGACCCCTCGGCGGTCTGGCACGGCTGGGCGCCGGATGTCCGCACCCTGATGTTGCCGGGCGGGCACTTCCTGCCGGAGACTCAACCCGACGCCGTCACGGCGGCGATCAGAAACCTGATCAGTTGATCTCCGACACTCCAGCGACACTTCGCGACCGCACCACCCGGACGCCTCCTGAAGAGGTACGAGGATGCGGCGCGGTCGCGGCTTCCGACCGGCAGGCCCTGCGACACATTCGGCGGCAGCCGAATCCAGAGGACCCCGGGGCATGCTCACGCTGCCGTTCTCCGCGTACGACCTGACCGGCTACCCGCCGGCGCTGCTGGTCACCGCGGCCCTGATGGCGCTCGCCGGCATCCTCATCCCCCGGGCCCGGAGAGCCCCCTCGACCCCTGTGGATGCATGATGACGTGACTCGCCTCGTTTCTGCCCTCGCGGACCTGGGCGGGGACGACGGCGCCCAGACCGAAGCGGCGCGCCGATCTGCGTGCGCCCGCCACAGCTGGGAGAGGCTCAGAGCGCCGTCAGGATGTCGTCGATCCTCGCCGGCGTCAGCGGCCGGTCGAGCATCGCGTGCAACCGGGCGCGGGCCCTGCCGCGATTCTCCTCCGTCTCCTCCGGGGACAGGGCACGCCTGGCGTAGAACTCCAGCAGATGCCCCTGCACCACGATCGCCATCGAGAAGTCGGCCGGCTCGGCCACCTGCGCAGGCCCACCCGCGCCCCGATAGGCGCGGTAGGCCGCGGCCGCGTCCTCCAAGGGCAGATCGACGAGGATTCCCGCCAGCTCCCACGCCGGGCGCGCCGGCCCGCAGTTCTCCCAGTCCAGCACGATCACGCCGCCATCGGCCGCCCTGCGCACGTTCTCTGTGTTGACGTCGCGATGGCAGGTGGTGACGAGGGAGCCGGGCGGGGCAACCAGGGCGTCCAGCGCGACGAGATCGGCGAGCGCCCGCTCCAGCTTCGGCGCCCACTCGCCCCCGGCCGCCGCCAGCTCCTCCCATGCGGCCCGGCCGACCGGCTCGCAGAACCACGGGGCCACCGCCCCCGACGCCGGATGCCCCACCCGGTGCAGCCCGGCCGTCACCATGCCGAGCTCGGCCGCCGTGACCACCTCGCCCGCCACCAGATCCACCCATTCGTAGACCCGCCACCTCCCGTCGAGCAGCACGTCGCCCTCAGCCGTCGTGACGTGCCGCGGCAGGCGCACGCCTGCCTCCCTTGCGGCCAGCTGGAACGCGGCGTCCTGCCGCGCGGCACTCTCCTCGGCGGGTACGAGCAACTCCTTCACGGCCCACGAACCGCGCTCGGTGTCCAGCCGCCAGATCCGGCCCAGCTCGCCGCGCGCCGCGTACGCGGCCGGCCCGATCGGCTGCCCCAGCCCGTACGCCCGCGCCACTGCCCGCATCGCCTCGTCCACGATCCCTCCCCACGGCACCCGGGCCATGGTGTCCTCACTCGCGGCCACCGGCAACCCGGAAGGTGCCGCACGGTGAGACGCACGTCGTACGGGCCGCTGTCCGGCAGGACGCAACAGCGTTGACGATCCGGCGGCGGACGGCGTTCATGCCCCTGCCCCCGCCGTGGCACCCGGCGCCTTCAACCGGGAGCGTTCCGCACGTCGGCCATCGACCGTTGCTGCGAGGGGAAGCAGCGGATCGCGGAGCTGCGTCACCGGCTGACTGCGGCCGCCTCGGCGTGCCGGGCGGGCAGCTGCAGTGCCTGCGCGCAGGTGCCGCCCCGGCCGGATATTCCGTGGCGGACGTCGCGGGGAGCGATCAGACTGAGCGGATGGACAGGACGGTCAGCGCGTGGGTCACATCGGGTGGCGAGCGGCTCGGTGTCATCGGCCCGTTCGCGGTGGATGTGCCGTGGTGGGCCGAGGTGGAGCCGGTCGTCGCGCACCTGCGCCAGGTGCTCGGCGTGGATGTGCTGGTGCTGCGCCTGCTGGACGTGGACGGCGGCGAAGGCGGCCGCGACGGTCATGTGACCTATCACGTCGAAGCGCTGGAGCGGCCCGCGCCGGGGCGGCTGACGGCCCCGCTGCCCACCGATCACGGAGTGCTGGACAGGCCCGAGCGGCTGCGGGCGCCGTGGGCGCGGATCGACGGGCTGCGGGAGCTGTTGAGCTGGGCGGCGGACGTGCTGAGGACGGCCGGGCGACCGCTGACCGGGCCGATCCGGCAACGCAAAACCTGGAATCTGGCCGGACTGTTCCTCCTGCCCACCGCCCAAGGACCGGTATGGCTGAAGGCCACGCCGCACTTCGCCGCCGACGAGGCCACCGTCATCGGCATGTTCGCGGCACTGGACCCGGGGCTGGTTCCCAGGATCGTGGCGTCCGGACCGGGGCGGATACTGCTGGAGCATCTTCCCGGCGAGGACTGCTGGGACGCCCCCGTCGAGATCATCGACAGCGCCGTGACGCGGCTGGTCGCCGCGCAGGCCCGTCTGGCGGGCGCGATCCCTCCCGGGTTGCCGGACCGGCGCGGACCCGTCGTCGCCGACCGGGTCCGCGACCTGCTCGCCGGTGACGTGGGCCGCGAGCTGACCGCCCAGGAGCTGGCGGAAGCGTACGAGCTGGTCGAACAGTGGCCCCTGCTGGCCGAGTGCGGCCTGCCCGACACGATCGTGCACGGCGACTTCCACCCGGGAAACTGGCGCAGCGACGGCGGCCCGCCTGCCGTGGTGGACTTCGCCGACGCGCACCTCGGCAACCCGGTGCTGGACGGAATCCGGGCCCGTGACTGGCTTCCCCCCGCCAGACAACCCGCCGCCGCCGACGCCTGGATCGAGGCCTGGACCACCCACGTCCCCGGCTGCGACCCGGCCCGGGCACTCGCGATCGCCGAACCGCTGTCCCACCTGGACTATGCCGTCCGCTACCAGGAGTTCCTGGACGGCATCGAACCGTCGGAGCGGATCTACCACCACGACGACCCGGTCACCAGCATCCGCGCCGCCCTGCGTTCCGCCATGATCATGGATTGACGATCCCGCCGACGCGACACCGGCACCTTCTCTGACCTCCAGCCGGCCTGGGCAGTGGTCTGGCCCAACCCGGCCATCACCGTCATGGCCAAGCGACTTCAAGACGGCCTCCTGCCATGTTCCACTCGGGTTCGTGGGCAGAAGGGAAGCTCCGCTCGACGCCTCCGACGGTCCGGTGCGGGCGTTCGCCAGTGACCTTCGCGAGTTACGCCGGGCCGCGGGGAATCCGCCGTACCGTTCCCTGGCGACCAGGGCCTACTGCTCGGCGTCCGCGCTGGCGAACGCGGCGAGCGGGAAGGACCTGCCATCCCTCAACGTCACGCTCGCGTACGTCAGGGCCTGCGGCGGCGATGTGGAGGCATGGGAGCGGCGGTGGCATGAGGTGAACGCCGGCCTCACGCGTCCGACCGCCGCCGTCACCGTCCCGAACCGCGCTGTCTCCAAGACCCCGAGATGGCGATGGGTCGCCGGTGTCACCGGGCTCGTGGTGGCGGTCGGCGGGTTCCTCCTTCTGCGCGAGAGTGCGCCGCCCGCGCCCGTCGACCTCATCCAACTGGCGGAGAAGGCGTCCTGGCGGTCCGGCCAGGGAGCCGTGGCCTGGGGTTCGGGTACGCGCGTCCAGGCGGGTTCGGCGAACCTCGCCCTCCAGGCACCCATGGAAAGCGGCGTGAGAGTCGGACGGGTGCTGGCCACGCATCCGCAATGGGTCCCGCAGGGCTACCTGGAGGGCGACTTCCGGCTGCCGCGCCCCGTCGACAGGCGTGACCGGCTGGTGGGCACAGTGGGTTTCTTCGTCGACGAACCCGGTTTCGCCACCGGTCTGCGAGTGGGCGGCGAGGTGGACTTCTCCGTGTACGTCCTGGACGAAGCCGGGCCGCAGCGCGTGCACGTCGTCCGCGATGTGGGCAACGACTGGCGGACCCCGCGTCTCGACGTTGACATGTCCGCGTACGAGGGCGCGACCAAGCTCCGGATCCGGGTCGACGCCGGGGACACCGCCGCCCAGGACTGGGCCGGCTGGTGGGACCTGCGCCTGGAGCCGCGCGAGTGATTGTCCGCGGTTTGTGCAGCCGCCCGCTGGACAACGAAAGCGCAGCTAGAGAGGAGGCATGGACGACCTGTACACGGCCATCGCCGAGACCCTGGCCAGACGCGAGCAATTGATCCCGAGCATCCTCCGCACGCTGTCAGCGGCGCTTCTGCTGGCGGCAGTTCTCGTGGGACTACCCATGCACACGCCGATCGCCCGCGCGGTCGCGCCCGTCGATCCGATCTGCCGGCTGAACTTCTCCATCACCACGGGGAACGACGGACTGGGCGAGGGCTCGGCGGTGTCGATCCTGTTCGGCGGCCAGCGCGTGATCTTCCGAGAAGGCGGCGGAACCATCCACCGGGGCGGCACCGGCGACCATCCGCACACGACGTTCCTCTGGGAGACCCGGCTGGAGGAACCGTGCGTCACCAGCGAGGAACTGCTGGACGGCTTCACCATCGAACACTCCGGCGGTGGTGACGACTGGGACCTGGCCCGCATCGTGGTCACAGACCCGACACGGGAGGAGCCGGGCGTCCGTCTCCCCGTCCCCCAGCCGCATGAGCCCTTCCAGCTTCTCTTCCTGAGCGGGACGCCCCTGCACCACTTCGAGAGCGACGACACCTTCGGCACCGTCGAGCGCTGGACCGCCCGCCAGGACCTGGCGCTCGACACCGACGGTGACGGCCTGACGGACCTGGACGAGCTGCGTGGTTTCGTCACCGGCGCGGGGCCGTCCCTCCGCGTCGACCAGTGGCTCGCGCAGAACAACGCCGATCCGTGCCGCCTGACCATCGCGGTGGAGATCGACTGGTTCGTCGACGATGCCACCGGCGTGAGCGACGAGCCGTCCGACCTGGCCCTGCAGGAGGCCCGGACCATGTTCGACCGGGCGCCGCTTCCGCTGCGGCCGATCCGGTGTCCGTACTATCGCCAGGACCGGCCGGGCGTGCAGTTGCTGACCCACAAGTCGGACGCCATCCGCCTGCCCACGGCCGACCGTACGCAGGCGCTGTCGGCGACGTGGGCCGGCAACCGGACCTATTTCGACTACTACCGCGACGGAGCCGTTCCAGGTTTCGGCCACTTCACCCCGGGCCGGGGTGGGCGCTTCTTCTACAGCCTCTGGGGCTACGCGTGGATGAACGCCAACGACGGCGTCAGCGGCTGGTGCTGCGCGGACCCGAACGACAACAGTTTCGCGATCACCCTCGGCAGCTGGACAAACAGGACCGACCACATGGCGGCCGCGGTCTTCGTTCACGAGCTCGGACACGCCCTCGACCTGTCGCACGGCGGGAGCGGCGAGGAGCCGAACTACAAGCCCAACTACCTGTCCGTGATGAACTACCGGTACGGCGCCATCGGCCTGCCCAGATTCCAGGACTGGGCGAACCTGCTCATGCGCATGCCCGCCGACACCGACTACCAGCCGGACAGCCCCGCCATGAGAGCGGTCCTCGACCAGGTGAGCGATCTGGACTATTCACGCGAGCGGCTGCCGCTCCTGGCGAGGGAGGCCGGCGGCAGATGGCACCTGGACGAGGCTGCCGGCATCGGGACCTCGCGCGGCGCCGCGGTCTTCTGGTACGACCCGTCCGGCACCCTACGCGTCGGCGACTCCACCCAGGGCCTGGACTGGAACATGAACGGCAACCCTCAGGAGTCCGACGTCGACGTCAACATCATGGGCGGCCGGGAGATCTGCGTGACCGACAACGGCGACAACGCCCTGTCGCCGATGACCCGGAGGGCGGGCGACGACCAGGTCGTCGGGACCACGATCATCGCCGGGCAGGACGGCCTCTGCGACACCTCGTTGATCGACGCCACCGACGACAAGATGATCCCGGACTCGTGGGACGCGGGCACGACCACCCGCGTGGCCTCGCCCGGCTTCGACTATCCCGCGAGGTTCGGCTACGCCGGCGGCGTCGCGGGATTCTCGGACTGGGAGGCCGTCCGCTTCCGCATCGGCGTCTCCCCCGACGCCGGCCGCCCCCTGCGCTCGGCCGACAGCATGGGGATCAGCCAGTCGCAGTTCGACCGGAACGTCACCGAGATGATCCGCGCATTCATCACCAGCCGGTTTCCGCAGGGCCTGCCCGCCCAGGGCACGGTCATCGACGCCGGCGCGCTGCAGGCCCCGGCGTTCGCTGTCAGCGGGGTGAGCGGCTGGCTGGACGCACGTAAGCGCCACACCCTGCGGCTCGCCCCCGGCCGGCACACCCTGTCGTCTCCGGGAGCCACACCCATCGCCTTCACCGTTGACGACACCGGCGTGGTCGACTACGCCCCCGATCTGACCGGAGTGTCCGGCCGAGGCACCCACACCCTGACCGTGACCGGACTGCCGATCCGCCTCGACGGCACCGGCCTGAGCTACCCGCACATCGGGCTGAGCGGACTGGGCTGGCTCAGCTCCAGCCAGGTCCAGGACGTGCGATTGCTTCCCGGGGACTACACGCTGGTCGTGGGTGGGGTCGGCGGGTGGCCCTTCCGCGTCACCGCCGAGGGCAAGATCACGTACGGCGAGCCGTACGCGCGGATCCTGTCCGGCGCGGGCACCGGCACGCTCACGATCGCCGGCATCCCGGTCACCCTCGACGCCACCGACCTGTCGTGTCCGTACATCGGCCTGGCCGGGCACGGCTGGCGGAGCACCCGGCAGGTCCAGAACCTCCGCCTGCTGCCCGGCACCCACGCCTACGTGGCGAGCGGCGCCCCTGGCACCCAGGGGTTCCGGGTGACGGGCGCGGGCCTGATCGACTACGACGACCAGGCGGACCCCATCCTGTCCGGCCGCGGCACGGCAACGCTGAGAGCCGCACCCTGAGGAGCTTCGTGAACACCTGTCGTGCGCAGCGGGAAACGGATTCGTGAGGTGCGGCGCTCTCGCTGGTCAGGAGGCAGGGGGAAGAACCCGAACCAGGTAGTCGGCCAGCTCGCCCGGCCGCGACAACATCGCCATATGGCTACCGGACATCTCATCCGGGGTGATGCCGAGCCGCTCCCTGACGTGGCGGCGTACGAATTCGGGGGTGAACAGACGGTCGTCGCGGCAGAGCAGGTATCTCGTCGGAACGTCCGGCCAGGCGGGCAACGGCCAGGGCTCTCGACCCGTCCGGTCCATGCTGATCTTCTCGGCGAGCGCGCCGTCGTGGGCCAGTACCCGCTGGGCCAGTTCGCGGGGGACGTCGTGCAGGTAGAGCTCGTAGTCGTCGTCGCTGCCGGACGAGGGGCGGCCACTGCGTTCCCACCAGTCGTCCGGCGTCTCGCCTGGACTCGGGATCATGGCGGTCACCAGGACAAGCGCGGCGGCTCTGGCACGTACGCAGACGAGAGGGCCGACGAAGCCGCCCCAGGAGTGGGCCACCACCACGAGAGGCCGACGCTCGCCGGCTGCCTGGACGACGGCGTCGGCGTAGTCCCAGAGCCCCGCCTGAGGGTCGGACATCGGCAGGTCCACCGCGACCGTGTCGTGCCCGCGGCTGCGGAGTTCCGCTTCGAGCAGGTGCCAGTCGAAAGCGCTCCCGCCGGCACCGTGGATGAGAGCGAAGGTTGTCATGACGGTTGTGACCGTCGGAGGCGCGGAAATTCATCGGGGGTCGCGGGGCCAGGAGCGGCCCGACCCTGCCGGGGATGTCCACGATGGTCGTAGGCGCCGTCCCAGACCGCTGCGACGGCGTCGGCAAGCTGGAGGGCTTGCGTCATCAAGAGAGGGACGCGCGATGCCAGATCATGCGGCCGGTACGAGGTCGAAGCCCGGCCAATGCGTGGCCGAAGATCGTCGTCACTTATCCCTTCACCTCCGCCGGCGCCAAGAAGTGCGCGATCGACCTCAAGACCGCGCCGTCGGGCTACTTCTGCAAGCACATCTACAACCCCGGCCGCTGGGCTCTCATGACCTACTAGGGAGTACAAAGCTGCTTCGGGGGTTGGCGACGGGTCTCCTTGGCCCGCTCTCGGCGTGGCGTACCTGAGAGAAGGTCGGCAGCACCGGCGCATGCGGGACATCTTCGTGGGGACGTCCCGAAAACGTCTTGGCACCCCTATGCGTCCCCCGTAGTCAACGATGGAGCCTGGGCGCGAGTTCGCGCGCCGATGGCTGCGGCAGCGCCAGGCGTGTGGGAGCCGGCAAGGGGTCTACGGCCTCCCACACGCACCTGGCCCGGCATGGAAAACCGGTACGGGCGGTGGCGGTGGGCCAGCGGCTGCGACGACCAGGTGATGAGGATCGGCTCGCCCGCGCTCGCCGCGCCGGCACGACACCGAGCACTGGCTAAGCTGCGCGCATGGCGCGAATTCTCCTCCTGCACTCGATGTACGGCCTGCGGCCCGGCGTCCACCAGGCCGCTGACCGATTCCGGACGGCCGGCCATGAGGTGCACGTCCCCGATCTGTACGGCGGCCGGATCGTCGACACCCCCGAGGAGGGGACCGCGATCAAGGAGGAGATCGGACGGGATGAGCTGCTGAAGCGGGCCGTGACCGCGGCCGCCCCGCTGTCCGCCGACGGCCTCGTGTATGCGGGCTTCTCGCTCGGCGCGGCGATCGCGCAGAACCTCGCCCTGGGCGACGAGCGGTCTCGAGGGCTGCTGCTGATGCACGGCACCTCCGACATGGCCGACGGTCTCTCGGCCGACGACCTGCCGGTCCAGCTGCACGTGGCCGATCCCGACACCTACGAACCCGCCGACTGGTTGAACGCCTGGTACTTCCGGATGCGCCGGGCGCGGGCCGAGGTGGAGGTCTTCCGCTATCCGGGCGTCGGCCACCTGTTCACCGAACCTGACCTGCCCGACTACAACGCGCAAGCCGCCGAACGCGCCTGGGCCATCGCGCTGGACTTCGTCGCCGACCTGTAACCGATCGCGACAAAACGGGCAGGTGTCGGTTCCGTCGGGTTCTTGCCGTAGCCCTCGAGCAGCCTTCCCACCATGAACGCGATGTACGGTATGCCCGATTCGGGCCCGCGGCTGGAGATCCGGCCCAGGTTCGCGAGCTGGGACGCCGCGGAGCGCCCGAGCCAGGTCCGGCTGGAGAAGTTCCTCTCCGAGGCGTGCCAGGTGTGCGCGCCGCAGCTCGACCAGCTCCCGGACCTGCTCGCGTTGCGGCTGGACGTGGGCCTTCCCGGAGGGACGCCGCTGCTGGAGCACCATGATGCAGGAGATGCAGTCCAAGACCACCGGCTCTTGCAGAGAGCTGACGACATCAGTGACTCGAACGACCTTCATGGCCGTGATGCCGGGCCGTCACCCAAGCACCTCCGACGTCCGGCGGGTGAAGGCGTAGCCGAAGCGGAGGGAAATCGCCGGCCTGCGTGTTGCAACCTGCGCCCGGGCCGGACCCATCTCTTGGGATGTGAAGTCATCTATCGGGGAGACCAATGAGCCTTGACGAGGAGTACACCGCCTATGTGAGTGGCCGGCTGTCCTGGTTGCGGAAGATCGCTTATCCGTTGTGCCAGGACTGGCACCGCGCCGACGATCTGGTGCAGACGGCGATAACGCGGCTCTACGTCAAATGGCGCCAGGCACGGGCCGCCGACGACCTCGACGCGTACGTGCGCACGATGCTGATCCGGGTCTTCCTCGCCGAGCAGCGAGGCGGCTGGTTCTCCCGCGTACGGGTGACGTCCGAGCTGTCGGACCAGCGGGTAGAAGGCGGTGACCGGGACATGGTCATGGACGTCAACCGGGCTCTGGCCGCCGTTCCCGCACGCCAGCGCGCCACTCTCGTGCTGCGTTTCCACTGCGACCTGAGCGTGGAGCAGACCGCGCACGCGCTGGGCTGCTCCACCGGGACCGTCAAGAGCCAGACCGCGCGCGGTCTCGCCACCCTGCGCTCGATGCTCGGCGCGCCGGAGTCCCGTTTCGCACGGACGGAGGAATCTTGATGGATGTCAAGCAGGTGTTCGACTCGCTGGCGCGGCAGGTGGAGCCGCCGAGCACGGTGAACGTGAACCGGGCCATGGCGGCGGGGCGCGCCAGGCGCAGACGCCGTCGTGCCGCCGTTGCCGCGTCCTCGGCGGTGGGGGTGGCCGCGGCCGTTCTCGTGGCCTGGTCGGTTCAGCCGTGGTCGGGGCGGCAGAACGGCGTCGTCGCCACCGTGCCGTCCGTCACGAGCTCGCCGCGGCCCGTCTACAAGGGGTTCGCGGAAATGAAGAAAAAGTATCCACCCAAGGGCAAGGTCGCCTCTGTACCACCGCTGATGATGTGGGTGAGCGACTCGCCCCGCAAGGGTGGTCTCCTCCTTTGCGAGAGCGGGCCGAGCGGTAGCTCCTGCGCCTCATTTCCGCCGCTCACCGGCAAGGAGTTCGCCCGTACGCAGGGCAGGGGTAAGGACATCTGGTTCGGTGTGGCCAAGGGCGAGGTTCACGGAGTGACGGCTGTCACCAAGGGCGGGCGGAAGCTTCCGGCGAACCTCGAGAGGGATGTCGGAGCTGGGCTCGGGCTTTGGGCCATCGAATATCCCCCAAGAACGGACGTGCTGAGGCTCGTCATCACCGACGCCAACGGGAGGACCCTGCAGAGGATCGCCGTGTCACGAGCCTGACGGTCCTCGTCTACTCCCGGCGTCGTAGTCCGGCGGGTCGTTGATCCCTGTGCGGTAGTGGCAGATGACTCCGCCTGTGGGACGCCCTCCGAACGGCAGCCGGGCGACAATTTCCGGTCATGAGGGCGTGGCCGTTGACCGGCTTCGATCCTGCGGAGCTGAGGTCCGCAGGTCGAAAGGGCCGGAGCGACCTGACGACGACGGAGACGGGACAGCGATGACCACCACTGACCTTGCCGAGGCGAGGGAACAGTCCACATCACCACCGGAGGACACCGATCCCAGGGCGGGACAGAGCATGGCAAGGCTGCTGCGCCCGTACGGATGGAGTTTCGCCGCAGTGGTGATCTCGCAGGTCATCGGCGCTGTCGCGGGGCTGGCGCCGTTGCTGGCGGTCGTCGAACTGGGTCGTACGCTGTTGTCGCCCGGCCCGGCCGATCACGGTCACGTCTGGACCGTCGTGATCGCGGGTACTGTCGGCCTGTTCGTCCGGCTGCTGTTCACGGCCGCGTCGTCCGGGATCGGGCACATTCTCGACGGCCAGGTGCAGCTGTCGTTCCGCCGGCAACTGGCCGCGCGGCTGGGGCGCGTACCGATCGGCTGGTTCTCCCGGCGCCGCACCGGCGAGCTGGCGAAGGTGGTCGGGGAGGACGTGAGCGCCGTGCACCCGTTCATCGCCCACACCCCCGGTGAGCTCATCGCCGCGTTCGTGGTGCCGCTGGTGTCGCTGATCTACCTGTTCACCGTCGACTGGCGGCTCACGCTGATCGCGCTGATACCGGTGGTGCTGGCAGTGGCGCTGGTCCCCTTGATGATGACTCCGATCCGGCTGCGCGAGCAGAAGGAGTTCGACGCGGCCATGGGAAGGATCGCGAGTTCGGTCGTCGAGTTCGTGCAGGGCATCTCGGTGGTCAAGGCGTTCGGCGGATCGGAGCGCGCCCACCGTAGGTTCCGCATGGCCACGGACGATTTCGTCGGCGCCTTTTCCCGGTTGGTACACGGTCTGTCCGCGGTCGCCGCGGGGATGCAGCTGGCGCTGTCGCCGCCGTTCGTGCTGCTGGTCGTGCTGATCGGCGGTGTGGCGCTGATCGCGAACGGTGGCATGACCCCGGCCGACCTGCTGCCCTTCCTGCTGCTCGGGCTGGGCCTGACCGCTCCCGTGGCGGCCCTCGGCCACGGCTTCGACGACATGCAGGCCGCCCGGCGGGCGGTCGGCCGGATCCGGGACGTGCTCGCCGTGCGGTCGCTGCCGGAGCCCGCGCGTCCGGTCGCGCCGCGGGGCCACCGGGTGGAGCTGCGTGACGTGCGATTCGGCTACGAAGCCGACCACGAGGTGCTGCGCGGGATCGACCTGGTGCTCGAACCGGGGACGGTCACCGCGGTCGTCGGCCCGTCCGGAAGCGGGAAGTCCACGCTGGTCCAGCTGTTGCCGCGGTTCTTCGACCCGACTCACGGCTCGGTCCTCCTGGGCGGTGTCGATCTGCGCGAGCTCGGCAGCCAGGAGCTGTATCGGAGGGTCTCCTTCGTCTTCCAGGACGTTCGCCTGCTGCGCGCGTCGGTCGCGGACAACATCGCGCTCGCGGTGCCGCACGCCGGCCCCGATGACGTGGTTCGCGCCGCCCGGCTGGCGAACATCCACGAGCGGATTCTCGAGCTGCCGCGCGGGTACGAGACGGTGATCCACGAAGAGGCCGGGCTGTCGGGCGGCGAGGCCCAGCGGATCTCGATCGCACGCGCGCTGCTCGCCGCCACGCCCGTTCTGGTGCTCGACGAGGCGACCGCCTTCGCCGACCCGCACACCGAGCAGGCCGTACGCCGGGCCCTGGCCACGCCGGCGGGCGATCGGACCGTCCTGGTCATCGCCCATCGCCTGGAGACGGTCGCCGACGCCGACACCGTCGTGATGCTGGAGAACGGGTCGATCGTCGAACGCGGCGCGCCCGCCGAGCTGCTGGCACAGAACGGCAAGTTCGCCGCCTTCTGGCGATCCCACCGATCGGCGGTCGCCGACGAGATCGAAACCGTACTGCAGGGAGACGAGCCCCGATGATTCGAATGCTGCTGCGCGTGCTCGGAGACGAGTACGCCCGGCCGGTGCGTCGCACCGTGGCCCTGATGACGACGACCGCGGTGGCCGAGGGGTTGTCCTACGCGCTGCTGGTTCCCGTGCTGCGGGCGCTGTTCGGGAGCACGCCCGCGGAGGCCGGGCCGTGGCTGGTCGCGTTCGGGGCGGCGGTCGCGGTCTACGCCGTGCTGCGCTATCGCAGCGACCTGTCCGGTTTCCGCGTCGGGACCGTGCTGTTGCGTGGCATGTACCACCGGCTCGGCGATCACCTGGCCCGCCTGCCGCTGGGCTGGTACGGCGCCGGCCGGGTCGGCGAGGTGTCCGTTCTGGCCAGCCGCGGCGTGCTGCAGGCGATGAGCGTGATCGCGCATCTGCTGGCGCCGTTCATCTCCGCCTGCGTGACTCCCCTGACGATCATCGTCGTGATGCTCGCCTTCAACGCGCAGTTGGGGCTGGCCGCGCTGGTCGCCGTTCCGGTCGTGGCGGCGGTCCAGATCTGGACGGGACGCTCGATGGCCGCCACCGATGCGGAGCGCCACGAACGCGACCACGAGGCGACCGGGCGGGTCATCGAATATCTCCAGGCCCAGCCGGTGCTGCGTGCCGGCGGCCGGGCCGGCGAACGTTTCGAGCTGCTCGACGACTCGCTGCGGCAGGTCCAGCGCGCCTCTCGCCGTACCGTGATGTCGGCGCTGCCCGGCACCGTGGGCCTGGCACTCACGGTGCAGGCGATCTTCACGGCGCTGCTGGTCCTGGGCGCCTACCTCGCGCTCGGCGGGGGCATCGGCGCGGCGGAGGTCCTGACGATCCTGGTGCTCGCCGCCCGCTGCGCCGATCCGCTGCTGTCGCTGGCCGACATCGGCGGCAAGCTCCGCGGCGCGCGATCCGAGCTGACGAGGCTCGACGCGGTGTTGCGCACCGAGCCGCTGCCCGAACCCCGCGAGCCGATCCAGCCAGTTGGCCATGCCCTCGAGTTCGAGTCCGTCGTGTTCAGGCATGGGGACCGTACGGTGATGGACGGCGTGTCGTTGTCCGTGCCGGAGGGGCAGCGGCTCGCCGTCGTCGGACCGTCGGGCGCGGGCAAGAGCACGTTGCTGCAGTTGCTCGCGCGGTTCTACGACGTGGAGGCGGGCGCGGTGCGCGTGGGAGGCGCGGACGTGCGCGCCATCAGCACCGATGCGTTGATGGCGCGGATCGCCATCGTGTTCCAGGACGTCTATCTCTTCGACGGCACGATCGAGGAGAACGTACGTCTCGGCCGTCCCGACGCCGACGAGGCCGAAGTGCGGGCGGCGGCGACCGCTGCGCGGCTGGACGAGGTGATCGAGCGGCTGCCCGGCGGATGGGCGACGAATGTGGGCGAGGGCGGCACACTGCTGTCCGGCGGCGAACGCCAGCGGGTCTCGATCGCGCGAGCGCTGCTGAAGAACACGCCCATCGTGCTGCTGGACGAGGTGACCTCCGCCCTGGACCCGGTGAACGAGGCGGCCGTCCACGAGGGCATCGAGCGGCTGATGGCGGGCCGGACGGTGGTGATGGTGGCGCACCGGCTGCGCACCGTCCAACGCGCCGACCGCATCGCCTTTCTGGACGGCGGCCGGATCGTGGAGGAAGGCAGCCACGACGAGCTACTGAGCCGCGGCGGTCGCTACACCGATTTCTGGAACACCGCATATGCCTTCACGCCATTCGGCTGAGTCATTATTCTGGAAGACCCTACAACCCGGCCATAAATGCGCCATACGCCCACCATGCAGCCCCTCACCTGCGCAAATGCATCAATAAATTAAACATAAGGCATAGCTCCGTAGGCGATTTGAACACCCTTCCAGGAAATTGTCCAGACCTTGTCGAGCGGTTTGTCAGCCCTTACTCTCCAGGTGATCAAATCACTTTCTCCCTTTACCTGGAGGCACCTCTTGCGCCGATTAGCGCTCCCCGTCGCCGTCTCGGCGATCCTGCTCCCCTTCCTCTCCCCGGAGGTCTCCGCCACCGCGCTCGACGACCCGCCACCGGCCAACGTCCAGGAGATCGGCCCCGGCCAGTACTCCTCCGACACCAAAACCTTCAAGCTCACCGAACTGGACGTGCCCGCGGGCGCGATCAGCCGCAAGCACGGCGTGGTTCTGGCCGCCGACGATCTGGCCCGGCCGCAGTCCGCCCCGGCGACCCGCCCCGAGCTGGGCGTCTTCGGGCCGGGCTGGCAGGCCGAGTTCGCCGGCGGAGAGATCAACCGGAAACTGGAGAACCAGAACGGCACCATCGTCGTCACGGTGCTCGATGAGGGGACGTCGACCAGCTACCCCCTGAAGAGCAGCGTCTCCTTCCCCGACGGCGGCGGCGTCCAGACGTACGAGGCCGCCAGCGGGTCCAAGATCACGCAAACCACCAGGTGGGACGCGAACATCGGAGCGATGCGTACCACGACGACCGAGACGCTCGTGACGGACCCGGGCGCCGTGGAGGCGGGTGACGACACCTTCACCACGAACGACGGCACCCCCATCAGCACCAGCGACCTCCAGCTCACCTACACCTGGGCCCGGCCGGCCGGGGCGCCGAGCGCCGACCCCTGGCGTGTGACCGAGGTGGGCAGCACCGCCCTCGGCAAGTCCACGATCACCTACGACGCCCAGGGCCGTGTCAGCACGGTGAAGGAGCCGGCCGGCACCGCGACCCCGGCGTCCGTCACCAGGTTCACCTACGCCACGACCACCACGGCCACCGGCACCTCCAGCGGCGACTACGCGGGCCGGCTCAAGGAGATCGCGGTCACCTACGGAACCGAGGCACCGCAGACAGAGGCGAGCTACGCCTACGACCTGAGCGGCCTGCTACGCACCGTGAGCGATCCCAGCGTCGGCGCCGTCCAGGGGACCTACGCCTACGACTCGGTGGGGCGCCTGTCGTCGATCGAGTCCGTCACCAGCGGCGGCTGGCAGCTGTCGTTCCCGGCGGGTGCCGCCGCTCCCCAGGTGGTCGCCACCGGCACCGACATGCCGGAGAACGGCGGGACGACCACGGGCGCGGCCGGGCTCGACGACCCCGACGCCACCGAGCCGCCGGCCGGCGACTTCCTGCCGGACGGCGTGGATCCCCCGCAGTCCTACCCGAAGAAGTGCAACACGGCCGTGACCTGGATGTGGTACACGAAGTCGGGCTGCTCGGCCTGGGCATGGCACGGCGGCAAATGGCGGAAGCCCGACTGGAAACGGACCGCCAGCGGCTTCAAGGTCAGGGGTATCTACTACGACCACTGCACGAGTTCTCCGGACAAACCCCACAATTTCGATATGCGGCCGGCCTGTGACTCCCACGACTACGGGTACGGCCTGATAGCCAACCAGAAGAAGCACTACAAGTACTACCTCGACAACACCCGTGCGCGAAAGCTCGACGTGGACAACCGGTTCTACATCACCATGCGCGACAAGGTATGCGGTGGCTACTTCATCCTGTTCCGGCCCGACTGCAGGGCATGGGCATGGACGTATTACCAGTTCGTCAAGAAGTACGGCAACCCCTGAGAACGGCGCTAGCTGAACGACCCCGGCAACCTTCCTAGGGCCGGACGGCGGCACCGGCCGCCGTCCGGCCCTGACCCGGTCAGAGGCGGATGAGCGCCGCGGCCAGCTCGGCATTGCGCCGGGCGAACTCCGCCCATTCGGGCGGCGTGCCGGCGCTCGCCCGGGCGACGGCCGAGCGGCCGCACTCACGCTGTTCCCATCCGTTCAGGCGCCCGCCGCGGATGGCGAACGTGACGGCGAGGCCGTCCGCCCACCCGCACAAGTCCTGGTCGCCGCCGCCTTCGACGGTGACGCGCTGCACGCTCGTCACCCATTCGAACGCGGCCAGCTCTTCCTGGATCCGGGCGGCCAGTTCGAAGTTGAGCGCCGCCGCCGCACGATCGCGCGCCGCGCTCAGCTCTTCCCGCATGGCTCCGGCGTCCGTCCCGTCGAGCGCGGCGATGACAGCCGCGGCCAGCCGCTTCCTGGACTGCGGGCCGATGCCGCGCCTCGCCGCGATGTCGCGTTCGGCGCCGGTGAGCCGCTCACGCGTGTACGACAGCGGGAACGCCCGGTGCAACCCCGAGATCGCCAGCCGTGCTCTCGTCCCGCCGAGGTAGGGCCCGAAGCCGACGACCCCGTCGAACCGTGCGACATGGCTCGTCCGCACCCCGGCGGTGCGCGGGCGCGGGTCGACCACGATGTAGATCGACGTCTCCACGCCGTGCGTGCGGTTCCAGGGGGGCAGGCCGGCCTCCAGCAGGTTGCGTTCGAGCCATGCGGCCTCGTGCACCGAGTCGCACGCCACCGCCTCGACGCGGGCGATCCGGGCGACCATCTTCGTCAAGTGCAGGCGATCGCGCAGGTCACCCCAGTAGGACTGCACCCGGCTCCGTAGGTCGGTGGCGCGCCCCAGATAGAGGATCTGGCCGCGCCGGTCCCGGAACCGATAGACGCCGGGCTCACGAGGCAGCCGCGCGGCCGATGATCTGGCGGACACCCGGCCGAGTCAAACATCCGTCGCCCGCCGGCGGCAAGCGCTCAGGCGAACCGCCAGCGGGTCGCTCCGTGCGGTTCGGCGGTGGCGACACCGAACGCGACTCGCATCGAGAAGCGATAGAGGTGCCACGGCGCCGGGCCCGCGCTGGGTGCGCTGTACGGCGCCGTGATCGCGTCGCCCTCGGCGGTCGCGGGCCAGCCGAGCTCGGCGTACAGCGCGGCCACGCCCCGAACCGCGATGGCGCCGACGCCCGCGGCGTGCGGCCGGCCGTCGGGCCGCACGGTGCCGAAAAACCACGTGATCCCGGCCGGCGGGACGGAACTCATCGCCGCGGTACGGGGGTCACATCGTCGTTCCGCCCGAGACGTCCAGGCGGTGTCCGGTCATGTAACGGCTGTCGTCTCCGGCCAGGAAGGCCACCGCGTCGGCGACGTCCTGCGGCGTGCCCAGCCGGCCCAGCGGTGACTGCGACGACAGCCAGGCCAGGGCCTCGCCGACCAGGCGCCCCTCGTGCATGTCGGTGTCGATGACACCGGGTGCCACGGTGTTGACCGTGATGCCGCGCGGCCCGAGCTGCTTGGCCAGCGCGGTGGTCAGCACGTCGAGCGCCGCCTTGGACATGGCGTAGCCGATCGCCCGGGGCATGGCCGCGCCTCGGGTCAGCATCGTGCCGACGGTGATGATCCGGCCGCCGTCCCGCAGCCGCGGCACGGCGAGCTGGGTGATGAAGAACGGAGCGGTCGTGTTGACCGCGAACAGCCGCTCGAAACCCTCCCTGGTCACGCCGTCGATCTCGCTCTGGTCACCGAGGATGCCCGCGTTGTTGACCAGGATGTCCAGGCCGTCGGCGTGGGCGTCGAAGCCGGCCCACAGCGCCTCGGCGTCTCCAGGCACGCCCAGCTCGGCCCGTACGGCGAAAGCCTGCCCTCCGGCCGCTTCGATGGCCGAGACCGTCTCCTTGGCAGCAGCCTCGTTGCTGCCGTAGTGGACGGCGACCCGGGCGCCCTCCCGGGCGAGCCGGGTGGCGACGGCCCGGCCGATCCCCCTGCTGGCGCCGGTCACGAGCGCCGTCTTGCCGGTCAATGTCGTCATCGCCGATCACGCCTTCCGTATTTCGCGTACTTCGTACTCGAAATGGGACCATAGCCATTCGAGTACTGTGTACGCAAGTTAAGGAGGGGCCGGCGGGATGTCCGACGAGGAACTGATCAGCATCTGGATGCGGCCCGAACGCCTGGAGCGTTCGGGGCCCGGGCGGCGGCCCGGCTACAGCCGCGAGCAGATCACCCAGGCGGCCGTCCGGATCGCCGACGCCGAGGGGGTGGAGGCCGCGACCATGCGCCGGATCGGGGGCGAGCTGGGCACCGGCGCCATGTCGCTCTATCGCTACGTACCGAAACGCGATGATCTGTTCGATCTCATGATCGACCTCGCGATGGGCGAGCTCGACCTCCCCGCCGAGCCGTCCGGCGACTGGCACAGCGACCTCTCCCTGGTCGCCCACGAGACCCGGGCCGCCGGCCTGCGCCATCCCTGGCTGATCCCCCTGCTCAGCGGCCGCCCGACCCTGGGCCCGAACCTGCTGCGCGTGCACGAGTTCGCCCTGGGCGCGCTCGACGGGCTCGGCCTCGACATCGACGAGATGACCGGCTTCGTCAGCATGGTGAACGACTACGTCCACAGCGCGATCCGCCGCGAGATCGGCTGGCTGGAGGAGGCCCGCCGAACCGGCCTGGACCCGGAGCGCTGGAAGCGCGACTACATCGGGCCGTACGTGCGCCAGATCGTCGAGTCGGGCGCCTACCCCCTGTTCAGCCGATCCGTACAGGAATCCAGGACCGCGCACCTTGCCCCGTCCGAGCGCTTCCGGCACGGACTGGATCGTGTGCTCAACGGGATCGGCGCGCAGCTGCCAGCAGGCCGCGCAGGACATAGGGCATGATTCCGCCGTGCCGGTAGTAGTCGGCCTCGCGAGGCGTGTCGAGGCGGAGGCGGGCCCGGAAGGTGACGCTGCCGGCGGTGACGGTCAGGGTGGACGGGAGCCGCGGTCCGTCGAGCGCGGTGAGGCCGGTGACGCCGATGACCTCCCGGCCGGTGAGGCCGAGCTCGTCCGGGCCCTCGCCGGGGAGGAACTGCAGCGGCAGGACGCCCATGCCGACCAGGTTGGAGCGGTGGATGCGTTCGAACGACTTGGCGATGACGGCTCGCACGCCGAGCAGCGCGGGGCCCTTGGCGGCCCAGTCGCGGGAGGAGCCCGCGCCGTAGCCCTCCCCCGCCAGCACCACGACCGGCACGGCGGCCTCCTGGTAGGCGCGGGCGGCCTCGTACACGGTGGTGATCGTGCCGCCGTCCAGGAAGTCGGCGGTGAGGCCGCCCTCGGTGCCGGGGGCGAGCCGGTTGCGCAGGCGGACGTTGGCGAAGGCGCCGCGCATCATGACCTCGTGGTTGCCCCGGCGGGAGGCGTAGGTGTTGAGCTGGTGGCGCGGCACGCCGAGTTCGGTGAGGTAGCGGCCGGCGGGGCTGGACGGGAGGATGGCCCCGGCCGGTGAGATGTGGTCGGTCGTGATGAAGTCGCCCAGCTTGACCAGGACGCGGGCACCGGTGAGGTCGGTGACGGGCGGCGGCTCGGGCGACATGCCGTCGAGGTAGGGGGCGCGGCGCACGTACGTGGAGGCGGGGTCCCAGGGGTAGGTGGCGGAGCTGGAGACCTCCAGGCGCCGCCAGCGTTCGTCGCCGTCGAGGACGTCGACATAGGCGCGGGCGAACATCTCCGGCCTGATCACCCGCTCGATGACCTCGCGCACCTCCTCCGGGTCGGGCCACAGGTCACGCAGGTAGACGGGACGACCGCCGGGGTCGGTGCCGAGAGGTTCGGTCGTGAGATCGAGGTCCATGGTGCCGGCGATCGCGTAGGCGACGACGAGCGGTGGCGAGGCGAGGTAGTTGGAGCGGACCTCGGGCTGGATGCGGCCTTCGAAGTTGCGGTTGCCCGACAGGACCGCGGCCACGTCGAGGTCGTGCTCGGCCACGGCCTTCGACACGTCTTCGACGAGCGGACCGGAGGCGCCGATGCAGGTCATGCAGCCGAACCCGGCCAGGGTGAAGCCGAGCCGCTCCAGGTAGGGGGTCAGGCCCGCTTCGCCGTAGTAGTCCATGACGACGCGCGAGCCGGGTGACAGGGTGGTCTTCACCCATGGTTTGGCGCTCACCCCGCGCTCGGCGGCCTTCTTGGCGAGCAGCCCGGCGGCGACCATGACCGAAGGGTTGGAGGTGTTGGTGCAGGAGGTGATGGCGGCGATGGCGACGGTCCCGTGCGTGATCTCCCGGTCCCCCTCGACGGGAGGCCGCTCCTGCGCGCGGAAGGCGCCCTTCACCCCCTCAAGGGGAATGCGGTCCTGCGGGCGGCGCGGGCCGGCGACGGACGGGACGACGGTGGCCAGGTCGAGGTCAAGATCGGCGGTGTACGCGGGCGGCGCGTCCGGCTCGTGCCACAGGCCCTGCGCCTTGGCGTAGGCCTCGACCAGGTCGGCGTGGTCGCCGTCGCGGCCGGTGAAGCGCAGGTAGCGGATCGTCTCGGCGTCGATGGGGAACAGCGCGGCGGTGGAGCCGAACTCCGGGCTCATGTTGGAGATCGTCACCCGGTCGGTCACCGGCAGCACGGTGACCCCCGGCCCGTGGAACTCGACGATCTTGCCGACCACCCCGTGGTCGCGCAGCAGCTCGGTGAGGGTCAGCACGAGGTCGGTCGCGGTGGCGGCGACCGGCAGCTCGCCGTGCAGGCGCACGCCCACCACGTCGGGCACGAGGATGGACACCGACTGGCCCAGCATGGCCGCCTCGGCCTCGATGCCGCCGATGCCCCAGCCGAGCGTGCCTAGCCCGTTGACCATGGTGGTGTGCGAGTCGGTGCCCAGGCACAGGTCCGGGTACGCCTCATCGCCGCGGGTCATGACCACCCGGGCCAGGTATTCCACGTTGATCTGGTGCATGATCCCCTTGCCCGGCGGCACCACCGTGAAGCCCCGCAGCGACGCCTGGCCCCAGCGCAGGAAGCGGTAGCGCTCGGCGTTGCGCTCGTACTCCCGGTCGGCGTTGCGGGCCAGGGCGTCGGGGCGGCCGAAGACGTCGGCGATGATCGAGTGGTCGACGACCAGCTCCGCGGGTATGGCCGGGTTGACCGAGGCGGGGTCGCCGCCGAGCGCCGCCATGGCGTCCCGCATGGAGGCCAGATCGGCCAGCACGGGCACGCCGTTGGTGTCGTGCAGGAACACCCGGGCGGGATGCAGGTCCACGGCGGCGGTCCGCGCGGCCTGCGGCCGCCATCCGGTCAGGGCCCGCACCTGCTCGGCGGGTGCGGCGTGCCGGAGCAGGTTCTCCAGCATGATGCGCAGGCTGTACGGCAGGCGCGCGGGTGCGTCGGCGGTGTGGATGCGGTAACGGCGAGATCCCACCGTGAGGAAGTCGGTCACGTGGCCTGCCCTTGGAGCGAGACGGGATGGCAGAAGGTGTTGCGGTGCTCGATCACGCACGCCTCGGCCACCTGGCGCCAGGCGGCGTAGTGCGGCGCGGCGCGGGCATTGGCCCGGATGCCGTCGAGGAAGGTCTCCAGGCGGTCGGGCCGCACCTGGAGACGGACGATCACGACGAACATGCGCTCATCCAGGCAGGCCGCGGGATGTCGCACGCCTTGGCGAGCCGGCGCAGGCCCCGCAGGGTTTTGTCCGGCAGGCGCACTCCGGTCATGGCGGCCTCGGCGGCGTTGCGGGCCTCGATCTCGCCCGGATGGAAGATCTCGTCGAAGCCGGGGGCGAGCGGCACGGCCTTGGTGCGGTCGATGAGGTCGTCGAGGCGGCGGGCGTAGTCGGCGGGGTCGGCCACGGCGTCGAGGCGCAGCGCGAGCAGCAGGTGGCCGCAGCCGCTGCGGCGGTCGGGCACGTAGGGGCCGGCCACGTCGGTGGCGTAGGAGCTGCCGGTGAGCACGCCCGACAGCACGTCCATCATGAACGAGATGCCGTACCCCTTGTGCCCGGCCATGGGCAGGATGAGCCCGTCGACGGCCAGGGCGGGGTCGGTGGTGGGGACGCCGTCCGCCGTCTGGGCCCAGCCCTCGGGGATGGGGTGTCCACGTTCCAGGGCGGCGTAGATCTTGCCCCGGGCGACGACGGTGTTGGCGATGTCGAGCACGACCGGGCCGCGCCGGCCGCCGGGCACCGCGATGGACCAGGGGTTGGCGCCCACGCTCTTCTCCCGGCCGCCCCACGGGGCCATGGCGGGGCTGCCGTTGGTGGTCAGCAGGGCGACGCAGCCCTCGTCGGCGATCATGCGGGTGAAGTAGGCGGCGGTGCCGAAATGGTTGCTGTTGCGCACCGCGACCACGCCCACGCCGTGCTCGCCGGCGCGGCGTACGGCGTCGCGGGCCGCGTACGCGGTGACGACTTGGCCGACGCCGTCGCGGCCGTCGAGGACGGCGACGGCGCCGCCGTCGAGCACGGTGGCCACGTCGGTGACCGCGCGCATGGCCCCGGAGCGCAGGCGGTCGGCGTACCACTCCAGGCGCAGCATGCCGTGCGAGGGGTGCCCCCACGCGTCGGCCGTGACCAGGCTGTCGGCCACCAGCCGCGCGTCCGATTCGGGGACGCCGAGCGAGGTCAGGACCTCGATCCCGAAGGAGATCAGCTCGGAGGCAGGGATCACGACAGGCTCCTGATCTGGTCGGGGGTGAGCGGCCGGATGGGACGGTCACGCAACAGCAGCCACAGCCGCGCGGTCTCCTCCAGCTCCTCGACGACGTCCGCGGCGGAGGCGAGGTCGGCGCCGGCGGCGATGGGCCCGTGGTTGGCCAGCAGCAGCGCGTGCGCGGTGCGGGCGGCCCGTTCGGCGATCGGCCCCAGCGCCGGGTCACCGGGCGCGTGGTACGGCAGCATCGGCAGCCGCCCGACGCGCATCACGTAGTAGGCGGTCAGCGGCGGCAGCACGTCGTCCGGGTCGAGGCCGTCGTGGCAGGACACGGCGACGGAGTAGGTGCTGTGCAGGTGGACGACCGCGCCGGCGTCCGGGCGGGCGCGGTAGAAGGCGGCGTGCAGGAAGGCTTCCTTCGACGGGCGCGGCCCGTCCAGGTGCTCGCCCGCCAGGCTGACGAGCGACAGACCATCGGGTGGGACGTCGCCGAGGGAACCGCCGGTGGGGGTGATGAGGAAGGCGTCGCCGGTGCGGGCGCTGAGATTGCCGGTGCGGCCGTGCGTCAGCCGCCGGTGGAACAGGGACGCGCCCAGCTCGGCGATCTGCGAGGAAATGTCGGTCATGGTGCTTCCAGAGCTGTGACGAGCAGGTCGGCGCGACCGAAGTTGCCGGACTTGAGCAGCAGGGCCAGGCTCGGGTGGCCGGTGGTGAGCAGCCAGGGGACGCCCCGGTCGGCTTCGGCGCCCACGACCGCCCCGGTCACGCCGAGCGCGTTGACCACGGCGCCGGAGGTCTCGCCGCCGGCGACGACGATGCGCCTGGCGCCGAGCCGGGCGGCGCGGGCGGCGACGGCCGCCAGTGCGCTCTCCAGCAGCCCGGCCGCGCCGGGTGAGCGCTCCTCGGGAGGGGCGGAGGAGTAGACCATGGCGCGGCCCTGCGCCGCGAGGTTGGCCTCCAGCCAGGCGAGGGCCTCCTCGACCAGCCCGTCCTGCTCGGCGCGCAGGTGGTAGGAAGGCATGTGCCGGCGGGCATGGGCCACCTGCTCCAGCGTGGCGGCCGAGCAGCTGCCCGCGAGCACCACCCCTGGCCCCGTGGGGAGGGCGGGCATGGCCGGGCTGCCCGGTTCGTGCCGGGCGGTCACCAAGGCTCCGGCCAGCCCGGCCGCGCCCGTGATGACGGGCAGGTGCTCGCCGGCGCGGGCGATGACGTCGAGGTCGCGGTCGTCGAGGGCGTCGGTGACCGCGTACCGGACGTCCTGGGCCTGCAGCGTGTCGAGCGCCGCGCGTACCGCGTCGGCTCCGCGCCGGACGGTCTCGTGCGCGACCAGCGCGACGCGGTGCGGGGTCTGCCGTCCCAGGACGCGGACCAGGTCGGGGTCGGTCATCGGCGTGAGCGGGTGGTGGCGCATCGACGACTCCGACAGCAGCCGGTCGCCGACGAACAGGTGCCCCTGGTAGACGGTGCGGCCGTGCTCGGGAGCGGCCGGGCACACCACGGTCAGGCCGGCCCCGCTCGCCTCGGTCAGCGCGTCGGCGACCGGGCCGATGTTGCCCTGGTCGGTGGAGTCGAAGGTGGAGCAGTACTTGAAGTACAGGCGCCGGGCACCTCGCTCGCGAAGCCACCGCTGAACGGCGAGCGACGCGGCGACCGCCTCCCCGGCCGGGATCGAGCGGGTCTTGAGCGCGACGACGACGGCGTCGCTGTCCGGGAGCACCGTCGCGGGCCCGGGGATGCCGAAGATCAGCACCGTGCGCAGGCCGGACCGCCGCAACGCGGCGGCGACGTCGGTGCCGCCGGTGTAGTCGTCGGCCACGCAGCCCAGAAGCAGGCTCATGCCAGCGCCTCGCGCAACGCCCGGGCCGCCGCCAGCGGCGGGCTCAGCACCAGCAGGCCGAACCGGCCGGCCAGCTCGGCGTGCACCGGGCTGATCGAGTACTGCCCGAGCAGGACCAGCTCGACGCCGTCGAGGTGGGGCACGGCGGTCCGCGCGAGCGCGTCGGTCAGGTCCGGCCAGTCGCGGGCGGCGGCCGCGGCCGCGGCTCCCGGCGCCGCGATCGCGCGCACCTCGACGCCGTCCGCCACCTCCTTGAGCCGCCGCGCCGAGTCCGCCGCCGCGGAGCCGAGCGAACCGAGCACGAGCACGGTGCCGGGCCGCCGCCGGGCGACTTCGGCGAACATGGCCTCGTCCGAGCCCGTCACCGGCACCTCGTGCAGCCGCCGGGCGAGCCCGGCGGCCGGGCCGTACATCGAGCAGGACAGCAGCACCGCGTCGGCGCCGCCGCGGACCGCGTAGTCGATGAGGGCGAGCATGCGACGCGTCAGCGCCGGTGTCATGCCGCCGGCCGCGTCGGCCTCGGTGACGAGCCGGTCGTCGAGGAGGTGCCAGGCCCTGGCCTCGGGAAACCCCTCGCCCAGCCCGTCGGCGGCGGGCTGGATGGAGGCCGGGGTGGCGTTGACGACCGCGATCGTCGGGTTCATCGCTTCACACCGGCCGCGACGGCCTCGGCGAACGCCCTGGTGCCCGCCGTGCCGCCCATGTCACGGGTACGGGTGCCGCCCCGGACGGTGTCGGCGACCGCCGCCTCGATCAGGGCGGCGGCCTGGGTCAGGGCGGGGTCCTGGTGGCGGGCGCCGAGCCAGTCGAGCAGCATGGCGCTGGACAGGATCATCGCGATGGGGTTGGCGACGTCCTGGCCGGCGATGTCGGGGGCGGAGCCGTGCGCGGCCTGGGCCATGGCGCGCTCGTGGGAGGCGTTGATGGACGGGGCGATGCCGAGCGACCCGGCGATCTCGCCGGCCAGGTCGGACAGGATGTCGCCGAACATGTTCTCGGTGACGATCACGTCGAAGTCGTTCGCCCGCCGCACCAGGTGCACGGTCATCGCGTCGATGTGGAAGTCGTCCACGGTCACGTCCGGATAGCGTGCGGCGACCTCGCGGCAGACGTCGCGGAACATGCCGGTGGTCAGCTTCAGCACGTTGGCCTTGTGGACGATGGTGAGCTTGCCGCGCCTGCGGGAGGCGAGCTCGAACGCCTCGACGGCGATCCGCTCGACGGCGGGCCGGGTGATGATGCCCATGGCGATGGCCACGTCGGGGGTCGGCATGAACTCGCCGCTGCCCTTGTAGGTGCTGCGGTCGGCGTAGAAGCCCTGGGTGTTCTCCCTGACGATGACCAGGTCGGTGCCGGGGACGACGGCGTCGGCGCCGTCGAAGGACTTGGCCGGGCGGATGTTGGCGAACAGGTCGAAGTGCTTGCGGATGGTGCCGCTGGGGTTGAGCTTGGAGCGGTGCGGCTCGGGGTAGGCGGCGCTGTCGTGCGGGCCGAGCAGCCAGGCGTCCAGCTCGGCGAGGGCGGCGAGCGTCGTTTCCGGTGCGGCGTCGCCGTGGGTGTCGATGGCGGAGGCGCCGAGCGGCAGCTCGACCCACTCGAAGGGGGCGGCGCCGGCGGCGGCGAGCGCGGCGTCCACGACCAGGACGGACGCGGGGACGATCTCGGGGCCGATGCCGTCGCCTTCGAGTACGCCAAGACGGTAGGAAGTCACGAAATTTACGTCCTTACGAGTGCTTCGACGTCCTCGGGCAGGGCGTCGGTGGTCGGGTAGAGCAGGCAGGCGGCGGGCTCGACGACGAGCGTGACCTCGCCGCTCAGCCCCGGGCGGGCGGTCTCGGCCTGGATGACGTGGTCGCCCAGGCGCAGGTCGTACTCGTGGCGGGAGCCGATGTAGGAGCTGGTGAGCACCTCGGCGGTGAGTACGTTCACGCCGTCGGGAGCGCTGCGGCCGGGCGGGAGGATCTCCAGCCGCTCGGGGCGGACGGCCACGGTGACCCGCTGACCCGGCGTGGCCTCCGGAACGGCGATGGTCTGCCCGGTGCAGTCCAGCCGCACCTCCGCCGGGCCGGTCATGGTGCCGGTGAGGAAGTTGCAGCGGCCGACGAACGCGGCCACCTCGGCGGTCGCGGGGGTCTCGTAGATCTCTTTCGGGGTGCCTATCTGCACCATGTCGCCCTTGGACATCACCGCGATGCGGTCGCTCAGGGCCAGGGCCTCCTCCTGGTCGTGGGTGACGTACACGGTGGTGATGCCGAGCTCCTCCTGCAGGCGCTTGAGCCAGGCGCGGGCCTGCTCGCGCAGCTGCGCGTCCAGGTTGGACAGCGGCTCGTCCAGCAGCAGCACGCTGGGCGAGTAGACCAGGGCGCGGGCCAGGGCGACGCGCTGCTGCTGGCCGCCGGACAGCTGGTGCGGGTAGCGGTCCTTCAGCTCGGCCAGTCCCACCTTGCCGAGCGCCTCGGTGATGAGCTCGTCCTGCTTGCGCCGGTCGACCTTGCGGATCTTGAGCGGCATGGCGAGGTTCTGGGCGACCGTCATGTGCGGCCACAGCGCGTACGACTGGAACACCATCCCGAGGTTGCGCCCCTCGGGCGGCACGAACGTGCCGGCGTCGACGAACGTGGCCGGGCCGACCGCGATGCTGCCGGCGGTCGGCCGCTCCAGGCCGGCGATGCACGCCAGGGTGGTGGACTTGCCGCAGCCGCTGGGGCCGAGCAGCGTGAAGAACTCGCCGTCGGCGATGGTGAAGGAGATGTCACGCAGGACGGCGTTGTCACCGAACCGCTTGGACAGGTTGGCGACCTTGACCTCAGGCATCTGTGCCTCCTTTCTGGGGGCGTCCCTTGAGAAGTAGTCCGGCGAGCCCGACGAAGGTCGCCGTGATGGCGATCTGCAGGCTGGCCAGCGCGGCCACGGAGCCGGTGTTGCCCTGTACCCACAGCTCGAGCATGGTCGTGCCGATGATGTTGGAGTCCGCCGAGCCCAGGAACACCGCGGGTGAGTACTCCTTGAGCAGCGTCACGAACGTCAGGATCAGGGCCCCGGCGAAGGCCGGCCGCAGGAGGGCCGCCAGGATGCGGGTGAACGTGCGCACCCAGTCGGCGCCGGAGACCCGGGCGGCGTTGTCGAGCTCCCGGCCGATCTGCATGATCGACGGCGAGATGGAGCCGAACCCGCTGGGCAGCGCGCGCAGCCCGAAACCGATGATCAGCGCCCACAGCGTGCCCTGGATCAGGGTGCCCAGCCCGAACGGGGCGAAGGCCAGCGCCCAGAACAGGCCGATGCCGACGATGATGCCGGGCATCGCCTGCGGGGCGAGCGCCAGATACTCCACCGCGCGGGCGAAGCGGAAGGTCGAGCGCCTGGCCACCATGACCGCCAGCAGCGACAGCGCGCTGACCAGGACCGCGCCGATCGCCGCGACCAGCAGGCTGTTGACGATGGACTGCACGTACACCGGATAGGTGAAGATCCGTTCGTAGTTGTCCCCGGTGAGGGTCTTGAACGGCGACTGCAGCGGCGTGAACACCTGCGTGAAGGAGCGGAAGACCAGCCCGCCGATGGGCACCAGGGCGCCCATCACCACGTAGAAGGCGATGGCGGCCATGCTGATCCACTTCAGCCGGCCGAGATCCAGCGGTCGCGGGCGGGTCGCCTTGCCGCGGACGGAGACGAACCGCTGGGCGTTCTTCAGCAGCTTGGCCTGCAGCGCGACCAGGCTGACGGTGACCAGCAGGATGATCGCCGACGCCGCGCCCAGCACCCCGTAGTCCGGATTGATGGACTGCAGGCCGTTGCGGTAGAGGAAGGTGGAGAAGACGTCGATGCGGACCGGCTGGCCGAACAGCAGCGGCACGCTCAGCGTCTCCACCGACATGCTGACCACCAGGATCGAGCTGTAGACGACGGGCGGGCGCAGCAGCGGCAGGATGACCGAGCGCAGGATGCGCAGCGGCCCGGCCCCGCACACCTGGGCGGCGGCCTCCAGCGAGGCGTCGCTCTGGCGCAGGGCGTTGGCGCAGAAGGTGTAGACGATCGGGGCCAGAGCCACGGCCTCGGTCAGCGCCATGCCGGGGATGGAGTACAGGTTCCACGGCAGGAAGCCGAGCAGGCGGCGTACCTCGACGCTGACGAACCCGGCCGGGCCGTACATGGTGATCCAGCCGAAGCCGAGGATGAGCGAGGAGATGAAGAACGGCCACTGCATGGCGGCGGCGAACACGCGGCCGCCGGGCAGCTTGGTGCGTACCACGACCACGGCCATCGGCACCGCGATGAGCAGGCTGAGCACGGTGGTCAGCCCCGCGAACAGCGCCGTGTTGAGCACGACGCGGCCGAATCCCGCCTCGGTGAACAGCCGCACGTAGTTGCCGGCGCCGAGCACGCCGCCCGCCTCGTACAGGGGACGGTCGAGGAAGGACTGGTACAGCGTCGGGACGACCGGCGCCAGCACCAGGACCGCCAGCAGGAGCAGCACGGCGTACTGCAGCCAGCTCTCCCGGGCCAGCCCCAGCGGCCTGCGGTAGCGCGGCGGAGGATGCGCCGGCGGACGCGGCGGGGAAAGGGTGGTCACTTTCGATCCTTTCGCGGGTCAGCGACCGAGCAGGCCGTTCCACTTGGCGGTGAACGACTTGACCTCGGCGTCGGGGACCTTCGCGTACTTGGCGAGGATGATGTTGGCCTGGCCCACGGCCTTGACCAGTTCCTGGTAGGTGTGCAGGCCGTCGCCGGTCGCGATGCCGTCGCGGTAGGAGGTCAGCCCGCCTTCGGCCACCGCCCGCTGGCCCTCCTGCGACAGCACGAAGTCCACGAACAGCTTGGAGGTCGCCGGATGCGGCGCCTTGGCGGCGATGCCGACACCGCGCGGCAGCACGACCGTGCCGTCGTCGAGGAAGGAGATCGCCAGCAGGCCGCCGCTCTTTTCCACCACCGGGTACGCCGGGGCGGCGCTGACGAAGAAGCCGGCCACGTACTCACCGGACGTGATCTTCTCCAGCTGGGTGCCGGACGACGTCTCCGGCCTGGCCAGCGGCAGCACCGACTGCAGCGAGGTCCAGGAGTCGGGGCGGGCCTCGGCGAAGGCGTGCGAGACGGTGAAGCCGAACGCGCCGCTCACGTCCCGCGTGGTGATCTTGCTCTTGTACTGGGCGGGGTCCTTGCCCAGGATCGCCGCCAGGCTCTTCAGCCCGGTCGGCTTCTCGGGCAGCAGCGAGGTGTTGTACGCGATCGACATGGGGTCGGCCGACATGGCGTACACGTTGGGCAGCAGCTCGCCGAAGTCCGGCAGCTTGCTCTTCTCCGGTGAGGCGTACTCCATCAGGGTCCCCGGCCGGGCGGCGAAGTCGGCCCAGGCCTGGGCGGCGTTCGACACGACCAGGTCGGCGGGCGAGTTGCCGGTGGCCTGCTCGCTGAGCACCCGCTGGAACACCTCGTCGCTGTCCAGGTTGTTGGCCGCGATCTTCGTCACCCAGGGGTACTTCTTCCCGAAGTCCCGGAAGATCGGCGCCCAGTTCTCCTGGTCGGTGTTGGAGTAGATGGTGAGGGTGCCGCCCTCCTTCTTGGACGCCTCGATGAGCTGGGCGTACACGCTCGGGTAGTAGGACGGGGCCTGTCCCGTCGCGATCGAGTTCGGCGGCGGCTGTTTCGCCGCCCCCTCTCCATTACTGCCTCCACCGCCGCAGGCCGTGAGGAGGCCGAGTGCGAGTACGGCGACGCCCAGGGCGCGGAACGTGGGGTGGAAGGTGGTCATGTGCTTCCTCCTAGAACAGGCGCGACCGACCAGCCGTCGCCTGCGATGCCGCACACTCTGCTTCGTTATAACCTATGACGTCAAGCCCTCGTTTCCGGAATGTAACGCGAAGAGCCTCTTAGATGCCTTATAGCGGCTACGGCCTGGCGTACTGGCTCTCTGACAGGGAGTCCGGACTCTTGCCGATAAGGCCGGGCGGCGGTGTACGTTATAACGGTCACCGACGAGACAGGACAGCGATGAGCGAATCAGCGGCCGAGCTCTACACGACGAAGGCGGACTTCGCCTATCTGCGCGTCAAGGAGCTGATCCTGTCCGGGAGGCTGCTCCCCGGCTCCGTCATCGCGCAGGCGCAGCTGGCCCGCGACATCGGCATCAGCACCACTCCCCTGCGCGAGGCGCTGCGCCGGCTCAAGAGCGAGGGGCTGGTCGAGCTGGACGCCCACCGCGACGCGCGCGTGGCTCCCCTGGCCGCCGAGGAGGCCCGCGACCTGCTGGAGCTGCGCCGCTCCCTCGACCCGCTGGCGATCGGGCTGGCGGCCGAACGCCGCACCAAGGCCGACATCGCCGCCATGCGGGCCGCCCACGAGGGCCTCAAGCCGCTGCCCGGCAACCCTGACTACGAGCAGCTGGTCGCCCACCGCAAGTTCCACGCCGCCCTCTACTCCGCCTCCCACAACGATCTGCTCATCCAGACCCTCGACGGCCTGTGGGACAAGGCCGACCGCTACCGCCGCCTGGCTTTGGAGGTGGAGCGCGGCCAGGCGGCCCGCGATCGCAAGGCCGCGGAGCACGAGGCCCTGCTGGAGTACGTGATCGCGGGCGACGCGGAGTCGGCCGCGGCCGTCATGCGCGAGCACATCGACACCAGCCTGGGCGCCCAGGCCGCCTGGCGCCTGCGCAAGCACCACGCCGAGCCCGGTTCAGAAGCTTCGCCCTGATACCCGTACTGCGCTCGAAGGCCGCGCCCGGCTCGTCCGGCTCGCCGACGATCGTCAACCACCGAGATCGCTTCGAGTTCGCCCTCGACGCGCTGCTGAACGGGCTCGCCCCTCGGCACCCCTGACCAAGCCGCGGCTGCCCCTTCGACTCAGACGTCGCCGAACATCCGGTGCTTGTCGCTTTCCGGAGCATCAAGCGCATGAAGTGCGTGGCTCAGGGAGCCTTCCTCATAGCCGAAATGGGCCTTCATCACGGCCTTGATGTCGTTGATCTGCCGGAAAAGCTGCTCCGGCGATGATTCCGGCGGGTCCAGGCCCGTCGCGCAGTTCGGGCTTGAGAGTTTCGGCGCGCTTGCCCGAGCGGATGGCCCTTCGAGCATCCTCCAGGGCCTTCTCCAAGCGGTGATGAACGCTTTGCAACTCGCGGTGCCAGGCGAAAATGCGGTGACGCAGCATGATGAGTTCTTCCTCCCGCAGGTCAGCCGCGTTGATGAGCTTTGCCGTGCTCGAACCGGACACCGCTCCGAGTCTTTCCCTCGGTGATCAGCTCGGGGAGCTGCGATGCCAGCTGTTGATGCCAGGCGATCTCCGCTCGCAACCGCACGACGCGGTGCCGCATCGCGAGTGATTCCGCCAGGGTCAGGTAGCGGGCGATCGACCGCGCATGCGCTTCGTACTCGGTGAGCGTCGCCTCCAGTGACGCGATCCGCGCCTCGATCACAGGGGGCAGGTCATCCAGACGGTCCGGATCGAGCCGGGTGAGGACGAGGTCGAACGGGTCGGGCTTCAGAACGATCTCGCGCAACCCGCGGAGCCGGAGCGACGACAGCGTCTGCCCGCCGGCATCGGTGATCTGCCAGACCTTGCGTTGCGGATATGAGCCGATCTGCTCCGTCCGTACCTCCTCGATCAGCCCTTCGGCGGCGAGGCGCTTGATCGCCCCGTAGAGCCCTCCGATGGTGATGTCGGTCCACAAGTCGAGGTGCTCCTCCTCGGCGAGAAGCCGTAGCTGGTGACCGTGCATCGGGCCGCGCTCGGACAGCGCTCCGAGGATGAAGATACGTATTGATGACACACGACTAGTCTCGCGAGAGTAGTCGCCGTGATCAAGAGCCTGAGGCTGTGCCTTAAGCATCGAGTGCAGGCGGCGGGTGGCGTTCGGGCAGCCAGTCGCAGACGGGGTCGTATTCCAGCCACCGGCTCCGCTCGGCCTCTGCCACGAAGGCGCCCACCAGGGCGTCCAGCAGCGGATGACCGCCGTCGCCGCGCCAGAGCAGCGACCAGGCGTACAGGGGCGTGGGGCTCACCAGCGGCACCGAGCGGATCGCCAGATCAGGCGGAAGGGGCACGTCCGCGGGCAGCAGGCTGAAGCGGCGCGCGTCGGCTGCCAGGTCGGCCAGGAAGTGGTCCAGTCCCAGGTTCGTGCCCTCGGCGCGGTCGCGGATGCCGAAGGACTCCGCGAATCGGTGCAGGAAGTCCAGCCGGTGCAGCGCCCCAGGAGTCCACAGCACGCTGTCGCGCAACTGCGACGGCCGGATCGCCGGCGTGTCCGCCAGCGGGTGGTCCACGCTGAAGATCACGTCCACCGGCTCCAGCCGTACCAGGCGATGCGTCAGCCCGGCGGGCAGCGGCGCGTGGACGCGGCCGAAGGCGGCATCGATGTCGCCGTGCAGCAGCGCGGCGATCACCGAGGGCAGGTCGCGGCCGTGGCCCAGCTCCAGCCGGGGCTCGCCGGTCGTCACCTGCGCCAGCGTGCGCATGGGCGCGTACAGGTGACCCCACACATCGATCCGCAGCGGACGGTGCGCGTCCAGCACCGTCGCCACGGCCAGGTCCGCGGCGGCCAGCGCCTGCCGGGCGGGCTCCAGGAAACGCCGCCCCGCCTCGGTGAGCCGCACCCCCTGGCCGCCGCGGTCGAGCAGGCGCAGGCCGAGCCTCGACTCCAGGCGGGCGATCCGCTTGGAGAGCGCCTGCTGGGAGATGGACAGCTCCTCGGCCGCATGGCCGAAGTGCAGCTCTTCGGCCGCCAGCACGAACGCGCGCACCTGCGCCAGATCGAGGTCCACGCCTGTCACCTTAGGCGACAACCGGTGGTTGTCGGCCTGTCGCGCCCGTTGTTGGATCACGCGACCCGGATGCCAGTTTCATTGCCGCATGCGTAGATTGATCCCCACTGGGGAGGCGACGCGGCCGGTGGAGTTCGCCCAGGACGCCCAGCCCGTGCCCGCCCCGGACGAAGTGCTGGTCAAGGTCGAGGCGTTCGCGCCGAACCGCGGGGAGACGTTCCTGCTGGAAGCGCCGAAACCCGGCCTGACACCGGGGAAGGACGTCGCCGGCCTCGTCGTGCAGGCCGCCGCCGACAGCTCGGGGCCGCCGGCCGGCACCCGAATCGTGGGCCACCCGCCGATGGGCGGCTGGGCCGAGTACGCGACCGTGCCCACCCACTCGATCGCCGTCCTGCCCGACGAGATCACGACGGTCCAGGCGGCCGCCCTGCCGCTGGCCGGGATCACCGCGCTCCGGCTGCTCCGCGCGGCCGGCGCCGTGGCCGGCAGGCGGCTGCTGCTGACCGGCGCCTCCGGCGGGGTGGGGCACTACCTGACCGAGCTCGCCGCGGCGGCCGGGGCGGAGGTGACCGCGGTGACCGCGACGGCGGAGCGCGGCGCGCGCCTGCGCGAGCTGGGCGCCGCGGTGATCGTGCACGACGTGGGCGCGGCGGACGGGCCGTTCGACGTGGTGCTGGAGTCAACGGGTGGCGACGCTCTGGCGGCCGCGCTGGCCAGGCTGGTGCCGGGTGGCACGCTGGTCTGGTTCGGCCAGGCCGGGCGTACGCCGGCGACGGTTGACTTCTTCGACCTGCTCGCCGGGCCTGAGAACGCCGTGATCCGGCACTTCCACTACGCGGGCGCACCGTACGGTCCCGACCTGGCCACCTTGGTACGCCTGGTGGCCGGTGGCCGGCTGCACCCGGAGATCGGCCGTGCCGCTGACTGGAGCCGGACCGCCGAGGTCCTCATCGACCTGCGGGAACGCCGCATCCGCGGCAAGGCCGTACTGACGATCGGAGCATCACGATGAGCGCCGCGGACTTCGCCGCCGCCAACCTGTCGCGCGCGACCGGAGCCGGGCTGGACCCGCACGAGTACCTGCGCGTCACGGGCGAGCTGCCCGACCTGGATCGATGGGGCGAGGCCTTCATGCGCGCCGCGCGCGGCCACCTGGCGCGCGCCGGGCGGGCGGCCACCGCGATCTCGGCAGGCGAGCACTTCCGGGTGGCGGCGCGCTGGTTCCACTTCGCCACGCTGGGGCCGAACCCTGAGCGGGCGCTCGCGGCCGCCGAGGCGGACACCGCCATGGGTCGCGCGCTGGACCTGCTGGAGCCGGTGGCGCGCCGGGTCGAGGGACCGGACTTCGCCGGCTGGCTGCGCGGCCCGGCCGACGCCGCGGCCACGACGGTGGTGGTCCCGGGCCTGGACTCGAGCAAGGAGGAGTTCCACAACGTGATCGACGCCCTGCTACGGCGCGGCATGGCCGTGTTCGCCATGGACGGGCCGGGACAGGGCATGCTCGCGGCCACCACCACCGTGCGCGCCGACTACCACCGCGTCCTCGGCCAGGTCATCGACGCGCTCGGCGCCGAGCACGTGGGACTCGTCGGGCTCAGCCTCGGCGGCTACTACGTCGTGGAAAGCGCCGCCCGCGAACCCCGCGTCGCGGCCGCCGTCACCGTCAGCGGTCCCTTCCGTCTGCACTGGGACGGCCTGCCGCCCCTCGTACGGGACCTGCTCGTCCAACGCGCCGGTGGAGAGGAAGCGGCCCGCCGCTTCGCCGGCCAGGTGGACCTGTCCGCCCTCGCCCGGCGGATCGCCTGCCCGCTGCTGGTGGTGGACGGCGGCCAGGACGTCATCCCCGGCGTGACCAACGGCGAGCCGCTGGCCCGCCTGGCACGGCACGGGCAGTACCTGCACGTCCCGCACGGCGATCACCTGCTCGGCAACGCCCGCCCCGACTGGCTGGCGGCGGCCGCCGACTGGATCTCCGCGGCGCTCAGGGAGCGGGTGGAGTGTGGGGCTCGGGCCGGGGATGTGCCTGCCGCTGTGGCGCCGTCCAGCTGGTGAGGAGCTGGAGGGCCTGGGCGGTCGGGGAGCCCGGTTCGACGTTGTAGACGCACAGGGTCTGGTCGACGTCGCCGGGTGCCTGGAAGGACTCGTAGGCGAAGTGGAGCTCGCCGACGAGCGGGTGGTGGTAGGTCTTGGCGCCGTGGGTGCGGCGCAGCACGCGGTGGTCGTTCCACCAGGTGGAGAACTCGGGTGACTTCAGGGTGAGCTCGCCGACGAGGTCGGCGAGCTGGCGGTCGTGGGGGTAGCGGCCGGCCTCCAGGCGGAGGACGGCGACGGTCTCGGCGGCGATCCGCTCCCAGTCTCCGACTCGTTCGCGGGCCTGCGGGTCCAGCAGGTAGTAGCGGGCCAGGTTGCGCCGGGGCGCGGGCAGGGCGTCGAAGTCGGTCAGCACCTCGCGGGCGAGGCGGTTGGAGGCCAGGACGTCGGTGCGGCGGCCGAGGATGAAGGCGGGCACGTGGTCGAGGGTGTGCAGCATCAGGTGCAGGCCGGGCCTGACCCGCTGCGGGCTGACCGGGGCCCGGCGCCCGGCGGCGGGGCGGATCAGCAGGTTGGTGAGGTGCTCGCGTTCGGACGGGTTGAGCTGCAGGGCCTGGGCGAGGGCCTCGACGACCTCGGGCGATGGGGAGCCGCCGCGGCCCTGCTCGAGCCGGGTGTAGTACTCGGTGCTGACCCCGGCCAGGCGGGCCACCTCGTCGCGGCGCAGCCCGGGCACCCGGCGGGTGCGCCCGTCGGCGGGCAGCCCGGCCCCCTCAGGGGTGATCCCGGCGCGCCGTGAGCGCAGGAAGTCGGCGATCTCGCTGCTTCGGTCCATGTCTCCAGTGTGGCCAAGCCTGGCACGGCCATCCGTCGCCAGGGTGGCCCTGACAGTACCAGTTACGCGGAGACCTGCCTGGTGAGGGCTCATTTTGACGGCCTACGGGGGCCTGGCGGGTGGTGTTCTGGTTGGGGAGCTTGCGGCGATACGAGCCGCGGCCACCTGTAATTCACCCACCTTGGAAGGTACGCAACATGACCACGCAGACTTCTGCCCGTCCCCTCACCGGCCGCGTGGCGGTCGTCACCGGCGCCTCCAGCGGCATCGGCGAGTCGGCGGCCGAGCACCTGGCCGAGCTGGGCGCCCGCGTCGTCGTCCTGGCGAGGCGCGCTGACCGGCTGGACGGCCTGGTCGCCCGGATCGAGAAGAACGGGGGCCGGGCGCTGGCCCTGGCCGTCGACGTCACCGACGCGGCGGCGGTGCGGGCGGCCGCCGACCGGGTGGCGGCCGAGCTGGGCGGCGCCGACCTGCTGTTCAACAACGCGGGCGTCATGCTGCCCGCCCCGATCGAGGAGCTGGCCACCGACCAGTGGCAGCGCCAGATCGACCTCAACATCACCGGTCTGATGAACGCCATCGCCGCGTTCACTCCCCAGCTGGTGAAGGCCGCCGCCGAGCGCGGAGTGGCCGACCTGATCAACACCTCGTCGATCGGGGCCCAGAACATCTTCCCGAACTTCGCCGTCTACTGCGGGACCAAGGCATACGTCACCCATCTCTCCCGCCACCTGCGGGTCGAGCTGGGCGCGAAGAAGGTACGGGTCTCGGCGATCGAGCCGGGCATCGTCGAGACCGAGCTGCAGAGCCACGTCACCGACGAGGGGGCCCGGGCGTGGCTGGAGGGCGCGAAGGGGACGATGGAGTGGCTCACGCCGCAGGACGTCGCCCAGACCGTCGGGTTCCTCGCGAGCCTGCCGCCGCGCGTGAACCTTCAGCAGGTCACCATCATGCCCACCGGCCAGCCCAGCTGACCGTCCGCCCCCTGCTGCTCCTCAGCGGTCGTGAGCCGCGTTCGATCGCTGAGCGGGCCGCCGGTCGAGCGGAGACCTCTCGGTGATCTGCTCGCGGGGCAGCTGGTAGAGGGCCTGCAGGGCGCGGAGGAAGCCGTGACGGTCGGCCGCGGGCAGGCGTGCGAGCAGGCGTTCCTCGTTGGCCTGGATCTCGGCCCGCACCGACCTGCGCACCTCGCGGCCCTCGGCGGTGATCGTGAGGATCCTCGCGCGGCGGTCGTGCGGGTCCGGGTCGCGGGTGATCAGCCCGGCCGCCTGCAGTTTGTCGAGGGTGCCGATGATGCGGGTCTTGTCGGCGCCGATCGCCTCGGCCAGCGCGGCCTGGGTACGTACGGAACCGTCGTCCAGGGCGCCGAGCACGGTGTAGCCCCACATGGAGACACCGTGCGCCGCCAGCACCGGCAGCTCCGCCGCGATGAGCGACTGCAGGAGAGGATGCAGCATCTCGGCGAGATCACGGCGGGCCGTCACAGGTCCAAGATATCCGGTTGACAGATCATAAGCATATGCAGATCATATGCGAATGCATATGAATGAGCATGTGGTCATGCTCGACGCGCAGGCCGTTCGCGCCAGCGTCGAGCTGGCGGAGCGGGTGCGGCCCGCGGACCTGTCCCGTCCGACGCCCTGCCTCGGATGGACCGTGTACGGCCTGCTCGCGCACATGGCCACGCAGCACTACGGCTTCGCCGCGGCATCCAGGGGAGACGGCGATCTCGCCCGGTGGAAGCTGCGTTCCCTCGGCGAGGATCCCGTGGCGAGCTATCGGGCCTCGGCCGAACATGTCATGGCGGCCTTCGCCGCCGACGGCGTGCTGGAGCGCATGTTCCCGCTGCCCGAGTTCGCGAGCGGGAGCCCCTTCCCCGGGTCGCAGGCGATCAGCTTCCACTTCATCGACTACGTGGTGCACTCCTGGGATCTCGCCAAGGCACTGGGCGTCGAGGTCGACTTCCCGCCGGACCTGCTGGACGTCGCCCTCGCTGTGGCGCAGGCCGTACCCGGCGGTGAAGCACGCCTCGCGCCCGGGGCGGCCTTCGCGCCGGCGCTCCCGCGGCCAGGCGGGTCGCGGCTGGATGAGATCGTGGCAATCCTGGGCCGCTCGCCCAGCTGGCCCAGGTGAACTCTTCGGAATGGAGTACGAAATGAGCAGCAGCGTCAGATTGATCCGCAACCACCAGCTCACGCAGCAGGTGGACTACGCCTATGCCGCGGTCGCCGACGCGCCGGTGCGTTCCATCTGGGTGGCCGGCGCGTGCCCCCTTGATCTCAACGGTGAGACCGTCGCGGTCGGCGACTACGCCGGCCAGGCGCACCAGGTGATGCGCAACCTCGTGACCGCGCTGGAAGGGGCGGGCGCGTCGCTGACCGATGTCGTCAAGACCACGGTCTACGTGGCCTCCTCCCGGCAGAGCGACCTGGTCGCGGCGTGGAAGGTGTACCGGGAGTACATGGGCGAGCACGACGTGCCCAGCACTCTGCTCGGCGTGACCGTGCTCGGCTACAAGGACCAGCTCGTCGAGGTCGAAGCCGTCGCCGTGCTCCCATCAGCGCACAACTGATTCCACCGCTCCCCGGACTTCACGGAGCCCGGCGACTCATCTCCTCGCGGGCGCGGCTTGGGGAGGTTGCCGAATTTCCGGTTTTGCACCATCTATACCCTTGCCGACGTGGAATTCCAGAGAGGGTTGGCCTTACTGGTCGCCGGCACGTTCTTCATGGAGATACTCGACGGCACGGTGATCACCCCCGCCGCGCCGCATATCGCCGCGGAGCTCGGGATCGCGCCGATCGACGTCAACATCGCGATCACCGCGTACGTGCTCACCATCGGGGTGCTGATCCCGATCAGCGGCTGGCTGGCCGACCGGTTCGGCCCGCGCCGGGTGTTCACGGTGGCGATCGCGCTGTTCGTGGTGGCCTCGCTCGGCTGCGCACTGGCCCCGACACTGCCCGCGCTCACCGTCGCGCGGGTGGTGCAGGGTGCGGGCGGGGCGCTGATGGTGCCGGTCGGGCGGCTGGTGGTGCTGCGGACGACGGCCAAGGCCGATCTGGTCCGGGCGATCGCGTACCTGACCTGGCCGGGCCTGCTCGCGCCGGTGCTGGCGCCGGTCGTCGGCGGGTTGCTGGCCGACTACGCGTCCTGGCGGTGGATCTTCGTGATCAACGTGCCGCTCGGGCTCGCGGCGTTCGTCGTGGCGCTGCGGATCCTGCCCGACCTGCGCGCCGACGCCCCTGAGCCGCTGGACCGCCCGGGGTTCGTCTTCATGGCGTTGGGCGTCGCGGGGCTGATCGTGGCCTTGGAGGGGCTCGGCTCGGGCTTCGGCCAGGCGACGGCGGTGGCGCTGGTGGTCGCCGGCGCGGGCCTGGGGCTGGCGGTACGGCACCTGCTGCGCACTCCGCGCCCGATCGTCGACCTGCGGATCCTGCGCGTGACGACGTACCGGGTCACGGCGGCGAGCGGGTCGGTCTACCGCGGCGTGATCATCGCGATCCCCTTCGTGCTGCCGCTGCTGTTCCAGGTGGGTTTCGGCTGGTCGGCGGCGCAGGCGGGCCTGGTGGTGATCGCACTGTTCGTGGGGAACGTCGGGATCAAGCCCGCCACCACGCTGCTGATGCGCCGGTTCGGGATCCGCACCGTCCTGCTCTGGTCGATCATCATCGGTGCCGCGTGCCTGGTCGGGATGGCGTTCCTCGAGCCCACGACACCGCTGTCCGAGGTCCTCGTCCTTCTGCTGGTGAGCGGCATCGTACGATCGACGGGGTTCACCGCGTACAACAGCGTGGCCTTCGCCGACGTCGACCAGGACCGGATGAACCACGCCAACACGCTGCTGTCGACGCTGCAGGAGTTGGGCGCGGGCCTCGGCGTGGCGATCGGCGCGCTGCTCGTACGGCTGGGCGAGACGATACCCGGGGTGACGGGCGCCGCCGGGCCGTACCGCGTGGCCTTCGTCCTCCTCTCGATCATCTTGGCGCTCCTGGCGATCCCCACGCTCCTTCTCCCCCGAACCGCAGGCGACGAGGTGACCGGCCGCGCCTAGCCACTCATTTCAGAGCCGGCCGTCCTGCTCAGCAGCCCGCGCGACCGGCTTCATGGTGATGTCAGGCGATGGCACTGGCATTCTGCGGTTGGTGCCGCTTGCTCGGGCTGTCACGGGGCGAACCGCTCCGGACGGAAGTCCGCAAGCATCTCGTCTCTCTTCCCGCCGAGGATCTCCGAAGCAAGCAGCCGGCCGATCACCGGCCCGAGCGTGATGCCGCTGTGGGAAACGGCCTCGTAGTAGCCCGGCACAGACGGCACCGCTCCCACCGAAGGGAATCCGTCGGCGGGGATGGGCCGGTTGGCTACCCGTGTCCGCACGATGCGCGAGTTGCCGAGTTCGGGAACGACGTGCCGCGCCGATTCGTGGAGCAGCCGTGCGAGTTCCGCTGGATCTTCGCCTGTGTCGATGAGTGCGTCTATCTCGCGGCTGTGGAGGACCACCGAAGCGTCTCCGTCAGGCCGGATCTCGATGTGAGGCGCGTGCATGGCCCGGCGAACCGGGACCTGAGCACCGCTGATCCGGGTGACGACGCCGGGTTCCCGGCGCATCGGCAAGTGCCGTGCGATGAGCTCGGCGACGTGGGAGGCGCTGGGGCCTGCCGCGTTCACGACGATGTCGACGTCGAGACGGCTCCCGTCGGACAGAGCAACCGTCCGGATGCTCCCGTCGGCACCGGTGCCGATGCCAGAGACCGCGGTGCCGAACCGGTGCTCGGCGCCGGCTGCGACGGCCTGGCCGACCAGGCGGCCGACGAGATGACGGCCGTGCACCCAGGCTTCGTCGGGGTAGAACACGACTGGAACCTCGCCGGGGATCGTGAGAGCAGGTTCGAGCCGGCGGCGCACCTCGGCCCCCGTGCGCACCTCGACCCGGTAGTCCCAGCCGGCCAGCAGTTCGGCTGTTTTCAGGAGCTTCGCCTCCGCTGCGGGATCGTCCGCCCAGCGCAGGTGGCCGTTGGGATACCACCATGAGTCCGGCCCGATGGTCCCGGCAAGCTCACGGTAGGCTGCCATGCCCGCGACGTTCAGGTCGAAGTAGGACTTGCGCGCGGTCTTGTTGCTGGCATTGACCCACGAGAAAGACCAGTTGGTGACGCCTTCGCCCGGCTGGCCCGCGTCGATGAAGACCACCTTGGCGCCGTGCCGCGACAGGTTCCAGCCCACGCTGGCTCCGAGGATGCCCACTCCGATGACGGCAACACGTTCAGGCCGCTTCCCGGATCCGATCCTCACTGACGCCCCCTTCCCAGATCATGGGCGAACTCCCATTTCTAGCATGCAAGCATGCAAAGGCCGGCAGCGGTCGGGGTCCATCGGCCAGGTGCACCGGATGCGATGAATTCCGACGGACCGGAATGGCCCGCACCTCGGAAGGCGCGGACCATTCCGTTCGGGCCTCAGTAGATTTCGATCTTGTTGGCGTTGATGTCGTCGAGCACCCGGATGATCCCGCTGTAGCGTTCGGCGGTCGAGCTGTCGACGGGGAGCGTCAGCGTCTCCTGGGCGTGGAGCGCGGCGCCGCGCACGGTGCCCAGCGGGTCGCTGATGGCCGTGCCGGCGTTGATCCGCCGGTCGGCCAGGTTGAGGAACGTGCCCAGCAGGTGCTCGGCCAGCACGCTCTTCGGCTCGTTGACGTCACGGAAGGCCGCGGTGATCTCCGCCGCCGACAGCGCGCCGCTGTGGTCGGTGTCGTAGCGCTGGTCGGTGGCCTGGACGCGGGCAAGGAACTCGGCGGACCACAACTCGTCGTGGGTCTTCCAGAATCCCTTGGAACGCGGGTCGCGCGTGGGCGCCACGGCCGTGATCGTGGTGGTGGCCGAATCCGTCACCGGCGCGAAGGTGCAGGCGCCGCTGGAGTTCTTGTAGGCCGCCGACACCTCGGCGGTGTACGTGGTTCCGGCGAGGGCCAGCAGCGTCGGGCGGGCGGTGAACTCGATCGTCCGGTCGCCTGACGTGGCGGGCAGGTTGCCGACCTCCCAGACCAGCGTCCCGTCCGACACCGAGGCCGGCTTGGGGCCGCTGCCCTGGTCGAGGGCGGTGCTGTAGGAGACGCCGGCGGGCAGCTTCACGGTGAGTGCGACGCCGGAGGCCGCGCCGCCGCCGGTGTTGGCGTAGGTGATCCGGTAGGTGATCGCCTCCCCGGCGTCGACCGTGGCCGTGGCGGTCTGGCTCACCGTCAGCACGGGTGCGCGTACGGTGGTCGTGGCCTTGGCCGTGTTGTCGCTGACGTACGGGTCGGGGATGCCCTTGCTGTCGGTGCCGCTGACCGTGACGGTGTTGGTGATCTCCGCTCCGTCGGCCGCGGTGCACGGCACCTGGTAGGTGAACTTCGGTGTGATGACGTGGTCCGCGCCCTCGGCCAGGTCGGGCAGCGTGCGCTGCTGCTTGCCGCCGTCGGGCAGCGTGTCGGTGAGCTCGATGCTCTTGGCGGTCTCCGGGCCGAGGTTGGTCACGGTGACCGCGTAGTCGACGGTGTCGCCGCCGGCGGCCTCGCTCTGGCCTGCGGTCTTGGTGACCTTGAGGTCGGCCCTCTGCGCCATGGCCAGGATCATGTTCTCGGTGAGCTCTTCCGGCAGGCCCTCGCGCGCGCCGTCCTGGTAGAACTTGCCGTTGATCCGCGGGTTGTACTGGAGGCCGGCCCAGTCGTCGAAGCCCTCGTGGGACTGGTTGGGGCTCCCGGCCGCGCAGCCGTACTGGTTGGCCGCGCCGAGGCGCTCGATGAAGTTGATGTCGGCCTGGGCGTTGGTCTCGTTGGGGCCGTTCTTCTCGTTCCAGTCGAGGGCGTTGCTGTCGGCGGGCGCGACCCGGAGCTTGCCGTTGACGCCGTAGACGGTGTTGCGTGCCGGGTTGGGGGTGCCGCGTACCCCGTTGTTCTCGTCGAGGCGGGCCTCGTCCAGCTTGGGCAGGGCGGTGCCTCTGAACGCGCTGGAGTAGTCCAGCGGCCTGCTGGGGTCGCGCAGGGCGAACTGCAGGGTGTAGTTCATCACGCTGAGGTAGTTGGGCTTGCAGTTGATGTAGTCGCCGCCGCCGTGACCCAGGCCGAGGGTGTGCCCGAGCTCGTGCATGAACGTCGCGGCCTCCGCGTTCCTGCGACCGGTGATCATGGACATCGTCGTGCCGCTGAAGCCGCCGAAGGTGACCAGGAAGTCGTTGCCACCGTGGGGGGCGGTCTCCGACCATTCGGCTATGCCCGACGCCTTGTTGTCCTCGTCGGTCGTAGGGTTGTCCTCGAAAGTGTCGCCGAAGATCATGTAACGGTAGACCTGGCGCTTGGCCTCCAGGATGTTCGCGCAGTTCGACGCGTCGGCCCGATCCGCGACCGTGCCGAAGTGCCCGTCGCAGGCGACGTTCTTGTCACCCCGTTTGAGATCGTTGAAGTCGTCCAGGTCGCCGGTGCCCTCCGAGTCGAAGAGCAGCTTGGACACCAGGGGTAAGGCGTTCTCGTCGATGGACACGTGCAGGTTGACGCCGTGGAACTTGGTGTTCGTCGCGTCCATCGGATCGACCGGCGCCTGCTTGAAAGCCTTGATCACCTCGTCGAGCGCGCCCGCCTGCGGCGCCCGCCCGCTCATCGCGTCCGCCTCGACGAACAGGTCTTTCCGGTACGGCAGAGCCCCGTAAGGCGCGTCCCCCAAGGGCAACTCGACCGCGCCACCGCCCACGTTGAGACCCAGGCCGGGTGTCTCCCAGGAGTTCATGAGGCCGTCGCCGTCGCTGTCGGCGTCCTTGTTCACCTCCAGGCAGTGCGGCGTGGTGATGGTGAAGTACCCGCGCGCGCTGTCCTCCCCGGTGGTCTCACTCTCCCCCGCCAGGCCCGGGACCCCGGCGCCCTGCTCCTTGGTCAGCCCGCCGCCGGTGAAGACGCAGGTTTCCAGGTTGAGGTCCAGGTCGAGGTAGTCGCCGGTCTTGACCCAGTGAATGGGGTTGTCGCCACTCAGGTCGTCCTGATCCCAGAGCTCCATGTGGACGCGGACCGGGTTCTGTGAGGTGTCGACGGTGGCCTTGTGCACCCAGTTGGTACGGAAGTCCTTCCCGTGAGCGCAGCAGAAGGCCTCCTTGCCGTCGAACAGCGGCTCATTGCCGATCTTGAACTTCGGGTAGTAGTCGTTCTCGCACGCCTCGAAGACGCCCTCGTCGCACGAGATGCCGAACACGCGGTAGAGGTGGACGGTGACCTCCACGGGCGCCGCCTGCGCCGGTGCGGCGCCGGCGTATGCCAGCACCAGCAGCGCGCCGACCAGCGCGCGGATCAAAAGCCGAACCTTTCGCATGCCGCGTTCCCCCTTCGGAAACGGAAAGGACATGAGGTCAGGAGCAGTTGGGATCATCCGCGGTCACGCTGCCGAACCTGGCGATCGGCAGCTTGGCCCTGATCGTGAAGCAGCCGCCCTGCTCGGCGGCCGCCCGCAGATGCGGCAGCGCCCTGCTGTAGGGGATGGCGATCGCGATCCCGCAGGCGAGCCCGTAGACGGGCGGCAGGCGGAAGCAGACGAGGCTCGCGGCGGCGTCGACGGTCCAGCCGTGCCTGTCCAGGTAGCGCGCGACCGACCGGGTGGTGAGGGGCCGGAGATAGTACGTGCAGTTGATCCTGCTCACGCAGTCCTTGTTGAAGTACACGCCGGCGGCGGTCTGCCCGCTCGTGGCGGCCTGGGCGGGACCCGTCTGGACGGCGGTCAGGAGGGCGGTGCTGACGAGCGCCGCCAGTAAGCGGGCCGATCGGTGCTGGTTCACGGTCGACTCCTTCCTTTGCTTGGCGAGCTCGACGATCGCCGCGCGGCCGGGTGTCCGGCGACCAGGTTCGGACACAAAAGGGGGAAACGCTCCGCAACCGGCTGCTCACGGCCTACGCTTTGCGCGGGGTTCAGTGTCCGGTGCCTCCGGACACCTCCGGCGAGCCGAATGGAGTCTCGTTGACGGAGGACGCCAGGGCGCGTTTCGCCGCCCGACTGCGCGAGCTGAAGGACGCCGCCGGGCTCTCGGTGCGCGGGCTGATGGTGGCCAGCGCGAGGACGCCGCGGCGGCAGCCGGACCAGGAGCCGATCCGGCTCAAACGCAGCACCATCGACGGGATGACGAGCCGCAGCCGTCCCGTCCGGCCGGAGCGGCACAACTTCGAGGTGTTCGTCGACACCTGCCTGCGGGTGGCGGCCCAGTCCGGCCGCGCGCTGCCCGCCGGCCTCGGGGACCGGCGCGCCTGGGACGAGGAGTACCGCGCGCTGCGCGACGAGACGGAGGTCCCCCGTTCGTGGCCGAGACCCGCTGGCACGCCGCCGGTCGCGGTGCCGGTCCTGGTCCCGATCCCGGTGCCGGCGCCCGGGGCTGAGGACGCTCCGCCGTACCGGGGGCTGGAGTCGTACGGCTCGGCCGACGCGCGCTTCTTCTTCGGCCGCGACGACCTGGTCGAGACCCTGATGGACCGGGCGGGGGACGGCGGCCTGCTCGTGGTCACCGGCGCGTCGGGCGCGGGCAAGTCGTCGCTGCTGCGGGCCGGTCTGGTCCCGGCGCTCGCCCGCGCAGGGAGCCGGGGCACCGTGCTCCTCGAACCGGGCGACGAGCCCATCGTGTCGCTGCGCCACCTGCTCGGTACGGCTGACGCCGAACCGCTCGCCGAGCGGGCCCGCCGCCGGTGGAAGGGCGAAGTCGTCATCGTGGACCAGTTCGAGGAGGTCTTCGGCGCCTCGGACGAGCAGCGGCGCGACTACCTCGCCACGCTGGCTGCGCTGGCCGGTGACGGCGGCGCGCAGGCGGTGATCCTGGGCGTGCGGGCCGACTTCTTCGGCCAATGCGCGGCCTGCCCAGAGCTGGTGCCCGCGCTCGAACACCCGGTGGTCGTGGTCCCGATGGACCACGGCAGCCTGCTGGAGGTCATCGAGGGACCCGCCCAGGTGGCCGGGCTCACGCTGGAGGACGGCCTGGCCGACCTGCTGCTGGAGGACCTGCGCAGCGACCGTGACCACGCCGACGCGGTCGGCGTGCTGCCGCTGCTGTCGCACGCCCTGCTCCAGACGTGGAACCACCGCCAGGACACCACGCTCACGTTCGCCGGTTACCGAGCCACCGGCGGCATCACCCGGTCGCTGGCGCAGACCGCCGACGCCGCGGTCGACGGGCTCGGCCTGGGCGGCAGGCGGGCCGCGCGCCGGCTGCTGACGCGCCTGGTCCAGCTGGGCACGGACGCGCCCGACACCGCGCGGCGGCTGCTCCTGGCCGACGTGGTTCCCGCCGGGGCGGACGGCGAGCCCACCCAGCGGGTGCTCGACCACCTCGTACGGGCCAGGCTGCTGACCGTCGATGACCGCAGCGTGCAGATCACCCACGAGGCCCTCATCCGCGGCTGGCCCCGGCTGCGCCTCTGGCTGGAGGAGGACCGCGCGGACCTGCTGACCCGGCAGCAACTCGCGGCCGACGCCTTCGACTGGGAACGCAACGGCCGCAATCCCGCCTATCTCTACTCGGGCACCCGCCTCAGCAACGCCGTCGCCCTGCGGGGCGTCGACGGCGTCGCGGCCGAGTTCCTCGCCGCCGGCCGCCGGGCCGCGGCCCAGCGCACCAGGCGCCGCCGCACCACGACGGCCGTCCTGGCCGTCTCGCTGGTGATCTCGCTGATCGCCGCGATCTCGGCCGTCCTCCTCTTCGGCGACGCCAGGGCGCAGGCGGCCGTCGCCCTGTCGAGGCAGATCTCGGCGCAGAGCAGGAACTCCGTCGAGATCGACCCCGCCACCGCGCTGCGGCTGGCCGTGACGGCCTGGCGGATCGCCCCGACCGAGGAGGCCCGGCAGGCGATGCTCGACACCCTCGCCAATCCGGCTCGGCACGTCCTGGTGGGACACACCTACTGGGTGTACGCCGCCGCCTACGCCCCGAACGGCCGGATCCTGGCCACGGCGGGCGGCGACACCACCGTGCGGCTGTGGAGCACCAGCGGCTACGAACAGCTCGGCGCCTCCCTGATCGGCCACACGGCGCACGTCACCTCGGTCGTCTTCAGCCGCGACGGCGGGACCCTGGCGACCGGAAGCCTGGACGGCACCGCTCGGCTGTGGGACGTCGCGGCTCGCACGCCGATCGGCCGGCCGATCGACCTCCGCCCGGCCCAGATCCAGTCGGTCGCCCTGAGCCCCGACGGTGCGACGCTGGCCACGGCGGCCACCGATGGAACGGTCCGACTCTGGAGCGTCTCCGACCACCGGCAGCTCGCCGCGCTCACCCGCGCGGGCCAGGAATTCTACGGCGTCGCCTTCAGCCCGGACGGAAAACTCCTGGCGGCGGCGGCCTCCGACGGCACGCACCTGTTCGACATGACCACCCGCCACGCCGTCGCCCACCTGCGCATCCCCGCCAAGGAGTGGGTCAGCGCCGTGTCCTTCAGCCCGGACGGCAGGCTGCTGGCCACCGCCCACTCCGACGGCACCGCCCGCCTGTGGAACGCCGGCACCCGCCGCAGGATCGCCGAGCTGCGCGGGCACGACGATGACGTCAGGGCGGTGGCCTTCAGCCCCGGCGGCGAGCTCCTGGTGACCGGCAGCGCTGACCGCAAGGCCCGCCTGTGGGACGTGCGAACGGGCCAGGCGGTCCGCCAGCCGCTCACCGGCCACACCGACAAGATCTTCGGCGTCGCCTTCAGCCCCGACGGGCGCAGCCTGGCCACCGCCGACGCCGACCAGACCGTGCGGGTCTGGGACGTGTCCGCGCGGCGGCAGCTCGGCACGGCGTTCGGCGACCACGAGGCGGAGGTCAACGACCTCGCGTTCACGCCGGACAGCGCGACGCTGGCCAGCGCGGGGGCCGACCGCAGGGTCGGGTTGTGGGACGTGGCCGAGCAGTTGCCGATCGGCCCGCCGTACCGGCTGCCGTGGGAGGCCCTCAGCGTGGACATCAGCCCGGACGGCGGGCTCCTGGCCGTGGGCGCGGGCGAGCGCCAGAGGGCGGAGGGCGGTTTCGCGCCCGGCAACGGCCGCGGCGAGGCCAGGCTGTGGAAGCTGGCCACGCGTGAACAGGTCGGCACGCCCTTGGCCGCGGACGGGCCGGTCATCGCCGCCCTCTCCTTCAGCCCGGACGGGCACCGACTGGCCACCGCGGGCTTCGACAACCAGGCCCACCTGTGGGACGTGGCGACCCGGCACGAGGTCGGCAAGCCGTTCGCGGGTCACCGGACCTGGCTCAAGGCGGTCGCGTTCAGCCCCGACGGCAAGATGCTCGCCACCACCGCGCTCGACAACACGATCCGGCTGTGGGAGGCCGCCACGAGCCGGCAGATCGGGCCGCCCATCAGCGGGCACGCCAACTGGGTGAAGGCTGTGGCGTTCCACCCGGACGGCGCCATCATCGCCACGGTCGCCGACGACCGGACGGCACGGCTGTGGGACGTCGCCGCCCGGCGCCAGGTCGGCCGGACCATGCTCGGCCACGAACACCCCTATCTCGACGGCGTGGCCTTCAGCCCCGACGGCAAGACCCTCGCCACCTCGGGCGAGGACGGCACGGTCCGGCTCTGGGACGTGGCCACCCAGCTCCAGATCGGGCCGCCCCTCTGGCATCCCGTGGCCGTCAGAGCGGTGATCTTCAGTCCCGACGGCACCAAGCTGGCCACCGGCGACAGCGACGGCAGGATCCGGCTGTGGGACGTGACCCCGCCGTCCGACCCGTTCAGGGCGGTTTGCGCCGCCGCGGGCCGCTCGCTGACGGCCGACGAATGGCGGAGACACCTGCCCGAGGGACAGAGCTACCTGAAGGTCTGCTGATGGACGACGCACCGCCCAAGGCCACCTCCGCACCTTTCTGGCCATCCGCCGCCCGTGTCCTGAGCGATGCCCGCCTGCTCGACTCCGGCTGGCCGGCACTCCGGGCACACCTCGCCCACGACGATCCGGATCTTCCCAGGCTGCGGACCCGGTTCCGGCGGGTCAGCGTGGAGGGCGCCGCCGCCCGACTGCGCTACGAGCGGATGCAGCGCGTGTGGGTCCTGGTGGGCTTCGCCGTGCTCGGGGCCGCCTGGACGGTGTTCCTGGTGTGGGCGTTCTGGGGACACGCCGCGCGCGGGCCCGTCGAGATGGCGCTCCTGCTCGCCGCGGCGCTGGCGGTATCGACGCTGATCGCCGTGGTAGTGCTGATCCTGGCCTTCTCGGTGGCGCGCCTGCCGTGGGCGGATCTCGCGGTACTGGTCCTCGCGATGGCGACCGCGGTCGCGGCCGTCGCGGCCGGGGTCCGCCGGCGCGACCAGGTCACCCCGCTGTTCGGCGGCTTCAGCCTGAAATCCCTCCTGATCGTGCTCATGCAGTCGGCGGGGAGCTTCTTTCTGCTGCTCACCGCCGCCGCGGTCCTGTTCGTCGCGGTCACCCTCCTGCTGAGAGCTCAGGTACGGCGAGCCGTCCCCGTGACCATCCTCCTGGCCCTGCTGGCCAGGTCGATCGAGTCGATCCACCGGCCCGCCCGGCACATCGACAGCGAGCAGATCGTGCGGGACCTCAGCGAGGTCGAACGGGTGCTCGCCCGGGGGCTGATCCACACCTTCCCGCCGGTCAACGCGGCCGCCCGCGCGACGGTCCGCGCCAGGCTGGAAGAGGCCGCCGCCGCGGTGGGTGAATACCAGATCTGGGTGGCCCTGCCGAACCACGGCACCTTTCCCGCCCTCGCCGACCGCCTGGGCTACGCACTCACGGGCCCCGGCCGTGACACCGCCCTGGCCGGCGCCATCCTGTGGGCCGCCGCCGTCCTCATGCGCCTGCTCGACCCGAACCTCCATGGCCATCTCACCGTCGCCAAGGATCTGACGTCCTTCTTCAGGTCCGGCCCAGGGGTGAAGTAGCGGCATGAGGTCCTGGACATTTAATCGGGCGCATTCGTGCGCCCGGGTCGCGATGATGGGTGGTGTGACCGACATCGAACTCACCGACGCGCGAGCGCTCGCCGAGAGCCTGCGGCAGGTCTACACCGTGGTAGCCGAGCGGATCGGCGAGGCCAACGCCACCTCTCCGCTGGTCGCCAAGGTGACCGAGCACCTCGGCTGCCCCCTCAGTGACGTGGTCGTCGTGGAGGAGAAGTACCGGCTCTACGAGCACGCCGCGCTGCAGACCGCCGCCGACCTCTACCTGGACGCGCACTCCCACGGCGCGCAGTGGTTCGGCATCGTGGGCGGCGAGCGGCGCTGGGAGAGCATCATCAACATGCTGCTCGCGGCGATGCGTGAGGGCAGCCGCATGCTCGGCCGTCCCGACTACGGCACGGCCCCGATCGGCCCCGACACCACGATCGAGGTCGTGCAGCTCGGCCTGGTCGCCACGGCCGCGCCCGACGGCACCCCGGTGCTCATCGGGCTGAGCAACAAGGACGACTACGACGCGCACAGCCTGCTCACCGTGCTGGCGGCCCGGCGGGACGCGGCGACCGCCGTACGCGACGAGGTCAACCGGCTCAAGCAGGACAACGACCCGTTCCGCGGCCAGGTGCTCAGCTTCGGGTTCAGCGAGCACAGGGAGAACGAGCTGCTGACCTTCCTGCCCCGCCCCCAGCTGGACCCCGAGGAGGTGGTCCTGCCGGAAGGACGGCTGGAGGCCATCGAGGAGCACGTCGTGGGCATCGCCGAGCACGCCGGCCGCCTCACCGAGGCCGGCCAGCACCTGCGCCGGGGCCTGCTGCTGTACGGCCCGCCGGGCACCGGCAAGACCCACACCACGCGCTACCTCATCGGGCGGCTGCGCGAGCACACGGCGGTGCTGATGACCGGGCCCGCCATGCGCAAGATCGACTACGCGGTGGCGATGGCGCGCAAGCTGCAACCGTCCATCGTGGTCGTCGAGGACGTCGACCTGATCGCCGAGGACCGCAGCCACCACGAGACCAGCCCGCTGCTGTTCTCCCTGCTGGACGCCATGGACGGGATCAGCGGCGACGTGGACGTGACGTTCGTCCTGACCACCAACCGGGTGGAGTCCCTGGAGAAGGCCCTGGTGCAGAGGCCCGGCCGGGTGGACCTCGCGGTGGAGGTGCCGCCGCCCGACGCGGCGGCGCGCGAGCGCCTCGTCCGCCTGTACGCCCGCAACCGGCCCATCGTGGCCGACACCGCCAAGGTGGTCGCCGCCACCGAGGGGGTCACGGCGTCGTTCATCAAAGAGCTGCTGCGCCGGGTCATCCTGGTCGCATTGCGCTCCGAGGAGCGGATGCTCACCGACGATCATTTCGACACGGCGCTGCAGGCGATGGCGGGCGACGGCCAGGCACTCACCCGCGCGCTCCTCGGCTCCCAGGAGACGGCGGCGCAGCCGAAGGTTGAGCGAACGGCCGTCCGGTTGGAGCCGCCCAGCTGCTCGTGACCCCGAAGCCCACCCGCTGACGGCGGCCGCCCCGGCTCGACCGCCTCCAGCGCGGCGGCCAGGCGCTCACGCTCGCCCCAGGATGCCGGGGAGAGCCGGGCTCAGTTGCCCACGCCGAGGTCGGACATGAACGCGGACGGGTACCGGTCGCCGCGGGCCGCGCCCGGCGGCACCGCCTTCTCGATTTCGGCGAGGTCGTCCGGGGTGAGGTCCAGGTCCATCGCGGGCAGCGCCTCGGCCAGCCGCTCGCGGGTGCGAGCGCCGACCAGCGGCACGACGTCCTCGCCCTGTGCGGCCACCCAGGCGATGGCCAGCTGGGCGACGGTGCAGCCCTTCGCCTCGGCGACCCGGCGAAGAGCGTCCACCAGGGCGAGGTTGTGTTCCACGTTCCCGCTGGAGAAGCGCGGGCTGAAGCCGCGGCTGTCGCCGGGGGCGGCGGTGTGGCCGGCGGTCCAGTGCCCGGAGATGAGGCCGCGGCCGAGGACACCGTACGCGGTCAGGCCGATGCCGAGCTCCCGCAGCGTGGGCAGAACGTCCGCCTCCACCGCGCGGGAGATCAGCGAGTACTCGATCTGCAGGTCGGCGATCGGGTGCACGGCGTGCGCCCGGCGGATCGTCGCCGCGTCGACCTCCGAGAGGCCGAGGTGCCGCACGTATCCCGCGTCGATCATCTCCTTGATCGCGCCCACCGTCTCCTCGATCGGCACCGCCGGGTCCAGCCGGGCGGGGCGGTAGATGTCGATGTGGTCGGTGCCCAGCCGGGTCAGCGAGTAGGCCAGGAAGTTCTTCACCGCCTCGGGACGGCTGTCATGCCCGCCGAACTCGTGGCCAGGCCCCCGCAGCATGCCGAACTTGACGCTCAGCCTGTAGCTGTCGCGATCCCTGTCGCGCAGCGCCTCGGCGAGCAGCAACTCGTTGTGGCCCATGGCGTAGAAGTCGCCGGTGTCGATCATTGTGACGCCGGCCTCCAGCGCGGCGTGCACGGTGGCGATGCTCTCCGCGCGGTCGGCCGCGCCGTAAGCGCCCGACATGCCCATCGCGCCCAGGCCCAGCGCGGAAACGGCCGGTCCGGTGCGGCCCAGGGTTCGTCTCTGCATCACGTTCTCCCTCGTACTCGATGTCGTCCCCAACCCTGCGCCCGGGCCGGGACGGGCGGAAGCGGAGCGTTCATCATGGGAGAGCCGCTCCCTGGCTCGGCTCGCCGGCCGCGAGGCAGGATGAAGCCATGCAACGTGACCAGCTCGCCGACTTCCTGCGCCGCCGCCGCGAGGCGATCCGTCCGGCCGAGGTGGGTCTCGCCGACGGCCCTCGCCGCCGCACCGCCGGCCTGCGCCGGGAAGAGGTGGCGATGCTCGCCGGCATGTCGGTGGACTATGTCGTACGCCTGGAGCAGGGCCGCAGCAGTCAGCCCTCGACCCAACTGCTCGGCGCGCTGGCCCGGGCGTTGCGCTTCTCCGACGACGAGCGCGACCACCTGTTCCACCTGGCCGGCCACCGCCCCCCGCCCGCCGAGGGGGTGGCCCGCCTGGCCCGCGCCGGCCTGATGCGCATGCTCGACCTGCTCGGCGACACCCCGGCACTGGTGCTGTCCGACCTGGGCGAGGTCCTCGCCCAGAACCGGGCGTCCGTCCTGCTGACGGGCGACCTCACCGGCTTCTCCGGCGACCGGCGCTACATCGTGTACCGCTGGTTCACCGACCCCGCTGCCCGCGCCGTCTGCCCGCCCGAGGAGCAGGAGCATCGGGCCCGTCAGCACGTGGCCGACCTGCGCGCGGTCGCCGGCCGCCGGTCCGGCGACCCCACGGTCGCCGGGCTCATCGACCGGCTGCGGGCCGCGAGCGCCGACTTCCGGCGGTTCTGGGCCGAGCACGAGGTGGCGGTCCGGCGCGCCGACCGCAAGACCATGCTGCACCCGAGGGTGGGCAGGCTGACGATGGACTGCGAGACCCTGGTCACTCCCGACCAGGGTCAGCAGCTGCTGGTGCTCACCCCGGCGGACGCCGAGACCCGCGAGCGGCTGGAGCTGCTGCGGGTGCTCGGCATCGAAGAGTTCCCCTCGATGGCAACGGACACGCCCGTACGGTGAAGCGGCCGGCGAGATTTCGAGGAGGGCTGTCGAATCCGGGCCGACCGTTCGACATAAGGGTGTAAGCCAGAACAAGCACCTGGAAGGACAGTCACCATGGCTCAGTACGCGATCCTCATCTATACGAAGGCCCACGTCGACGAGGCCGAGGTCGTTCCCGGAGCGCGGGAGGCCCATGATCGCCACTTCGAGGAGACGGTGAGGTCCGGCGCGCTGGTCGCGGCATTCGCGCTGCAGCCCGCCGCCGACACGGCGACCTCGATCCGCGGCGACGTGGTGACGGACGGCCCGTTCGTCGACGCCAAGGAGGTCATCGCCGGGTTCGCCATCATCGAGGCGCCCGACCTGGACGCCGCTCTGAAGATCGCTCGTGCCAATCCCGCCACCCAGCAGGGCGGCGGTGTCGAGGTGCGGCCCGTCGAAGGCGCCTTCATCGCGGATCGGCCCGCCACGGCATGACGCCTCCGGCAGACGTCGAATCGGCGGTCGCGGACGCGCACCGTCGCGGGTGGGCCCTGGTGCTCGCCGCGACGGCGCGCGTCGCGCGCGACCTGGACCTGGCCGAGGAGTGCGTTCAGGAGGCGTATGCCGGGGCCCTGACGAGCTGGGTCCGCGACGGGATCCCGGACAGCCCGGAGGCGTGGCTCATCACCGCGGCCAGGCGCCGCGCGATGGACGCGGTGCGGCGCGAGCAGACGTTCCGCTCGAAACTCCCGCTGCTGGTGGAGCCCGGGGAGACGGAGGACGAGGTGGCCATCGACGAACCGGCCGCCGTCGAGCCGGAGGACGTGGTGCCGGACGAGCGGTTGCGACTGATCTTCATGTGCTGCCACCCGGCGTTGGCGCAGGAGGCGCAGCTGGCGCTCACGCTGCGGCTGGTGTGCGGGGTGACGACCGCCGATGTCGCCCGGGCGCTTCTGGTGTCGGAGCCGACGATGGCCGCCCGGATGACCCGGGCGAAGAAGAAGATCTCGGTCGCGCGGATCCCCTTCCGCCTGCCGGAACAGGCTGAGCTGCCGGATCGGTTGCGCGCGGTGCTCGGCGTGATCCATCTGCTGTTCACCGCCGGGCACACCGCGCCGTCCGGCGCATCGCTGGTGCGTACGGACCTGGTGGACCAGTCGTTGCGGCTGACCCGGACGCTGCGGGAGCTGATGCCCGACGAGCGGGAGGTGCGGGGGCTGCTCGCTCTGCTGCTGGTCACCGATGCCCGGCGCGCCACCCGGGTCGATGCCGACGGGCGATTGCTGCGTCTGGAGGAGCAGGATCGATCGCTCTGGGACCGTTCGGCGATGTCCGAGGCGCACGACCTGATCGTGGACGGGTTGCGCGGCGGGCGACCGGGCCGCTATGTCCTGCAGGCCGCGATCGCCTCGCTCTACGCCGAGGCGCCGTCCTACGACCAGACGGACTGGCCGCAGATCGTGACCCTGTACGACGAGCTGCTGTCGGTGTGGCCGTCCCCGGTGGTGGCGTTGAACCGCACGGTGGCGGTGTCGATGGTCTCCGGGCCGGCGCGGGCGCTGGAAGAGGTCACGGAGTTGGAGAAGGACGGCTGGCTCGCGCGTTACCAGTACCTACCGGCGATCAAGGCGGACCTGCTGCATCGGCTGGGCCGCTGGGAGGAGGCCGCGATCGCCTACCGCCGGGCGCTGGAGCTGACCGGGAACGACGCCGAGCGCGAGTTCCTGGCCGAACGCCTCGCCGGTCCGCATCGGGCATAGGCACCGTTGCTCCGCCCGACCCTGCTGCCCACCCTGGCCGGCAGGACCACCGCGTTCGACCGGGAAACGTCGATCCACGCTGGTCTTCGGGCAAACTGTCTTATGGGCGGCGAGCAGGTTCGTGAGCGGGGTGACGACAGCGGGAGGGGCGAGATCATGCTCAGACATGGCCCTCACCAGCCCGACATCACGATCTCGCTTGCCGGACTCCATCACCTGTCGATCGACAAGCCGCCAGAGTCGTCGGGCTGTTTCCTCGACGAGGCCTCGGTCGTTCACCTCCCGGCTTCGCCGGCCCCTTGGCCTGACGGGTTCGACGGCGTCCGCCGCCATCCCGGGCTGCCCGAACTTGCCTGGATCCGCCTGATCGGCCCGATGGAGATCGAGATCGTCGCTTCCCTCCTGACGGTCTTCAGCGCACTGAGCGATGACGCGGCGCGCACGAGACCGAACCTCTGACCGCCGTAACGCTGGAAAGATCACTGGCGGTGGGCGCGCAGCGCAGCGAAGGTCGGCGGGAATGATCCGGTCCAGAGTCGCCCTGGCCAGCGTTGACTCCGGCGCGATGCCTCTTTCGAGGGCACCGGCCGCGTGCTCCAGCACCAGGGGCCGGAGGTCGAGGCCGTACTCGAGCCGGTTGTCCTCCTTGCCGCTCGCGACCATCTCCCGGACCGTTCGCCGGAAGTTCTCGTCGGTGACCAGTCCGGCCAGTTCCCCCCAGGCGTCCACCTGCTCAGACGTCGGGTCTTCTGGGAGCTCGGACGGGATGTCGCTCATCCATCCCGCGACGAGGGCGGCGTCCTCGCCGACGACGTCGGCGAAGGCCCCGGCGACGAATTCGTCGAGCGCTTTGACGTGTGTCTCCGCCAGGTCTCTCAGCGTGGCCGCTTCTCCAGGATCTGCTGGACGGCGTCAAGACCGAGCCCGAGCTCGCGAAGCGTCCGGACGAGGTCCAGCCGTGCGACCGCCTCGGCGTCATAGAGCCGGTATCCCCCGTCCGACCTCCGGGCCGGGGGGACGATACCGCTGTCGGACCAGAAGCGGATCGTACGCGGGTGCAGCCCGGTGCGCTGGGCCAGCTGACCGATCGTGTAGAGATCCGTTGCGTTGCTCATGACTCGACTCTGCACCTTCCATCCACTGGAACCTCAAGTGTCGGCGGCGCCGTGACTGTCCCGGTTACACGCGCGGAAGGCCAAAGGGCGCGTCGTCGACCAGAGTTGACGATGTGGACAGTGAGTAAGGTGAGGACTCATGTCGAGGTATGCGCTTGTCGCCGCGGTCGTGGCCGCGGACACGGCGTTGTTGTGGATGGAGGGGACGCAGGGGTTGGCGCTGGCCGCCTACGCCGCGGCGTACGCGCTCACCATGGCGGCGGCCGACCGCCTGCCGTTCGCGTCCTTCCTCGCGGCGCTGGCGCTGGCGGTGCTCACCGGCGCGTCGCTGGCCCTGCTCGCCTGCACCGGTTTCCAGGCCGGGCAGCGCATCTCCACCCGCCGGGATGTCGTCGTGACGGCAGGCGCCTTCACCGCGTACGTGTGCGTTCTCCTGTTGGCCGAGGAGCGTTCCCCCGGCGACCAGGATCCGTGGATCACCCTTGCCCGCGTCGCCCTGCTGACCGCGCTGCCGCTGCTGGCCGGCCGGTACGTGGCCCAAGAGCGCGAGCACCTGCGCCGGGAGAAGGCCCTCGTCGCCGAGCAGGAACGGCTCCGCGAACGGCTGCGCATCGCCCATGACATGCACGACTCGCTCGGTCACCTGCTCAGCCTGGTGTCCGTGCAGGCCGCCGCGCTGGAGGTGGGCCAGTTGCCCACGGAGCAGCGGCGGGCGATGCGCGGCCTGGCCGACACCGCACGCGCCGCCGCGGCCGAGCTGCACGAGGTGGTCAACGCGCTGCGCGGCCATGACGTCCTCGGCCTGGAGGAGATCGAGGACCTCGTCGCGCGGTCCCGGGCGGCGGGCGCCTCGGTGGCGTTCGAGACCTCCGGCGAGGCCGTCCCGCTCGCCGACCCGAGGGCCGCCCAGGCCGCGTACCGGGTCGTCCAGGAAGGGCTGACCAACGCGGTCAAGCACGCGTCCGGCACGCCGATCACCGTGTCGCTCGACTGGCAGCCCGACGCCCTCCTGATCTCGGTGGCGAACCCGGTGTCCCACCGCCGGCCCTCCGCCGGCGGCGGCGGGAGCGGCCTGCGCGGGCTGACCGAACGCGTCGCCGCGGCCGGGGGCCTGCTGCGCGTCCACGCGGAGGCGCGCGAGTTCCGGATCGTCGCGATGCTCCCGCTGGTGACGGCTCTCGCGGGGGCCGCCGCGTGATCAGGACGTTGATCGCCGACGATGAGCCCCTCATCACCGCCGGCATCCGTACCGTCCTGGAGTCGGCCGGGGACATCGAGGTCGTGGCCGTCGCAGGAGACGGGCGCGAGGCGGTGCGGGCCGCCCAACGGCACCGCATCGACGTCGCGCTCCTGGACATCGCGATGCCGGTGATGAACGGCCTGGCCGCGGCGGCCGAGCTGAAGGGGCCGCGCGTGGTGTTCCTCACCGCCTTCGGCGACGAGGACAACGTACGGCGAGCGGTACGGCAGGGCGTGTCCGGCTTCGTCCTGAAAACGTGCACCCCCGACGAGCTGATCGGGGCGGTCCGTGCCGCTCATGCCGGGCATGCGTACCTGTCGCCGGCCGTGGCGCGCCAGGTGCTCGACCTGGCGGCACCGGTCGCCGGCGAGCGCGAACGCGACGCCGCCGACCGGCTGGCCACGCTCACGGCACGCGAGGCCGACATTCTCGCGCTGGTGGCGCAGGGCCTGTCCAACGCCGAGGTCGCCCGGCACGCCCACATGACCGAGGCCAGCGTCAAGACCTACGTCAGCCGCATCCTCGCCAAGCTGAACTGCGCCAACCGGGTGCAGGCGGCCCTGCTGCTGCGCGATGCGCGATCCCCCGGCTGAGGCTCAGCGGAGGTTGGCGTCGAAGTTCGCCAGGTAGGCGTTGATGAAGTGGTCGCGGACCCCGTCGCCGCCGGGCGCCGGCAGGTCGGTGGCGCGGCCCTTCAGCCGGTCGGCCAGCCCCGCCGCCACCGGCATCTTCTCCCGCAGCTTGCCCTTGGCGTCGAAGTAACGCTCCTCGGCCACGTGCTGGAACAGCGGCGGGGGCGGGAGCTGGGCGACGACGTCGTTGTTGTTGACGAAGCGGAACATCCGGCCCCGGAACGCCTTGTCGTAGGCGGCGGCCAGCAGCGGGCAGCAGGTGCGGGGCTGGCCGAAGGTGTAGACCCCGTCGGCGAGCAGGCTCGGGTCCTCGAAGTAGGTACGCGCCGCCGCCAGCATCGCCAGAGCGCCGCCCAGGCTGTGCCCGGTGAACCAGAGCGACTGCCCGTCGGCCCGCCAGTTCTCCAGCGTGACCAGCATCGCCGGATGGACCACGTCCACGGCGCGGTAGAAGCCGGAGTGGATCATGCCGGTCCCCGCGGCGTACGGCGCCAGCAGCGTGTTGGCGTCCGACAGCCAGTCACGCAGTTCCTCGGGCTGGGTGCCGCGGAACGCCACGATCATCATGCGGTCGTTGGCCACGATGTAGGCCTGCGTGTCCACCAGCGGGAACGGCGGGGTGTGCGGCACGCGGAAAGAGGTCACGCGGTCGAAGCCCCAGTCGTTCGCCGTGGCCCTGACCCGCGCCTCGTCCTTGTAGGCCAGCTCGGCGGCGTAGGCCAGGCAGCGCGCGTGCGCCAGGCTGTAACCGCTCGTCGCGTGATCGAGCTGATCGTGGTCATGTGTCCCCCTCGCCGCTGGTAGGGGAGAGATGTCAGCTCACATCTATCACGCGGCATCCGACGGGCTTGCGGTGCCACGCCCCATCCGACGCGCACGTCCTGTCCCCGGCCGGCCGCGGCCCACCTGCGAGAGCTGGACCGGCGCATCGTGGAACGGCTCCTGACCGGCAACTTCAAGACCTTCCGCAACCCCCCGCCTGGCGGCCGGCTTCAACGCCTTCACCACCAGGAAACTGTCCGGGGGAATCGCGCAGAGCCTCGACCCGGTCACGTGGGCGCTCAGCCAGCGCGGCAAGTCCCCGCTTCTGGCGCAACGACCCGCGCGTGCAGACCGCGTTCAACGAAAGGGGCGTCGTTACGGGTCGACCGCTCCGTGACGGTGGGCGATCGCCATGCCCACCGCCGCGACCCGGCGTTCAATCAGGGGATTGTTGAACAATGCTACGATCGTCCTCACCTCGACCCCGCGCCCCACCGCGAAAGGACGCCCTTGACCAGCCAGACCTCCTCCACCGAGGACACGGTGCGCGCCTGCGCGATCCGGGCCAAGCAGAGCTGCCCGGCCCTCGAACGCGCGACGGACGCGAGCATCGACGCCGCGCTACGCGGCATGGCCGAGCGGCTGCGCACCACACGGGACACCCTCGTCTCCGCCAACGAGGAGGATCTCGCCGCAGCCGTCTCCGCCGGGATGTCACCCGCCCTCCAGGACCGCCTGCGCCTCACCGGCGCGCGGCTGGACAGCATGGCCGCGGAGCTCCGCACCCTGGCGGACGTGCCGCACGAGCCGCGCGACAAGGTCCTCGAAGAACGCCCCGACCACCTCACCCTGCTGGAACGCCGGCGGCCCGTCGGCGTCATCGGCGCGAACTTCGAGGCACGCCCCAACGTCACCCTCGACATCGCCTCCCAGTTCCTCAAATCACGCAACGCGGGCGTCCTGCGCACCGGCTCGGCCGCGCTCCGCTCGTCGCGGGCCATCGTGGAGCACGTGATCGCACCGGCCCTCGCCGACGCCGGCCTCGACCCGGACGCCGTCCAGCTGGTGCCCAGCGAAGACCGCTCGGCGGCGTACGCGCTGGTGTCCCTGCCCGAGCTCATCCCGCTGGTCATCCTGCGCGGCAGCGGCGACAGCACCCGCGACCTCGGCCGCGAGGCCGCCCGGCACGGCGTGCGCACCCTCGCGCACGCCGACGGCGGCGGCGTCCTGTACATCCACTCGGCCGCCGACGACGACACCGTCCGCCGGCTCATCACCGACAGCCTCGACCGGCTGGGCGTGTGCAACCGGCTCAACCTGCTGCTCGTCGACCGGTCCTGCTACGACGAGCGGCTGCCGGACGTCCTCGAGGTCCTTGACCGCCTGGGCGTCGGCGCGTCCCTTCCCCCGCACGCCCACCCGCGCGGGTACGAGTGGTCGCTGGACTCGGAGCGCGCGGCCACCGTGACCGTCGACGCCGTCGACGGCCCGCTGCACGCGGCCCGGATCGCCAACGAGGAGACCTCCGGGCTGGCGGCCGCCGTCGCGACCGAGGATCCGGCCGCCGCCGCGCAGTTCATCGACGCCTACGCCGGCTCCGGGGTGTTCTGGAACTCCACCACCCGGCTCCTCGACGGCTTCAAGCTGCTGCGGCTGCCGGAGACCGGCATCAACATCGACCGGGTGCCCGGCCCGCGCGGCCCGGTGAGCTTCCGGGACCTGTACCTGCGGCAGTACCTGGTCGTGCCGAGCGGGCGGCTCACGTCCTGACCGGGCTCGCTCCGGAGGTGTGCGCGAGGATCGCCCGCGCCAGTTCCTCGTGCACCTCCGGCGGCAGCGTGTGCCCCATGCCCTCGACCATCATCAGCCGCGCTCTTGGGATCCGCTCGGCGATGATGGCGCCGTGACCCGGCTTGGCCGGCTCGTGAGTGCCTTCGATCACCAGGGTGGGCGCCTTCACCTGGTCCAGCACGCCCACCGGCTCGAAGTCCGGCTGAGCCATCGCGGCCAGCCGGTGGTTCACCACGGCGTCCAGGTCGCGGGCCCGGTCGTAGATGCGCTCCTGCAGCCGGCGGGCGTCGTCCTCGTCGAACGGCAGCCCGGTGCCGTGCAGCACCCGCTGCTCGGCGATCATCGCCTCGATCCGCTCGCGCCGGTCGGCCGGCGGCGGGCCCGCCATCAGCCCCTGGTAGTGGGCCACGAACTCCGGCGCCGGCTCCGGCAGGCTGCCCTCCGGCTGGGGCTGACCCATCAGCGCCCGCATGATCACCATGCCCTCGCCCCCGCCGAGCGGCGAGGAGCCGATGACGGTGAGCGTCCGCACCCGCTCCGGCCGCTCCACCGCGATCAGCTGCCCGAGCAGCCCGCCCGCCGAATGGCAGACCAGGTGCGCGCTGTCCAGGCCGTGCGCGTCCATCACCCGCAGCACGTCCTCCTTGATGTCGTTCCAGGTGTACGGCTCCTTCTCGAAATCCACGGTGCCCGACCTGCCGGTGTCGCGGTGGTCGTACCGGATCACCCGGCGGCCTCCGGCGGTCAGCCGGCCCACGAACTCGTCCGGCCACAGGACCCCCTGCGACATCGAACCCATGATCAGCAGGATCGGCTCGTCCGTGCCGGCGCCGAACTCTTCACTCCAGATGTCCACGTTTTGCATGACTCAGAGCATGTCGCCTTCGGCTACGGGCGCCTTCTGTAGAACTACTAGCCGCGCCAGATCCGTACGAGAGCTGATGCCCAGCTTCGGATACATCTTGTACAGGTGGTACTCGACCGTGCGCGGACTCAGGAACAGCTGCGCGGCGATCTCCTTGCTGGACAGCCCGTCGGCGACCAGGCCCGCGATGCGCAGCTCCTGCGGGGTCAGCGCGTCCAGCGCCGGGCCGCGGGCGGGCTCGGCGCTCTCGCCCGCCGCCCGCAGCTCGCCGTGCGCGCGCCGCGCCCACGGTTCCGCGCCCGCCCGCCGGAACGTCTCCAGCGCCGCCCGCAGATGCGGGCGCGCCTCGCCGGGCCGGTGCGCGCGGCGCAGCCGTTCGCCCAGCAGCAGGGCGGTCCTGGCCGCCTCGTACGGGTTCGCGTGCAGCCGCAGCGCCTCCTCCAGCTCCTTTTCCGGGCCGGCGCCGACCAGGGCGCGGCACCGGGTCAGCAGGGCGCGCGACTCCGCAGTGGCCGCCTGTGCCGACCAGCGCTCGTACGCCTCCAGCGCCGTCCCCGCCGCCTCCAGGTCGCCCGCGCCCACGGCGGCCTCGATGCGATCCGGCGTCGAGCGCCACACCACGGTCGGGTGCCCGGCCCCCGGGCCCGCGGCCGCGATCGCGGTGAACCGGTCGTGCGCCGCGGCGAAGCGGCCCACCCCCAGGTCCAGCATGGCCAGCGCGTACGCGGCCACGCCCGCGCGCAGGCCCACCCGGTGCGGGATCGCGATGGCCAGCGCCTCCTGGGCGTGCCTGCGGCACGTCTCCTCCTCGCCCCGCAGCGCCGCCAGCACCGCGAGGTTGGCCAGGTGCGCGGCCACCGTGTTGGCGTAGCCGGCCTCTCGGGCCAGCTCCAGCCCCTCCTCGGAGATGGCCTGGCTCTCCGCCAGCCGCCCGGCGATCCGCTCGCCGGTGGCCACGAACTCCAGCACCACCGGCAGCTGCCCCACCATCCCCGACACCCTGGCCACCCGGCCCGCCCGGGCGGCCAGGTCGGCCGCCAGATCGGCCTCGCCGAGGTAGCTGGCCGCCGCCGTCGCCCACAGGAACCCGGCCGCCTCCGTCAGCTCGCCGGTCCTGCCCAGCGCCCGCCTGAGCAGTTCGTGCCCGGTGCCGTCCGAGAGCATCAGGCCGATGCCGGTCAGCACGTCGCGCAGGAACCCCTCGGGGAAGGCCGCCGCCCGCCGCCCGATCTCGGCGATGGAGGCGGTGTCGCCCACGTACGAGGCCGCCTCGGCGGCGTCGGCCAGCATGTCGAGGTTGTCGCCCGTGGCCAGGATCCGTACCGCCTCGGCGGCGCTTCCGGAGTTCAGCTCGAACCTGCCCCGCAGCTGGGCGATCTCCATCTCCAGCGCGCGGTCCCCGCCCGCGTGGTCGCGGGCCTCGGCCAGCAGAGACTCCGCCTGCCCCGGACGGCCGCCCAGCCAGGCGGCCACGGCGGCGTCCTTGAGCCTGGCCGCCCGGGTGTGCGGTGCCGGGGTCAGCTCGGCCGCCCTGGCCAGGGCGGTGGCGGCATCGCCGTACCCGCCGCGGTCGCGTGCCCGGGCGGCGGTCTCGGTGAGCGCGGCGGCGACGCTCTCGTCCTGGCCGAGCGCGGCCGCCGCCAGGTGCCAGGCGCGGCGGTCCACATCGGACAGCCCGGCCAGCGCCTCGTGCGCGGCGCGGCGGGACGCCGGCGCCGCGGCCTCGTGCACGGCCGAGCGGATGAGGGGGTGGCGGAAACGTACGGACGCGCCCTCGACCCGTACCAGCCCGGCGGCCTCCAGCTCATGCAACGCCGCCCGCCCCGCGCCCGTCCGCGCGGCGGCGCGCAGCACCAGGTCGAGGTCGCTTTCCACAGCCGCGAGCAGGGCCACCAGCCGGGCGTCCTCCGGCAGCGCGGCCACCTGCTCACCGAACAACTGCGCGCCACCGGGCAGCGGATCGGGCAGCGGCTCACGGCCCGCGAGCTGTCCGGAGCTCAACCGCCGTACGATCTCGCGCAGGGCCAGCGGGTTGCCACCGGTCGCCGCCACGAGCTCCCGCTTGACGGCGGGCGGCATCGCGACGTCGAGCAGCTCGGCCGCCGCCGGCTCCGGCAGGCCGCCGAGCCGCAGCGGCGGCACCCCCTTCACCGGAGCGTCCCCGCGCACGGCCAGCAGCATCGCGATCCGCTCCGTGGCCAGCCGTCTGGCGGCGAACAGCAGCGCGTCCGCCGAGGCCCGGTCCACCCACTGGAAGTCGTCGACCACGCAGACCAGCCCGTCCGGCGCGGCGGCCTCGGCCAGCAGCGACAGCACCCCGGCCGACAGCAGGAACCGGTCCCCGGACGCTCCCCCGCCCAGCCCGAGCGCCCCGCGTACCGCCTCGCGCTGCGGCCCCGGCAGCGCGTCCAGCAGCCCGGCGACCGGCCGCAGCAACTGGTGCAGGGCGGCGAAGGCCAGGTCCGACTCGGGCTCGACGCCGGTCGTCCTGAGCACCCGCATGGACCCGCCCCGGGAGGCCGCCAGGTCGAGCAGGGCCGTCTTGCCCACCCCCGCCTCGCCGCGCAGTACGAGGGCATCTCCCGCGCCCTCGCGGGCCCGGGAGATCAGGTCATCGATGGCGGCGATCTCCGCCGATCTTCCGAACAGCACAAGCGCCCACTGTATGCCCAAACCCGGACACACCCGGCGGGGCAGCATTCACCGGAGGAACGCCAGAGCCCGCCGGGCCACGACCGGGGCCGACTTCCCCTCCGGGCCGAAATGGTTGAGCCCGTCCAAGGTCTCCAGCGTGGCCTGCGGCAGGGTGTCGCGCAGGGTCGCGAACTCGTCCCTGATCGCGGGCGCGGTGCGGGCGCCGCACAGCACCAGCACCTCTGCGGGCACGGCGGCGAACCCGGCGAGCCTGCCCTGCTGCGCCGCGATCTGCTCGTGCTCCATCACATTGGCCTCCAGCAGGGGCAGCATCCGCCGCCAGGCCGCGCCGCGGAGCCCGATGCGCAGCGCCATGCGCAGATACCAGTGGGGCATCTTGGCCATGAAGGCGGGCGCGCCGCCTGATCCCCGGATGAAGTGCACGAACGCGCCGTACGGATCCCCCGCGGCCAGCCGTTCCCGGTAGGGGGCCATCCAGGCGGTGGGGACGGGGGCGCACGGCACTCCCGGCTCATAGGTCACGACGCGGTCGAAGACCGGGTACGCCCGCGCGGTCTCCAGGACGACGAGCCCGCCGTAGCTGTGCCCGAACGCCAGCCGCGCCCCGGTCTCCGCCTGCACGGCGAGCAGGTCGTCCACTTCCTTCGCCAGGGTGTAGCCGGGCCCGAGGGTGCCGCTGGCGCCGCGTCCTCGCCGGTCGACGAGGTGGACGGTGAAGGCGGTGGCCAGCTCGCCGGCCAGCGGCAGGTAGTCCTCGCCGCTGCGCAGGGCGCCGCCCAGCACGATGAGGCCGGGTCCGGCGCCCATCGTCCGGTAGGTGATCGGCGTGCCGTCGGCCGAAGCGACGGTTCCCAAGGTGACGGTCGTCATGTGGATTTCCCCTGCTCCCAGCGCTCCAATGCCTGCAGCAGCCGCGCGGTGTGCTCGGCGTACTCCTGGTACGGCACACCACTGTGGGCCACGAGGGCGGCCAGGCGATCTTCGAACCCTCGCTGGACCGAGGCCACGAGTTCCTTGCCCTTGTCGGTGAGGCTCAGCCGCCGCTTACGCCCGCCGTCCGGGTCGGGCTGCACGTCGAGGAGCCCTTCGGCGGCCAGGACGGCGGTCATGCGGCTGACCGACGGCTCGGTCACGCCGAGATAGTCGGCCAGCGTCCGCTGCGTCGAGGCTCCCAGCTTGCCCACCAGGGTCAACGCCAGGAAACGGCTGTAGGACACCTGGTGCTCGGCCCGCAGGATGCGGTCGGCCGCCCGGTCCAGGCGGGCGGTGAGCACATGCAGGTCGAAGCTCAGATTCCGATCCACACCCCTAACTTAACATGCTAACTTAGAAATGCAAGTTACCCTATCGGATGATCATCGCGGCGCGGGCGTCGACTCGCTCTCGGAAGGTTCATCGTGCGCAGGCTCAGCCTCGGAGCACTGTCCGCGGCAGTAGCCATTGGTGATGATCAGCCGCCCACGAGCGGGCGTATAGGCGCTGCCGGGCACAGCGACGATCACGCCCTGGCATTCGGCGCAGATGAGCGGCTGGTCTGTCATGAAAGCCCTTCCGAAGGTCCTCGCGCGAACGGTGACCCGAGACTCCTGCCGGCAGGACCGTCTCGGTCGTGGACCACCATGCCGGACGCCACCGACAATTCTCACCGCCACTGCCGGGCCCGGAATGGGTGTGTACTTGGGATCCCGATATCTACCGAGATCCCCTGGAGAAGTCGTCATGACCACGCCCGAGCCCATCACGACCTGGCGCGACGCTCGCTTCGACATGCCCGTCAGCCGGCAGCTGGAGCGCTACGACGCGTTGGCCGCCAAGGACGCGGCGGCTCGCGCCCGGGTCGAGCTGGTGACCCGGGGGATCTATGACCCCGCCCGGCACGGCGCCGACGACCGGCCCGCGCTCACCGTGGCCGAGCACCTCGAGCTGCTGGCGCTGGCGGAGTGCATCGCGCGGACCGTACGCCATCCCGCCCACGTCCACCACGCGCTGCTGGCCGGGGCCACCTGGGCCGACATCGCCCGGATCGTCGACTCCGACGAGCTCACCGTCCGGCGGGACTACCAGCGGTGGGCCGACGACCAGCACGACCTCCACCAGAGCTACCCCAACCTCGGCATGACCGACGACGAGCACGCCGCCGCGACCGCGAGGGCCGGCCAGGGCGCACGAGACGCCTGAGCGGACGGGATCAGGCGGAGGGCACCAGGTTGCGGCGGCGCAGGAACGCCAGCCCCGCCGCGGCCAGGGCGACGGCCACCGCGGTCAGCCCCAGCAGTGGCACCGCCGGCGACGAGGGGCCGCCCAGCAACATCGCCGGCACGTGCACGAACGGCGACAGGTTCAGGACGGCCCCGGTGGCCAGCCTGAACTCCGCCAGCAGGTCCACGACCAGGAAGAGGCCGAGCGCGGTCCAGCTCACGCCCACCGCCAGCCGGGGCAGCAGGCCGAACAGCAGCGTCGCGATCCCGACCACGGTCCAGACCGCGGGCAGGTACGCCAGCGTCGCCCCGGCGACCCGGACCACGTCGCCGTCGTAGGTGAGCCCCGCCGCCGCGCCCAGCACGGCCAGCAGCAGCGCCGGGCTCGCGATGGCGAACACCAGGTGGCTCAGCGCCCAGCGCAGCCGGCCGACGGGGGTGGACAGCAGCAGTTCGGCCCGGCCCGCCGCCTCCTCGCCGCGGGCGCGCAGCGCCGACACCAGCGCCGCCCCTGTGACGAGCTGGCTGAGCACGTACATCACGAACGTGAAGAACACGTCCGAGATACGGGCGCCCGCGCCGCCGACGGTCGCGGCCAGCTCCTGGAACTGCGGCGTGTCCAGCTGAGCGTCCAGACCGCGCGCCGCCACGCCGAGCAGCGCGCCCAGCAGGCCGAACCCGATCGCGAAGCCCGCGAGCGTGCCCCGGTGCAGCCGCCCGGCCAGGCCGAACGGGCCCGGAAGCCCTCCGGTGGCGGGCCCCTGGCGGGTGGGCACCAGGCCGCCGGCCACGTCACGCCGGGTGGACAGCACGAAGGCGGCCGCCGCCACGGCGGCGACGACCAGCGCGATCAGCCCCAGCACCCACCACTGGTCGCCGGCGTAGGGCTTGGTCAGCCGGACCCAGCCGAACGGAGTCAGCCAGGCCAGCCAGCCGATGCCGCCGGTGTCGGCCAGCGAACGCACGGCGAACAGCAGGCCGCCGACGGCGATCGCGATGCCGCGCGCCGTACCGGATGACGCGGTGAGCTGCGCGGTGACCGCGGCCACGGCCGCGAACGCCCAGCCGCCCCCAGCGCTGGACAGCCCGAACAGCAGCGAGGATCCCGCGGGCAGGCCGTCCGCGACCAGAGCGGGCACCGACAGCAGGCCCAGCAGCAGGTTGGCGGCCAGCACGACCGCGAGCGCGGCGGCCAGCGGGGCGTGGCGGCCGATGACCCCCGACGACAGCAGCTCGCGCCGGCCGGTCTCCTCCTCGACCCGGGTGTGCCTGACCATCAGCAGGATGCTGACCAGCCCGCCGATCAGCGCGAGGGACGAGCCGAGCGTCCAGGCGGTCAGGCCGCCGACGCTCGCGTCGTAGATGTGGCCGCGCATGGCCAGCTGCGCGGGGTTGCTCGCCGAGGCCGCCGCGAAGGCGTCGCGGGCGGCCTGGTCGGCGTACAGGTCGGTGGTGGCGGAGGCGATGCTCGCCGGCAGCAGCGCGCTGATGGCGATCCACACCGGCAGCAGCACGCGGTCCCTGCGCAGGATGAGCCGGATCAGTACGAGGGTGCCGGTCATGCGGCCGCTCCCTCGTAGTGACGCAGGAACAGCTCCTCCAGCGTCGGCGGCTGCGTGGTCAGCGTCCGTACGCCCGCCCTGGCCAGCTCGGCGAGCACCGCGGTGAGCGCGTCACCGTCCACCTGGCAGCGCAGCCGGGCGCCGTCCACGGTCAGGTCGTGTACGCCGGGCAGCGCGGCCAGGCCGGGCGCGGGCCCGATCAGTTCGGCCGTCACCGAGGTGCGGGTGAGATGGCGCAGGTCGGCCAGGCTGCCGGACTCGACGGTACGGCCGGCGCGGATGATGCTGACGCGGTCGCACAGCGTCTCGACCTCCGAGAGGATGTGGCTGGACAGCAGCACGGTGCGGCCGTCTCGCTTCTCCCGCAGGACGCAGTCGTTGAAGACCGCCTCCATCAGCGGGTCCAGGCCCGAGGTCGGCTCGTCCAGCACCAGCAGTTCCACGTCGGAGGCGAAGGCGGCCACCAGCGCCACCTTCTGCCGGTTGCCCTTGGAGTAGGTGCGGCACTTCTTGCGCGGGTCGAGCTCGAAGTGCTCGAGCAGCTCGGCGCGCCGCCGGGGGTCGAGGCCGCCGCGTACCCTGCCCAGCAGGTCGATGACCTCGCCGCCGGTCAGCGAGGGCCACAGGGTGACGTCGCCGGGGACGTAGGCGAGCCTCCGGTGGAGCTCGGTGGCGTCGCGCCACGGGTCGCCGCCGAGTAACTCGATCCGGCCGCCGTCGGCGCGCATCTGGCCCAGCAGGATGCGGATCGTGGTGGTCTTGCCCGCGCCGTTGGGGCCGAGGAAGCCGTGCACCTCCCCCGTCCTGACGGTGAGGTCGAGCCCGTCCAGGGCCCTTGCCTGGCCGAAGGTCTTGACCAGGCCGTCGGCGCGCACTGCGGCGTTCATTGTTGTCCCTCGAACTTCTCCAGGCCCGTCCGCGCCTGTTCGAACAGCTCGCGGCCGAGGAATTCCGGTCTGATCAGGTCGAGCTGGGCCTTGCCGACGCGCAGCGCGCCCTGCGAGGCGTAAAGGTCCGTGCCGAGGGCGCGGGAGACGTGCTCGTGCAGCACCGTGATGCCCAGCTTCATCGCCGTCAGCACGGTCGCGCGGGCGCGGTGGTCGGCCTCGGAGTGCTGGTCCTCGTTGGCGAGATGCTGCTCCGTCACGGTCACGAGGTCGTCGAACATGGTGGCGGCGGCCGGGGAGCCCTCCACGAGCGCGCGGCCGAGGTATTTCATCAGGGGCGGCGCGGTGCGGTGGACGTTCTCGATGAATTCGGGCTTCTCCAGGTTGCGGTTGGTGACGCCGGCGGTGACCTGCTCGCGCACGTAGCTGAGGACGTACTCGTCACAGGCCTGCCTCAGCGCCTCCTTGGTGCCGAAGTGGTGCTGCACCAGGCCGGGCGAGACCCTGGCCGCCTCGGCGATCCCGCGGATCGTGGTGGCCCTGACCCCCTGCTCGGCGAACAACGCCATCGCGGCGTCGCGGATGCGGGCACGCGTCGTCAGGTCCTCTTCAGAAATTGGTCGCACGTCCAGCATTCTATACATTTGTATTGGATGCCATGCAAGCGTTCAACCTGGCGGCGACGCCTCGGTCCGGGGCCGGGTGCGTGGAACGAGACATCCACTAAAAGATCACGTTCGCTCTTGCGGAGAGCGGCACCGACAAGCGATCATGAACGCCCGTGACGAAAAAGATCCTTTCCAGCGTTGCCGGTATCGTTCTCGGGGCCGCCGCCATCGTCGGCAGCACCGCCTCCCCCGCGGCCGCCGTGGGCAGCTGCTCCAAGACCGCGAGCAGCGACCACTCCGTGAGCGTCAGGTGCAACAGCGGGCTTGAGACCTACTTCCGGGTCTACGGCTACTTCTGCTCCACCTCCTCCTGCTCCTACATCCCCGGCAGCCTGGTCTCCATCGGCAGCACGAGCAAGGCCACCAGCGGCGCCTACTACAGCGGCAAGTGGTACGTGAAGGGCTGCTACGTGACCGACGGCTGCTGAGCCACCCGGGCCTGGCCCTCTCCTCGAGGTCCAGGCCCCCTGCGGCGGTCAGTGCTTGTATGCGGCGACGACCTCCACCTCGACGAGCCAGCCCGCGACCGGGAGGTTGGCGATCTCGATCGTGACGCGGGCCGGGCGGGCCGGGTTGGCCTCCATGGGCGGGGCGGGCGGCGCGGTGCCGAGCGGGACGGGTACGGGCCGGCCGGTGGCCAGGTCCGTGTTGGCGAAGAACTGGCGGTAGGCGCGGTTCCAGCCGGCGAAGTCGGCCGACTCGGCGCCGGGCGGCTTCTCCAGGTAGGCGCGCATGGAGACGACGTCGGCCAGGCCCAGCCCGGCCGCGGTGAGGTTGGTCTTGATGCGTTTGAGCACGTTGAGGGCCTGGGCCTCGGTGACGGTGACGCCCGGGGGCAGAGTTCCGCCGGGGAGGTCGACGTAGCGTTCGGGAGAGTCGGCCGGGGCCGCGGGGTTGGCCGCCGCCGGTCCCAGGCCGCTGGCGGTGTACGTGGCCACCTGCTTCCCGAGCGCCACTCCGTCGGCGATCGCGGGGTTGGTGGTGCCCTCGGGGAGGAACGGCTTGACCTCCTGCGGCCGGGGCGACCAGGTGGGGGTGGCGGCAGCCGTACCCGTGCCGAGGACGAGGACGACGGCCGCGGGGAGGGCGATGGTGCGGATCTTCATGCGGAGGGGTCCTCTCAGGAGGCGCTCAGGACGCGCTGGTGCAGCTCGGTGACGACCTTGCGGGCGGACTCCAGGGCTCCCGCCTGCCAGGCGATCATGTAGCTCAGCCAGTCGCCCGCGAAGTACACGTGCCCGGCGGGCTTGCCGAGGAGCTGGTACGCGCCCTGCCGGGACGGCCAGCCCACCCACGCGCCCTCGATGTGCGGCTGGAGTTTCCAGGCGATGGACACCGACGACGCCAGTTCGTCGCGATATTTCGCACCATGGATCTTCATACCTTGCTCGATCGCGCGGCGCTCTCGCTCGGCGGGCTTCAGCGCGGCGTACGCGTCGGCCTGAGCGCCGAAGTTGTAGTACCCGACGACCATGCCGCGCGAGGCGCCGTACCCGTAGGAGGGGTACCAGATCGTGGCCAGGTCGAGGTCGGTTGCGGTGATGCCGCCGTAGATGTCCTCGTCGACCTCCCACCAGCGGCGGCGGTACTCCAGACCGATCTTGCCCGCGTTCGCGACGGTCGGGGTGGCGAGGGCGGCCTGGACCTCCGCGCCGAGGTTGTGCGCGGTCCTGGCCAGGATGTGCGGGGGCATCGCCGCGACGCACAGGTCCGCCTTGATCTTCTGCGTACGGCCGTGGCGGTCCTCGTACTCCACCTCCACGCCATCCGGCAGATCGGTGATCCTGGTGACCTTGGCGCGCAGCCGGATCCGCTGCCGCCCGATCTTGCCGGCGAAGGCCCGCGGGATCGCGTCCATGCCGCCCACCGGCTGGAACATCAGCATCGCCTGGTCGTAGCCGAACTCGAACGAGAACCGCTGCCCGACGCCGCTGGCCAGCACCTCCGACAGCGACGGCACCGGCCCGAGGACCGTACCCGGCTGCTCGCCCGCGCCCGGGTTGACGCTGTGGCCGCGGCGGGCGCCTCCGGAGTACTTGAACCCGCTCGCCCTGTCCCCCACCGCCCCGAAACCCGACAGGAAGGCGATCAGCCGCTCCTTGTCCTGCGCGGTGAGCGCAGCGTCCAGTGCCCCCGCGTCGGTCGCCCGCGACAGCAGCTCCGAGACGTAGCCGTACACGTCGGCCTTGGCGGTCCGCCAGCGGACGGGAGCCTGCATGTTCTGGTGGTAGATGTACGCCTGGGCGTTGGAGTTGGTGAAGACCTCCAGGTCCACGCCGAGCTCGCGGCAGTAGTCCATGGTGACCATCCACTGCGCCAGCCGGGCCGGCCCCGCGTTGAGGTAGACGCCGTCACCGAACTTCGCGACCTGTGTGGAGCCGTCCAGCTCGGTCACGCGGTCGCCGCCGCGGATGGTCCAGTTCCGGCCGCCCACCCGGTCGAGCGCCTCCAGAATCGTGCAGTCGTAGCCCGCCTTGCCCAGCTCGTACGCCGTGGCGAGGCCGGCGATCCCCGCGCCGAGGATCACGACCTTCTTCGCGGACCGTCCGGTGAGGGAGAAGTCGGACTGCTGTGGCGGGTCGAAGGTTCCCTTCGCGGACGCCTCGGCGGACGGCGCGAGCCCGAGCGCGCCCATGGTCGCGAAGAGCGCGCCTGCCCCGCCGGAAACACCGACGGCGGACAGGAAATCGCGTCTGCTGTACCCCAACACTTACCTCCAAGATTTTGCTGGAGGTGAGTCTGGATGCGTTTTGTTGCCGTTCATCCGGCGGCGTGTTGTTTGTGCGTTGCAAGCCGATCATCGGGTTTGTAGGGAAAAGTGAGGTTCCCGTGGTCACTGGTTTCGGCTGCAACAGCGCTCGTAGAGGTCACGGGCACTGGTGTGCAGGAGCTGGCCGGACTCGCGCCGCATGCCGCCGACCGGCCATGCCGTGCCGAGCACTTCCACGGCCATGAGGTCCGCGTACAGGCGTCGCCCCTGAGCCCGTACGTCCTTGGCGACGACGGGATCAACGAGCGCGATCATCGCGGCGGCGTACATCCATCGAGATCGCCACCGCGCCAGGGCGATGCCGCGCTCCTGCCGCGTCGTGGCGTCGCGCATGCCCGTACGGACGTCCTCGACCGCCACGGCCAGTTCCAGGGCGGCCTGCCGGGCTCGTTCGCGGCGGGCGATACGCCGCCGGGCCCTCCACCGGAACAGCGCCCCGCAGGCCCCCAGCACCACGATGCCGATCAACGATATCCCCGCAGCGCCCCACGGTCCGGCCGCGTCCGCCCCAGTGGTGTCTCCAAGCATGTCCGGACCATACGGGCCGCGAGCCCAACAGCCGATCAAGTCCGGCACTTGCCCCGCTCAAGATGGAGCCGACGAGCCCATGGCGGCATTCACCATGAACACCATCCCCAACACTGGGGAATGACCAGGTCGCAGCCCCTGCCCCACCATGAAGGAGTTCGCGCCGCTCACCGAGGGAGGCAAACCCGTGACGAGCATCTCGACCCGGGCCCGCCGCCCCCGGCGCGTTGCACGGCAAGCGCACACCGACCCCGCCAGGCCGCGGTAGCAGGACGGCACCACCACCTGCCCGCGGCCGACCGAACCCCTCCTCCCCGGTGAGTCGTGGCGAGAAGGCCGCCGGGACCGCGAGCCCGCTCTGCGCAAGCGGGCTCGCGGCATTGCCTGGCCAGTCCCTATCGGCGCCGCACCAGCAGCTTGGCGAGGATCGCGCTCAGTTGGCCGCGCTCTTCGCCGGTGAGGGCGTGGAAGGTGTCGTCGAGGAAGGCCGGGATCGAGGCCTGGGCCGCGGCGAGCCGCCGCCGCCCCGAGTCGGTGATGGTGACGGCATAGGAACGCCGGTCACGGGGGTTGCGCTCCCTGCGCACATGCCCCTCCCGCTCCAGCTCATCGCAGACGCCGACCATGACGCTGCGGTCGATCCGCAGTTCCTCGCTGAGCGTCTGCTGGGAGCAGGGGCCGACGGCGTCGAGCATCTGGAGCACGAGATGCTGACCGACCCCGAGACTTTCCTCGGCGGCGTGCGCGTCCGCGGCCCGGGCCACCGCGGCCGAGACCCGGCACAGCGCGATGTCCAGCCGCTCGGCGGCCGCGCCCAGGCGCTGGCCACCGGCCAGCCGCTGACCGAGCGTGACCTGTGGCGCATGAACTACCATCCAGGCTCCACCGACCGCGTCTTCGACGGCCTGCGCCACCTGGCCGCCAACATCCACCGGGTGCCCGCCTTCGTCATCCCCGCCGTGGAAGGGCGCACGGACCATGCCCCGGTGACCGAGCAGGCAGGGACATGGGGGTCGATCCTGCCCGCGGTGTGGAGCTTCATGCTGGCCGCGCGGGCACGCGGCCTGGGCACGGTGTGGACCACCGCGCAGGGACCGCTCGAACGCGAGCTGGCCCGGGTGCTCGGCGTGCCGTACGAGAAGGTCATGCTGGCGGCGTTCGTCCCGCTGGCCTTCACCATCGGCACCGACTTCAAGCCCGCGCCCCGCGTACCGCGGAAGGAGGTCCTGCACTGGGAACGGTGGTGAGCAGGAGCTCTCACTGTTTGGGCGGCGACGGCGCCTTTACAATGTAGATTCATGACCTTGGTGACGGAGTTCACGGAGTTGTTCGGGGTGCGGCATCCGATCGCGCTGGCGCCGATGGGTGGATCGGCCGGCGGAGCGCTGGCCGCCGCAGTCTCCAACGGCGGCGGGCTCGGGCTGCTGGGCTCGGGGAACGGAGACGCAGACTGGCTGTCCCGCGAGCTGCCGATCGTCGCGCAGAGCACCGACAAGCCGTGGGGCGTCGGCTTCCAGGCCTGGGCGATCGACGTCGGCGCGGTCGAGCGGGTGCTGGAGCACGGCCCCCGAGCGGTGATGTTGTCCTTCGGCGATCCGCGTCCGTTCGCCGAGCGCGTCCGGGCCTCCGGTACGGCGCTGATCATCCAGGTCACCGATCTGGAGGAGGCCCGGCAGGCGGTGGACGTGGGCGCCGACGTCATCGTGGCGCAGGGCACCGAGAGCGGCGGCCATGGGGCCCGGCATGGACGGTCGACGTTGCCGTTCGTGCCGGTCGTGGTGGACCTGGTGGCTCCGGTGCCCGTGCTGGCCGCGGGAGGGATCGCCGACGGTCGCGGCGTGGCCGCGGCCCTGGCTCTGGGCGCCGCCGGGGCGCTCATCGGCACCCGCTTCCAGGCCACTGCCGAGGCCCTGGTCGACCCTTCCATCGCCAAGGCGATCGTCGAGGGCCGCGGGCAGGACACCAGCCGCAGCCGCGTGCTGGACATCGTCCGCGGCTCCAGGTGGCCGTCGAAGTACACCGCCCGTACTCTCGGCCACCCGTTCCTCGATCGATGGCTGGGCCGGGAGGCGGACCTGGCCGGGGACTCCCAGGCCAGGCAGGACTACCAGGATGCCGTGACACGCGGTGATGTGCCCCCGCTGCCGGTGTGGGCCGGTGAGGCCGTCGATCTCATCACCGATCTGCCGCGCGCGGCCGATCTCGTCGCCGGCCTGGCCGCGCAAGCCGAGAACGCGCTGGCCAGGGCCGTCAGGGGCGCCGATCTCGGCTGAACGCGGCGCCGGGTCAGGCCGCGGCGGACGGGATGAGGCGGCGGTTGCGTACGAGCCAGATGGCGCGCTCCAGGTCGGGGGTCATGTAGCGGTCGTCGCTCAGAGTCGTGATGTGCCGGCGGATCTCCGCGTGCAGGGTACGCGTGACGGCGCCGAGCGGCAGGCCCTCCATCTTCTGCGCGATGAGGTCGATGCCCTGGGCGGCCATCATGTACTGGATGGCCAGGACGACCTCGAGCCGGTCCAGGTTCTGCTGCAGGTGCCTGACCGAGGCCATCGCCATCGTGTTGTGGTCCTCCTGCCCGTCCTTGACCGGCCGGGACAGCGTTCCCGCCGGCGTGGCTCTGGCCTGCATCTCCGGGATCAGCGCGGCGGCCACCGTCTGCACCTGCACCATGCCGGAGTTGAGGCCGACGGTCCCGCCGGCGAGGTTGGCGGGCAGGCCGTAGCTCCACTTGGGCGACAGCAGCCGCCCGGACAGCTCCTGTGACAGCACCCCGACGTCGGTGATCTCCGCGTTCAGGGTGTCGGCCAGGTGTCCCATGATGGAGGCGTCCCAGTTGCCGCCCATCACGAACTCGTACCCCTGCCCGTCCGCGCGCAGGAAGACCAGCGGGTTGGAGGTCGAGGAGTTGGCCTCCCGTACCAGGGCGCGGCGCGCCTCGGCCAGCGCGTGCCGGAGCCCGGCCAGGATGTGCGGCGCCGCCCGCACCGACACCGCGTCCTGGATGCGCGGCTCGTAGTTGGCCGGGTCGAGGCGCTTGCGGCCCTCCTCCGTCATCCAGCCCGAGCCCGCGACCATCGTGCGCAGCCGCGTGGCCACCGCGTCCTGCTCGGGGATGTGGCGTTCCTTGTGGGTACGCGCGTCGAGCGAGCCCTGCTCGGCCCTGGTCGCCTCCATGAACAGGGCGAAGGCGCCCTCCGCCTGGTCGGCGAGCATGGTGGCCCGGTACACGGCGTTCATCAGCATGGCGGCCACGACGGTGCTGCCGCTGATGATGGGCAGCGCCTCGCCCGCCTGGAAGACGAAGTCCCTGGGCAGCCCGGCCTGCGGCAGGATCTCGGACGCGGGCCCCTCCCGGCCCATGTAGCGTACGGGCGCGTTCTCGCCGGCCGCCGCGAGTCCGGCGGCGGCCTGCGGCTGGAGGTCCCCGGTGCCCAGCGACCCGATCTGCGGCATGCGCGGTATGACTCCGGCGTTGACCATGGACAGCAGGCGCTGCGGCACCTCGGGGCGCACTCCGTACGTTCCCCTGGCCATCTGGTTCGCCTTGAGGATCAGGGCCAGCTTGGCCACGTTGTCGGGCAGCGGCTCGCCGACGCCCGCGGCATGGGAGCGCAGGACGTTGCGCTGGAACTGCTCGGCCTGTTCGGGCGAGAGCGGGCGGTCCTTCAGCGGCCCGAGCGCCTGGTTCCAGCCGTACACGCGCTGGTTGGCCAGCGCGGTGAGCGCCCCCTGCCGAGTCTGGTTCATGGTCGCCGGCACGGTCGCCGCGAGCTGTGCGGTGACGGGACGGCCTGAGAGGACCGCGAAGGCGTCCCGCAGCGAGAAGGAACTGCCGTCCAGCACCAGGCTCAGCGGCCGGGGCGGCGCCGCTGCCGTGGGCGGGCGTTCGAGGGTGGCGACGGCCTGACCCGGTACGAACATGGCGACGAGCAGGGCCGCACCGGCGGCTATTCGTCCAATTTTGGTGGTCAACGTGTCCCCCGGCCTTCGCGACGCGGATCATCAACGCTCCCTTTTAGACATGGGGCGAGGCGGCGCAGAAGACGGCTCGGCAATGGCGGGACAAATGCTGACTCACCCTCGACCGGTCCGTGACGGGCCCCAGCCGGAGGTGAGGCCTCCTAGTACGACCCGATACCTTGCCACACAAGGTATCGGGTCGTACTGTGGTCATATGCCTGAGGACACCGAGGCCGCATCGGGCTCGGCCACCGTCGCCCGCCTCCGCCGCGAGCTCGCGCGGGGCACGACCGAGCTGGCCGTGCTGTCCGTCCTCGACGTCCGCCGCCGATACGGCTACGAGCTGCTGAAACTGCTGCGCCAGGCGGGCGAGGGGGTCCTGGAGGTCAAGGAGGGCACGCTCTACCCGCTGCTGCACCGGCTCGAGGACGCCGGCCACATCCTCGCGACCTGGGAGGCGGAAGGGCGGGCCAGGCCGCGCAAGTACTACGTCATCACCCCGGACGGTCGCACATACCTCGCCATGCTGCGGGCCGAGTGGAGCGGCCTGGTGGACGCCATGCGACAGCTACTCGACACCCTTGGCGAGGTGCAGGAATGAGTGACGAACAGCAGATCATCGACGACTACGTCGAGAGGGCCGGACGACACCTGACCGGCCCGGCCCGGGAGAGGGCACAGGCGGAGCTCGTCGAGCACCTGTCCGACGCGGCGGAGGCGGGCGAGCTGGCCGAGGCCCTGAGCCGGCTCGGCACCCCGGAGGAGGCGGCGGCCGCCTTCGCCGAGCTCAGCCCCACGCCGCCTGCCCGCATGGACGTGCGGTTCGTCGCCGTGCTGATCGACAACCTGCCGCTCGTCGGCGTCACGATCGCGCTGCTCGTCCAGGGGCTCACCCGGACGGTCGGGCAGGGAGTCGGGTTCAGCCTGGCGTTCCCGCCCTTCGTGTACGTCAAGGTCGGCGGCGTCTGCGTGTCCACGGCGCCCCAGGGGTGCGGAATCGACGCCTACGACGCCGCCGGGCTGCTCTACAGCCTGGGCGTTCCGCTCGCCCTGACCTGGTCGATCGTCGGGCTGGGGCTGCTGGAGGCGTGGACCGGCACGACGCCGGGCAAGCGCGCCATGAAATTACGCGTGGTGACCGAGGCCGGGCTGCGCATCCATCCGGTCGCCGGCATCGTGCGCAGGCTCAGCCTGCTGCTGGGGCCGTTCGCCTGGCTGGACTGGGCTCCCGTCGTGTGGGGCGACCGGCGGCGGGTGCTCGATCGCCTGGTCGAGACCAAGGTCGTGGCCGCCGCCCCGGCTGGTGAGACGCGGTGAACCCCGACGGCCCGCGCGTTGCGCCCCTCGTGGCACTGGCCGTCGGGACGGCGCTGTCGTCGGTGGGGATGCGCGCCCCGCGCCTGCGGGACGTCCTGATCACCGTCGGACTGGCCGTCCTGACGCTGGCGGCCGGCGTCGCCCTGTACGCGCTCCTCGCGGGTGAGGTCTCCGGCCGGCAGTCGCAGTCGGACCAGATCATGGCCGGCCGCGCTCGTGTCGTACGTGGTGTTCGTCGGCTCCCACGTACCCGGCTCGGGCTGGGCCACCGCGCTGACCATGGTCGCCGTGGGGGCGGTGCTCTTCGTCGGCCTCTACTGGCTGCGCCGCAACCTGCCGCTGTGCGTCGGCGCGCACGCCGTCACCAACCTGCTCATCCTGGCGAACGCCTAGGTCACGACGTTTCCGCACCACGAGCAGGGGGATGATTCCGAACCGTCTGGAATTGCGGCAACCGGGGGTAAGCGTGCCAGTTACTGGACAGCAGGGGAGCTGGCTGTGGGCGCGGGACTTTGACGGGATATTCACCCACACGGTCACTGTTCAGGTCGCCAACCGCGACACTTTCGCGGAAATCGCGTTGTTCGACGACCGGGCGATGGACAAGGAACTCCATGTGGCGAAGTGCGCGATCACCCAGATCGTCAGTGCCAGTGGCGTCGAAAACTGGGACATCGGGCTGACCGGCGTCTTCAATCCGAACGCTTTCCGGAGGAATGTCACGAGCATCACGTTCGGGGCACTGGCCACCAACTCGCGGGCCGCCGCGCGGTGGACGCTGACCTTCTGGTCTTAGGAGGAGTGATGGAGTTCCACTTCGAGGCGCGGGAGGGCGAGGAGCCGCACCACCAGTGGTGTCTGGTGTACGAGGCCGCGTCTTCCCGGGTCGTCCACCTGCACCAGCACATCGCGATCAGCCCGGATGCGGCCCTGGCGAAGGAGCAATTGGAGGAGGCGGCCCTGGCGCAGGTGCCGTCCAACATCCCCCGGGAGCGCCTCGCCGTCGCGCATCCGGATCCCGGCGTGGAATTCGGCCCGGCCATGACGTACGTGGTCGATCCGGAATCGGGCCAGGTGTCCGCCACGCGGAGCACGGACACCTTCTACGAGGCGCGCTGAGCCGGGCCCCGCGTGCTCATGCCGGTGCGGCGGCCGTGCCGGCGCGCAGCTTCCGCGGGTGCAGCAGCTTGGCCCGCGGCGCCGGGATGCCACCGGCGGACCCCGCGTCCTGGAGAGCGGCCGTGAGCCACTCAACGCTCACCGGCTGGCCGTCGCCCTGCTTGATCAGCAGATCGCCGGCGGCCCGGGTGGAGCTCAACGCCCTCAGCCAGGGATGGACCCACGTGGGGACCGGGAAGGTGACGACATCCCCTCGGTCGTCGCGCATGGTGACGAGCACCAGCGGGTGGTTCGACCCGTGACCCACGGCGTGCAGGTCCTCGCTGGTCAGGCCGGCCAGCGTGGCCACGCTGGCGCCGGTGGCCTCGATCAGGGCGACGGCCACCGCCTCCGCCACGCGGCCGTCCGCGGCCAGCCGCGAGGCGCCGTGGCGCAGCAACCGTCGCTCCTCGCGCGTGATCGCGAGCGGCTGGGGCTCGTCGGCCAGCATGGAGGCGCCGTCGCCCTGCCGGATCGCGCCGATCGACCAGGCGAACCAGTAGAAAGAGGACAGGGCGCGGTGCTTCCTCGCCACGGTCGCGCCGGAGAGGGCGCGTCCGGGGTTGCGTACACCGACGGTGAGTGCGCCGATCCGGGCCTGCTGGCAGTAGGCGTCCAGGTGCGCGCCGGTGGCGGCGAGCAGCCCGAGGCCCGGCTCCGCGGCCTGCAGCCAGCGCAGGAACCCGGCCAGGGTCTGCAGGCACACCTGCCGCGTGGCCGTGCTGGGCCGGTCTCGCAGCCAGGCGGCCGCCGTCCGGCGGGTGTGATGGTCCAGGGCGTCGAGGAGCTCGACGTCGGCGCGGGGCCGCAATCCGGCGATCTGCCCGATGCCGGGCTCGGGCTCCGCGCGAAGTGGCGGCGCCTCGGGCCCGCGACGGCGCGCGGCTCGGGTCCCGGCCGGATCTTCGCCGGCCGGCGCGTTTGCTCCTCCAGCGGGCGCGTACGACATGCTCACCACGCGCGCGCCGGTGAGACTTCGGTGGTGCGGGCTCGTCCCGCGCCGGTGGCGCACGGCAGAACCGCATGGCCGCGCGTCGGCGACGCGGCCATCGCGATCGCTGCTGCGGCCGTCGCGAAGACATCACCGCCGCAGCCGGCAGTCAGACCAATCATCATCGTGTTGATCTTCTCATGGATGGAGACGGACTGGCGTCGCAAGCCATCGATCCACTGACCGCTCGTCCTGAAGGTGGCCGTGGGCGTCCCGGCCCTCAGCACCGCCGCGAACGCCTCGACCGCGTCCGCCGCCGGCACGCTCGACGGCCTCCGGCAGGGCCGGCCTTTCCTGTTCACCTACACCTTCAACGGCCACCTCAAGGTCGCCAGCGGCAATTTCACCGTCGACCGCCGTGTCTACCTGGTCGTCAAGTACAACACCGGCCGGGTGGCGTTCTCCAAGTGGGAGATCGCCCGGACGCATGCCGTCACTCCCGGCGGGGCCGTCTACGTGGAGACGACGATCGCCGCTCCCTGCGCCGGGAGCAAGAACGGGTACGCGCAGGCCTACGACGAGGCCACCCGGACGTGGTCCCCTCGGCTGCAGGTGAACATCTGCCAGCGGATCGACTGACGCTTGCCTCTCATTTCCGTGACATATGCATCACGATGGGTAAACAACCCCACGGGGATGCCTGCCGGTCGTCCGGTGAGCCACACGGGGAGAGCTGATGAAGGGGTACGACGTCGAGGGACCGGCACTGGAACTCGGGGCCCTGGTGCGTGAGGACGGCGCCGCCGACCCCTCGGAGCAGATCCGCATCTCCCTCAGCATGCTGAACCGGCACGGACTGGTCGCCGGCGCCACCGGAACGGGGAAGACCAAGACCCTCCAGCTCATGGCGGAGCAACTGGCAGCCCAGGGAGTCCCGGTCTTCCTCGCCGACATCAAGGGCGACCTGTCGGGGCTCGCCTCGCCGGGCACGACGTCCGAGCGCGTCACCCGGCGCGCCGCCGAGGTGGGGCAGACGTGGCAGCCCATGGCCTGCCCGGCGGAGTTCTTCTCCCTGGGCGGCCTGGGGGCCGGAATCCCGATCCGCGCCACCATGACCGCCTTCGGGCCGACCCTGCTCGCCAAGGTTCTCGGGCTCAACGAGACGCAGGAGTCGTCGCTCGGCCTGATCTTCTATTTCGCCGACAAGCACGGGCTGCCCCTGCTCGACCTCAAGGACCTGATCGCGGTCATCCGGTATCTGACCGACACCCCGGAGGCGCTGAGCGGGATCGGCGGGCTGTCGGCGGCGACGGCGGGCGTCATCCTGCGAGCTCTGACCAACTTCGAGGCGCAGGGGGCGGAGGCGTTCTTCGGCGAGCCGGAGTTCGACGTGCGCGACCTGCTCCGGGTGACCGCCGACGGCAACGGGATGGTCTCCGTTCTCGAGCTGCCCGCCGTGCAGGACCGGCCGCAGCTGTTCTCCACCTTCCTGATGTGGCTGCTCGCCGACCTCTTCCACGTGCTCCCCGAAGTGGGCGATGTCGACAAGCCGAAGCTGGTGTTCTTCTTCGACGAGGCGCATCTGCTGTTCGACGACGCGTCGAAGGCGTTCCTGCAGTCGATCACCCAGACCGTGCGGCTGATCCGCTCGAAGGGCGTCGGCGTCTTCTTCGTCACCCAGACGCCGAACGACGTGCCCTCCGACGTGCTCGCCCAGCTCGGCGCGCGCGTGCAGCACGCCCTGCGCGCCTTCACCCCCCAGGACGCCAAGGCGCTCAAGGCCACCGTCTCGACCTTCCCCGCGTCGTCCTACGACCTGGAGCGGCTGCTCACCGAGCTCGGCATCGGCGAGGCCGTCGTCACCGTCCTGTCGGAGACGGGCGCGCCGACCCCCGTGGCCTGGACGCGCCTGCGCGCCCCGCGGACGCTCATGGCGCCGTCGAGCCCGGACGTGGTGCAGGGCATCATCGCCGCCTCGCCGCTGCAGCAGAAGTACGGCACGGCGGTCGACCGCCAGTCCGCCTACGAGATCCTGTCCGCGAAGCTGGCCGAGCAGCAGCAAGCCGAGGCGCCCGCCGCCGAAGTGCCGCGCGAGCCGGAACGGCCCAGGGAGCCGGAGCCGAGGCGGTCCGTGCTGGAGAGCGTGCTGGAGTCGAAGGAGTTCCGCTCCATGGCGCGGTCGGCGGCCTCCGCCCTCGGCCGGGAGATCACCAGATCCATCTTCGGCACCGCCCGCCGCGGACGGCGCTGAACCGGATCACGTCCTCCGAGACGGCCGGGGAGGTGACTCACAGTGATCGACTTGGAGCGGAAAGCGGCTTTACCCTCTTGACTGCACGTGTAAGGTGCTCGAAGTGCCTGATCAGCATCCGCGACAAGGGTGATTCGCATGTCATACCCCTCCCACGATGGCTACGATCGCCGCCCGGCTCCGGCCCGGCCGAAGGTGAATCCCGCGCGAGTGTGGGGAGGCGGCGTGGCAGCCGCCGTGGTGGCCGCACTGATCGTGGTGGTCGGAGTCATGATCAGCAAGAGCCTGCTCGGCATCCGCGTCCTCACCCCGGACGGGGCGCCCGCCTACGGCAGCGCGGCGACCACGGGATACGCGATCTCGGCGGCCGCTCTGGCCCTCGTCGCGACGCTGCTGCTCTACATCCTCATGCTGTCGACCCCGGAGCCGAACAAGTTCTTCGGCTGGATCGCCGGGCTCGGCACCGTCATCATCACGCTCCTGCCGTTCATGAGCTCCGCGGACCTCATCCCGCAGATCGCCACGGCCGTCATCAACCTGATCATCGGCATCGCGATCGTCTCGCTGCTGGCGTCGATCGGGCGTACGGCCATCGAGGAGGTGCCGGACCAGGGCCCGTACCCGTACGAGCAGCCCCGCGGGTATGAACAGCCCCGCGGATACGAGCAGCCTCGGGGATACGAGCAGCAGCGGTATGAGCAGCCCCGGTACGAGCGGTCGCGCGATTACGAGCAGCGCGGATACGAGCGCCGGGACCACAACCCGTACGACTGATCACCCAGTTCGAACACTTCTGGCCGGCGGCATGCACCTCGCCGCCGGCCAGAGCGTGCCCTTCCAGCTGGGGCTGCCGCTAAGGGCGCTTTCGCCACCCGCTCGCCGAAATGACGCCGGGCCGCCAGCGAGTCAGGCGAGGGTCGGGTAGTCGGTGTAGCCGCGGTGGTCGCCGCCGAAGAAGGCGGCGGGGTCGGGGGTGTTGTACGGGCCGCCGGCCGCGAGGCGGGCCGGGAGGTCGGGGTTGGCCAGGAACAGCGAGCCGAAGGCGATCATGTCGGCGGTGCCGTCCTCCACCAGGTCGAGGGCGTCCGGCCCGGTGGCGGCGGGGTGGGTGTACGGGTTGAGGATGAGCGCGCCGGGCCACTCCTTGCGCAGGCGGCGGGTCAGGTCGCGGTCCGGGCCCTCCACCAGGTGCAGGTAGGCCAGGCCGAGCGGGGCCAGCCGGGCCACCAGGGCGCCGTAGGTCTCCTCCGGGGCGTCCTCGGCGATGTCGTTGTAGGGGTTGCCGGGCGAGAGGCGCAGGCCGACCCTGTGTCCGCCGATCGCCTCGGCCACGGCGGTGGCCACCTCGACGGCGAAGCGGATGCGGCCGTCGGCCGTGCCGCCCCAAGCGTCGGTGCGGCGGTTGCTGTTGGGGGCGAGGAACTGCTGGATCAGGTAGCCGTTGGCGCCGTGGAGCTCCACTCCGTCGAACCCGGCGGCCACCGCGTTGCGTGCGGCGGCGGCGAAGTCGTCGATGGTCTGGTTGATCTCGGCCTCGGTCAGTTCCTTCGGGGTGACGAAGTCCTTGGGGCCCTGGTGGGTGTAGATCTGCCCCTTGGCCGGCACGGCGGAGGGGGCGACCGGGTGCAGGCCGTCGGGCAGGAGGCTGGGGTGGCCGATCCGGCCGGTGTGCATGAGCTGCGCGAAGATCACACCGCCTTCGCGGTGGACCGCGTCGGTGACCTTCCGCCAGGCCGCGACCTGTTCGGCGGAGTGCAGTCCGGGGGTGTCGGGGTAGCCCTGGCCGACCGTCGACGGCTGGGTGCCCTCGGTGACGATGAGGCCGGCGCCGGCCCGCTGCGCGTAGTAGGTGGCCATCAGCTCGGTCGCGCCGGCGCCGGGGCCGTAGGCGCGGCTGCGGGTCATGGGGGCCATGACGATGCGGTTGGCCAGGCGCTTGCCGCCGAGTTCGTAAGAGTCGAATGCCGTTGGCATGATCACGTTCCTTGTTCAGAGGTGCTACACAGTGTTACCTGTTCGAGCAAGCATGTTGGTGGATTCATTCCGGCAGAACCCGTGATGCATGTCACCCAGAGTGATCATGTTCCGGAAGCCGTTCCGATAGGATTGAGTACTTGTCTGAGCAGCCACATCCACAGGAGAGGCCGATGGGCCCAGCTAAGAAAGCCGCCGAGACCGCGACAACGGCCGACACCCCGCTGCCGCCCTCCGTCCAGGCAGGCTCGCTCAACCACGCGATCATCCGCGTCGCGCGCCTGCATCGCATGCTGGCCGCCCAGCTCCTGCGCCGCGTCGGCCTCCACCCCAGCCAGGAGCTGGTCATGATGCAGCTGTGGGACCGCGGCCCCCAGCGTCAGACCGACCTGGTACGCATGCTCGGCTCCGACGCCGCCACCATGACCCGCACCATCCAGCGCCTGGAGCACGCCGGCTTCGTCCGCCGCCGCCCCAGCGCCACCGACAAACGCGCCACCATCATCGAGCCCACCCCCGCCAGCCAGGCCCTGTGCCGCGAGGTCGAGAACATCTGGGCCGAGCTCGAAAGCAGCGTCGCCGGCGGCCTGACCCCCGATCAGCAGGCCGACGCGCTCAAAGTGCTCGAACAGATCGAGGCCGGCCTCGCCCGTGCCGCCACGCAGAGCACCTGAGCGGTCATTCTCCGCCGGATCGGGGCACCAGGCGGATGATCGGCAGCTCCCGGTCGGTCTTCACCTGATACTGGGCGAAACGGGGCGCGGCGGCGACGATCTGCTGCCAGGCCTGCTCGCGTTCCGCACCGTGGAGCTGCTCGGCGACCACCGCCACCGTGCGACCGTCGACCTCGATCCGCACCTGGTCGGGGTGGGCGGCGAGGTTGTAGTACCACGCCGGGTTCCCCGCCGCCCCGGCCGCCGAGGCCACGATCAGCCGACTGCCGTCCTTTCCGGGGAACCAGCCGACCGGCGTCGTCCGCTCCAGCCCGCTCTTGCGGCCGACGGTCGTCAGGATCAGGGCGTTGAAGCCCATGAACGTCCCGCCACCCTTGCGCCGGAGCCGCCGGGCCATCAGCGTGTTCAGCCATCGGAACGCCCAGCCGGCCGGTTGGCGGGCGCCTCGGGTTCCCGCGGGGGTGTCGAAGCTCATGAGACCTCTCCATCATCGGTCGGGTGGACGGTGCGGCGGACCTTGACCTCGCGGTCGTGCGTGAAGGGCAGCCCCTCCAGGTTGAAGCTCCACGACACCGTGGGGGTGATCCGCATGTAGGACGCGAGCCCGAACCGGCCCTGGCGTTCGACGAGTTCGGCGTCGCCGTAGATGCGCAGGTAGCGCGGCGTCCACGGCTCGGTCGAGGGCAGGTCGTCGATGACGAGCGCGACCTTGGTGTTCCCGTTCCGTACGTTGCGGAACTTCCTGGTCCTGTCCGGATCGATCCCGCCCACGTACACGTGCGTACCGTCGAAGTCGAACCCCACCGGCACCACGTCCGGCCGGCCGTCGTCCGAGACGGTGGCGATGCGGGCCAGTCGCTGGGACCGCAGGTAGCCGATCTCTTCTTCACTGAAAGACATGCTGAGCCCGTTCGTTAACGAGGCGTACTGTATGCGGCGTTAACTATACGCCCCATGTACCGTAGTGCCGTGAACAAGACGGCGCAAGCAGGGCAGGAACCCGCGGCGGAGGGACGGCACACCGGCGACCCGCGAACGGACGTCGCCACCGCGCTGCACCAGCTCTCGACCCTGGTGCATGGCATCTACACCCGCATCTCCGAACGCCACGACCTGACCCCCGTCCAGGCCAGGCTCCTGTGCGTCCTGCTCGACGGCCCCCGGGGCATGGCCGAGCTCGCACACTGCTTCGGCGTGGAGAAGGCCGCGCTCACCGGCCTCATGAACCGGGCCGAACGCCGCGGCCTCGCCCAGCGATCAGCCGTTCCGGGCGACCGGCGCGCGCTGCAGGTGACGCTGACCGACGCCGGCTACCAGGCGGCGACCGCGTTCCATGCCGAGGTGAGCGCTGAGCTCGACCGTCTCGTCTCACCTCTCGCGCCCGACGCCCGCGAGCGCTTCGGCGACACGATGGCCGAGATCATCGCGAGGTGCCGGGCGTCCGGCTGCGCCGATCCCCGCTGACCTCCGCGCGGCTCAGGAGGCGTTCGTCCGGAAGGAGGAGCGGTAGGACTGAGGCGTGACGCCGACGACGCGCTTGAACCGCTCCCGGAACGCGGTGGCCGAGCCGAACCCGGCTTGCGCGGCGACCCATTCCACCCCGTGGTCGGTGTTCTCCAGCAGGAACTGCGCCCGTCGTACGCGTGCGCGCAGCAGCCACTGCAGCGGCGTGGTGCCGGTCTGCTCGCGGAATCGGCGGCTGAAGGTCCGCTCGCTCATCCCGCCGCGCAGGGCCATGTCCGCCAATGTCACCTCCTGGGCGAGGTTGTCCTCGATCCACGACAGCACCGGCTCCAGCAGCGACCCCTGGGGCACCGGCGGCCGGGCGTGGACGATGAACTGCGCCTGCCCGCCCTCCCGTTCCAGGGGCATCACCGACAGCCGGGCCGAGTCCGCGGCGACCGCCGAGCCGAAGTCCCGCCGGATGACGTGCAGGCACAGGTCCAGACCGGCGGCGGCCCCGGCCGAGGTCAGGATCTGGCCGTTGTCGACGTACAGGACGTCCGGCCGCACATCCACCCGCGGGAACTGCTGGGCCAGCCGGTGCGCCGCCGCCCAGTGCGTGGTCACGCTCAGCCCGTCCAGCAGCCCGGCCGCGGCGAGGGTGAACGCCCCCGCGCAGATGGAGGCGATCCGGGTGCCGGCGGCGGCCGCCGCGCGCAGGGCGTCGAGCACCTCCGGCGAGGGCGGGGCGGCCTGCTCGGAGCAGCCCGGCACGACGATCGTGTCCGCCTCCCGCAGCGCCTCCAGGCCGTGCGGGGCAATGAGCGTGAAGGCGCCGCTGACCACCTGCGGCGTCGCGGCGCAGACCAGGATCCGGTACGGGCTCCGCCCGTCTGCCAGCCGGGCGCGTCCGAACACCTCGATCGGCGTCGCCATGTCGGCCGCCACCACATGGTCCAGAGCCAGGACCGCCACCGTGTGCATGAGGACACGGTAGGCGCTCGCGGTGCGGCCGGCCGCGGGAGTCCCGGTCAGTCGAGCCCGCCGCGTTTGACCAGCTGGGCGGCGATGACGTTGCGCTGGATCTCGTTGGTGCCCTCACCGACGATCATCAGCGGCGCGTCGCGGAAGTAGCGTTCGACGTCGAACTCGGTGGAGTAGCCGTAGCCGCCGTGGATGCGTACGGCGTTGAGCGCGGCTTTCATGGCGGCCTCGGAGGCGAACAGCTTCGCCATGCCGGCCTCCATGTCGCAGCGCGCGCCGCTCTCGTACCGCTCGGCGGCGTGCAGGATGAGCTGGCGGGCGGCGGTGAGCTCGGTGGCCATGTCGGCGAGGTGATTGCCGACGGCCTGGTGCTTCCAGATGGGCTTGCCGAAGCTCTCGCGCTCCTGCGCGTAGCGCAGGGCGTCGTCGAACGCCGCGCGGCCCACCCCCAGGGCACGGGCGGCGACCTGGATGCGGCCGACCTCCAGGCCCTTCATCATCTGCGCGAAGCCGCGACCTTCCGCGGCGCCGAGCAGGGCGGTGCGCGGTGCCCGGTGGTCCTCGAAGACCAGCTCGCAGCTCTCGACGCCCTTGTAGCCGAGCTTGGGCAGGTCGCGTGAGACCGTCAGGCCCGGCCCGTGTTCGAGGAGCAGGATGGAGACGCCCTTGTGGCGGGGCCGCGCGGAGGGGTCGGTCTTGCACATCAGGGCGATCAGCTGGGAGCGGCGGGCGTTGGTGATCCACGTCTTGGCGCCGTTGACCACGTACCCGTCGCCGTCCCGGCGGGCGGTGGTGGTCATGGCCTGCAGGTCCGAGCCGCCGCCCGGTTCGGTCAGGGCCATGGTCGCGCGGATCTCGCCGGTCGCCATCCTGGGCAGGTAGTGGTCCTTCTGCTCCTGCGTGCCGAAGGCGAGGATGAGCTTGGACACGACGGTGTGCCCGCCCATGGCGCCGGCCAGGCTCATCCAGCCGCGGGCGAGCTCGGCGGTGACCAGCGCGTAGCACGGCATGGACACCGGCGCCTCGCCCCAGGGTTCGGGGATGGCCAGGCCGAAGACGCCCAGCCGCTTCATCTGCTCGATGAGCTTGTCCGGGTAGGCGTTGGCGTGTTCCAGGTCGCGGGCGACGGGCCGGACCTCGCGCTCGACGAAGTCGCGGACCGTGTCGACGACGGCTTGTTCCTCGGTGGTGAGCCCAGTGGTGCGCCCAGTGGTGCGCATGGCCCTGCCTCCTCTGCTGATCTGGTGGAGCTTGGAAGGGCGGCAAGCCCAGTGCCGCGCGGAAGCGGTTCTTGACGAACACGCCGTCGCGTGGTGGAAGCGTACGCGGTGGCTCGTCCGTGGTGATCAGGACCTGGGCGAAGGTCGGCGCCGAGCGGGCCCGGATCCGGTGGACCAGGTCGTCCACCTTCGGGTGCGCGGTGACGCGGAAGGCGTCCGCGATCCCGAATCCCCGCGCGACCGCCGGGAGGTCCGTGCCGAGGCCGGTGTGGCTGGGCTGCATGCCGGTCTCGCCGAAGTGCCCGTTGTCCAGCACCACGACCGCGAGGTTGGCCGGCCGCCGGGCCGCGACGGTGGCGAGACTGCCGATGCCCATCAGCTGCTCGCCGTCGCCGGTGATCCCACGGGCCGGTCCGGCCGGGCGAGCGCGAGGCCCAGGCCGTCCGGGACGCCCGCCACGAGTGCGGCCACGAAGGCCCGGCGGTCGACTGCGCCGCTCATCGCTCCCTCTCCCACTTCTTGCGGCCGATCAGGCTCTGTCCCAGCAGTACGGCGACCTGCTCCCCCGCGAGGAACGCCGAGTCGAACGCCGCGCCGACATCAGCGACCGGCTGCGCATCCTCCCCAGCCCGCCGCACGCGCTGCGCAGCATGGTCGACCGCGCCGCGGCCCGCGAGAACCTGACCCTGCGCATCGACGTGGAGACCAACGCGATGACCGTGCAGCACCGGCTCGCCCTGAGCGGCGCGGGCCTGACCGTGCTGCCGGGCATCGCCATCGCGGACGACCTGCGCAGGGGTACGCTCGCCGCCGCCCCGCTCGACGACCCCGACCTGCACCGCCGGCTCCTGCTCACCTTCCCGGGCACCTGCCGGGTCAGCCTCGCCGCCCGCGCCGTCGCCGGCATCCTCGTGGAGGAGATGGCCCGGCTGCTCGACGACGGCACCTGGCCGTCAGCCACCTGGCTCGGGAAGCCCGCCGCCCGAACCGGCCGCGATGATCGGTCATCTAACGAACCATGACAGCAGACCCGCTGCGCCCGGGGGATCCGTCGAGGCTGGGCCGCTACCGGCTGGCGAGCAGGCTCGGCTCGGGCGGCCAGGGCGTCGTCTACGAGGGCTACGACGAGGCGGCCAACCGCGTGGCGGTCAAGGTCCTGCACGCGTACCTGTCGGGCGACTCTCCCCTGCGCCGCCGCTTCACCCGGGAGGTGACCGCCGCGCGGCAGGTGGCCTCGTTCTGCACGGCGCGCATCCTGGACCACGACCTCGAGGGCGAGCGTCCGCACATCGTCAGCGAGTTCGTCCCCGGTCCGAGCCTGCGCGCGGCGGTGGCGGAGGGGGCGCCGTACTCGGGTGACGCGCTGCACCGGCTGGCCGTGGGCGTGGCCACCGCGCTGGCCGCCATCCACCAGGCGGGCGTGGTGCACCGCGACCTGAAGCCGGAGAACGTCCTGATGGGGCCCGATGGCCCGCGTGTGATCGACTTCGGCATCGCCAGGGCCGCGGGCCTGTCGATGACCTCGACGGGCGAGCTGGCCGGGACCCCGATGTACATGGCGCCGGAGTTGTTCTCCGGGGGCCGTGCCGAGCCGGCGGCCGACGTGTTCGCCTGGGGCTCGGTGGTGCTGTTCGCCGCGACGGGACGCGACGCGTTCACCGCGCCGACGACGATCGCGGTCATCAGCCGGCTGCTCAACCACGACCCCGACGTCGATGTCCTGCCCGAGGGGCTGCGCGAACTGGTTCGCGCCGCGCTGTCGAAGGACCCGGCCGCGCGTCCGTCCGCGCAGAGCCTGCTGCTGACGCTGCTCGGCGCCGGCGAGCGCGCGACGCTGGCGGAGGGCGCCCAGGCCGCCGCAGGGGTGCGGCCTCCCGGCGGGCCGGCCGCCGACCCGGCGCTCGGCGCGGTGGCCGAGCGGTTCTACGCCGGGCTGCCGGCGTCCGAGCGTGAGGTCGCGCGCGATCTGCTGCTGCGGCTGGTGGACGTCCGCGACGGCGACGAGGTGCCGCGCGCCGCCACCCTGGACGAGCTGATCGAGGTACGGCACGAGGCCGCCGAACGCGTGCTCGCCGCGCTCGAACAGGCCACGCTGGTCCGCCGCCAGGGAGACGGGGTCGTCATCGGCAGCGCCGCCCTGCTGTACGCCTGGCCCCGGCTGCACGAGTGGGTGACCGGCGACCGCGACGCGCTCGGCCGCCACCGCGAACTGGGCGAGGCCGCCCGCCGCTGGGCCCGTAACGGCCGCCGTCCCGAGGACCTCCTCCGCGGCACCGCCCTGCGCCACGCGCTGGACTGGACCGCCGCCACGCACCTGACCCTGAACACCACGGAACGCGAGTTCGTCGAGGCGAGCAGGACGGGGTCGGCACGGCAGAGCAGGCTGCGGCGCCTGGTCACCACCGGCGTGGCGGTCCTGCTCGTCGCCTCGCTCACCGCCGGCGCCCTCGCCTGGCAGCAGTCGCTCAGGAGCGACGAGGCCGGCAGGCGCCTGGCCGAGGAGCGGTCGCAGGCCGCGGCGCGGCGGGTGGCGCTGCAGGCGGACGCGCTGCGCGGGACCGACCCGGTGAAGGCGATGCTGCTCAGCGTGGCGGCCTACCGCATCGCGCAGGTGCCTGAAGCGCGCTCGGCGGTGCTGAGCTCGCTCGCCCAGCAGGAGCAGTCGGTCTTCACGGATCCCGCGCCGGCCAACGAAGGGCGGGCGCTGAGCCCGGACGGGCGGACGCTGGTCAGCGCGGGCGCCGGCCGGGTGACCGCCTACGACGTGGCGACGGGGCGGCCGGTCAGGACCTTCGGCGGGATCGGCGAGGCGCCCGTCACCGCCGCGGTGGGTCCGGACGGTGACACGCTGGCGCTCGCGGGGAGCGGCAGGCTGGCGTTGTGGAGCCTGCGGACCGGCCGGCGGCTGGGCGATGGCCGCTGGACGCCCGGGGACTCGACGGGCTACGAGGGCCGCCCGGCGAGCCTGGAGTTGAGCCCCGGCGGGGGCTACATCGTCGTGCGTGCCAACATGGGCGGGCCGTACGTCGGGTTGTGGAACGTGGCGCGGCGGGCGCTGGATAAGCAGGACGGCTACGTGAGCTACGCGCGCATCGGTCCCGGCGACCGTTTCGCCGCCCTCGAGATCACCGAGGACAGCACCGTGACGGCGCTGCGGGCGTTGCCCGGAGAGGGAACGCCGGCGGGCAAGCGGCTCCCCGGCCGTGGCCTGCGGGGGCAGGTCACGGCCATCAGCCCCGACGGCGCGCTGGCCGTTGTGGGCGGGCGGCAGGGCACGGCGCTGTGGAACCTGTCCACCGGTACGCGGGACCGGCGCAGCTTCCCCGGCCCGAGCAGCGAAGCCGTCTTCAGCGACGACGGCCGCTTCCTGATCACCTTCGACAACTGGGCGGGCGGCCGCATCACCCTGTGGCGGCTGAGCGACGCGACCCCGCTCCTGCGGCTCACCGTCGCCTCCACGATCGTCGGATCACCTCGGTTCGGCCCCGGGAACCGTACGCTGAGCATCCTGGACGACGCCGGACAGGTGACCGTCTACGACATCAGCCGGCAGACCGGCCCCCGGCGCGTCGTTCCCGCAGACGCTCTGCACACGCGGTTCACCGCCGCGGGGAGCATGCTGCTCACCCGGACGGGCGACACCGTGCGCGGCTGGTCGGTGCCCGGCTTCACCGAGACCGGGCGGCTCGACGTCTCCAGGAAGGGCGGGCCGATCATGCGGGTCAGCCCCGACGGGCGCACGGTCGTCACGATCTCCTCGGAGGATCTCACCACGGGACCCACGTTCTGGGACGCGACAACCGGTCGGAAGCTGGGCGACCTGCCTCTGGAGTCGACGGACTCCAGGGCGGACATGCAGATCAGCCCCGACGGCCGCCTGCTCGCCCTCAGCACGGCCATCGCCAACGACAACTACGGCGCGGGCGACGTCGTCGTCATCGACATCGCGCGGCGCGAGCAGGTCATGCGGTTCAGCCCGGTCGCGGGAGGCCCGCTGTCCTTCAGCTCCGACGGCAGGTTCCTGGTCACCGCCGACGAGGGGGGTGCCGACGTCATCGACCTGGTCTCCCGCAAGGTGCTCCCCCGCGGGGAAGGCCCCGGGACACTGGCGGAGAAGTGGATGGTGCTCGCGCCGAAGGGCCCGCTCGGCGTCTCGCCGTACGGGAGCAGGGCGGTGGTCCTGTGGGACACCCGCACCTGGCGTACGACGGGTCAGGTGTTCAGGGTGCCGGGAGACGTCGTGGGGGCCAGGTTCTCCCCCGACGGGCGGATCCTGGCGGTCGCCCACGACACCAGGGTGACGCTGTTCGACACGGTCGCGGGCCGCCGGCTCGGCGCCGCCTGGACCGTGACCAGCGGGGCGTTCGATCCGTACGAGGTGGACGACCCCATGCCGGCGCTCGCCTTCACGGCCGACGGCTCGGCCCTGCGCGTGGTGGGGCTCGACGGCGCGTTCCAGGAGCTGCCGGTCGACCCCGCGACGGCTGTGCGGACCGTGTGCGAGCGGGCGGGCCGCCGGCTCACCCAGGCGGAGTGGCGCGAGCACGTGGGAGCCGACGTGGGTTATCAGGAGGTCTGTCCCGCTTAGGTGGGGGTTACCTCATGGTGGACTGGAGTGCCGGCTTCAATGCTTCCAGCGGCTGGCCGGCCGCACCCGCACGTCCGGCTGATTCGCTTTGCGGCGGCAGGCGAGCACCGCCTGCTTTCCTGTCTCTACCAGCATTGATATCGAATCGGTTATCCCCCTGGGCGCATATCGATATTGGACATGAATCGGCGGGTTCTGCTCTCCTCTTCCGATGAAGACCCAGAGTGAGGAGCCGTCCGGGCCGCAGCGCCTCGACGATCTCCGGCAGACCTGGCCGGCCCGGCAGGCATCGCGAGCGTGAGAGCGCCCCGGTCCATGGCGCTGGGTACGGCGCGTCCAGGCCGCCCGCTCGCCAAGGACCCCACGCCTCCGGGTCGCCGGCCCGGCTCCGGCCGCCACGTGCTCGCCGTCGTCGTCGGAGTGCAGCTGGCCATCTCGATCGGGTTCTTCGCAGTGATGGCGCACCTCGTCGCGTACCTGCGCCACGACCTCGGCCTGCTCGCCGGCACCATCGCCGTGGTGCTCGGGGTCCGCGTGGCGCTGCAGAACATGCTGTTCCTGCCGGCCGGCGCGATCACCGACGCGGTGGGCCCGGCCCGTACCGGAGCGCTGGCCTGCGCCCTGCGGGCGGCCGGTTTCGCGCTGCTGGGTGTCATCGACGGGCCGGCCGGGTTGCTCTGCGCGGCCGCGGTCCTGGCGGTGGGCGGGGCACTGTTCCACCCGGCCGCCCAGTCCCTGCTGGCCGGGGTGACGCCCGTACGCCGCGCGAGGGGTTTCGCGGCCTACGTCGTCGCCGGCCAGCTGGGGGCGGTGGCCGGCCCACCCATCGGGCTGGCCCTGCTGACAGGCGGATTCGGGCTGCTGTCCGCCGCGGCGGCGGGCGCCTGGGCGGTCGGCGCCGTACTGTTCCTGCTGCTGCCGGCTGAACGCGGCGGCGCGGGCACCCGTTTCGGCGTGCGCAGGCTCACCGGCGGTGTGTCGGCGGTGCTCCGAGACCGGGATTTCCGGCGATTCGCCATGACCGCCGCGCCGAGCACGCTGCTCGCCGACCAGATCGTCACCGTGGTTCCGCTCAAGGAGGTCGGGGCTGGCCTGACGACCCTGTTCTTCTGCGTGGTGGCGATCGTCATGGCCGCGGTCCAGCCCTGGTGCGCGGCCGGTGGGCGAGGCGAACGTCCCTGGGTGCTCAGAAGCGGCCTGGTCTGCGCCGGCCTCGGCTATCTGGCGCTGCTCGCGATGCCTTCCGGCGAGGGCGGTCCCCTTGCCATGCTCCTGGTGGCCGCGGTACTGCATGGGCTGGCCCAAGGGCTGATGCAGTCGGCGCTGTTCCAGACCGTCACGCGGTGCGCGCCGTCCGGACGGTTCGGGGTCTATTTCGGCCTGCTCAGCTTCATCGCGGGCGTGGTGGCGTTGACGGGCGGGTTCGTCGTGGGCCGGCTGTTCGACGCCGGGGGCAGCGCAGCAGCCATGGTGCCGGCCGGTCTCGCGCTGATCGCGGTGCTCTTCGCAGCCGTCCTGCGGGTTCCCGCGGGCACGGATCGTGACCCTCAACCGATGACCCGCGCCGAAGTCAGTCCCGCGAACGGCGGACAGTGCTCGATCCACGTCGCCCCAGACCGAGACCCGGCTTCCCGCCTGGGGAGCTGACCGCCCCTTCCCTGCGCACGACGGCGGCGAGCGCCTGCGGAACCGCCGCCAACCGGTACGGAACGGTGTGGGCGCCGCCTCGCGGCTCCCTGCGCCGGTGGGAAGGCCACGTACCCGTCGGACGCGCAGGTGTGTACGCCTTCGAAGCTGCGCGAGCCGATCCCCGCCTGATAGCGTGGAGATCGCGAGGCCATGGGAGGGCTTCCTTCTCCACTTCTGCAAAAAGTCATCTAGCCTTCCCGCTTTCCTCGCGTTCAGGCCGTGAGACATTCTGCGGGCTCCCTGCGCATCACCCGAGCCAGGGGCCCGCAACGGTCGCTCAGGCACTTTCCTCCACGCTTCGCTGGTGCCATTCCGCCAACTCCACCAGCAGCCCATCGGCGGCCCCGCCGAACATCGCGGCGAGCGCTTGCTCGCTGTCCACCACCACGACGGTGTCGAGCAGGTCCGCGCGCAGCCTCGCCGCTCTCGGGTCCCCGGCGCCGTCAGGGTCGAAGGCGGTGGCGGCCAAGAACAGGCCGCCGACACCTGCCAAGGTGGCGACCTGCTGCGCTTGGGTGCCGAGGACCGCGGAAGCGTTCGCGGGCGCGGCAGGCAATACCGGCTGACCGTCACGAAGCAGAAGCGTGAGCGGTCGGACGGGGACCGATTCCCCCACCTCGCCGTCCGGCACATGAGTGCTGCCATCACGACTGCGTGTCGCATCGGACGGAGGTCCCCACGGCCGACCGCTGTCCTGGTCCTGCACACTCGCGCGTGTGAACAGACCACCCTCGGCATCGACGACAAGATCCCCAGGCTGCCATCGCTCGCCGTCGAGCGGTGCGTGCGTGTCCTTCATGGTGGGCACGGTACGCCCCGACTACGACAAATGACCCCACACGTGCCAGGTGTTACCGCATCCGCCACACGAGCAGATGCAGGAACGTGATCCGGCCCGTCGAAGTCATCACCCGGGAAGCGGTCGCAACGGCGGTCAGCCGTCGACGAGGACCGGGTGGCCGGGTGCGCCGTCCGCAAGGAGAGCGGCCAACAGGTGCTGCAGGCCGACGGGGGGCGGTCTCAGCCAGTTCTTGCGCCGTCCACCAACGATGGTTCGATCCCTTCGGCGCCCCCGGCCGGCCCTGCATCGCTAGGCCGGTACCTCGCGTACCAGCCGGGAAGTCCATGGACACCAGTGGAGGCCGGGCAGGAACGCGCCGCCGGCCTCGTCCAGGTGGTCTTCGACGTAGGGGATCGTCGCGTCGCAGACTTCGATCGCCACGTCGAAGAAGGTGACCGTGCTGGGGTCGTAGTGGTAGCTCCAGCGCGGGTTGTAGGCGACGGGACGCTTGATGATCCGCCCGAGCAGGTGGGGCCGGTCACGGGTCGCGCCGTCGAGCAGGTCGCGGGCGTGCTGGATCTTTTCGGGGTCGGTGAGCTGGACGACGAATCGTTCGCCGGTGATGTCGGTGAACTCGAAGTTGGCTCTTTCGGCCGCCTGGGCGGGGCAGGTGAGGCAGAGCATCGCAACCGATGCGAGAGCGGCGGTGATCTTGGTGAGGATGCGTGGCATGGGGGTGGGCACCTCCGATGCTGAGGTCGCACTCCGCGACCCGTTCACTACTAAAAGTAGTTCAATGATTGCTCAGAGTTAAGAGGGCACCGCGGGGCGCGGGTCTGTGGTCAGAGCACCTGGCCGCTGCTCCAGGCCCAGGCGGCGATGCCCACCCGATTGGTGGCCCGCACCTTGCGCTGAATGTGTGCGATGTGTGTTTTGACGGTACCCGGGCTGATGGCCAGCTCGGCGGCGATGTCGGCGTTGGTGTGCCCTCGCGCCACCAGACGGGCGATCTCCAGCTCACGGGCGGTGAGCGGGTCCTCCAGCGGCGGCGGGGCCGGGCGGATCAAGCCCCGTAGCAGCCGGAGGGTCACCTGAGGGCTGATCAGCGTGTCGCCTGCCATCGCCGCGCGGACCGCTTCCACCAACAGGGTGGGGCCCGAGCGTTTGAGCAGGAAGCCGCAGGCGCCTTCGCGCAGCGCGGTGTGGACGTACTCGTCCAGGTCGAAGGTGGTCACGACGATCACGTGGGTCTCGGAGGCAAGCTGCCTGGTGACCTCCAGCCCGTCCATGCCCGGCATGCGGATGTCGGCGAGCACCACGTCGGGACGCAGGTGACGAGCCAGCTCGACCGCCCGCGCGCCGTCGCCTGCCTCGCCCACCACGGTCATGTCCGGCTGCGCGTTGAGGATCAGCCGGAATCCGATCCGCACGTCCTCCTGGTCGTCGGCGATGAGAATCCGCGTCGTCATCCCGTTCCCGTCAACGTTGGTCCGCAAGTGAAGCACCCCGCCGTCATGTGGGGATCTCGGCGGTGACCTGCCAGCCGCGCCTGTCCGGGCCGGCCGCCAGCTTCCCGCCGCGCGCCTCCAGCAGGTGGGTCAGGTTCGCAAGCCCGAAACCGCCGGCTCTGGTGCTCTGCGACCTGCCCCCGCCGTCGTCCTCCACCCGCACGCGCAGGACCTCCCCGTCCTCGTGGACCTCCACCCGCACGGTCGTGGCGCGCGGTGCGTGCCTGCGCACGTTGGTGAGCGCCTCTGTCACCACGCGGTAGGCCAGCGACGAGACCTCCTGGCGCACCGCGATGCCCGGCGCGACGGCCAACTCCACCCGCGCGACCGGTGTGAACGCGTCGGCTAGGCGCTCCAGTTCCTCGATTCCCGGCCCCGGCTCGCCCAGCGCGTGCACAGCACGATCCAGCGAGGCCAGCGCCCGTTGCCCGGCGTCCTCGATGCGCCGCAGCGCATCGGCGACCGGCTCCGGCAGCGTGTCGGCGACCACCTGGGCGGCCTGCGCCTGCACCAGCATGCCGTTGAGGTCGTGGGCGACGAAGTCGTGCAGGTCGCGGGCGAGCCCGAGCCGCTGCGCCCGGGCGGCCTCCTCGACCGCGCGCCGCCGCTGGTCGTCCAGCCCGCGCAGGTAGAGCCCGACCCCCGTCGCCGCCACAGCGCCGAGCGCCCACCCGGCGCAGGCGCCGAACGTCAACTGCGGTGGTCCCTGCCACACGGCACGCAACAAGATGAGCGCCACCGCCAGGCCGCTCAGCCCGGCCGACACGGCCGCCTGCCCTCCTGAGGAGCGCCGGACGGTGACAGCGGTCAGGACCAGGAGCACCGACACCTCCCCCACCAGCAACGGCGCGCTGTCGCTGACCATCCCGGTCAGCGGATGAGCCAGCGTCACGGCCAGCGAGACCGCCCCGACGGCACCCGCTCCCCAGGCGACCGAGAGCCGGCGCAGAGCAGCGACCGGAGGCCGGCGTGCCGCGTCGCCACGCCGGTCCCCCGTTCCGCCGTACGGCTTCATGCCGCGAGCCTAACCGCGCTCGGCCGTCAGCTCAGCCTCCAGGCGCCCGCCGTGTCCGCACGCCCGACAGGCACCGCGGCGGCGCAGGTAGTAGGCGAGGGCGGCGGCGGCCAGCGCGACGCCCCACAGGGGCCACACCAGCGACGGCACCCACGTCGCCCACATGTCCCAGTCGCCGAACCCGTGCACCATGCGCAGGCGCCAGTAGGTCAGCCCGCCCGACAGCACGATCACCGACACGAGCGAGGCGGGAATGACGGCCAGCATGGGAGGCACCGGCCTGCCTGCCTTGAACCAGATCCACCGCGGATAGACCTCGCCCCAGCGCTGCACCAGCCCGAGGGTGAGAATCGCCCCGCCCAGGCCCATCAGGCTGAGGAACAGCCCGCCCCAACGCAGCCCTGACTCATCCAGCCACCGCCAGAACTCCTCGGTGATCCCCAGCGGGATGCCCGCCGCCCAGGCGAAGCGGCTGGCGTCGTACAGGGCCGGGATGGCCGCCGCGACCACCACCGCCCGCAGTCCCCACCGACGCGCTGCCTGCGGCGTGGCCCAGCGCGCCGACCCGTGCTCGCTCCGCCCGCACATCATGCACCTGGCCGCCGTACGCCGCTGGTAGGCCAGCGCCGCCAGCGCCCACAGCAGCCCGCCCACCAGGACGATGAACAGGTTGATCCGCGACCACGGCACCAGCTCCGACATCGGCTGCCCACCTGGCACCCCGGTGAAGGCGAACACCACCAGCAGCGGCGCATAGGCCACCAGCATCAGCACCCGGTTGTCGGTGACCACCACAGTCAGCGCGACCGCCGCAAGCCAGGCGAACCCCAGCAATACGGTACGGCCCCGCCGTACCCCTCGCGCAATCGCCAGCCCGGCGACCGCCCCCAGCGCGCCGAGCACCGCGATCACCGGCGCCGCCGCCTCCGGGGTCGCCTCGCCGAGCACCGACAGCCCCGGCTCCCAGTCGGGATCGCTCCTGCCGAAGGGAAACCCGCTGCCGTCGAGCGCCCAGAACAGCCCGAGCGCCCCGTAACACAGCGCCCAGACGGCCGCCGCATACCCAGCCCAGTGGGGCCATTTCGCCATTACCTTCCTCATGGCTCAAGCCTCGAAGCTCGCCCCACGCCGGGCCTATCCGCCGAACGGCAGAACTTCCCCGGTCTCCGCACCACCGCTCTGCAAAAGGGCAGAGGCAGACCGGCGAGCATGAGCTGCTCGATGGCCGGGCCCGCCGTACGTCGGCGATGCCCACGGCGTGCTTCAGCCGAAGAGGGTGAAACCGCACCAGACGGCCGGATGGTCGAAACGGGGGTCGGAGCGGAGCTCGGCGCGGGCCGTGGCGAAGGCACGTCCGGGTGGGACTCCGCGGCTCAGCTCGGCGAGGTAGCGGGAGGTGAGCAGGGCACCCGCTTCCAGGGTCACCGGCCAGAGGGAGGCGACGACCGCCTCGACGCCGGAGGCCAGCAGCGAGACGGCCAAGCCCTCGACCTCCATATGGGAGAGGTCCTGGTCGATGTGGGCCGACCAGCAGCCCAGCAGGACGACCGTGCGCGGCTGCGTGGTGAGATCGTGCAGCGCGTGGGTGAGGCCGCGGCCGCGGCGGCCGTGGCCCAGGAGCACGAGGGCGTCGGCCGAGCTCACCCGATGGAGCTCCGCCTGGAGGCAGATCCCGACGTCGGCTTCGTCCGAGGGCTGCTCCGAGTAGATCAGCTCGGCCAGGTCGCCGCCCGCCTCCAGCAGTTGCGCGTTCGCGCGCTCCGACCGGTCGTCCTGAACGGCGACGACGATCGTCGGAGCCGGCTCGGCCGGCCGCTGCGGCCGTCCGACCAGCGCTGTGGTCGCCACGACCCGCACCACGGCCTCCTCCCCCGCCGAGACCAGGGCGGCCGCCGACCACGGCAGCTGGAGCGCGTAGCTCTCGGTGCTGAGGTGCAGCTCGCGGAAGCGTCCGGCTCCGGCCCCCAGTGCCTGCCAGAGCGAGGCGAGGCGCTCGTGGACGTCCGCGGCCGGGACGAACTGTTCGAGGATGACGGCGTACTCCTCCATGGTGGCGATCCGTGCCTCGCGTACCGCCTGCGCCGCCTCCTGCATCCGGTCGGAGAACCAGACATGGGCCTCGAAGAGCAGCTCGGGCGGGGTGGTCTCCTCCGCCCATCCGCCGACTCCGTCGGCGGGGAGCCCGACCGCCATCCACCGGCCCTCGACGCGAACCGTGTGGGGATGCAGGCCGACGCAGATGACGGCGTGCCCGTCCGGCAGCGTGGCCGCGGCCGACGTGAGCGGCGAGACCAGCCATCGGGACGGCTCCGTCCCGGTCAGGACGATGCCCCGCTGCCGGAGCTCCCGCGCGCGATGCCGTTCGAGCGCGTCGCCCGCGAGGAGGGCGTCCTGGACGTCTCCACCGGACAGGTAGCGGGCGAAAAGGCAGCGCGAGAGCCGGGTGTAGGGCGGGGTCATCGTGGCCTGGGCCCAGAGCGTGAGCATCCGGTTGAGGAAGACCGAACGCCGCTTCTCGGCGCGGGGTATCAGCTCCTGGTAGAGGTCGATGGCCTGGTCGAGCTCTCCGGCGGTCTCCAGGGCCAGCGCATAGCTGGTGAGGACCGCCTCGGTCAACGATCCGTGTGCGGTCATGGTGTTCTGGCGCCGTACGTCCAGGATGCGGTCGAGCTCGTAGGCCACCTTGCCGGTGAGCAGCGCCGATCCCCACAACCGGACCGACAGGTCGCCTGTCGGGCCGCCACGGGCGAAGATCTGATCTGCCTGCAGCGCCTCGACGACCGCCACCTGGCAGGCCAGCGCGAAGGCGAGGGCGACGTCCGTCGCCAGGCCCTGCGGGGGATCGTCTCCGGCAGCCTGGAGCGCCAGCGCCGCGAGCTGGTGCACGCTCCGGATCAGGCTGCCGTTGACCGTTTCCCGTGGCGCGCGGCCGTCGGTCAGGAAGCGGGCCTCCGCCTGCAGGATGGCCAGGAGCAGCCGTAGCCGGTCAGCGGGATCCTCTGCGGCGGCCAGCGCCCGGACCAGCTGGTTCAGGCAGCGATTCCCGACGATCAGCGTGCCGGCCTCGCCGGGAGCGTCGGGGCTGCGGAACTCCACCACGGCCATCGACCTGGCCCCGCCCAGGTCGATGGCGCCGACCTCCCCGGTGCCCAGATCACAGACGATCTCCAGTCCGGGGACCATGGCAGAGGCCAGGGCTCCGAGCATCTGCGCGAGCAGCGCGCGGGGCATCCTGTGCCAGATCTCCTCCGACTCCAGCAGGCGGACGATCTCGAACGCCTCGCCTTTGCGGCCGAACGCCACAAGGGAGACAACGAGGGCAGGGCCGACTTCGGAGAGCCAGCCCCAGTCCTCGAGACTCAGATAGAGGTCGAACGCGCTGAACTGATAGTTGAGAGCCCACTGGAACTCCCCGATCGACCTCTCCACCTCGCCGAGCACGCGCTGGACATGCGCCAGCGCGGTCAGCTCGTTCACCTCCACCCGACCGGTGCCCTGGATGTCCCTGATCGTCGCCTCGATCGCGTCCCGGGCCATGCCGCGTCCGTAAGGACGGCCGCACTCCAAGGTCAGCATCGCGGCGTAGAGCGCGCACAGCCGCTTCTGGTCGGGACGGCAGGACCGCTCCACCAGCAGCGTCCGCTCCAATGCCTCCTCGTACCGTCCGGCCTCGTACACGGCGACGGCCTCTTCCAGCCCGTCGGGCGGCTCGATGACGTGGGTCTCGGTCCAGGCGAAGGGCTGCCACTCTCCTCCGCCGAGGGCGCGCATGACCTGGCGTACCCCGCCGTTCTCCGGGGCGGCCGGGGATTCTTCGGCCGGCTCCCCGGCGAGCTCGTCGAGCAGGGCCGTCAGCCCGTCGAGGGACGCGGCCCACCCGATCGCGGCCTCGCCGAAGCGCTCGGTCTCCGCGGGGGTCAGAGGGATCTCCTTGTCCAGGAGGACGCCGAGGGCCCGCTCCGCCCCGATGAGTTCGCCGATCTCGTTGATCTCGCCCGGGATGATCCGCCTGGCCTCGGCGAGCGCGGTGTGGAACCACTCACGCGCGGACGGCGGCAGCCTCTTCTCCTTCGACCCGGGGGACAACGTCTCGTCGTCCGGGTCGAGCGCACCGTCGAGCACCTCACGGATGCTCCGCGCCTCGTCCCCGCGCCAGAGTTCGGCGCGTCCGAGCAGCTCGGCGGAGCGTTCGTAGTCGCTGATGAAGAAGATCGGGGAGGTTCGGATGTCCCGGCAGATCGCCTCGACCCTGGCCTGTCCGAAGATGCCCATCCGGGCCTCGCGCAGCCGGATCCCTTCGAGCGCGAGGGCGAACAACTCGTCGTCGAGTTCACGGAAGTCGTTCAGCTCGCGGAAGTTGCGTACGGACAGAGAGTTGCCGCGGAGCGCGCTGACGTCGAACCCGCCCCGCTCCTCCAGCAGCGCGAAGATCTCTTCCCGGACCGCCGACTCCTCGCGGGAGGCGGTGAAGGTGTCGTAGAGGAGAATGCTCCGGTCGCCGTCGGCCCACAGCACAGGGGCGCTGAGGTCGCCGAGCTCGCCGCAGACGGTGCACTCCACAAGGTTCAGGCGGCCCTCGTCGACCAGTTCGAGCAGTTCGGGGGCGCTGTCCGGGGTCAGCACCATCCAGTAGACGGGCTCGGGCAGGAGTTCTCCACAGCGCGGGCAGACCAGATCCCCGAAGGCTCCCGGCTCGTAGGGGATGGCCACGGCCGTCAGACCTGGGTGCCCGAGGCGAGGTAGACGGCCAGGGTCGTCTTCTTCTGTTCCTCGTCGAAGCCGGGGTCCTGGAGGACCGTGAGGAGCCAGGCGAGCCGCGTCTTCCTCTCCTCCGGCGTGAGCAACGCGTCCAGGTTGATGTCCAGCCGGACCTTGTTGCCCAGCGCCTTCAGGTCGTTGTCGTCGATCAGCCGCTGCGCCCGCCGCGCCCGGTCGGCCTTGATCTCCTCGTTGATCCTCTTGAAGACGAACTGCCGTCCCGACTCGTAGAAGGTGTCCAGCCCGATGGGGATCTCGGAGTTCTGGTACGACACGGTGGCGAACTTCAACCGAACGAAGGCCAGGTAGGACACGCCGACGCCGGAGGCGAACAGCCAGGAGTTCCAGCCCTGGAAGGTCGTCAGCGCGCGCAGCCCGAAGAAGACCGCCACGGCCGTCAGACAGTTGACGACGATGAACCCCCACCACCACACGGACCGGTAGACCCGGTAGCCCGACACGTCGCCGATGATGAACGTCCGGTCCATGTCGAAGAGCGTCACCCCGCCGGCGATGGCCGCCGACAGCACGGAGAACCACGCGGAATGCTGCATCGTCTGCCGCCCTACTGGTCGGGTACGTCGTCGCGGGGGCCCAGCGCGTCGTCCAGCGCGCTGTTGAGCTCGTCCTCCGAGGTGCCGCTCGCCGCTTCCTCGGCCTCGTCGTCAAGGAGGAAGACGCCGGTCACCCGGTCGCGGGGGCTGCCTGGGGTGGCGTTCAGGCTGGTCTTGACCCCGAAGTCGGTCAGCGCGTACCGGCCAGGGCTGCTCTCGACGACCAGGCCGCGGCGCTGCAATGCGGGGAGCGCGTTGCGTACGTCCTCGGGCGACAGCCCTGAGTAGGCCACCAGCGCTTCGACCGAGCTGTCGCCATGGTCCCGCAGGGCCGGCAGCAACAACGACTCCACCGGCCGGACAAAGAAAGGCATGGACACCTCCTGGCGTCGATTATGACGACGTATCCAGAGAAATTCGCTGCCGGTGACGTCCTGATGTGGACATGCGTGCTGTGCATGACGGCTGCGCGCAAAATGACCGCGGACGTAGTGGGCCCGACACCCCACTCCCCCATCACCAACCCCGTGTCGGACCCTTGGCCGCAATGCCGGCCCTAGGGGCGGGCCCGGTCCAGGTCGAACGTCACGCCGGCCAAGCGGATCGTGCGCACCCTCGGGTCCTTGAGCAGCTCCCGCAGCTCGCGTACCGAGCTGAGCTGGTCCACATAGCCGTAGGCGAGCCCGGCCTCGGCCGCCTTGCGCAGCCGGTCCAGGGACAGGTCGAAGGAGCGCAGGTTGGCGTTGTCGTGGTCACGCAGCAGGCCGACCCAGTTACGGAACTGCGGCAGGCTGCCACCGCACGTGTCATCGGTCGTGTCGCCGCCCTTGCCGAGGTCCAGCGCGTCGGTCCAGTAGTCGAAGCCCCAGGTGATCGGGAGGGAGCCGGGTCTGCGCTCGTACACGACACGTTCCGCGCAGGAGCGATACTGCTTCACGAACGCCTTCAGGTCCGCCTCGCCGAGCGGCTGCTCGAACTCCACCACCGACAGCGCGCTGAGGTCGGCGGGCAGCCGGGCGAGCACCGCGCGCACCTCGTCCTTGGCCGTCAGCGTGGTACCGACGTTGAACAGGGACTGGGAAAGCCTGGTGTTGGCGGTGTGGCCCAGCGGCAGGCGGCCCACGCGGCCGAAGAAGTCCTGGCTGATCGTGTACGACTCGTACCCGACCGGCCAGTCTCCGGCAGGCGCCATGGGACGCGCGGCCACCTCGAAAGACATCGAGACGGGCGTGGTCTGGCAGCAGGAGTCGATCGTCACCGTATAGGCCGGGTTGTACATCTTGAAGGCGGTGCCGAGCACGGCCTGCATACGGCGTTCCCGGTCGCCGCGGCTCTGCACCAGGGACGAGCCCTCGGTTGCGGCCACCGCGAGCAGCACCAGCACGGCCAGGACGAGGGCGACCGTCCTGAACAGTCCCCGACGGACCGCACGCCGGGTGCGCTTGGGGTCGAAGTCCGGCAGATCTGGCATCTCAGGCATGTTCATTGCTCTCCCCGTAAAGGTCGGCGAAGGCGGCCCTCGCCCGCCACACCGCAGTCTTGATCGAGTTGTGCGACCTGCCGGTCATCGCGGCCACCTCCACCATCGAGAAGCCCTCGAAGTAGACCAGCGTGAGCAGCCGGCGCTGCTGCTCGGGCAGCCGCTCCAGCGCGTCGCGCACGTCCAGCGATTCCACGTGAAGCGGCGGCACGCCCAGTTCGTCGGGGTTCGGGAGGGCCAGGTCGAGGCGGCTCCTGCGTACGTGATCCGCCAGGGCGTTGCGCGCGATCGTGAGCAGCCACGCCGCCGCGTTCTCCCCCCGCCAGCCGAGCAGTGCCCTGGTCGCCTTGATGAACGTCTCCTGCGCCAGGTCCTCGGCGAGATGCGGATCGCGGGTCCTGCGCAGGAGGAACCCGCACACGAGCGGCCAGTGCTCGCGGTACAGCTCCTCGATGATGTCGCCCCCCGAACGGTTTCGATTGTCACGTCACATACAGACGCCACCGCGGCGGGAATGGTCACACGGCCGGCCGGTAAATGTGCCGAAAGCATGACATCGCAGCCTCCTGCCGCCATCGGCGCGGGGTGAAGGGGTAGCGGCCCAGCAGGGCGGTAAACGAAGTTAGCGACTTTGGTCGCTACCAGGACCTGCCTTGGACCGATGCCCCACTGGGCAAGGCGTCTCTAGCGTCGTGGCCATGACACAGACGCTGGGATCCAGGCGAGTGCACGAGATCGACGCGGTCCGAGGGTTCGCGCTGGCGGGCATTCTGGTGGCCAACATCGGATTCTTCTCCGACCCGGGCTACGCCGTGAGCATCGGCACGATGCCGATCACGGACGGGCCGGTCGCATGGTTCGTCAGCACGCTGGTGCTGACGAAGTTCTACATCCTGTTCTCGTTCCTGTTCGGCTACTCCTTCACGCTCATGTCGCGTGACGGCGTGAGCGTGAAAGCCAGGATGGCACGGCGGTGCCTGGGGCTGTTCGCGATCGGGGTGGCCCACGGGTTTCTGCTGTGGGTCGGCGACATCCTCACCCTGTACGCCACGCTGGGGCTGATCCTGCTGGCCATGCGCGGCATCTCGGCCAGGAGGGCCGTTGTCGTCGGCTGCTGGATCATCGGGGTCATGTCGGTGCTCTGGCTGGTGCTGGCCGGGCTCACCCTGCTGGACCCGGCGGGCGGCACGGCGCCGGTGGTGGACGCGGCGGCCGGGGCGCGGGCGGAGGAGCTGGTCAGGAGCGGGCCGCTGGGCGTGCTGACGTTCCAGGCCCAGACGTATCCCTGGCTGGCCGCGATGGTGTGGATCGGGCAGGGGCCGATGGCGATGGCGCTGTTCCTGTTCGGCATGGCGGCGGGCAAGTCGCGGGTGTTCGAGAGTCCGGAGCGCTGGGCCCACCTTGTGCCGCGGATCCAGTGGGTCGGCTTCGGCGCCGGGCTGCCCACCGCGGGCTTCTTCACCTGGGCGCAGACCCGGGGGGACGCGCTCGAACTGGTCTCGCTGGCCGTGAACAACGTGACCTCGGTGCTGCTGACCGCCGCCTACGTGGTCACCTTCCTTCAGGTGATCAGGCGCTTCCCCGCCGTCGGCCGCGCGCTGGCCCCGGCGGGACGGGCGGCGGCCTCGAATTACATCGGGCAGTCGGTGCTGTGCTGCCTGGTGTTCACCGGCTACGGGCTGGCGCTGGCAGGCAGGCTGTCGCCGCTCGCCGTGATGGGCGTCGCGGCAGTGATCTACGCGGTGCTGCTCGCCCTCAGCGCGTGGTGGCTACGCGGCCACCGGTACGGCCCGGTCGAGTATGTGCTGCGCTGGCTCACTCGATGGACCAGGCCACGGGATGACGCGGCTCGTACAGCGACAGATCCGATCCGCTCGGCAACCTGACCGACACCGGCATCCCCCACCAACCTCCATCAACTTCATAAGGGGATCGCCCGCTTCCACTCCCGGGCCGAGCCTGTGAACCTGCCCGGCCTGAGACACCACGGAGGACACCATGACGACCACGCCGAGTGACCCGGCCACCGCGCTGCCCGGCCGCCCGCCCATCGTCGACCTGGCCACCTGGCAGGCTGCCCGTGACGAGCTTCTGGTCCGCGAGAAGGCCCACACCCGCGAGGGCGACGCCATCGCCGCGGCCCGCCGCCGGCTGCCGATGGTGGAGTTCGACGGGACGGTCGAGGTCGTCGGACCCGATGGCCTGGTCCCGTTCCTGGACCTGTTCCAGGGCCGCGACGAGCTCGTGGTCTACAAGCACATGTGGTACGACGGCGCGCCGCACCAGGGGCAATGCGAGGGCTGCACCACCGCGGCCTGGCACCTCAAGGACGCCGTCTACCTCAACGCCCGCGGCGTCTCGTTCGCCATCCTGACCACGGGCCGGTGGGACGAGGTGGCCTCCTACGTCGAGTTCATGGGGTACACCCAACCCTGGTACTCGGTACGCGACGTGGAGGAGCCGGTCGGCGGCAGCATGGGTTACCTCACCTGCTTCCTGCGCGACGGCGACCGCGTGTTCCTCACCTACTCCACGACGGGCCGGGGCAACGAAACGGTCAACGTGGCCCTCGGCCTGCTCGACATGACGCCCTACGGCCGCGGCGAGGCATGGGAGGACAAGCCCGAGGGCCGGCCCGAAGGGCGCCACGCGTGCTGGTACTGGCGCTCGGACGCGGACGGGAACGCCATGTGGGGCCCGACCAGCCGCCCCGTGCCGCAGTGGACCCGCCCCGGCGCGACCCCCGTGCAGACCCTCGGCCGGCACGGCCACCACCACTGACCGGTGCCGGGCGGAACCTCCGGACGATGCGAGGTTCCGCCCGCGCGCTCGGTCGGTGGGCGGTTCACCCGAAGGGGATGGACGCCTGGTAGTGGGCCGACGCCGGGTACGCAGGCCGGTTCGTCCGTGACGCGCGCAGGATCTGGGACCTGGCCGTGGCGATCGTCAAGCGCCACGACCAGGCCGAGGGCTTTGTCCTGCTCCACCGCTGGGTGGTGCAACGGTCCTGCACCGAGTTCCGGCGCCTCGTCCTACGGGACCCTCCCAGCCACGATCTGAACCGCCGCCCCCTGGCAGCTCAGCAACCGCCTCACCTGCTGACCCTCTGCACGCCTCCCGACCCTATACAGCGGGCATGACGACGAACGAGAAACCCGTGCTCGTTGTGCGGTTGAGGGGGAGGTCGCACTTGATCCGGCGCTCGACCTCCCCCCTGCTGATCCCGAGCCCCCGGGCGATCAGCCGCTCCGGGCGGACGGGCACCGGATCGAGGAAACTGACGTCCACCCGGTACGACCACGCCGCCTCGACGGCCGATGACTCCAGCCGCCAGGCGCCACGCCAATCGAGGGTGAACCGGTTGCGGCGTGCGACCGCGGGGTCCAAGAGCGCGTGAGCGACGAGCGCCTGATCGTTGTTCTCGAAGGCGCGGAGCCTGGCCGGATCCAGTGATCGGACCGGCACCCGCTCATGGACTGCGATCTTCGAAGTCCGATCGCAGCCGACACAACGGACGAGCAGCCACACATCAAGCAGCTTGCCGTTGGCGTTGATCCGGAACCTGCCCTCGCCGACGGTGGCCGCTTCCGCCCGGCAGTCCATGCAACGCATGGCGAGCAGCGGCAGCCGAGTCCTCCGCACGGTCCAGGGCAGCACGAAATGATCTCTATGGGATTGTGAAGACATGATCTCTCTAAGACCTGACACAAAACGCTGATCAGCCAGGGCGGCTCAGAGATTGAGAGCAGCCCGGCGAGACCGACCACGAGGTCGGTGAGAAAGCGCAGAAGAAGATGTCAGGCAGCGAGAGCAGGCGGCGTCACGCGACAGTCCCCACGACGAATCCGATAGTGCTGGCGGCACACTATTGGTTCACCGGCCGGCGCTGCAATCGAATTTGCCTCCTGCCGATCATAGGCGCCGAGGATGGCGGCGCGACGGCACCGGCCGGGGCGGAGCGGGCGGCAGCCACCATCTTGGCGGGGTCGGCGGAAGGCGAACACCGCGGCCTCACCACCGTCGGGCGCCAGATACTGCACGGTCGGCAACTCGGCGGCAGGAAGCCGTACCGCCGGCCGTGCTGGCGATCGGACGGATCCGCTTGTACGCGGCGACGAGACGACAACGTGCGCGGGCTCGTGTTCGTAGCCGGGTTCGGCTGAGGCGGCGGTGCTCGCCGCGACCCAGCGGCATGGCTCTGCGCCCGAACCGGGCAGAGGAGGATCACAAGGGGCGGTCAGAGCGGCGGCGGGCCGCTGCTCTCCCGCACGATGAGCTCGGGCTCGTTCCAGGTCGGCAGGGACAGGACGGCCTCCGGCTGCAGCCTGCGGAGCAGCAGGCCGAAACACGCGCGGCCGAGGCCCTCGAAGTCGAGCCGTACGGTGGTGAGCGCGGGGTGGAGGTAGGCCGACGCCGGGGAGTCGTCGAAGCCGACCACGCTGAGGTCACCGGGAATGTCCCGTCCGGCCTCGCGCGCGGCCCGCATGACGCCCAGTGCGAGGTCGTCGTTGCCGCAGAGGATGGCCGTCACCGAGCGGTCCGCCAGCAGCGAGCGCACCGCGAGGTATCCGGAGCGTGGAGTCCAGCCGCCCTGCAGGGGATCGGGCAAAGGTCGTCCGGTCGCCCGCAGCGCGTCCTGCCATCCACGGGTCCGCTGCGGAAGCGAACTGGTGGAGGACGGGATGGCCACGTAGTGGACGGTCTTGTGCCCCAGGCTCAGCAGGTGGCGTGTCGCGTGCGCCGCCGCGGCCCGGTCGTCCAGCCAGACCTGCCACGGGTCGCCGCCCGAGCCGTTGTCGGGGCGTTCGACGGCGGCTGTCACCGGCACGTCCGGCGGCAGCTCGCGCAGCGCCCGCACGCCGGGGTCGTCGTAGGCGATCACCATGACGGGCTCCTGGGGCCGGTTGAGGCGCAGGGCGATGTCCGCCGTGCTCGCGCCCGGCTCCAGCACGCTGATGCCCACCGAGAAGCCGGCCGCCCTTGCCGCCTCCTCCATGCCGCGCAGCGTGGCGGCCGCGCCGAACAGGGCGGTGTCCGAGGTCAGCACGGTGACCCAGCTCACCGGGCCGCCGGCCAACGTCCGGGCGAGGCGGTTGGGGCGGTAGCCGAGCTCGGCGATGACCTGCATCACCTTGGCCCGGGTCGACTCGCTCACGCGGGTCTTGCCGTTGATGACGCGGGAGACGGTCTGCTGGGATACGCCGGCCACCCGGGCGACGTCCCAGATGCTCGCAGAGCGGCCGGGAGGAGTGTCGTTCGGTGGCATGTGACCGGTAACCCCCATGGTCCAGAGCCTACTTGATCGCGGCGTTCCCCTCATCGTTGATTCTCTTCGCCGTCACTCCCCTGGCCTTACCTCGCCGCCATGAAGACGTCGTTGAGCGCGGTGATGCCGGGCCAGACGGCGCCCGCCCGTGCGACGGCCTTGTGATGGCGTCCCCAGGGCAGCCACTTCACCAGTTCCCATGCCTCCTTGGGGTGTTTCGTGTCTGCATAGATCGGCTTCCCTTGCCGGCAGGTCGGCGCTGCCGAGCCTGGCGTTCGGCAGCGCCGTGTCGAACGCGCGCCGCATCGTGCTATCAGTACGAGCGGGACGAGGTCGGCGAGGCCTCCCGGGGCCGACATGGTGTTCGAGTGAACCCGTTCCACGCCCCGCCGGCCGGGCCGATGAAGTACGACAGCTGTTTTGCCGCCTGGCTGAGCAGGCCGGGTTACGGGCACGGCCGCACATGCGGCGGGCTGCGGTGGACCGCAGGGTGGTCCAAGAGCGACATATACATGGAATATCCAATGATTGGAGTTTCCATGTAAATTGGGCGCCATGGATGACACGCGGCTGACCCGCGACCTCATCGCCTATCTGTTCGCCCTGCGTGACCAGGTGCAGGCCGAGCTGAAGGTCCTGCTTCGCGAACTGGAGCTCACCGACACCCAGGCCTACGCGTTGTGGCAGCTCAGCGACGAAGACGAGCCGATGACCGCGCGCCGCCTCGCTGACCGGCTGAACTGCGACGCCTCGACCGCCACCTCTTTGATCGACCGGCTGGAGAGGCACGGCCTGGTCCGGCGGACGCCACATCCCGGCGACCGCCGCGCGAAGATCCTCCAGCTCACGCCCCGGGGATGCGAGCTACGTGACCGCGTCGTGCAGTACACCGAAAAGCGGTCGCCGTTCGCCCGGCTCGATCACGACAGCCAGCTCCGCCTGCACGCGCTGCTCGGCGAGGCGGCCGGGACGCGGGCCGTCGGGACCGCTCCATGAGGACGGCCGTCATCACCGGAGGCGCGGGCGGCCTGGGCCTGGTGACCGCGCGCCACCTCTCCCGCGCCGGCATGGACGTGGTCCTTGTCGGCAGGAACGCCGCCCGCACCGCCGCCGCGGCCGCAGACTTGGCCGCCCGCTCCTACACAGCCGACCTGTCGCAATGGACACAGGTCCGCGACTTGGCCGGCACGCTGGCCAAGTCCGAGGGTCCGATCTCCGTGCTGGTCAACAACGCCGGAGCGGCGTTCCCCCGCTACCAGGAGACGATCGACGGCGTCGAGCGCACGTACGCCATCAACCACCATGCGCCGTTCCTGCTGACGCACGCGCTCCTCACGGCGGGCACGCTCGCCGGCGACGCCCGGATCATCAATGTGTCCAGCTTCGTAGAGAAACGCGGCCGGCTGGACACGGCCGACCCGGACGTCTCCGGCGCGTCGTGGCGCGACCGTTTCTACTCGCAGATCCACGTGTACGCGACGGCCAAGCTGCTCGGCCTCCTGGCGACCGCCGACCTCGCCCGCCGCCTGCCCGCAGGCATGCGGGTCTACAACGCCAACCCGGGCATGGTGAAGGGCACCCGCATGAACGCCGATGCCGGTGGGTTGATGCGGCTGACGGCCCCGCTGTTCAGGCCGTTCTCCATCACGCCGGAGGAGGGCGTGCGGACCGGGGTGTGGCTGGCCACCGCCGACCCGGCGCCGGAGCCGAGCGGGGGCTTCTTCACCGACTCCGCCCCGGCGACGCCTTCACGCTCGGCCACGGACACCGCCCTCGCCCGTGTCATCTACGACCGGACCGCCGCCCTGCTGGGTATTTGATCTCAGCGCTGCGTCAATCGACTAGGGCCTGTAAGGAGTTGAGATCAGGGGGATCTGCCTGCATGGCGGTCCGCAGCCCTGCTTCGCTATGGCGCGTGGAGAACCGACAAGGAATGGTCCTCGATCGAGCCTCGCTTGCCTCTGGGTGAGCAAGGCCATGGTGATGTGGCGGTTTCGTACCGGCAGCCCTGTGGCGGGACCTGCCCACCGCCGAGTACGAGCCGTCTATGGCGGGTTCCGGTCGTGGGCGGGGAGCGGCGTGTTCGAGCGGCTGATGCAGGCGACGGTCGCCGAGACGTGTCCCGGGGGCATGCCGAGCTCGACCTGGTCAACGTGGACTCCACCACGGCCCGCACCCACCACCACTCGCCGGGATGATCCTGGACGGCGAGCTGGCCGCAGCGATGGAAGGGGCCACCGAGCAGAAGGGGGCTGAGCCAAAACCTCCATGACGGTGACCCCGGCTAAGACGGAGACGGGGACGGACGCCTGCGGATACGACGCCGGTATAGGTTCCGGCTGACAGCGGCCAGGCTGGGCCGCTCGCGAGGCGGGCTGACCAGCAAGGGGGATCGCAACCATCACCAGTACGATCACGACGATCGACGAAGGCTTCACCGCCACACGCGTCGCCTGGCCCAGGGCTCCACCATGAAGCCGACCCGACGCACCCCCAGGAGGGTGTCATCCGCATCGAGGATCGCGCAGTTACGCGAATCGGACGGAGACGACGGCGGACAGGAGATGGCCGCTGCGGCGAGCACGCCAACCCCCCGTCCGCCGCCGCCGCCGCCGCCGCCGCCGCCGCCGCCGACCAGCTTCGCGCCCAGGGCGTGCTTGTCAAGGGCGAGGATGTCGCCCGGCTCAGTTTTAGGCCTACCGCGGCGGCCGCCAGCTCCCCGCGTGGCGGGTCGGGCGCCGCCCCGACGACCTGCTGGACGGACCCGAGGCGGCCGACGTCCTGGAGATCGAATACGCGACCACCCGCCGGAGCCGTCCCCGGGTCGTGTCACGCGGGGCGCGAGGTCCGCCCTCCCAGCGGGCGCTCGCCGCTTGAGCGCCACCGGCCGCCGCCGGACCGAGCGCGAGGAGCTCGCCCGCGCCCGGCATCACCGTGTCTCGTGAGGCACTACGCAGTCGAAGGACGGCTGCCCGCGACGGATGCGGTTTGCGGAGTGCCACACTGGCGGCGGAGCGTGCTCGGCGCCCGGCGCGCCAACTCCAGCAAGCACCAAGGAAGGTAAATAGCTGGCGCGAGCTCGTGGCGGAGGCGCTGAGTGAGAGCCGACGGCTGAGCCGCCGGCTCGCTGGGCGAGTGGTTATCAGTACCAGTCGTCGTCGTACCAGTGATGACGGCGACGCCAGCGGTAGCGATAGCGGTAGCGACGGCGGCGCCGTCGGCGCCAGGGCGGCTGATGGCTCTGGAAGCCAGTCATCGAGAGCTCTGTGAAAGCCATAACTCCTCCCCCGTTGGACTGGCCGACAGTTACATAATTCAGACGCTAGCATCCGAATCCCGACAAATCACCACACATCCCGGACACTCAAAGAAATTTGACGGATAAAAGCAGTCGAGAAAGGCATTGCCGCACGCCTGTTAAATAGGCCGGAAAATCAGTAAACCCCCTAGAGGAGGCAACACAGCCGCCAAAGGTGCTCCTTGGGACTGGTTCCAAGGAGACTGTTGCATAGGCATGGCCTGCCGTTCCCTCACCTCCGCCAACAAGACCCCGGCACCAAACCCATTTGCCGGTAAGCAGCAGCGGCATTTGACGGTCAGTTTGGACAGCGCTTAGGGACCGGAAATATCGGTGAGAAATAGCAGCGCCAAGCCGCCATCATCATTACCTCTGTGATCAAGCCGGCCGGCCGTCAGGCCGCGCCAGGGGTCGGGGTCGTCGAGGGCGTCGTCGACGATCCGAGCCAGCTCCGGTCGAGTTCGGCGAGCGGCTGGACGCGGCGCTGGCCGCCCGCACCATCGACGCACTGCCCCGCTCATCACCGATCTGGTCGCGGTCCCGTCAATCAACTGCCGCTTGCTGAACAACGACGGCCGCCCCGCCCGCTTCGGCGCCGGCAGCAGCGGCTCCAGCGCCACCCACTGCGCATCGGTCAGGTCGAACCGCCTCGTCACCGCTGAAGTGGCCACGAGGTCTCCGGCTATTCGGTTTGTCTTGGTCGACCAACCACCTACCGGAGACCTCTCTCGTTGTCGATCTACGACACGCTCCGCCCCGCCGGGTCAACACCGACCCACGGCGGACTTTGATACACACCCTAGAGCCCTACCTCGGCCATGCCTCTACCAGGACCGCCCAGCTCTACACCCTGCTCGCCGACGTCGATGTCCGCGCCGCCTGACGCCGCCGCGACCGCGCCGGCCATCGCCGGCACGAGGGCGGCGATGGCACAGGACTTGGATCATGCCCGCCCGGCGTCGCTTGCGACCGGCTCGGCGGCGGCTGCGTTGGGCAGGAACAGCGTCCCGAGCGCCAGGCCGATCAGCACGGCGACGATCGGCGCGCCGGTCCACAGCTCGGGCACGGCAGGCAGGCCACCCCCTGTGGCCGAGGCGACCCCGATGTACAGCGACCAGGTGGCGAAGGCCGACAGCCCGGCGAAGGCCCAGTAGGCGGCGCGCCGCTCACCCGACGGCCGCAGCCGGCGGATCAGCAGGTCGCTCACGAGCCCGGCGACCACGAGCGACAGCAGGATCGGCAGGTTGCGGAAGCCCGTCTGGGCTGCCGGCATGAGCGCCATGACCGTGTACATGACGGTCACCGAGCCGAACGGCAACCGCCAGCGGCGCAGCAGGAACAGCACCGGGCTGAGTATGACGACGTTGGTGACGACCATCGCGACGGCCACTCGATCGGCGGGCGGGGCGACAGGTCTGGGACCGGCGCCCTGCGGCGCGGCGCCGGAGTCCTGCGCCATGGACAACGCCTGGACGATTGCCTGGGGCCGGTACTTCAAGGCGTCGCCGTACGACAGGAACAGCAACACCAGCGTGGTGGCGAACGCGAGCCCGAGCAGCGCAGGCAGCAGGCGGCCGAGCGAGGGCCGGGCGCCGACATCGGGGGCGCTCCACGCCGAGCGCAGCGGTGTCGTGATGATGAGCATCATCGTCACGACGAGGCCGAGGTGTGACGGGCTGAAAAAGATGTCGATGGTCGTCTCGATGCCGAGGACAGTGCGCCACATCATGTCGACGAATCCGAAGGCGGCGAATGCGGGAATCGCTACCAGCCCGGCGAGATAGCCGGTGGGGACGGCCGCCAGTCCCTGCCGGCCGGCGCGCACGTTGCTCCACACCTGCCAGATGATCCAGCCGGAGACCACGACGAAGCCGGAATAGAACACCGCGTGCCACGGGGTGAAGAACGTCTCCAGCTCCGCCAGGTTGCCGTGCGCCCAGGCGTCGATCATCAGCCCGATCCCGAACCAGATCCCGAGCAGCGCCGTCACCAGGTCTGTCCTGGGGGACACCCATCCGCGGTGCTCCCCCGTGTCCGCCATGAAACGCCGGATGCCGGCGGCGTCAGATGCCACTTCGTGATCCCTTTCCGTCGATCAAATCGATTCATTCAGCCGCTGGTGAGGCGGATGAGGTCTCTGCGGGTTGTGCGGGCCTCGGTCCGCTGAGCGCAGCCCTGAGCTGCGCCGATCAGGCTGTTTCTGCGCTGAGGGTCTGTGCCACGGGCCGTCGGGCCGCCAGGCGTGCGGGCAGGGCGGTGAGTGCCGCTGTTGCCAGGAGAGTCGCGAGTACGGCGCCGAGCACCCAGGAGGAGGGGGGTGCCGCCGAATTCCTGGCGGCGAAGAGCGAGAGCAGGCCGCTGCCCAGAGGGACGCCGGCGAGGGCGCCGGGCAGGCTGGGCAGGAGCTGGGCGGCGGACAGGCCCGCGGAGATCTGTCCGGGGGTGGCGCCGAGGGTGCGGGCGATGGCCATGTTCGCCTGGGCCTCTATGGCTGTGGTCCAGGTGAAGGTGATGGTGTTCACGATGGCGAGTGCGATCAGCAGGATGGTGACGGCGAGCATCAGTTGGCGGTCGTGTTCGCCTCGCAGGTTGGGCAGGGCGGAGGAGCCGTTCAGGCCGTAGCCTCTCTCCGGCTGGGCGTAGAGGGTCAGCAGGGCGACCATCGTGATCACTGTGGTGGCGGTGGAGCACGCCTGCAGCACGGCGCGGCCCGGCCTGCGGGCGGTCAGGCGCAGCCCGAGCAGCAGCGGGGTGGGCAGCAGCGCGGACAACGCGGTCAGCCAGGGTCGGTGACGGGGCTGGTGGGCGGTGGCGGACAAGGCCGTGACGGTCGCGGTGCGCAGGGCCCGCAGTGTGGGGCGCAGGGTGGACAGCGCCGCCACCGCGACGGCGAGGACGGTCGTCGCGGCGATGGTGGCGCCGGTCGGTCCGGCGACGTCGCCGATCCGGCTGGCGGTGGGGCTGGCGATGGCCGGCTCGGCCAGGCGGGCGAGCGCCAGCCCCACCGCGTCGCCGACCAGCGCCAGCGCCAGGTACTCGGTGAGCAGGACGGCGGCGATCAGCCCCGGGGTGGCGCCGACCGCCTTGAGCAGCCCCGCCCGGCGCGTCTGCTCGACGGCGCGTCCCGCGGCCAGCGCCGCCACTCCCGTGATGGCCAGGAAGCTGAGCAGCCAGCTGCCGACGACCAGGATCGGCTGGCTGTTCCTGAGGATGACCAGGTCCTGTTGCGCAGTGAACTGCCAGGAGTGGAGGTTGACCCTGAAGGTGGGCACGCGGCGGGCATCGATGAAGGCCTCGGTGGCGGCGGGGTCGCGCAGCTTGAGATCCGTGGCCAAGGTCACCGGGAGATCGTGGGACGAAGCCAGTGCCCGGGCATCGGATCGGGTCATCCAGGCCAGGCCGCTGTAGTCGCTGGGGCCGCCGCCCGGGCCGATCTGCGCCGCCCACGGGTAGATGGAGGTGGCCGCGGTGACGGCGATCCCGACGACGGGATAGGACCGGCCGGCGATGGTGACGCGGTCGCCGACGCCGACGCCCAGCGCGGTGGCGAAACCGCGTTCGAGGACCGTGCCGCCGGAGCGTACCCAATGGCCCGAGGTCACCAGCGGCCGGTTGACCGCGCCGGGCGTCTCGGCGAAGCCCTGCACCACCACAGGGGACGAGAGGGAATCGCGCGTGGCCAGGTTGGCGTAGACGATGCGATAGGGGCCGTGGTGGGCCGCCACTTCGGGCTCGTTCGCCAGCGAGGCCAGGGCGGAGGTCGCGGCGGGGCCCGTCTCGCCGGACAGTGCCACCACGTCCGGCCCGGCGGTGGCCGCGCGGGTCTGCTCATACAGCGCGTCGCTCACGCCGGGCAGGGACAGCCCCAGCGCCAGGGTGGCGGTCGCGGCGGTCACCGCCAGCACGAGCATCGCCGCCTGAACCTGGTGCCGGCGCACATCGGCCAGGACCAGGCGGACGACGAGCACGATACGTCCCACGCCGTTCAGCCCTCCAACCCGATCAGGTCGCCCAGCCGCCCCGTGCCGGTCCCGGCCAGCCGGGTGTCGTCGACGAACATGCCATCACGCATCGAGACCAACCGGTCCGCGGTGGCCGCCACCCGCTCGTCATGCGTGACGATCACGAGAGTCTGGCCCGCCGAACGCAGCTCCTCGAAGATCCTCAGCACCTCGAGGGTCGCCGCGGTGTCGAGATTGCCCGTCGGCTCATCGGCCAGCACGAGCAGCGGGTCGTTGGCCAGCGCACGGGCGACGGCCACCCGCTGACGCTGCCCGCCCGACAACTGCGAAGGCAGATGCCGCGCACGGTCGGAAAGGCCGACCCGTTCCAGCAGCAGGCTCCCACGCCGCCTGGCCTCGCGCCGCGAACGCCCCGCCAGCAGCACCGGCAACTCCACGTTCTCGGCCGCCGACAACTCCTCCACCAGATGGAAAGCCTGAAAGACGAACCCCACCGACCGGCGCCGCAGCCGCGCCAGAGCCCGCTCACTCAGCGCGTCGATACGCCGCCCGGCCAGCCACACCTCCCCGCCAGTGGGCCGCTCCAGGCCACCCAGCAGGTGCAGCAGAGTCGATTTCCCGCAGCCACTGGGCCCCATCACCGCCAGCATCTGCCCCTGCGGCACCTCCAGATCGACCTCATCGACCGCGCGAACCCGGCTCTGCCCCTGACCATGATGCTTGACCAGGCCACGGGTCTGGATCACGGCGCTCTCCACGTACTCCCCCCTTCAGACCAGGCCACGTCACAGGCCGCCAGCCAGCGCAGGTCCGCCTGCAGCCGCAACACGACCCCTTCCAGCAACAGAGCGGCGCCCGAGCCCACCGGCTCGGCCAGCACCGCCTGCTGCGCCTCACGCAACCGGCGCAGCAACTCACGACGCTGCGCCGCCACCAGCTCCACCGGGTCGGCCAGCCGGCCCGCGGCGGCCGCGACAAGCTTGAGATGAAACTCCGCCAGATCCGGCTTCGGCCAGCCCACCTCGGCCAGCCAGGCGGCCACCCGCTGCTGCCCGGCCGGCGTCAGCGCATACACCTTGCGCTCCGGCCGCTCAGGCAGGCCATCGGCCCGCTCACAGACCACCAGCCCCGCCTTTTCCAGCCGGGCCAACGTCACATAGATCTGACCACGATTCATCGACTCACCCAGCGGCCCGAGACTCTGCCGCAGCCGGGCGTGCAGGTGGTACCCGTGCGACGGCTCCTTGGCGAGCATCGCCAGCACTGCGTCCTGCATGTCACCCCCTAACGGTTGGCCAATAGATAGCGGTTACCCATAGGTGGTGTCAAAACGCCGCATCTGGCGAGCTCCTGGACCCGTGCGCCGCCAAAGGGAAAAGCAGAGGTAGTGGACCCGCGTGAGAGGCTCCATGGGCCTCATGAGGTGGCCGCCGACTCGGTGCCGGGTCGGGTGAGGACCTCGGGCTGGTGGCCGGCCGGGTGGGTGCCGGAGGCGCGGATGGCGCCGGCACTGCTGTCGGTCGCCTGCGCCGGGTCGGCGTTCGCCGCCTCCGGCAGTTGGTCGCTGCCCGCAGATGTGGATCCCGCCGACCGGCACGTGGCCTCGATCGGCGGGATCCAGAACTTCGCGTCCGGCTTCGCCGCGATCATCAGGTTCGCGGTGCCGCGGTGGCGCTGCCGGACGCCTTACCTACGCGGTGATCCCGCGGAGGGTCGAGCCGATCAGTTGAAGCAGTCCTGCTTCTTCAGGGCGATGCCGTACTCCGTGACCTTGCCGTGCAGGACGGTGAAGGAGTAGTAGGCCTTGTTGTTGCCCGGCACCGTGGTCACCCAGAGGCCGTGCATGTCCTGCTTGATGTGCGGATAGGCCTTGTCCAGCTGCGACTTGGCCGTCCCGATCGCCACGCCTTCGGGGGTCTTGGCGGCCTTGGGCGCGAAGAAGGCGGCCACGCCCACCTTTGGCGAGATGTACAGGCCGACGGCGTTCTTGCCGGTCGGATACTTCTTCAGGTCCCAGCCCGAGCAGCCGTCGGCGCCGCCGTCGATCTTCTTGGTGACGCTGCCGGTCGCCCTGGCCTGCTTGAGCGACATGCCGAGCTTCAGCCCGCCGAAACCGTTCGGACCAAGAACCGGCTTGGTCTGGGCGAGGGCGGGGGTGGCGCCGAGCGTCAGGGTGGCGGCCACGGCGATCATGAGCTTCTTCATCATGGTTGGTATGACGATCACAAGGCGCCCCGGGTTCTGAGTAGACCCTACTCATGCGCGTCCCACGAGGTCACTTCATTCTGGCCGCATGCGCTTACTCACAGTGTTATTCCTGATCGCGCTCAGCCTGGTGGTGGTCAACACGCCCGCCGCTCAGGCCAGTACGGGCGTCACGCTCCGGCTCACGATCAACAAGATCCACCAGATCGAGAGCCCCGACAACGGCACGGGCAACTACTTCCCCGAGATCCGCATCGGGAACGGCGACCTGCAGCGCAGGGACGCGGTGGAGGACGACGACTTCGATCCCAGCGCGTTCGACCCTCCGTGGATCTTCACCCAGGACGTGCAGGTCCCGGACGACACCACCAAGGTGCCGATCCTCATCCGCCTCTGGGACGAGGACGGCGGCCTCAACGGCGGCGACGACAAGCTGGACATCAGCCCGCAGAACCAGGACGACGACCTCGAGCTCCAGTACGACATCGGCACCGACACCTGGACCGACCCCGGCGACCTGCTCACGCCGGGCCAGACCTACGTGGAGGGCGACGGCGACCCCAACTTCCCCAACGCGCACGACGGCAAGCGGGCGGGGATCGGCTTCAAGATCGAGCGGACCAGCGGCCCGCTGCCCGACGTCGACGGCGACGGCATCCCCGACGTCATCGAGCGCTTCGGCATCCGCAACCCCGACGACTCGATGAAGTACGACCTCAAGCAGATGGGCGCCAACCCCTGCCGCAAGACGGTCATCGTGTGGATCGACTGGATGACCGGCGACGCCCAGCACAGCCACAGGCCCAAGGACGCCGCGCTCCAGGAGCTCAGGCGCGCCTTCGAGGACGGCCCGGTCAGGGCCACCCAGCCCTGCCCCTACGGCGTCCCGCTGGACGACGGGGTGGACTTCATCCCCATGGTCGGCACGGGCATTCCGGAACAGGCCGTGATGACGGAGAAGGACACCGCCTTCGCCAACGCCAGGACGGCCAACCTGCCCAAGGAGCTGGCGCCGTACGCGCACTACACGATCTTCGCCCACGACCTCACCGCCGGCAGCATGGTCTCCGGCCAGTGCTGCGACCCCAAGCGCGGCAACCGCGACTTCATCGTCACGCTCGGCGAGTGGCGTACGTGGTGCGTCGACGGGGGCCCGAACGGCACGGTGGACTCCGCCGTGGTGGGGGACGACTTCCCCAAGGGCAACCTGATCGGCGTCGGCCCCGACCACACCTGCAACAGCAAGATCAAGAAGGGTTCCGACGACATCCAGCTGATGAAGGTGGGCAGCGGTCCGGACGTCGTCTTCTCCGGTACGGCCCGCGACCAGGCCGGCACGCTGATGCACGAGCTGGGACACGCGCTCGGGCTCTCCCACGGCGGCGACACCCGGACCAACTACAAGCCCAACTACCTCAGCATCATGAACTACGCCTACGAGCCGGCCGGCATCCCGACGGGCCTGGACCCGGCGCCCCGCCGCCTGGACTACTCCAAGGGCAAGATGCCGCAGCTCGACCGCGATCACCTCGACGAGAGCAAGGCCATCGGCCCCGGCGACGACTACACCCGCTGGAAGATCCCTGGCCAGCCGGAGCAGTACGGCCCGGTCGACCCGATCGTCGACTGGCTGGACTGGAACGTGAACGGGACGGAGGACCCGCCCACGATCGCGGCCGACATCAACTCCGAGGACGACGTGTGCGTCCTGGCGGGTACCAACAACACGATCGACTCCACCAGGATGGGCGACGACGTCCAGTTCAGCGACGCGATCATCCAGGGGCCCGACAACAAGTGCCAGTCGACGCCGAAGGCGGGCAGCGACGACAAGAGCCGCGACCCGATCCTCACCGACTACGACGACTGGGGACACCTGAAGCTCGACGTCTCCAAGCCCGGCGCGGGCGTGGAGTCCGGCCGTGAGATCGACTTCGTGACCGCGGCCAGGATCGAGGCCGGTTTCCAGGACTTCTACACGCCCGACCTGGCCACCACCAAGACCGTCGACAAGGAGTCGGCCGAGCCCGGCGACACCCTCACCTACACGGTCAAGGTGGACAACGTCGGCAAGGGCGGGGCGGAGTCCGTCAAGCTCACCGACACGCTGCCCGACGGCACCTCCGTCACCCGCGACCTGCCCGACCTGGCCGCCGGGGCGAGCCGCAGCGAGACCTTCACCTATGCGATCCCGTGCGCGGCCGACGACGCCGCCACGGTCACCAACTCCGCCACCGTCGAGGGCAAGAACGCGGCAGGTGGCGCGGAGGAGGACACTTCCGACAACACCGGCAAGGCCTCGACCGCGGTCAAGGCGCCGAAGCTCACCCTGACGGCGAGCGCGACGCCCACCGCCGGCGCGGCCGAGGCGGTGACGACCACGCTGACGGTGAAGAACACCGGAGGCGCGAGCGCCACCGGCGCCAAGCTCACCTACAAGCTGCCGCCCGAGGTGTACTACAGCACGGCCCTCGACAAGGGCATGGGCCCCAAGCCGAGTGCGGTCGACGGCGGCACGCTGACCTGGAACCTGGGCACGCTGGCGGCCGGTTCGACCACGACCGTGGCCTTCAGCAGCCGTTCCAGCCTGCTCGTGGTGGGCGGGACCGTCCTGACCGGGCAGTCCCAGGTCTCCTACGGCAACGCCAACGGCTGCTCCTACACCCCGGCCACGGCAACCTCCACCAGCACCGTGACCGAGACCGCGCCGAGCAGGGACCCGCGCCCGCAGGGCATCTGGCTGGCCTTCCCCTCGATGCGGACATCGGAGCTGCTGGCCAGGGTCCAGGCCACCGACACCCGCTTCGACGGGATCGACGGCTCGACGCCCGACGGCCTGCTGTCCCAGCAGGAGGTGGCGGCCGGGTTCACGCTGCCGCTGCTGCCGCCGCGCAACCTCCGCGCCCAGCTGCTGACCACGTACTTCAACCTGGGCAGCCGGCGGATCAACGCGGCGACGGCCGTTCGCACGGTCACGATCGAGCGGCTGCACCTGCACACCGTCGGCGAGGCCGCCAAGCACGGGCAGAAGACCCTCGCCGACCCCAGTCTCATCGGGCTCACGGACGCGATGGTGGCCCTCGTCGAGATCAACACGGGGATCGCCGAGCGATACTGACCCTTATGGAGTTTCAAGAGGTGGTACGGCGGCGCCGCATGGTCCGGAACTACGACCCGGACCGTGCGGTGCCCGCCGCTGTGGTCGACCGGATCCTCGGCAACGCGCTGCACGCGCCCTCTGCCGGGTTCAGCCAGGGCTGGGCGTTCCTGGTGCTGGAGGATCCGGCCGACCGCGAGCGGTTCTGGGAGGCGTCCACCGACGACTCCGAGTGGGGGGTGGGGCTGCGGCGGGCGCCGCTGCTCATCGTCGCCCTGTCGCACAAGCAGGCCTACCTCGACCGGTACGCCGAGCGCGACAAGGGCTGGGAGGACAGGGACGAGTCCCGCTGGCCGGTGCCGTACTGGGACATCGACACCGGGTTCGCCTCGCTGCTGATGCTCCTGACCGCTGTCGACGAGGGGCTGGGCGCCTGCTTCTTCGGGATCCCGCCGGGCGAGCGGACGACGGCGTTCAAGGAGGCCTTCGGGGTGCCCGAGGCGTACACGCCGATCGGGGTGATCAGCATGGGATACCGGGCGCAGGACAAGCGCTCGCCGTCGCTGAAGCGCGGCAGGAGGCCGCTGGAGGAGGTCGTGCACCGCGGCTCGTGGAGCGGTCGGCGCTAGGAACCGGCGCGCCCGCCGTCGCGTCGACGGGCAACGCCTCCGTCAAGGTGAGGGACGTGCAGAAGGCGATGGAGGCCTTGGTGAAGTCAGGCCACGTGGTGGGCGCCATCGGCGAGGTGTACGTGAACGGCGGACGGGCCGGGAAGGGGTCGGCCGGGTCCCGCCCGCTCGACGGCAAGGGCGGCGCGATCCCCTCCACCGCGCGCGACGTCAGCGCTTTCCAACGCGCGTTCGTTCAGGGCAAGCTGCTGCCGGACTCCCTGAGCAAAGTGATCATCGACCCGGCGCCCGTCAACCAAGCCCTCATATCGGTGAGCCCTAGCGAACCCCGCTGTTGGCGAAGCGCTCGGTCAGTTCCTTCGCCCTGCGGTGATCGTACGGTGCGCAGAGCCGTTCGGCCGTCCTCATGGCCTGTTCCGCGGCTTTCCTCGCGGCCTTCCCCCGTCCCCCGTGGGCCAGGACGAGGGCGCGGGCCCAGCCGATGCGGGCCGCGGCGCCGGGGTGGCGGGACTGGAACCCGGCCAGGTGCCGGTCGAGCCGACGCGCCGTGGCGGCGTCCGGGGGCAGGGACACGAGCAGTTCGGCCAGGCCGGACCAGCACTCCAGCATGCCGCGCCGGCCCGCCGGCAGGCGGGCGGCCAGTTCCAGCACCGTGGTCAGCGCCTGCCCCGGGCCGATCCGCCCGAGGCGGGCCGCGGCCGTGAGCAGGCGCATCTCCTGGATCACCGGCATGACGGTGCCGTCACGCAGGCCGAGTCGCTGCTCGTGGGAGCGGCGGCGGTCGGTCGAGGCGCGGGCCGCCGCCAGCACCTGCCCGATCCGCTCCGCGCTCGTCCCGTCGATCCGCAGCAGCGCCTCGGCCTGGCCGATCAGGCACCAGTGGCGGCCGATGTCGTCGCCGCCCACCCGCCTGGCCGCCTGCTCCGCCGTGTCGGCGAACAGCTCCGCCGCCTGCTCGAAGTCGCCGCGCCACAGGGCCGTCTCGGCGAGCATCCCCGCGCAGTTCTCCGCCACCCGGGGGTCGACCGTCCTGGCCCGGCACTCGGCGAACGAGGCGCGCGACGCCTCGAAGTCCCCGGCCGCGAGCAGATCCAGGCCCCTGGCCAGGCGGGCGCGGCTCGCCGGCTCGGTCGGGTGGTCGAGGTCGCTCAGCGATCGATCGGCGAGGGCGCCGTAGCGGGTGGCCAGGCGATGTCGTCCGGCGAGGCGGGCGATGGTGGCGAAGTTCGCGTACGCCTCCGCGCGCAGGGCCGGGTCCGGCGTCCGGTCGGCGGCGTTGAGCTGGCGTAACGAGGCGGCCAGCATGGTGAGCAGGTCCTGCTGGTGGTAGGCCAGCCGCGCCAGGAACGTCAGCGCCTGCGCCGCCTCGGCCTGTGTCGAGGCGCCTGGGCGACGGATCGGCAGGGCGCGGTGGAGGAGCTGGCGGGCGGCGGCCGTCAGGGCGGCGGCGGCGAGGCCGGGGCGGGACGTCGGGAGCGGCTCGCCTATCGTGTCGAGCGCTGCCCTGGCCAGGCGGGTGGACTCGCGCTCCCTGGCCAGCTGGTGCTCGCTCACGCCCGCCATCCGCAACCACCGCGCCCGAAGATAAGGGGCCTCGCGCGTACGGGCGAGGTGCCGCAGGACGACGGCGCCGGACTCCTCGTACAGACGTAGCCGCAGGCACAACACCCAGTAGCGGTCGAGGAAGCCGGGCCGGCCGGACACCGCCCAGGCCAGCCGGATGTTGTCCATCTCCACCCCCAGCACGCGCGTGACCTCGGTGTTGGAGGCGTCCTGCAGGGCGGCGGCGTACCGGTCGAGCAGGTAGCCGAAGTGGGCGGCGTGCCGTTCCCGCACCGCGCGGCGCTCCCGGGGGTTCAGGTGACCGGCGGCGAACTGCCGGATGAGGGGGTGCAGGACATAGCGGCCGGACGGGGTGAGCTGGATCATGCTGTGATCCACCAGGTGGACCAGCACGCGCGGCGTGGTCCTGGCCACCTCCAGCGCGGCACGCAGCGTGCAGCCGCCGCTGAACACCGACAACGCCGCCAGCGCCGCTCGCCCGGCCGGGTCGAGCAGCCGCCAGGAGGTCTCGAAGACCGTACGCATGCAGGCGTGCCGCGGCCGGGCGGCCGGCCCGTCGGCGGACAGCAGGCCGGCGTCCACGCCGAGACGCTGGGCCAGTTCGGCGAGCGGCACCGCGCGCAGCAGGCCGGCCGCCAGCTCGATGGCCAGGGGCAGGCCGCCGATGGCGGCGCAGATCGCGGCGACGGGGACGGCGTGCGGGCCGGGGTCGAACGCCGGTTGCGCCCGTACGGCCCTGGACGCGAACAACGCCTCAGCCTCCGGGCCCGGCAGGCCCGCCACCTCGAACGTCACCTGTCCGGGCACGTCCAGGCGGCGTCTGCTGGTCGCGAGGATCCTCACCCCCGAAGCGGTGCGGATGATCCGGGCGATCACCGGGTCGATGGCCGGCAGGTGTTCGAGGTTGTCCAGCACGAGGAGCTGCTCGCGGCCGGACAGGGCTGCCAGCAGCAGGTCAAGGGCAGGGCGCTGCGGGGAGAGGTCCACGCCGAGACGTCGCGCGAGCGTCGTGACGACCGCCTCCGGGTCTACCCCGGCGAAGGACACGAACGCGCACGACGACGCGGCGGCGGCGATGGCCAGGCGGGTCTTGCCGACGCCGCCGGGGCCGAGCAGGGTCACGAGGCGTTCGCGGGCCAGCAGCGCGCGCAGTTCGCGGATCTCCGTCTCCCGGCCGACGAGGTCGGTGCGGGGTACGGGCGGTGCGGCGCGGAACTTCCGGCCGACGACCGCTGTCTCCGGCGGTCGTACCGGGGTGACGAGCTGCCGGCGGACGGCCGCCGTCTCCGGCGCGGGCTCCACGCCCAGCTCCTCAGCCAGGCGCCGCCGCAGGCCGTCGTAGCAGGCCAGCGCCGCGCCCCGGTTCCCGCTCCGGGCCAGCGCCGTGATCAGCAGCCGGTGTGCCTCCTCGTCGTACGGATCCAGCCCGGCGACCAGCCGCGCCAGCCGTACGAACTGGTCGGGCGGCGCGGAGCCGGCCCGCAGCAGTAGTTCGCGCAGCAGCAGCCGGGTCCGCCCGCGCTCCGACTCCAGCCAGCCGCCGAACGCCGGGGCGTCGCAGAACCACACGCCGTCCATGAAGTCGCCGCGCCACAACCGCAGCGCCTCGGCCACGGTCGGCGTCTGGGCCAAGCGCCCGTGATCGACGAAGCAGCCGTCGCCGGCGCGGAAGCGTACGTGCTCGCGGGTGATGTCCAGCCACCCGCCCACCTCCTTGCGCAGCTCCGACAGCGCCAGGCGCAGACTGCCCCGGGCGTTGGCGTCGGGCCGCTCGCCCCACAACAACGCGGCCAGCTCCGAGCGCGGCCGCGGTCCCGGTGTGGCGGCGAGGTAGCAGAACAGGGCGCGCGTCTTGGCGGCGCGGATGCCCACCGGCCGCCCTCCGACGGCCAGCTCCGGCGGGCCGAGCAGCAGCAGGGTCAGCGACTCTCCCATAGACCCAGCACAGTAGGCGCGTCCCGGCCGCGCGGCTGTGTCGAAAGGCGTACATGGAACGTGCTCTGCGTCACTGACCTGGACGCTCACGATGCGCTCACGCTGCCTGCCCCACTCTGATGCCGCGTTCCGCGACAGGAGCGGAGCGCACGTCACAGCGTAGGAGAAAACAGGATGCGCACTCAGAAACTGATCCCCGCGCTCGCCCTGGCGACGGTCCTGGCCGTGCCGGCGGCGCTGGCCGCGGCCCCGGCCGCCGGCGCCACGGCCAGGGCCGCGACCTGCCGGGTGGAACTGGACTACCTCGACTCGAACTACGTGGACGAGTCCGACGGCGTAGACGAGATCCGTATCAACCTGGGCGGGATCATGTATCCCGCCGGCAACACCTGGGTCAGCATGTGGGCCGGCGCCCGCGCCTATACGGCTTCCTTCGGCAGCCCGAGCGCCACGATCAGCTCCGCCGGGTCGGCGCTCTTCAGCGTGCGCGAGGTCACCCCGCCGTGGGTCTCCAGCGGCACCAGCCTCGGTTCGATCAGGGCCGAGGGCTCGGTCTGCGCCACGCTCTCGACGGGGCAGACGGTCGGCCTGACGAAGACCATCACCGGCACGAACGACACCTTCTACTCCTACTACATCAGGCTCGTGATGACCGGCCTGTAGCCTCCCACGACGTCCCGAGCCGGGGCCCTCACCCTCGACTAGGTCGCAGCCGGGACGACGGAGGTTGTCATCCCGTTCAAGGCGAGCTTGAGGATCGGTGCGATGGTGCCGCCGAAGCCGGCTCTGGCCTGCGCGGCCCCCGCAGATCGCAGATCCGTGCCCGGGCACGCTCGGTAGTTGGCGAAGCTGACCACGTGGAGGTCCGGCAGCACCAGCCAGGCGTAGGCCTGGTCCGGTTCGGCGTGGGGGTTCTGGAGTACGAGCCCGGACCCGTTGAGCGGCTCGTACGGTCCCGTCAGGCTCGGGGCGGCGAAGCCGTAGAGCCCCGTGGGCGCCGAGTCGGCCGGGTGGAAGGTGTGGCGCTGGGTGGAGAAGAACAGGTAGTACCGCGACTGGTGGACGATGACGTGGGGCCGTTCGAGCTCGTGGTTGACGCCCTCGGCCACGACGAGAGGGGGCAGCAGGGACCAGGCGCCGTCCCGCGTCTCGGCCAGGGCGATCGCGCCGCTGAACCGGTCGTCTTCCGCGACGGACGCGGCGATGAGCAGGTGGTCGCGCCCGTCGGCCGGGTCGCGGAACCAGCCGGGATCGCGAAATGCCCGGATGTGTCCCGGCGCCCCGGCGATCTCCTCGGCCGGCAGGTAGATGCGGCCGTCCGAGCGGAGGAGCTCACGGTGCTCGGCGCCGGGGTCCAGCAGGATCCGGCGGCCGTCGGCGACCAAGGCGGGGCGGGCCTCGACGACGCGCTGCCGGAACGTCGGAGGCGTTTCTCCCCGCCGCCCGGCGGCCGTGTAGAACACCGACACGGTGTCGTCAGGGCGGCGGACCGCCGACCCCGACCATTCGCGGCTGCCCGGCGAGGCGCCGTCGGCGAACGCGTGTCCCAGGTCCGCCCAGCTGTCGCCGTCCTTGGCGAGCAGACGGATGCGGGCCTGGTCGTGGCGCTCCTCGGGGTGGCCGACGATCGGAGCCGACAGCGCCATCCACAGCTCCTGGCCGCTGATCACGCAGGTCGAGCCGTCTTCCTCCTGGACGGGCCACAGGTCCCACAGGTCATGGTCCGGCAGGATACGAGGCATGGCCGCGGGGTCGATGACGGGTGCCGTGGTCGCGGTCGCGTCCACGAGCAGGTCCAGGTGCCGCCGTGTCCAGCGCGCCGGTCGGCCGGCGCTCATGCGGCTCCCTGCCCACGACGGTGACTGTCGGTGCATCTCGGCTGCGTGCCGGGATGCGGCGCAGCGTTCAGTCGCCCTTGTACGGGCATGCGTACAACCTTCCTTTCATCCGCGCTTCATCGACGTGCGGAGGCGCGCCCTTCCAGACGGCGCCCATGCCGATGCGGTGCCCGGGGGTGTCGGGTTCATCGCCGTCAGCCCTTCAAGGAGCCCTGGAGCAGGGCCTTGACGAAGTGCCGCTGGAAGATGAGGAAGATCACCAGCGTGGGGGTCAGGATCAGCAGCGACCCGGCGCACAGCAGTGGGATGTCGGTGCCCCACTGCCCCTGGAAGGCGCCCAGGGCACCGGACATGGTGCGCTTGGTCGGGTCGTCGACCAGGACGATGGCCAGCAGGAACTGGTTCCAGGTCCACAGGAACAGCAGGATGCCCAGGGACGAGATCGCCGGCATGGCCAGGGGGACGTGGATGCGCCGGAACAACTGCCAGACGTTGGCCCCGTCCATCCGCGCGCTCTCCGACAGCTCGCCGGGCATGTTGACGAAGTGCGCGCGCATCCAGAACACGGAGAACGGCATGAACAGGCCGATGAGCGGCAGGATGATCGCCCAGCGCGTGTTGAGGAGTCCCATGTCGCGGATCTGGTAGTACAGCGGCGTGATGATGCCCTCGAACGGGAGGGTCAGGCCGAGCACGAACAGCAGGAAGATCACCCGGCCGCCGATGACGCGCAGGTGACCGATGGCGAAGCCGGCCATCGTCGCCAGGACGATGGAGATCGGGACCACGCCCAGCACGATGAGGACGCTCGACTTCAGCAGCTCGCCCATGTTCGCGGCCTGGAAGGCGGCGAGGAAGTTGCCCCACTGCGGATCGGCCGGCCAGGCCAGCCCGGCCGGATAGGTGCCCGAGGGGTGCAGGGCGGTGACGAACAGGCTGAGGAACGGCAGGATGGTGATCGCCATCATGGCGATGAGCAGCAGCCTGCCGGTCCAGGACTCCCGCCACGAGGTGATCATCGGTTGCCCTCCTTGGTGAACCACTGGATGGGAAGGGCGCAGGCGATCACGAGGACCATGAGCACCATGGCCAGGGCCGAGGCCATGCCGACCTCGCGTTCGGAGAAGGCCAGGTAGTAGATCTGCAGGCCGGGCACCATGGTCGTGTTGCCGGGGCCGCCCTGGGTGGAGATGTAGATGATGTCGAAGCTGGCCAGGGCCGCGATCACGGTCACGGTGACGCAGACCGCGATCTCCTGCCGCAGGCTGGGGACGGTGATCGAGACGAATTCCCGCCACGGTCCGGCGCCGTCCAGCCGGGCGGCCTCGTACAGCGCCGGGTCGATCTTGCTCATGCCGGCCAGGAGCAGCAGCGTGCACAGGCCGAGGAGCACCCATGCGCCGATCATCCCGACCGCCGGCAGAGCGGTGGAGAAGTCGCCCAGCCAGGCCCGGGTGACCCCGCCGAGGCCGACGAGCGAGAGCAGTTGGTTGATCACTCCGGTGGAGGCCAGCAGCCAGCTCCAGGCGATGCCGGCGGCCACCAGCGGGATGACCTGCGGCAGGAAGAGAACGGTCCGCGCCACGAGCGCGAGCCGGCTTTCGGCGATGCGCCGGATCGTGGCGGCGATCGCCAGGCCCAGCACGACCGGGATCGCGCTGAAGAAGACGATGAGCTTGACGGCGTTGATCAGCGAGTCGTACAGGTCCGGGTCGGTGAAGACCTTCCCGAAGTTGGCCAGTCCCACCCAGGTGGACGGGCCGATGCCGTCCCACTCGTACAGCGAGTACTGGAACGTCAGGGCGATCGGGCGCAGGACGAAGACCGCGTAGAAAGCGAACGCCGGCGCGATGAACAGCCAGCCGACCAGGCCGCGCGCGTCGCGCAGCTTGGTCGCGGCCGGCCGCCGGTGCGCGGATCGGGCGCCGGCAGAACTCGTCACCACCTGCTTCAGTTCCCTTCGAGCTGGCCGGCGTAGTCGGCCTGGACCGTCTTCAGCAGTTCCTGCGGTTTCTGCTGCCCGGCCACCAGCTTCTGCAGCTGAGGTGTCCAGCTCTTGGCGTAGATGGCGCCGGTGGCGTTGGCGATGAAGTCCATCGCGCCGTTGTCCTTGGAGATGTCCGCTCCGGCCGCCAGCGTGGCGGCGGTGACCTTGTCCGCGGCCACCTCAGGCATGTACGCGTCGGCGGGACCCATCGGACGCGATCCGCCGACCTCGACGCCGACCTCGCGGGCCCGCTTGTCGGTGGCCACCCAGTTGAGGAAGAAGGCGGCGCAGCCGGCGTTCTTGGCGTTCGCGGCGATCCCGAAGGTGAGGGGCGCCGACATCGCGGCCCGCTTGCCGCCCTGCTGCGCCGGCGGCATCAGGGAGAACCCGGCGTTGCCCGGCATCTGCTTGTCGAGGTTGCCCGACTCCCAGTCGCCGTTGAACATGAACAGGCCCTGGCTGTCGATGAAGCGGCTCATCATCGTCGCGTAGTCGACCGCGTTGACGTCCTTCTGGAAATATCCTGCCTTGATCCACCGCTCCAGGTGCTGAGCGGCCTGCAGGTTCGACGGGGTGTTGATCGTGGCGCCGGGCTTCTGGAAGATCCAGTCGTTGATCGGGGCGGCCGGGCCGTAGGAGGCCATGAGGTCCTGCAGCGGGAACGCCAGGCCGCCGGTGGCCCCGCCGTTGAACTGCACGATGGGTGTGATGCCCGCGCTCTTGGCCTTGGCCAGCACCGCGTCGAGCTCGGCCAGTGTGGCGGGCGGCGCGGACATCCCGATCTGCGCGGCGAGCTTCTTGTTGTAGAAGAGGCCGGTCATGCTGAAGTTGAGGCCCAGGGCGTACAGTGAGCCCTCGCCGCGCGGGCGCCCGCCCGGGCCGAGGCGCAGCTGCTCGAGCTGGGAAGCCGGCCACTTGTCCCAGCCGAACGTCTTCGCGTAGCCGTCGAGGTTCTTCAGCAGGTTGTCCTTGACCAGCTCGGAGACCTGGGGAAGGCGCATCAGGTCGGGCGGGTTGTCCGCCAGCACGCGGGGGGCGTTCTGCGTGATCACCGCGAACTGGTCCTCGCGGATGTTCCACGTGACGTTCGGGTGCTGCTTGGTGAACTCGGTGGTCAGCGCCTTGGGGAGCGGGAAACCGGTCTCGAAGTAGCCGTTCATCGTGATCGGCGCAGTGCCGCAGGTGGGCGCCGCGGACGGGGGCGACGCGCTGGTGGCCGCGGGCTGCGGACTGTTGCTGCCAGGAGCCGCGCAGGCGGCGGCCAGCGTCCCCATGGCGATCACCAGCGCGGCCCCGGACCTGCCGGAGCGACCTCGACGAGCCATGTGCATCTCCTCTGTTGCCTGGGACAATCGGCACAGGCTGATGTCCCGACTCCGTTGCTAAATCGGGTTAGCGCCCGTTAGTCTCACGTTGCGTGTCGCACGATGTCAACCCCCCGTAACCCACTCTTGACGATCGGAGGTCCTGGGTGAGCCCACGACGGGTCACCTTGGCGGATGTGGCCAAGGCTGCCGGTGTCTCCCGCACGACCGCATCACTCGTCCTGTCCGGCCGCGGCCGTGAGCTGCGCATCTCTCAGGACGTCGAGCAGCGGGTGCTGAAAGCGGCCGACGAGTTGCAGTACCGGCCCAACATCGTCTCCGTGGGCCTGCGCACGGGCACCACCAGGACGATCGGCTTCGTCTCCGACACCATCGCCACCTCGCGGCTGGCCGGTGACATGATCAAGGGAGCGCTCGAGGCCGCCCGTGACCGCGGGTTCATGCTGTTCATCGGTGAGACCGAGGGCGACGCCGAGCTCGAAAGCCTCCTGCTGCAGGCCATGCATGACCGCCAGGTGGACGGGCTCATCCTGGCCTCGATGTTCACCAGGACCATCAAGGTGCCCAAGACCATCACGGCCGCGCCCGCCGTGCTGCTCAACGCGCTGCCCAAGCAGCCCACTCCCCTGCCCGCCGTCCTTCCCGACGAGGTCGAGGCCGGCCGCCGCGCCGCCCGCATCCTGCTCGAGGCCGGCCACCGCGACGGCATCTACCTGATCGGCGCCGGTCCGGGCCTGCGCGACGTGCCCGCGGAAAGCGTCGCGGCGGTGGAACGGCTCGTCGGCATCCGCGAAGCGCTCGGCGAGATGGGAGTCAAGGTGGCGGGCGCTCGTACCTGCCCCGACTGGCAGCCTGAATACGGCCTCGCCGCGACGCGCGACCTCCTGCGCACCGCTCAGCCACGCGCGCTGATCTGCTTCAACGACCGGATCGCCATGGGCGCCTACCAGGCACTCGACGATTTCGGGCTCAAGGTGCCCGCCGACGTCTCCGTCGTCTCCTTCGACGACCATCCCATCGCCTCATGGATGCGGCCCAAGCTGACCACCGTGGCACTGCCCCACTACGAGCTGGGACGCAAGGCCGTCGACGTGCTTTTTGCCGAGATCGACCGCGACCGCACGGACGCCGACCGGGTGGGCGAGGTGCACCGGGTACCGATGCCTGTCCGCAGCCGCGAGTCCGTCGCGCCGTCATCCCTCGGCTGACCGCCGCCAAGGAGGCAGGGCGGGCGTTGACACCCCAACGCGATCGAAACTAAGTTGGCCGAGAAAAGTGATCGATCACTTTTTGGTCGTCCAAGGGAGTGTTCATGCCTGCGTCTTCGTCCCCGGTTCGCGTCGCCGTCGTCGGCGCCGGGGGCATCGCGAGAATCAGCCACCTTCCCGCCCTGGCCGCGGCGGGCGACGCGGTACAGGTCGTGGCCGTGTGCGACGTCGACTCCGCCCGCGCGAACGAGCTGGCCGAAGCCCACGGCATCCCGGGGCGCTACACGGACCTGGCGGACATGCTGGCGCGGGAGAGTCCTGATCTGGTCGTCGTCGCGACACCGCCGGTAGCGCATCGGGAGGCGGTGATCGCCGGCCTGGACGCCGGCGCGTGGGTCTGGTGCGAGAAGCCGCCGACGTTGTCGCTGGCCGAGTACGACGAGATCACCGCCCACGAGAAGGACGGCGGCCCGTACGCCAGTTACGTCTTCCAGCACCGCTTCGGCAGCGCGGCGCAACGGCTGCGCCGGCACATCCGCGACGGCGAGCTGGGGGCGCCGCTCGTCGCCGTGTGCAACACCCTGTGGTACCGCGGCCACGACTACTTCGAGGTGCCGTGGCGTGGCAAGTGGGAGACCGAGGGCGGCGGCCCGACCATGGGCCACGGCATCCACCAGATGGATCTCCTGCTCAGCCTGCTCGGCGACTGGCACGAGGTGCACGCCGTGGCGGCGACGCTCGGCCGCCGGGTCGAGACCGAGGACGTGTCGTTCGCGATCGTCCGGTTCGCCTCCGGCGCCGTCGGCTCGATCGTGAACAGCGTCCTGTCTCCCCGCGAGACGAGCTACCTGCGCTTCGACTTCCCCGACGCCACCGTCGAGGTCGAGCACCTCTACGGCTACGACAACTCCCACTGGCGCTGGACCGCCGCGCCGCACGTCACCGACCAGGACAGGATCGCCGGCTGGTCACCGGCCGAGAACACCGGCAGCTCCCACCGCGCCCAGCTCGCCGCGCTGCTGACCGCCATGACGGCCGGCGAACGGCCCCCGGCGAGCGGCGCCGACGGCAGGCGCGTCATGGAGCTGATCACGGCCATGTACCAGTCGGCCATCACGGGGCGTCCCGTCACCCGGGCCGAGCTCGACGGGACGAACCCCTTCTACCACTCCCTCAACGGCGGCGACCTGCCGACCACCCTCAGCCGCCTGCACTCCAAGGAGATCCGCCATGCCTGAAACGAAGCTCAGCGTCCGCGACGAGGACCGGTCCCTGATCGTCACCGCCGGCGACGTGGACATCGCACAGTACGTCTACCAGCCGGACGCCCCCGACGCCGAGGCGCCCAAGCCGTACCTCCACCCCATCCGCAGCCTCACCGGCGCCCCCATGTCGGTCTACCGCCCGTGGGACCACCGCTGGCACAAGGGCCTGCAGATGACCTGGGCCCACCTGTCCGGTCAGAACTTCTGGGGCGGCCCCACGTTCTCGGTGGAGAAGGGCTACCACTGGCGCGACAATCTCGGCCACATGCACCACGTCGACTTCACCGGCGTCTCAGCCGACGGGGAGCGGGTGGCGATCGACGAGACCCTGCACTGGGTCTCGTCAGCGGGCGAGCACTGGATCACCGAGCAGCGCCACCTGGCCTTCCACGGCGTGGACGCCGGGCGCGGCATCTGGGCGCTGGACTTCTCGACGAAGCTGCTCAACGTCCGCGGCGCCGTTCTGGAGTTCGGCAGCCCCACCACCCACGGCCGCCCGCTGGCCGGGTACGCGGGCTTCTTCTGGCGTGGCCCCCGGTCCTGGACGGGCGGGACGATCATCGCCGCCGGTGGGAAGGGCGGCGAGGAGATGATGGGCGCCGAGGCGCCCTGGCTCGCCATCACCGGCCGGCACGACGAGATCGACGGCGGCGGCACCGTATTGGCCGTCGCCGGCCACTCCAGCGCTCCGGTGCCGATCAAGTGGTTCGTCCGCAAGGAGGCGTTCGCCGTGATCAGCCCCTCCCCCTCCTTCGACGAGGAGATCGCACTGGCCGACGGCGACACTCTCGAACTGACGCACCGCTACGTCTTCGTCGACCGCGTCTGCGAGCGCGCCGAACTCGACGACCTCGGCGCGGAGTTCGCCCTCGACTGATCAGCCGAGAACGACCGTGGTCAGGGCGCGCGGCAGGAGCGTGACCGCCCCGCCCTCCACGGGGATGGATCCGAGTGACTCGTCCTCGTTGGTCAGGTAGGCCGCGACCTCGCCGCCCACTCCCTCCCAGGTGACGGGGGCCATGCCGGTGTTGAGGACCTCGACGACGCGGGAGCCGTCGGGGTTGCGGAACGCCGACACCTTCAGGGCAGGCTTCGTGACAGCCGCATCGAGTCTGACCGCGCCCGGCCTGACGAACCGGCTGTAGGCGGCCAGCGCCCAGAGCCGCTTGGAGACCCGGTAGCTCTTGGCCGCCTCGTCGATCAGCAGCAACGCCCTGGTGGTTCCCGTGGAAGCGCCCAGCCAGTACAGATAGCCGGAGACGCCGCCGAGAGTCAGCGCGTCGTGTACGGCCAGGGCGATCGTGAAGCCGTCGGAGCCGCTGCCGTCGTACCAGTTCTCGTTCCAGCAGGTGCCGTTGGGATGCCACTCCGACATCCACGTCGGCCGTTCCGTCGGCAGCGGGGAGTCCACGGGGGTGGCGTAGCTGTGCCCGCTGTGGACCTTCACCCAGCGACGGGCCTCGGCGTCGGCCTCGATCGCGGCCGTGTACGCCCTGGCCTCCGTCCAGCCGACCGACTCGCAGCACACCAGCCGCACGCCCGAGGCGATGGGGCCGAGCACCTTGACGAACTGAGCGGCCTCCTCAGGGCTGAAGCGCATGGAGGCGTGCGGGGCCGTCCAGTCGGGCTCGTTCGCGAACCCCAGGTCGGTGATCTGGATGCCTTCCCGCGCGTAGAACCTCGTGTACTGCACCAGGTAATCCGCGTAGGCCTGGTGCCACTCCGGCTTCAGCCGGCCGCCGTTCCTGTCCTCGCCGGTGTCCTTCATGTAGCCGGGCGCGCTCCAGGGGACGGCGAAGAAGCGCCGCACGCCGTACTCCTGCGCGGCCTTGGCCATCCACACCTGGCTGTTGTCGTCGCCGTCCCACACGTACGCGGGCGGCGCGTCCGGGCCGCCGGGGTCTGCGGGCTGGATCGACACCATCTGGTCGTACGGGCTGTCCGCCGGGCCCGAGCCGATGCCGAGGCGCAGGATGCTCAGCCCGGCTCCCTTGTCGCGGCTGAACCACAGGTCGAGGATCTCCCGCTGCTTGTCCTCCGGGAGAGCCCTGATCAGTTCGTTCCGCCGGAACGCCGTGGAGACCCCGAACCCGTCGATGGTCTGATGCCGGACTCGATCGTCGATCGCGATCGCCGGTGGATCGACTGACCGGGGCTCGTTCATCACTGGAACTCCGAGCATGTGACTGCGCCAACCTGGTTGGCAACCATCCTGCCCGAACCCTTGATCCGGCGCCTTGACGGCTTGCCCGTTCGCCGCTCGCCTCGCGCTGGACTCCGCGGTCACGACGCATATTAGTGATCGATCACTTTCACGTCAACGCTAGGCTGTCCCGCAAGGAGCGAGGAAAGGGGGTCCCTTGGGCGAGTCCGAGACGCCGCGCGTCACGATCCACGAGGTGGCCCGGCGTGCAGGCGTTTCTCACCAGACGGTTTCCCGATACTTCCGCCACAACGAAGGCCTGAAGCCGGAGACCCGCAGGAAGATCGACCTGGTCGTCCAGGAGCTCAACTACCGGCCCAACCTGGTCGCGCGTTCCATGCGCACGCGGCGCACCAACCGGCTGGCGATCGCCCTCCCCGCCTCCACCTATCTGTGGCCCGTACGCCTGCTCAGCGCCGCCTCCACGACCGCGCGCGCGGAAGGCTTCCAACTGGAGGTCGTCAGCATGGAGGGCGACCCCCGCGCCAGGGCGGAGCGAATCCTGGAACTCGCGGGCTCGGGACAGGTCGAGGGCATCCTGTCCTTGACGCCCCTCGAGATCGGCCCCGCGGCGTCGCCGGTCCCCATCGTCGTCACGGGTGACTACGACGACAACCTTCGCAGCGTCAACGAACTCGCGGACGCCTCTCCCATCCGTGAGATCATCGAATACCTCGCATCACTGGGTCACAAGATCTTCTTCCACATCGCGGGCACGCAGAGTTTCGCCTCCGCCCGCAATCGCAAACTGCTCTACGAGCAGACGATCAAGCACCACGGGCTCACGTCGTACGGCATCGCCCTCGGGGACTGGAGCCCCCAGTCCGGCTACGACGCCGTCCGGGGCCTGCCCGAAAAAAGCGGCGTGACCGCCATCGTCGCCGCGAACGACCATGTGGCCATGGGGGCCGTACGAGGTGCGCTCTCGCGAGGCTGGCGCGTTCCCGATGACGTCAGCGTGTTCGGCTGGGACGACGAGGAATTGGGGCGCTTCGCCACACCCTCGCTCTCCACGGTGGCCGTCGATCGCGAAGTCCAGGGGCGGGAAGCCATGGCCAAGCTCATCGCGGAAGTCCGGGGCCGGCCGACGCCGGAATCCCCCTCGCGATCGATCAATCGGGTGATCGTGCGCGAGACGGTGGGTCCACCGCCGTCCGCCTGAGACTGCTCGCGGACGCCCTTCGCCACCGACCTGCTGCGCCACGGCGTCGTCGTACAGGGACCGGCGCCCGGGCGGCGCCGAGCGTCACAGGAGGGCTTCGGCGGTGATGGGGAGTTCGCGGATGCGGCGGCCGGTGGCGTGGAAGACGGCGTTCGCGATGGCGGGCGCCACGCCGACGATCACGACCTCGCCCAGGCCTTTGACGCCGATGGGGTCGGCGGTGCGGTCGTCGCCGCCCAGGTAGATGGCGTTGACGTCGGGGACGTCGGCGTTGACGGGAACGAGGTAGTCGGCCAGGTTCGCGTTGACGATGCGGCCGTCGCGGGGGTCGGTGACGGTGTGTTCCAGCAGGGCCATGCCGATGCCGCCGACCATGCCGCCGATCGCCTGGCTTTCGGCGAGCTTGGGGTTGATGATGCGGCCCGCGTCGTACACGCCGAGCACCCGCCGGATGCGTACCAGGCCGAGGCGTTCGTCCACGGCGACCTGGGCGAACACCGCGCCGTAGGCGTGCGTGGAGAACCGCTCGACCTCGTCGCCAGGGGCGTAGCCGCCGCGTGCCTCCAGGTGGGGCCGGTTGGTGCGGGCCAGCAACTGCCGGTAGGTCTCGCCGCGTCCGGGGTCGTCGCGCAGGTGCAGGCGGCCGTTCTGGACGACGACGTCGTCGGCGGAGGCGCCGTGCAGAGGCGAGCCGGAATCCTCGACGGCGAGCCGGACGGCCTGCCGGCGGAGCTTGTCGCAGGTGTCCTGGACGGCGGAGCCGACGCTGGCCATGGTCATGGAGCCTCCGTGAGGCGGGGCCGGCGGCATGGTCGAGTCGCCGAGCTGGAACCGCACGCCGGCGATCGGGAGGCCGAGCGCGTCGGCGGCGACCTGGGTCATCGAGGTGTAGGTGCCCGGCCCCATGTCGGAGGTCGCGCACTGGACGATCGCGGTGCCGTCGGCCTGGAGTCTGGCCAGAGCCTGGGCCGGGGCGCGCTGGGTGTGATAGGTGGCCACGGCGACGCCGGTGCCGAGCAGCCAGTTCCCGTCGCGGGCCGAGCGCGGCTTGCGGTCGCGTTCGTCCCAGCCGACGGTACGGGAGCCGACGCGGAAACATTCGCGCAGCCGCCGGGTGGAGAACGGCACCCCGGTGCCCGGATCCCGGTCGGGTTCGTTGCGCAGGCGCAGCTCGATCGGGTCCATGCCCAGGTCGTGGGCGAGCTCGTCCATCGCGCATTCGATGGCGAACGCGGCGGTGGCCGACCCGGGGCCGCGCATGTAGGTGGGGGTGTTGATGTCCAGCGGTATCGACCGGTACGTCTGCCGGACGTGGGGCGTGGCGTACAGCATCTGCCCCAGGCCGGTCAGCGCCTCACGGTAGTCCTCGTAGGCGGAGGTCTCGGCGCGGATGTCGTGCACGGCCGCGGTGAGCCGACCGCCCTGATCGGCACCGAGGGTGAGCTTGTACTCGGTGACGGGGCGATGACCCGTCCCGGTGTACAGCTGCTTGCGCGTCAGCACGACCTTCACCGGGCGCCGCACCTCGCGGGCGGCCAGCGCGGCGATGGTGACGTGCGGCCAGGCCCGCAGCGCGCTGCCGAAAGCGCCGCCGACGAACGGCGAGATGACCCGGACCGACTGCTCCGGGATGCCGAACACGCCGGCGAGGTCTGCCTGGGTGTTGAGGACGATCTGGGTCTTGTCCCACAGGGTGAGCCGGTCGCCGTCCCAGCGCGCGATGGTGGCGTGCGGCTCCATCGGATTGTGGTGCTCACGGTTGAGCCGGTAGGTCCGTTCCAGTCGGGTGTGCGCCTGCGGCAGCGCCTGGTCGACGTTGCCCCGCTGGTAGTTTTCGGGCTGGTTGGGCGAGCCGGCCGGGGTGTCCAGGTCGGTCGCGGGCCGCTCGCCGTCGTAGCCGACCCGCACCAGGCTCGCCGCGTGCTGGGCGATCTCCAGGGTTTCGGCCACCACGACCGCGACCGGCTGGCCGAAGAAGCGGACCCGGTCGTCCTGGAAGACCCGCAGGCGCTCACCCCGGGCCGGGTCGGGTATGCCGTGGAAGGGCCGGTAGGGCAGTTTGGGCGCGTTCAGGTGGCTGATCGCCGTGAGCACGCCGGGCTGGGCCAGGGCTGCTCGGGTGTCGACCGCGGTGATCCGTCCCCGGCCGACGGTGCTGGTGACGATCACGCCGTGCACGACGCCGGGAACGTCGTGCTCGGCCGCGTACGTGGCCTGGCCGGTCACCTTCAGCCGTCCGTCCACCCTCGACACCGGCGTGCCCGCCGCGGGCCGTGTCATCGCGTGCCTCCCACAGTGCGCAGTTGACGTTCGACGGTGCGTTTGAGCAGTTCCGCCTTGAAGCCGTTGTGGCGGAGCGGACGGGCGCCGTCCGCGGCGACCTCGGCCGCCTGCGCCCACAGCCGCTCCGAAGGACGGGCACCGGCCAGCCGCCGCTCCACCGCCGTCAGCCGCCACGGCACCGTCCCCACTCCGCCGGCGGCGACCCGGGCGTCGCGGATGACTCCGCCGCCGATGTCCAGGACGACCGCCGCGGAGGTGAGCGCGAACTCGTACGACTGCCGGTCGCGGACCTTCAGGTAGCCCGATCGCAGGGATCGTGGATGCGGCGGGATCTCCACCGCGGTGATCAGCTCGCCGGGTCGCAGGTCGTGCTCGCGGTCGGGTGTGTCGCCCGGCCGCAGCAGGAACTCGGTCAAGGGAAGGCTGCGTTCGCCGTCCGGGCCCAGCAGGTGCACGATCGCGTCCAGCGCTGTCAGCGCCACGGCCAGATCGGACGGATGGGTCGCCACACACCCATCCGACGTGCCCAGGATCGCGTGCGAGCGGTTGTAGCCCTCCAGGGCGGCGCACCCGGATCCGCGTTGCCGCTTGTTGCAGGCGGCACTGACGTCGCGGAAGTAGCCGCAGCGGGTTCGCTGCAGGAGGTTGCCACCGATGGTGGCCATGTTCCGCAGCTGCGCCGACGCGCTCAGCTCCAGCGCCTGCTCCACCACCGGGTAGGCGGTGCGCACCCGTGGATGCGCGGCGACGTCGGACATCCGCGCCAGCGAGCCGATCCGCAGCCCGCCGCGCGCGGTGGCCTGCACGTCGCGCAGCGGCAGGCCGCTGATGTCCACCAGCGTGCCGGGACGTTCCACCGTCTCGCGCATCAGGTCGACCAGCGTCGTGCCGCCGGCGATGTAGCGGCCGCCGCGCGCTCCGGCGGCGAGCGCGGCGCGGGTGTCGGCGGGCTTGGTGTAGGCGAAGGGGTACATGTCAGCTCCTGCCCCTGCGCGCGGCCTGCGCGACCGCGTTGACGATCTTGACGTAGCAGCCGCAGCGGCAGATGTTGCCGCTCATCCACTCCCGGATCTCCTCGCGGGAGCCGGTGTGGCCCTCGCGGATGCAGGCGACGCCGGACATGATCTGGCCTGGGGTGCAGTAGCCGCACTGGAAGGCGTCCTGTTCGATGAACGCCCGCTGCAACGGGTGCAGCTCGTCGTCGTCGGAGGCCAGGCCCTCGATCGTGGTGACCTCGGCGCCCTGGCACCGTACGGCCAGTGTCAGGCACGCGTTGACCCGCCGGCCGTCCACCAGCACCGTGCACGCGCCGCACGCGCCCTGGTCGCAGCCCTTCTTGGTGCCCGTCAGGGCGAGCCGCTCGCGCAGCAGATCCAGCAGCGACGTCCGGTGGTCCACCGTCACCTGGTGGCGCCGCCCGTTGACCGTCACCGACAGCGCGCTGCTGTGGCCGCCGGCCGCCACGGCCCGCCCGATCGACGCGCCGGCCGGATCCGCGGCGATCACGGACGGAAGGGCGCCGGCCACCACACCGCCGGCAGCTGTCGCCGACAGGAAGCCCCGCCGGGACAACGGCGACGACGCCTGCTCATCGCGGTGGACTTCGCCAGGGACCTGGTCAGACATGAACTCACTTCTCCTTCGATCAGCGCCGGAAAGGGCAGGAGCCGGCACGGGCGCCGCCGCCGCAAGGTGCGGATCCGCGCCGGTGCGGGATCAGCGCGGAGACAAAGCCCTTCGCCGCAGGTGCCGGTTCACGGCTGCAGGAGGGTTTTGATGGCGCGGCGTTCGTCCATCGCCTTGTATCCCTCGGCCGCCTGCTCCAGGGGCAGGGTGAGGTCGAAGACCTTGCCCGGGTTGATCTTCCGGTTCCAGATCAGGTCGATCAGCTCGGGCAGGTACTCCCGGACCGGGGCTGGGCCGCCGTGCAGGTGAACCTGGGAGAAGAACAGTTCGTCACCGGCGAGGGCGACGTCGTGGTTGACGCCGACGAAACCGACGTGGCCGCCGGGCCGGGTGGAGCGGACGGCCTGGAGCATCGATTCCTGGGTGCCGACCGCCTCGACGACCGAGTGCGCGCCGAGGCCGCCGGTCAGCTCCTTGATCTTCTCGACGCCCTCGTCGCCGCGCTCGGTGACGATGTCGGTGGCGCCGAATTCCAGGGCGAGCTTCTGCCGCGCGTCGTGGCGGCTCATCGCGATCACCCGTTCCGCACCGAGCTGCTTGGCGGCCAGGACGGCGAGCAGGCCGACCGCGCCGTCCCCTACGACCGCGACCGTCTTGCCGGGTCCGGCCTGGGCGGCCACCGCACCGAACCAGCCGGTGCCCAGCACGTCGGAGGCGGCGAGGAGGCCAGGGATGAGATCGGCGTCGGGCATGCCCGGGGTGGCGACGAGCGTGCCGTCGGCGTTCGGGATCAGGGCACGCTCGGCCTGTGTGCCGACCGCGTTCATGAACACCCGGTGAACGCAGGAGGACGGGTAACCGGAGCGGCAGATCTCGCAGGTGCCGTCGGAGGAGACGAACGAGCCGACGACGAACTGGCCGGGCTTGACGTTCTTCACCTCGCTGCCGACCTCCTCGACGACACCCACGTACTCATGGCCCATGGGAGTCGGGCTCTCGATCGGATCGATGCCGCGGTAGGGCCACAGATCCGACCCGCAGACGCAGGCCGCGGACAGCCGGATGATCGCGTCGGTCGGGGCGAGGATCTTGGGGTCCTCACGCTGCTCCACCCGGACGTCGCCGGGGGCGTGCATCACTACTCCACGCATATCAGGTACTCCTCTGGTGGGTGTTCTCTCAGCGGCCTACCTGTCTCTATCAGCAATAGATCCGCTACTTTCGGCGACCATACGCCCCGGCAGCCGCAGTTCCCCCGGGCCGGGGCAGGTCGCGACTACCAGTAAAAGCGCTGGTCAGACAGGGAGGAAGGCACTGGCGAAAGGTGTAATGGCAGGGCACCCCAGCGTTACGGAAGGCGGCCTAGCCTGGGGAGGGTGAACAACCGCAGCCAGGTCCGCGAGTTCCTGACCTCCCGGCGGGCCAAGATCAGCCCGCAACAGGCCGGGCTGCCCTCCTACGGCACCCGCCGGGTCCCCGGACTGCGCCGTGCCGAGGTCGCCCAGCTGGCCGGAGTGAGCGTGGAGTACTACTCCCGCCTGGAACGCGGCGACCTGTCAGGGGTCTCCGACCACGTCCTGGACGCCCTGGCCCGGGCGCTGCGGCTGAACGACGCCGAACGGACCCACCTGGAGGATCTTGCCCGCGCTGCGGGCCCCGGCCCGCGACGGCGCCGACGCCCTGCCCCCGACCAGGTACGGCCCTCGGTGCAGCGGCTCCTGGACGCCATGACCGGCGCCCCGGCCTTCGTCATGAACGGCCGCGGCGACGTCCTGGCGTACAACGTCCTCGGCCGCGCCCTGTACGCGCCCATGATCGAGGCCGCCCGTGGCGCCATCCCCAACCATGCCCGGTTCATCTTCCTCGACCCCCGCTCCCACCAGTTCTGGGGCGATTGGGACCGCGCCGCCCACGACACCGTCGCTCTCCTGCAAGCCCAGGCCGGCCGGGACCCCTACGACAAGGACCTCACCGACCTCATCGGCGAACTGTCCACCCGCAGTGACGACTTCCGCACCCGCTGGGCCCGGCACGACGTCCGCCAGCACCACCAGGGCGCCAAACCCTTCCACCACCCCGTCGTCGGAGACCTCCACCTCACCTACGAGTCCCTGGATCTGACCGCTGACGGCCTCACCCTGGTGGCCTACGGCACCGAACCCGGCAGCGACTCCGAAGACAAACTCCGCCTCCTCGCCAGCTGGGCCACCACACCCGACCACGACACTGCCCCCCACACGCCGGACGCAGCCGACACACCCGGCGGCGTCTCATAAGCCCCAGAGGCCCCGTACCGTGGTCTCCCGGTGTGGTCCCCTCCAAGGCGTTGGTGTCCACGACGGCGGTCGTGTCGAGGCTGACCGTCATGCTGCCCAGGAAGGCTGTCACCAGGACCGCGGCGATCCGCAGGGTGTAGCTGCGGATCTTGCCGTTGCTCTGGAGCGGATGTGATCGATAACGCACGGGTCCGTCCAGCGCTCCTTCTTCAGAGGACTGGTGTGGTGCAGCGGAGCGTATATGACCCCGTCACCGCCTGACGAGCCACGCTGAAACTTTCAGCGAGCCTTGACATTCCGGCAGGCGCACCCGTACATCGTGTGTGTTACCGATAACGCATCTCATGCGACTGCCCCTCCCCTCGACGTGCGCCGACATCGGATCGGCAGAGAGAGTTGCACGATGCCAAGACGTAGACCCTTATTGACCGCCTTAGCGGTCGTGGCGCTTGTCGTCCTGGTGGCCACAAGCGGCCCGGCGCTGAGCGCCAGTCTCGGCTCGACCACGGTCAGCGCCTTTGCGGCCTCTGCGGGATGCGGCAAGGCGCCAGGGCTGGCAAGTGGTACGCGTTCAATTCAGACCAGCGGCAAGAATCGCAGCTACATTCTGAAGATCCCCGACAACTACGACGTGAACCACCCCTACCGGCTGGTCTTCGGGTTCCACTGGCTGGGTGGCACCGCTACCGATGTGGCAACAGGCCAGACCGTGCAGCGGGACGTCTGGGCCTACTACGGGCTCCTGCGCCTGGCGAACAACAGCACGATCTTCGTCGCGCCCCAGGGCTTCAACAACGGCTGGGGCAATTCCAACGGTGAGGATCTGACCTTCGTCGACGACATGGTCAGGCAGATCGAGGGAGCTCTCTGCGTCGACACCACGCAGCTGTTCGCCACGGGTTTCAGCTACGGCGGCGCCATGTCGTACGCACTCGCGTGCGCCCGGGCGAACGTCTTCCGCGCGGTCGCGGTCCAGTCCGGCGGCCAGCTCAGCGGGTGCAGCGGCGGCACCCAGCCCATCGCCTACATGGGGATCCACGGCATCAGGGACAACGTGCTCAACATCTCCGGCGGACGGTCCCTTCGTGACCGGTTCGTCAGGAACAACGGCTGCACCACCCAGAGCCCTCCCGAGCCGGCGCAGGGCAGTCTGACTCACAGAATCACCACCTACTCCGGGTGCTCGGCGGGCCATCCGGTCGTATGGGCCGCGTTCGACGAAGGTCACATCGCCGCGCCGCAGGACAATGCCGGCGGCGACAGCGGATCGAGGACCTGGGTCCCGGCAGAGGTGTGGAAGTTCTTCACCCAGTTCCAGAGCGGCCCGTCGCCGACACCGACTCCGGTCCCTGGGGCGTGTTCGGCGACGATCGAGACGGTCAACAGCTGGGAGGGCGGCTTCCAGTCGACGGTGACGGTCCGTGCGGGCAGTGCGCCGGTCGACGGCTGGACCGTGAAGTGGACCTGGCCCGGTGGGCAGAGCGTCAGCAGCCTGTGGAACGGCACGCAGAGCGTCTCCGGCTCCGCCGTGACGGTCCGTAACGCCTCCTACAACGGCTCCATCGCCGCGGGCGCGTCCGCCACCTTCGGCTTCACCGCCAACGGCACCGCGGCCACTCCCACCGCCACCTGCACCAGCCCCTGACCTCGTTCGTCCGGCAATCCGCTCGTCATCTTCAGGAGGGTCCTTGCGTAAGGTGGGAATTCTTCTCGCCGCCGGCATTCTCGTAGGCGGTCTGATCGCCCTGGAAGAGCAGGCCGGCGCCCTGGACAACGGGGTCGCCCGCACACCCCCCATGGGCTGGAACAGCTGGAACACCTTCGGCTGCGACATCAACGAGACGCTGATCAAGCAGATGGCCGACGCCATCGTCAGCTCCGGCCTGCGCGACCTCGGCTACAAGTACGTCGTGGTCGACGACTGCTGGTTCAACCCCACCCGCGACTCCGCGGGGAACCTGCAGGGCAATCCGTCGCGGTTCCCCGGCGGGATGAAGGCCCTCGGCGACTACCTGCACGCCAAGGGGCTGAAATTCGGCATCTACCAGGTGCCCGTGGACAAGACCTGCGCCCAGTACTTCGGCGGCTACCCGGGCGCCACCGGAAGCCAGGGACACGAGGTCCAGGACGCCAGGCAGTTCGCCGCCTGGGGCGTGGACTACCTGAAGTACGACTGGTGCTCACCCAACGGCACCATCGACGACCAGGTCCGTACGTTCGCGAAAATGCGTGACGCGCTGGCGGCGACCGGGCGGCCGATCGTCTACAGCATCAACCCGAACAGCATCCACGCCAAAACCGGGCCCCAGCGCAACTGGGGCGATGTCGCCAACATGTGGCGGACGACCGAGGACATCACCAACAAGTGGAACACCGGCCAGACGAACGGATACCCGATGGGCATCCAGAACATCGTCAACGTCACCGTCCCGCTCGCGTCGTACGCCAAGCCGGGCGCGTTCAACGACCCCGACATGATGGAGATCGGCCGGGGCGGCATGACCGACACCGAGATGCGCAGCCACTTCGCTCTCTGGTCGATCATGGCCTCGCCCCTCATCGCCGGGAACGACCTGCGCACCATGGACTCGGCGACGACGACCATCCTGAAGAACCAGAACCTGATCGCCATCAACCAGGACCCGCTCGGCCTGCAGGCACGTGAGGTCAGCAACGACGGAACCCGGCGCGTGCTGGCCAAGAAGCTCAGCAACGGCGACGTCGCGGTCGCGCTGTTCAACCAGGGCGGCAGTACGACCACGATCAGCACCACCGCGTCCGCGATCGGCCTGGCGGGCGATTCGTTCACCCTGCGCGACGCGTGGACGAACACCGTCAGCGGCAGCACCGGCGCCATCTCGGCCGGCGTGCCGTCGCACGGCACCGCCGTGTACCGGGTCAGCGGCGGCACCCCGTCGTCGCCGACGCCCACGCCGAGCGGTTGCACGGCGACGTACCGGCTGGTCAACGAGTGGGGCACCGGCTTCCAGAGCGAGGTGACCGTCAGCAACAACGGGTCGTCCGCGCTCAATGGCTGGACGGTGCAGATGACGCTGGCCGGTGGACAGACCGTCACCAGCCTGTGGAACGGCGTGAACACCGGCACCAGCGGCGCGGTCACCGTCAAGAACGCCTCCTACAACGGCACCATCGCCGGCAACGGGGCGACGACGTTCGGCTTCACCGCCAACGGCGACGGCTCGACCGCCCCCACCGGCGTCACCTGCACGACTCCGTAGCCGAGCACCGGGTGGCCGTTGCTCCACGCCACCTTGCCGCGCACTCCGGTGGCCCGCCAGAGACGACCGATTATCGCGATCCGATCTCCGGCACCGCAGGCAACGATCACGTGTCCAGATCCAGCTCGGCCGCCCAGCTCATCGATTCATCATGCGGAGGGTTCCAGCTGCTCGCGGACGAACTGCAGCGTCAGTTCGTGCAGCCGGGTGCGGTGGGGAACGGTGCTCCATCCGTGGTCGGCTCCGGGGACGACTTCCAGTTCGGCGTTGCCGCCGTAGTGGTCGAGATAGCGGCGGGCGTAGGCGACAGGGGCGATGTCGTCCTTGTCGCCATGGATGATGCGCACCGGCCCGGCATAACCGCAGGACCGGCCATAGACGTCGAGCCCGGCGATGTCGTCGACGAGGGCGGGGCTCATGCGGTGGCCGTCGGCGTCGAAATAGCCCTTCTCCCTGATCTCGGCGGCGATGTCGCGGCCCTTGAGCTGGCCCGAGCCCACTTCGAAGGGGGCTACGGCGGCCGGAGACCACAGGCACGCAGCCCGGATTCCCGGTTCTTCGGCGGCGACGACGCCCGCGACGACGCCGCCCATGCTCATCCCGACCAGGGCCACACGCTCGGGATCGGCGAAGTCGAAGCCACGGACGGCCTGCACCACCGACCGGGTTTCGGCTATTTCGCTGGTGATGGTGACGTCGAAGAAATCGCCGTCGCTTTCCCCGTGCCCGGACAGGTCGAACCGGACCGACGCGATACCGATGCCCTCCAGCAGCCGTGCCATGAGGACGAAGGAACGGTTCTCCATGCGGTTGTTGGAGAACCCGTGGACGAACACCACCGTGGGCCGACGGGCCGTGGCGTCGTCCTCGGGGATGTGCACGCTGGAGCGCAGGGTCAGCCCTCGGTGCTGGAAGTCGTGGTGGTGGATCATCAGGCCGCCTTTCCGGATGCGCATGCGAAAACGTGACGCCTCGGGTCGGTGGGCAGGTGAACGGCGGCGGTGGTGTTCGGGGGCACCACCACCACGACCAGGGTCACCTGCCCACCGCTACGTCTCCAGCTGACCTCGCCCGGCCGTAAGGGGCGATGAGACCGGCGTGGGCATGGTTGAGGCGGTGCCGAAGGCGGCCCTGACCTGCTCGGCCAGTTCCCGGTAGCGCGCGGCGCCGTCGGCGCGGCCGAGCAGCTCGGCGGTCTCGCCGGCCAGTGCCGCGATCTGGTCCACCCGGACGCTCATGCTCGGTGCGCTGGTAGATCGTCCAGGGCACCACCACCGCCTGAGTTCGATCTCGTCGCCTCGCTGGAGAGTCATGTCATCCCTTGATGGCGCCGGCGGTCATGCCGGCGACGATCTTGCGGTTGAAGAAGATGAAGAGGAGCAACGGTGGGATCGTGATGAGCACGATGTCCATGAAGAGCAGGTTCCACTGGGTGTTGTACTGGCTCTGGAAGTTGTAGAGGGTGACCTGCACGGTGGCGTTGTCGTCGCCGGGGGTGAAGTACAGCGGGTTGACGAAGTCGTTGAAGACGGCCACCGAGCTGGTCAGGACCACGGTGATGGTGACCGGCCGCAGCAGCGGGAAGATCACCCGGAAGAAGAGCGTGAGGCCGCTGCAGCCGTCGATCATGGCGGCCTCGTCCAGCTCGCGCGGGATGGCCGCGATGAACGCCCGGAACAGCAGCACCGCGTACGACAGCCCGAACGCCACCTCCACCAGGATCAGCCCCGGCAGGGTCTTGAACAGTCCCAATGCCTGCAGCAGCCAGATCGTGGGCACGATCGCCGGTGGGATGATCAGTCCGGTCAGCACCAGGAAGTCGGCCACCTTGCCGACCTTCCCCGCCCGGCGTTGCAACACGAACGCGGCCATCGCGGCGAACATCACGATCAGTGCGACTGAGGCGACGGTGAGGGTTATGGAGTTCACGTACGCGCGCAGCAGCACGTAGTCGCGCGCCTCGATCACGTCCACGAAGTTCTGCACGATCGGCCAGTTGGCCGGCCAGGCGAAGTCCAGGTCGGTGGCCTGCGTCTCGTCCTTGACCGCGGTCAGCAGCATGAGCGCGAACGGGATGAGGAAGATCACCCCGGCCAGCACCAGCGCGACGGCCTCGGCGCTGAGCCTCCTCAGTGCGGTCATGCGGCCACCTGCCTTTTGCCGAGGAAGTAGTTGAGCGGGACGACGATGGCGGTGACGACGACGAACAGCAGCACGTTGCCGGCGGTGGACAGGCCGAAGAAGCCGGCCTGGTACTGCTTGTAGATGATCGAGGCGATGGTGTCGCTGGTGAAGCCGGGTCCGCCGCGGGTCATCGTCCAGATGAGGTCGAAGGAGCGCAGGCCGCCGATGAACGACAGGATGATGACGGAGTACGTGGCGGGCCAGGACAGCGGCAGGGTGACGTGGCGGAAGCGGTGCCAGGCCCCTCCGCCGTCGACGGCCACGGCCTGGTAGTAGTCGCGGGGGATGGACAGGATGCCGGCGATGTAGATGACGGTGGCGATGCCGACGCCCTTCCACACATCCACCAGGGCGACCGACAGCAGCGCGGTGTTGGCGTCGCCGAGCCAGTCGGGGCCGTCGATGCCGATCACGGCCAGGGCCTTGTTGACCAGGCCGGTGTCCGGTCTGAGCAGGGCGCTGAAGGTGATGCCGACGGCGACCGTGGAGACCAGGACGGGGAAGAACACCACCGAGCGCAGGAAGCCGCGCAGCCGCAGCTTGCTGGTGAGCAGCACGCCGAGGAGCAGGCCGAGGACGACCTTGAGGCCGCTGGTGACGATGGCGTAGAAGAGGGTGTTGGTGAAGCCGATGCGCAGGTTCTGCTCGGACAGGAAGTCGCGGAAGTTGTCCAGGCCGACGAAGGTGCTGTCGAACAGGGTCCAGCGGGTCAGCGCGAAGTAGAAGGCCATCACCGTCGGCACCAGGAAGATCACCAGGTAGACGACGGCGGCCGGCAGGTACAGCGCGTACGGGTAGGCCGCGTTTCGTCGGGGCTGGGACGCTCGGGCGTGACCCGGCCCGGGTGCGACGCCGGGCCCCGTGCGGGGCCCGGCGTGCTGCTTGGTCACCACCCGGTCAGCCCCAACTGCTGGGCCTGCTTCTCCACATCCTTGTCGTACTGGACGGCGCCCTCCGCCGGTGCGGTCAGCCCGGAGCCGACGGCGACGGTGATCTGCTCCAGCGACGGGCCCTTCACGGGAGACAGGAACTCCAGTGCCGGCGAGGTGGAGCCCTTGTCGATGTAGGCCTGCACATCCTTGGCGACCTGGATGGCGTCGTCAGGCAGCTTGGCGCCCTTCACCCGGTACGGTCCCGTCGGTTGCACCACCTTGCTGATGGCCTCGGCGGCGGCGGGCGAAGCGACGAAGGCCGCGAACTTCTTGGCCTCCTCCAGGTGCTTGGTGTTCTTCGGGATGTAGATGGCCGGTGGCTCCCACACGGTGGCGCCGTTCTTGGCGGCGTCGGTGCCGGGGATGCCGAAGAAGCCGATGTCCGTCGCGGCCTGCGGGCTCGTCGCCAGCACCGGCGGCAGGATCGCGGTGAGCATCGGATAGTGCGCGCCTTTGCCTTCGGCCAGCATCTTCAGGCCCTGATCCAGGGTGGCCGAGCCGAAGCCCTTGTTGAGGTAGCCCTTGGCGTGCACCTCGGCCAGGTGCTGGAAGCTCGCGAGCGCGGCCGGGGTGGTGGCGAACTTGGCCTTGTTGGCCGTGTAGTCCTGGGCGAAGGCCGGCACGGCGGCCTGAACGTTGTAGAAGTCGGCAAGGACGAACAGCTGCGAGGTCCAGGTGTCCTTGAACGTCGAGATCACCGGCGCGATCCCGGCCGCCTTGATCTTGTCGTTGTTGGCCATGAACTCCGCCCAGGTCGTGGGCACCTTCAGGCCGAGCTTGTCATAGACCTTGCGGTTGTAGAGGATGCCGCCGCCGGACGCGGCGGTGGCCGGCACGCCGTACACGTGGTCGCCTTGGGTCACCACCCGCAGATAGTCCGGCTGGACGTTCGCCAGTACCGGGTCCCCGGTGAGATCGACCAGGGTCTGGGCCGGGTTGAGCGCCTGGAGCAGCGACCCGGAGTTGTACCAGAACACGTCCGTCATCTCGCCGGTCGACAGGCGCGTCTTGACGATGTTGTCGCCCTCGCTGCCGCCCGGCTGGTTCTCGATCTTGATCTTGATCTTGGGGTTGGCCTGCATGAAGGCATCGGCCAGCGCCTTCGACGCGTCCACGGTCGACTGGTCGCTGCCCGTCATGAAGGTCAGGGTGACGGTGCCGTCGGCGGCGGGCTCCGAGCCGGAACCGCAGGAGGTCAGAGCCGCCAGCGCCAGGACGGCCGCAGCCGTCGTGAGCGTGCGGTGGGAGGTCTTCACACAACCCTCCAGGGTTATTGAATCGTTTTAAGCGACTCCCCGATGCGGTTAACGTAGGCGTTACGTGATGGAGTGTCAAGACACCTTTTGGGTAACGGTACCCGGCTTTTCCGCAGCTTAGATCGTTGAAACTGGCGCTTATTCGGTAACGGTTCTCATGCCGGAGCGCAGCGTGAAGGAATCGGTGTTCCGTGCACCTGCTATCGCACGGCTGCGAGCGCCCGCGGGAAGCCGGGTGACATGGTGGCGGTGGTCGATGAGGGCGAGCTCCCGCAAAGCGGTGCTCGATCGGCCGACACCAAGCTCAGCTGCCGGACCCTCCCGGCGCGGCCGTGGAGCCGCGGACGACCAGGCTCGGCGTAACCGAGAAGCGCACCGGTGTCATGCGGCCTTCGATGCGTTCCAGCAGGAGCTTGCCCGCGGCGCGGCCCATCTCGGCGCCGTCCTGGTCGACGCTCGTCAGCGCGATGTTGGGCAGAGCGGCCAGGTGGATGTTGTCATAGCCGGCTACCGAGACGTCCGCCGGGACGGACAGGCCGGCCTCGTGGAGCGCGGCGAGCGCGCCGAGCGCCGCCTGGTCGGCTCCGGCGAAGATCGCCGTCGGCTGGGTCGAACGGCTCAGCAGCTCGCGAGCCCCCTCGTAGCCGCCTTTCTCGTGATAGAAGCTGGTGGCGATGGCGATCTCGTCGGCGTACCCGTGCTCGCGCATGACGCGTTCGTAGGTCGCCGACCGGATGTTGTGCAGCAGGTCGGCCGGCCGCGCCTGGCTGTCGTCCTGGTGCGTGATGTGCGCGATGCGGCGGTGCCCCAGCTCGATGAGGTGCTTCACGACAAGCTCGGCGCCCGCTTCGTCGTCGTCGAACACCGAGTCGTAGTACGACGAGCGCTCGTGCCGGGCGAGCACCACGGTCGGCTTCTCCTTGGCCACTTCCTCCAGGCGTGCTTTCGAGGCGAGCGGGGCGACCATGATGATGCCGTCCACCTGGCGGTCCACGAGGGCGTCGACCGCCCGAATCTCGACTTTGCGGGTGGCGCCACCCTGGATCATGAACGCCTGGTAGTCGGTGTTCTCCAGATATTCGGTGAGGCCGTCGAGGATGTCGGCGAAGAAGGGGTTCCTGATGTGCGGCAGGACCAGTCCGATGGTGAAGGTGCGCCCGCGCATGCCGCGCGCCACCGCCTGCGGCCGATAGCCGAGCTCTTCGATGGCCGTCTTGACCCGGTCTTTCATGGCCGGGCTGACACCATAGGCGTTGCGTATCACCTTGGACACCGCTGTGACGGAGACCTGGGCGTGAGTCGCCACATCGGCGATCGTCACCCGTCGTCGACCAGGCGCGGCCATGGAACTCCATTTCCCGAGACGTGGTCCGATTGTACGAGCTCAGAGCATTGCTCCAGGGGGGTGTCGGCCGGGCCCACCCTGGCCTGCCCGATGCGGGTCGGACCGAGATCTGTCGTCACGGACCTCCTGTATCCTCGGTGCATGCCCACCGACTCGCCAGCACCGATGGGCCAGGAACTGTCGCAGTCCTACCGCGGGCTGCTGACCGAACGCATCGCCCGGCAGTTGGAGCGCGACATTCGCTCCGGGAAGATTCAGGTGGGGGCCAAACTACCCTCCGAGCGCGAACTCGCTGCCCAGTTCGGCGCGAGCCGTAACGTCGTCCGCGAGGTGCTGCGCCGGCTGGAGGCGCAAGAGCTGATCGAGGTCGCCCCAGGACGAGGATCGTTCGTCAGCGAGCGCTCCCCTGTGCAGGCCCGCCACTACGACGCGCTCTACCGGGCGGAGAGGCCCACGGTCCGGCAGCTGATCGAGGCCCGCATCCCCCTGGAGGTCGAGATCGTCGGGTTGGCCACCGAGCGTGCCACCGAGGCGCAGCTCGCGGCGATCGGGCGGGCCAACGACGCGTTGCTCAAGGCGACCGATGTCGTCGACCAGGCCCACGCCGACCTCGACTTCCATGACGCGATCGCGCAGGCGTGCGGCAACCCGGTGCTGCGGATCATGCTGTCGTCGCTCAGCGGCATGATGTTCGAGATGATGCTCCGATCGCACTCCGACCCGGCCATCGCCGAGCCGGGCGTTCCGCATCACCCCGAGATCTTCGAGGCGATCGTGGCCCGCGACGTCGACCGGGCCCGCCGCTACATGCTCGAGCACCTCACCCTGGGCCTTCGCACCTACGGGCAGGACCTCGACGTCAGCGTGGACGTGATGGCCAGGCAGCACATCGAGACACTGCTGAGCCAGACCAAGGGCCGCGGCTGACCACCTCCTGCACGGCCTCCGAGGCTGGACCCCACTCGCCGTACCTTCGGCAAGATCGCGGCCGGGATGGCAGTCACCATGGGAGGGGCAGCACTCGGAGGCTGCTCAGCCGGCGGCGGTAAGCCCTCCCCCGACACGCCGCTACGCATCATGGCGATCAACCACGTCTGGTCGCAGGCGATCAGGAAGCATCTGGCGGAGTTCGAGGAGCGGATCGGCCGCCGCGTGTCGATGTCGCTGCTCACCTCGGACCAGCTCGCCAACAGCTACAACGTCAAGCTCAACGCCTCGGCCACCGACATCGACGTCATGATGGTCCGGGCGCTGCAGGAGCAGTTGCTCTTCGCGCACAACGGCTGGCTGGCCGACCTCACCGGCCTGGTGGGCGATGCGGCCTACAACTGGGCCGACTTCCTGCAGGCGCCGCGCGAGCGCTCCGTCACCGCCCGCAAGGTGCTGAGCGTGCCGGTGGTCACCGAGCGCCCGGTCCTGTACTACCGCAAGGACCTGGTCAAGGCGCCTGCGACGCTCGACGAACTCATGGAGACGGCCCTGCGGCTCGCCGACCGGCAGCGCAACTTCTTCGGGTACGTCGGCCGCGGACAGCGCAGCGGCGCCGTGACCATGTGGTCGAGCTTCCTCTACTCCTTCGGCGGACCAACTTCCTCGACCCGAAGATCTCGACCGTCCAGGACACCGTCGGCTTCGCGCCGTTCCCAGCAGCCCCCGCGGGTGCACGCCCCTTCAACATCCCGTCCTGGAGCCTGGGCATCAGCGCATTCTCGCGGCTCCGTGACGAGGCCTGGCAGTTCCTCCGCTGGGCGACCAGCCCGGAGATGGTCAGGCGGCTGCAGGCGGGCGGGATACCGGGAGCCCGGCAGTCGGCGTGGTCGGACCCGGCCACCCTTGCCTCGTTCCCACCCGACCTCGCCAAGAGCATGCAGGCGCAGGCGCAGATCGGGGTGGGGCTCGACCGCCCCGACGTCCTGCAGGTCGGCCGCGCCCGGGACATCATCGGCCGGCCGCTCGTGGCCGGCATCCTCGGGCAGCCGGTGGCGCCGGTCTCGCGCGAGGCCGACGCCGAGTTCGCCGACTTCCTCGTCCGCGACAACCGCCACAGGGAGGCCTGATGTCCGCCACCCGGACCGCCCCGGCGATCAGCCGCCCCGCCGATCGCGGCAAGCCACGCTCGTTCGAGCAGGCGAACAAGCGCCTGAAGTGGACGATGCTCGCCCCGGCGCTCGCGTTCGTCGGGCTGATGATCGTCTTTCCGCTGGCCTTCACGCTCAACCTCAGCCTCACCGACTCGCGCCGGTTCTGGCCGGCCGTCCAGCGCACCGCCCTGTTCACGGTCGGCGCCGTACTGATCGAGACCGTGCTGGGCCTCGCCCTGGCCATGCTCATGCGCAAGCCGTTCCGCGGCATCCGCTGGGTCCGCACCGTGCTCGTCATCCCCCTGCTGACCACCCCCGTGGCGGTCGGGATCCTCTGGCTGCTCATCCTCGACCCCACCAACGGCATCGCCAACCACCTGCTCACCTCCGTCGGGATCCCGCCGCAGGAGTTCCTCGGCTCGGTGACCCAGTCGCTGCCGCTCCTCATGCTCATCGACGTGTGGCAGTGGACGCCCATGATGACGCTGCTCCTGCTCGCCGGGCTGTCCACCCTGCCGGAGGAGCCCGAGGAGGCCGCCCACGTGGACGGGGCCGGCATGTGGCAGCGCTTCCGGTACGTCGTCCTGCCGATGCTCGTTCCGACGCTGGCGACCGCCGTCGTCCTGCGCTCCATCGACGCGCTCAAGACCTTCGACATCCTGTACGCCACCAAGGGACCGGGCGGTGGATCGTCCTTCGAGGTCGAGACCCTCAACGTCTACGCCTACGGCCTGACCTTCGACTACCAGGAATACGGCCTTGCCTCCGCTGTCCTGGTCCTGTTCACCCTCGCCATCATCGGCGTCGTGGCCCTGCTCCGGCGCCGCCCCGGAAGGGGGTCCGCATGAGATCCAACCGCGTACTGTCCTGGCTGCGCGGCGCCGCCATCACGATCGTGTGCCTCGGCTTCGTCCTGCCGATCGTCTGGATGTTCGCCGCCGCGTTCAAGACGAACGTGCAGGTCACCGACCCGAGCGTGGGCCTGATCTTCTCCCCCACCCTGGACAACTTCCGCAACGTCCTCGCCGACGGCGAAGTCCTCCAGTCGCTGCGCAACTCCCTGATCGTCGGAGTCGTGTCCACCGTGCTTTCGGCGATCATCGCCGTACCCGCCGCGTGGGCGGTGGGACGGTTCAGGATGCACCGCACGGGATCCCTCGTCCTCGTGGCCCGCATCGTCCCGGCGATCTCCTGCTCGTCCCCTGGTACTACCTGTTCGCCCAGGCCGGGCTGGTGGGCAGCTACACCGTGCTGATCCTCAGCCACATGTTCGTCTCCGTGCCGCTGATCCTGTGGATCATGATCGGGTTCTTCGAAGGGCTGCCGATCGAGCTCGAGGAGGCCGCCCGCACCGACGGGCTGAGCGTCTTCGGCGCCTTCTGGCGCATCGCGCTCCCCCTGGCCGCGCCCGGCACCACGACCGCGTCGGTGCTGGCGTTCGTGGCGAGCTGGAACAACTTCATGTTCGCCCTGATCTTCTCCGACGAGACCACCCAGACCGCGCCGGTGACGCTGTTCAACTTCATCTCCTACGCCAGCACCGACTGGGGCGGCCTCATGGCCGCCGCCACGCTCATGACGGTGCCGGTCGTCATCGTCGCCGTCCTCGGCCAGAAGGGCTGACCGCCGGCGCCACCAAGGGCTGAACCCATCCCCGAAAGGTTGTTCATGAAGATCGTCGACGCCGGAGTGGTCCTGACCAGCCCGGGCCGCAACTTCGTCACGTTGAAGGTGGAGACCGACGAAGGCGTCACCGGTCTGGGTGACGCGACCCTCAACGGTCGCGAGCTCGCCGTGGTCGGCTACCTGCGGGATCATGTCGTCCCGCTGCTGCTGGGGACGGACCCCCACCGCATCGAGGACACCTGGCAGTCCCTCTACCGGGGGGCGTACTGGCGCCGCGGACCGGTGACCATGGCGGCGATCGCCGCCGTCGACGTCGCCCTCTGGGACATCAAGGCGAAGGTCGCGGGGCTGCCGCTGTATCAGCTGCTGGGCGGCGCGAGCCGCGAGCGGGTCCGGACCTACGGACACGCGAGCGGGCGGGACATCCCCGAGCTCTTCGACTCGATCCGCGCCCGGCTGGCCGAGGGGTACCCGGCGGTCCGCGTGCAGACGGGCGTCCCGGGACTCGAGCGCGTGTACGGCGTCCGCCACGACGCCCACCACCGTCTCACCCCGATCCAGGCGGCCCGGCTCGGCAAGGACCTGGAACCGTACGACCTGTTCTGGCTGGAGGACTGCACGCCCGCCGAGAACCAGGACGGGCTCCGCCTCGTCCGTCGGCACACGACCACACCGCTGGCGATCGGCGAGGTCTTCAACACCGTCTTCGACTACCAGACGCTGGTGGGTGAGCAGCTGATCGACTACGTGCGCTCCGCCGTCACCCACTTCGGCGGCGTGTCCCCGCTGGAGAAGCTGTTCGACTTCGCCGCGCAGCACCAGATCAAGAGCGCCATCCACGGGCCCGAGGACATCTCCCCCGTCGGCATGGCCGCCGCCATCCACCTCGATCTCGCGATCCACAACTTCGGCATCCAGGAGTACGCCGGACACACCGAGCTGACCAATGAGGTGTTTCCCCACGCCTACACCTTCACCGACGGGTACCTGCACCCAGGAGAGGCTCCCGGCCTCGGCGTCGATCTCGATGAGGAGCTGGCGTCCGCGCACCCCTACGACCCGGCGTACCTGCCGATCAACCGGCTGCAGGACGGCACGATCCACGACTTGTGAGACGGGCGGCTCCGGCGGCGCCTATGAAGATCCCACAAACGTTTTAAGCGCCTTTGGCAGGCCAGAGGCGCTCCACCGCCCCGGATGGCCGGGCAACCCCGCTCCGTCACTGGGTTGGCGGATGTAGGAGACCCGGAGGCTGCGGCTCACCCTTGCCACCGGCCTCTCTCGCGGGCGGCCTGCCCGGGCGACGTGCAGACGGCCTTCCAGGTCCAGGCCGCGACGAGTGAGGACAGTCTCCGGCGCGGCCGGCTGATCCGGGATTCCGCCGCCCAGTCCGGCGTCCGCGATGCCGGCCAGGCGTTGAGTTCACGCCAGAAGGTCAGCGGCGCGTCCGCGTCTGGGACGCCGGCAAGAAGCCGTCGGAGTGGAGCAAGCCCTCCTCCTGGGAGATGGGTCTGCTCCAGCACACTGGCTGGGGGGCGGCGCGCTGGATCGAGTACCCGAGCCGCACGGAGGCGCGGCCCATGCAGATCTTCGCCCGTCAGTTCGCTGTCGAGCGCAGAAAGCGTGTGGCCGGGCCCGTCTCCCTCTCTCCGGCGTGGGCCTGCACCTGCCGACCGTGAACGGCCGGGCTGCCTTGACGTCTCCGATCACGGGCGCGGGAAGTGCCGGCCGAGGCAGGCGGCACGCTGACGGCGAACGGCAGGGCGCGGGCACCCCCGCGGTGGGCGCTGGTGGGGCCGCGTCCGGAAGCCCGTCCTCACAGATCCTCAACAGATTCTCAACCCATCGCGCCCTACCTTCATCAGCGCAATGCCCGATCGACAGCGGAAAGGAGAAGGTTCATGGCTTCGGCCACCAGGAGGCTCATCGCCCCTGCTGATGATCGAACCCAGCTCGCCGGCGCGCCGGCATCCTCCGCCGCCTGCCAGTTCACCCTTCTGGGGCCGGCGACTCCTGGGACGTTGCAAGGATCCCCGTGGACGGAGCGAAGTCGCGTTCCAGATGGCTCCTGCAGACTTTCGTCCCCTTTTTACGCAGTGGAAGGGTTCACGCGATGGAAGGCCGCCGGCCGCAGGTCATGATCACGACGATGGCCGCCACGGTGGGCGAGCGGAAGTGGCGGGCCCGGCTCCTATGGCTGTCCATGGTGCTCGCGCCGGTCGTGGTGTCGGTGGCCGCCAACCAGGTGCTCAACGACGGCGTGTGGAGCGGCCCTTGGCTCGCCGGCACCATCGTGGCGGCGGTGGTGGCCGGGCTGATCGTCGAACGGGCCGGGCGCGTGCTCGCCCCCGCCGCCGGGACCGTCACCGAGACCATGCGGGAGCTCGCCCGGCTGGTCCACGACCGGTGGAGCGATGAGGTGGTGACGCGTTCCCTGGGCGATCCGCCCATCCCGGTCTCCTGGCACATGACCCGCCGAACCAAGCTCATGGATCACCCGCACCTGATCGCCGACCGTGAGCCGGCGATGTCGGGCCGATCGGACGACATCGCCGCGCTCGCCGTCGCCTTCCGCGCGCTGCGCCGACGCCGCCTGGTCATCACCGGAGGTCGGGGCACAGGCAAGACCACCCTGGCCATCCAATTGATGCTGGAGCTGATCCGCACGCGTGCCGACGACGACCCGGTCCCGGTGCTCCTGCCCGTCGCCGACTGGGACATCGAGGCTTATCCCCGGTTCCAGGACTGGGTGGCCCAGCGCGTGCGCACCGACTACGCCGCCTTGCGCACGCCGGGCAACCAGCAGGACGGCGCCGACATCCTGGCGGCCCGTGGCTCAATTTTGGCCGTTCTCGACGGCCTCGACGAACTGCCCGAGCCCGCCCACGCCAAGGTGATCGAGAAATTGTCCGACACGCTCATGGAGCGCGATCAGGTGATCATCACGTCGCGTACCACCGAGTACGGCAACGCGGTCACCGCCGCACGGCGCCCGCTCAAGGCCGCCGCCGTCATCGCGCCCAAGGCGTTGCACCCCGACATCGTGGCGAACTACCTGAGCGCCTGTCTGCCCGCGCTTTCTGCGTCCTCGGCGTGGACCAAGGTCTTGCACGCCCTCAGGGAGGGGGCCGCGCCGGCCCTGGCCGATGTCACCTCCACCGCCCTGGGCCTATGGCTGGTCCGGGCCGTCTACATCGACCAGCCGGACGCCGACCCGGCTCCGTTGACTACCGAGTACGCCGACGACGCTCAAGCCCTGCGCGCTCACCTGCTCGACAATGTCCTCGGTGCGCTGCTGAACGCACGCACCACGATTCAGCCCCCAGCATGGGACCCGGCCGGCATCACCGAATGGACGAGCCGGCTGGCACGCCTGCAGGCCGAATCCGGCGGGCATGACCTGGCCTGGTGGCGGCTGACCGACCAGGCGCTGCCCGCCTCCCGAACGCGGCGCGCACTCGCCCGTACCTGGATCGGCTGGTTGAGCGGTCTGGTGTTCGCACTCCCCGCCGGGTTGACCGCCATACTGACCTACGGGCCGGTCTTCGGCTCGGCCTTCGGCATCTGCTTCGGCCTGTCGGCGGTGCAGGCCGCCCGCACTCCCGACTTCGCTCCGCTGCGCGTACGGCAACGGCTGCGGGACTTCACCCGCGGTCTGTTGTCCGACGTGCCGACGATCTTCCTCATCCTGCCGGCCGGCCTCGGCCTGCCGGCGGTGGGGTACAACATGTGGGCGCACGGCTGGAAGATGGGCCTGGCCACCCTGATCTCAGCGCTCGGCGTCGGCTGGGTGAGCCTGCGGGTCTCGCGGCAAGGGGACAATCCCACCCAACCAGACGAGAATCGGCTCCCGCCGTTCACCGCCGCCGTCACCCCGCAATCCACCTGGCGGGTCAACCGAACCCTCGTGGGTTTGCAATTGATGAACGCACTGCTCCTGGGGGCGATCGTCGGCTTCGCAGTCGATTTCATGAACGAGGCGTCCGTCGTCCCGCCTCACCCGTCCGCGGCCGTGGACGCGGGGATGGGCATCGTCTTCGGCATAGCATTCGGCCTGGTGAACAAACGCCAGCACATGTGGCTGATGGCCACCATCGCCCTGGTACACCTTGGGCCATCGGGCCGGCTGCCGTTCCGCTTGATGCGCTTCCTGCACGATCTGCACCACCTGGGCGTCCTGCGGACCGTGGGACCCTTCTACCAGTTCCGTCATGCCGAACTACAAGCTCATCTCGCCGCTACCAAGGCGACTGGTCACTCCTCCTGAAGGTTGAGGATGCCGTGCCGGTCTCTGCGACCCCCCGGAGAGGGTGACTTCCGACACCCTCTCCGAGATCAACCAGGGCTGGTGCGTGGTTGGGCTGTGCGGGAGCGCATGATCAGTGCGGCCACGTAGTACGTGCACGGCCCTGAGCCCACGTTGGCGTAGGCGTGGGTGACGTCAGCGGCGAAGTAGGCCGAGTCTCCCTCGTTCAGGTCGACAGATGCGTCGGCGATGGTCAGCCGCAGGGTGCCGGAAACGACGACGACGTACTCGTGGGAGCCCGGGGCGTAGGCCGGGAATCGGCCCGCGTCACACTCCGGCGGCAGGGTCGTAAGGATCCATTCGAAGTTCACGCCGGGAACGACCGGCGTGAGGATCGTCCGTCGCCACCCTCCCGGCTCGTCGGCGATGTCCTGGTTGGCGGCACGGCGAACGATGACCCGACCACTGTCTGACTGGGCGACGACATCCGCGAGCGGCACGCCGAGGCCGTCCGCTATGCGGGCGAGAACCACGATCGTGGGCGCCTTCTGTCCACGCTCCACCGAGGACAGCATGCTCAGGCTCACGTCGGCTGCTTCGGCCAGTTGCTGAAGGGTCAGGCCCCGATCGTGCCGCAGCGCCTGGATACGTCCACCCAATACCGCCAGATCCACCATTCCGCTATAATAACAACGAATTTCGCTATAGAGAAATGAGCTTGCGTGGCAGTCCCCGAAGCAGTCATCCGCCCCGCCGTTCCCGCAGATCTGGAGGCCGTAGCCGAGATCTTCACGTACTACGTCACCCACACCGTGATCACCTTCGAACAGACGCCACCGACGGTCGCCGAGTGGCAGCGACGACTCGACGACCTGGCCGGCCGGGGCCTGCCCTTCCTGGTCGCCGACCTCAACGGCGACGTGGGCGGGTACGCCTATGCCGGTCCATGGCGCCCCAAACCGGCTTATCGACACACCGTGGAGGACTCGATCTATCTCGCCCCGAATCACACAGGCCGAGGTCTGGGCAGCGCGCTGCTCGACGCGTTGCTGACCCAGTGCGCGCGGGCGGGCATGCGTCAGATGATCGCGGTCATCGCGGACACCGGAAGCGTCGCCTCTGCCGCTTTGCACAAGCGTTTCGGCTTCGAGCCCGCCGGCCGGCTGAGCGGCGTCGGGTACAAGCACGACCGCTGGATCGATACTGCGCTCATGCAGCGGGCCCTGACCCCAGACCACTGAGCCCGCACGCGCCTCCATCGGGGTGAGCGTCGCCTACGTGCGCCCTTGCGGCTCTGCGCGTCATCGGGCTCACCAGTCAGGGATCCCTGTACGGTCGTGCTGACCTGGCTGCTTCATGACACCGGTTGACCGATGGCAATGGCCATGGGCGCCAGCTCGCACGCCGGTCGGCCGGATTCTGGATCGCCACGGTCAGCGGCGGGTGATGGCCACCGGATCGATGCTCGGAACTGGCGCGCTGCCGGCCATGGCCGCCGTTCCCCAGTCTGCCGTGGTTCATCGCCGCATGGATGCCGGCCTGGCCAGTCGGCCTTGCTGTATCCGCCGGCCTTCGCTGCGCTCATCAGCTGGTACGGCCCCACCCGAATCCGACCTCTGACGACCGTCGAGATTGGCGGGAGCGATGGTGTGGCGGTCGGCAGCGAGCGCGCGTACTCGCGGCTGACCGAGGTCCCGACCGGATAAGCGCCACTGTCCAGTTCGGTGTGAAGGCGCGCCCCGGTGCGGGTGTGCGTCGCCGCAATGCCGTTCACGACGACCTCGTGGCTGGCAGGCAGCCGGAGTCGGTGGTTGGTCGCGTTGGTGGTGGCCTATCGCCAACTGCTGATCGGGGGCGTTGTGGGTCCGCTGCGGTGGCGCTGCTGCCGTTGCCAGTGGCAGCGCCGGGGGGCAGGCAGGTGGTCCTCCTCGGCGCTGTCACGTGCGGCGGGCAGGCAGCGACTGTCAGCCGATCCGCAGGAGTTGCTATTGCTGGTCGGTGCTGTTGTGGTCGGTCCGCTGGACGATGGAGCCGCCGTTGGCGGTGGAGAAGTTGCAGACGTCCACGACCGATACGCGCCGTCGTTCGTCGCCTGGTTGCACACGTCGAGCGCCTTGCCGCTGTTGCGATTGACCGCGGTGTCGATCCTGCCGGGAGCCCGGGTCAGCCAGTCACGAAGGTCATCACGCTTCGAGCGGGAAGCGTGACGGTGAAGGAACCGTTCGACACGCTGGTCGTGCCCTGGGGTGCAACGTTCCGGCTCGCGTCGGTCAGCCAGGACGAGACACTGGACGCGGTGCCGTTCCTCAGGGTGAACTGCTGGCTCACCGCAGCGGTCCCCTTGTTGATGGCGACAATGACAACCGTGGAGTTACCACCCCGATACGCCGATACGTAGACGTTCGACGCCGGGTTCGCCGTCGCCTCGATCCGCACATATCCCGGGCGGACGAACCTGGCGAAGTGTGCCATGTTCGCGCCGCGCTTGCTGATCCGGCCGTCCTCACGCATGGGGCCGTAGCTGCGCCGGATATACCACCAGATGTACGCCTGGAACTCCGCGTCCACCATGGCGCGGTGGATGTGCTCCCCCACATCGAGCGCCTGGGGCCACAGGTCCGCCGAATCGGAGCTGTTGGGGTAGTAGACCTCGGTCATCCAGAGCTCTTTGCCCGCGCCCTTTTGCTTGAAGAGGGGATAGGGGAAGTTCGCGAACGATGTGCCGTAGAGGTGAGCCCCGATGATGTCCACGTTGGCGAGCGCCGCGGGGTCGTTGAGGATCGGGTCCGACATGTTCTTCAGGTACTGGAAGGACTCGGGCGCGATGACCCTGGTGCCGATCGAGCCGGCGTTCTCCCGCAGGAACCGCACCATTTCGGTGGGAGTCCACCACGTCCAGTCATGCGCGTAATCGGGCTCGTTCTGCACCGATATGCCGTACAGATTCACCCCGTTGTTCCGCAGGTAGGTGTTGAAGTCGTTCAGGTGCTGGGCATAGGCGCCGTACATGTCGTACCTGAGGCGTCTGGCGTTGGTCTGACTGCCACGGACGAAGGTCTCGACCATGCGGGCGGGAGGATTCCACGGCGACGCGATGACGGTCGCCCCGAGCTCGGTCGCGCGCCTCGCCGTCGCCAGATCACGGCTCCAGTCCGCCTGGTTCTCGGGGACGGGGATCCTCAGCACGGAGAACCCCAGTCGACCCTCGCCGGTGCCGAACGCCGTGTCCCGCTGGGCAGCTGTCAGGTCGCCGATCCAGGCCGTGTGGGTCATGCCGCCGAAGCCTCGTATCGTCTGCCGCTGCGCCGACGGATCAATGACCGCTGCGGCAGCAGCCCGCGAGGCCCCCATGGCCGGCGTCGTGGCCGTGAGGACCGGCAGGGCGCCCATCGTCGCCAGAACGGTTCTCCGGCTCAGCGATCTCCGGTCGCTGCTGACGGGCTCATTCCGACCTTGCGTCATGTCTCCTCCTCTTGGCTGTTGGTGCTGAGTCCGCTCCGCACGTCCAGCGCGCCGGCCAGGAAGGGGGACCAGTTCAGAAGGGCTTGCCGGGTGAGCCGGAGCTGGTGTTGGAGTGCACGCCCTCGGGCAGGTGCCGAACGACGGTCCAGCGGAGCGCTAATTGTTCGCGCTAACATCTCCTGCAGGAACGTAACGCCCCTACTGCGGGCCGTCAAAGCCGATCTCGGTCACGCCCGCGAAGCAGTCGTAGCCTTTGGACTATGAGCTCCGCCCTCTTCGTGGAGCGATTACCCTTGAGCCGAGCTGCTCAGCATGTTGCAGCCATGGCACTCACCTCGTACAGAGCGCACCAGCACGGGTACTCCGGAGGCAGCAAGTTAACTCGCTGCGCGTCGCAATTTTCCCTGTCGCCGACGGGCAATTCTGTGAAACTTTCACTCGTACGGGCCAACTTGACGGCAGCCGACAGAAAAGTGCCTGGAGGCGAGTGCCTGAGGCTGTCACGGAGTTCGGAACCCGCGAAATGTCACGTGCTTCCGGACCTCGAAACCGAGCCGCTCGTAAAGTGCGATCGCGCCGATGTTCGCCTCGGCCACGTGCAGAAAGGGACGTTCGTTCCGAGACGCGATGCGCGCGACGAGAGCGCTGACCAGGCGGGCGGCGTGGCCTCGCCCGCGTGCCTCGGGGGCGGTGCAGACGGCGCTGATCTCGGTCCATCCCGGAGGGCGGAGCCGTTCGCCCGCCATCGCCACCAACGTGCCGTTGTCACGGATGCCGAGATAAGTGCCGAGTTCGTGGGTGCGCGGCCAGAACGGGCCCGGTTGGGCCCGCGCGACGAGGTCGAGCATCTCGGGCACGCTGTCCGCACCCAGTTCGACCACGCCAGTGTCGGTCTCGGCCTGAGGGCGGTCGGGTCGGCCGTTGCCCGTCCAGATCATCTGGCGGCCTTCGAGGACGAAGACCGGTTCCCAGTCCGACGGCGGGGTCGTCGGGCAGCTGAACATGTCGGCGAGTTCGCCTCGACCGAGGAGCCGAGCGAGGTCGGCCCACTCGGCCGAATCCGGGTCGGCAGATACGGCGGCGAAGGTCGCGACTCCCGGCAGATAGGTGGCAGTGCGGCCGAGCCGGCGGGCGAGATGTGCGTGAAGACCGCGAAGCGACTCACCCACCGGGTCGTCGAGTGCGACGGCATCACGGTTCACCATCGTGCTGCATCTCCCGTCTTGTGCATGGAGGTCGGTCGACCGGGACGATCCCACTCGACGCCGGCGCGGCTTCGAGGCCCTCCACGCTGATCCCCGAAGTGGCTGTGAGTGATCAGAGTAATGGTCGGTACAGGCTGGTCAGCCCTCGGACGGTGCTGCGGCGATCATCGTGGTCGACGCCCAGTTGGTGAGGGTTGGTCAGTTGCGTCCGGCCATGACGCCGCCGTCGACGTCCCAGACGGCGCCGGTGACCCAGTCGGTCTGGTTCGAGAGCAGGAATGCCACCGTGGCGGCGACGTCGTCCGGCGTTCCCGTACGGCCGAGGGGGTGGAAGGTGTTGAACCCGTCGAGTGCGGAGTCGACGTCCGCCTTGGGGATGAACTCCTCGTAGATGGGCGTGCGCACGACGGCGGGGGCGACCGCGTTGACGCGGATGCCGTGCGGGGCGAGTTCCATGGCCAGGTGCTGGGTGAGCGAGTGCAGTGCGGCCTTGGCCATGGAGTACGCCGACGACGGCGTCGCGGCGATGGCCTGGTGGGCCCACATGGACCCGATGTTGACGATGGAGCCCTTGATGCCACGGGCGATCATGTTGCCGGCGACGGTCTGGGTGAGGAAGAAGAAGGCCCGGTTGAGGGCCTGGTAGCGGTCGTAGTCCTCGTACGTGTGGTCCACGAAGGGCTTCGGGGCGAATACGCCGGCCGCGTTGACGAGGAGGGCGGCGTCGGCGTGCTCCTTGGTCAGGTCGGCGCGCAGCCGTTCCACGGCATCGACGTCGGCGAGGTCGGCGGCCAGCGCGGTGACGTCGCCGGAGCCGGCCAGAGCGGCGGCGGCTCTCGCGGCATTGGGGTGGGTCCGGCCGGTGACGACGACGCTGCCGCCGGCGTCCAGAACGTGACGGGCGATGGCCAGGCCCATACCACTGGTGCCGCCGATGATGACGGCCTTCTTGCCGGTGAGGTCGAGGGTGCGGCGCGACATGCTGTGCTCCTGGTGAGGCGGTATCCGCAAGACAGTCACGGATGCGGGTGGCGTGGGTGAGGACGGCTGCGGCTTCGGACGGAGGTCCAGACGGATGCCTTGGGCAGGGCGGGGAATGTGCCGCCCCAGGGCCATTCCAGGCCGGCCACCGTCAAGGCCGAAGGGTGGCCTGGCTGCTACGGACCCGCAGGCCGGCGCGCCCCGGCCGTATGCGGGGCGGCCCCGCTCAAGACGACGGCACATGTGGGCGACGGGCAGGGCCCGGCAAGCTCCAGGCTGAGCTGTGGCAGGCCAGGGTCAGGCGGTCTCGTAGATCCTGACCTCGGGGTCGGCGGACAGCAGCGGGGCCAGGCCGCCGACGACATCCTCGGTGAACAGGTCGCTGTCGAGGTAGGCCCGGGCCTGGTCGGCGGTGACGAAACCGTGCAGGACCTGGACGTCCTCGTCACGCACGAGCAACTCCTTCGAGACGGCACCCGGGATCGTGTCGAGGAACGGCTGCTTGTACTGCTCGTAAATTCCGGCCGCCGCAGCACGCTGAGATTCCTGAACGGTGAGAGTGATTTCCAAGTAAGCCATCACATAGATCCTTTCTTTCGCCCGCGGAAAAAGCGGGCCTCATGCGTCCACCGTAGGTTTTCCAGCAGCCGTGTGGTAGAGGATCTTCTGTGATGCAGCCATAAGCGAAGCTAATCACTCGCCGTGCCCGCTGTCCCGTCCCAACGACACGGCGGCTTCGGCGAGGGATTCCACGAACTCCTCCAGGTCGGCGGCCAGAGGATTCTGGCGGGCCCAGACCGCCTCGTAGGAGATCTCGACGGGGGTGCCGGCCCGCACCAGGGGGCGGCAACTGGCGTGCCGGCGGGTGATCTTGGAGCGGGGCAGGAGGGCGGCGCCCACCCCCATGCCGGCCCACTCGTCCAGCACGCGGTAGCTGGCCGCTTCGCCGGGATAGGTGCGCAGCGCCAGGTCGTTGCTCTGGAAGAGCTCGGTGGTGAACGTGGTCAGCCCGCAGGTGTCGGGGACGAGGATGTAGTCGGCTTCGGCGGCGGCGTCCAATTCCAGCGGGCCCTCGGCACCGCCGGCCGCGGCCGGGTCGACGACTACCACGGGTTCGCTGAGGATGATCCGGTGGCGGTAGGCCCGCATGGCCTCCACCGCGGGCACCAGCAGGACATCCAGCTCGCCCGCCTTCAGCGCTCCCCGCAGCAGGCCCAGATCGGCTTCCCGCAGCACCAGGTCACGTGGCCGGGTCAGGCCACGTGCGGCGTCAAAGGCGCAGGCCACCAGGTCGCCCCCGATCAGGGGCGAGACGCCCACGCGAATGCCGCCGGTGGCCGGGCGGACCAGTCGTCGCGCCTCGGCCACGATCGAGTCCAGCGTCGCGAGAGCGTGGTCGATCATGGGCAGGATGCGGGCGCCGTGGGCCGTGGGCTTCACACCGCGCGGCGAGCGCTCGAAGAGCTTGACGCCGAGTTCCTCCTCCAGTCGCGCCACCCCGTTCGACAGTGCGGGCTGAGTGACGCCGTAGTCCCGCGCCGCGGCGCTGAAGGACTTCGTCTGGGACACGGCCTGCGCATAGCGCAGCCCCTCGACGTTCATCCTGAGCTCCTCTCAGCTATTAGTTTACGATATGGCCCTATTCAACGGCGTCCTCTACCGCCCGCCTGTGCGCCGCGTTACGGTAAGGGACCTGCTCCGCCGAAATTCGCGGACATGCCGGGTATTCCTCTGGCGATTTCCGACAGGCCGGGGATACCGATCTTGGAATTGAACTGTTTCTCGGGAGTGATCGCCGTGTCCAGAGCCCACCGGGCAGCGCAGGTTATGGAGCCCGGCGGGCCCGTGCTCGTGGCGCCGGTGACGGCACGCGAGCCTGGACCCGGCGAGGTGCGTCTGGACGTCGTGGCGTCGGGGATCTGCGGAGCCGATGCCGGCATGGCCGCAAACCCCTCCCCGGCCAGCGGATTTCCCATCACGCCGGGCCACGAGGTGGCCGGCGTGGTCGCCGAGCTGGGCCAGGGCGTGCGCGGCTGGGAGATCGGCGAGCGGGCGGGGGTGGGCTGGTTCGGTGGCAGCTGCGGCTGGTGCGCGGCATGCCGGTCCGGCGATGTGGTCCACTGCCCGCGGCGCCAGATCCCCGGCCTGTCCTACTCCGGCGGCTGGGCGTCCACCATCACCGTCCCGGTCAACGCCCTCGTCCGAATCCCGGAGGGGCTCTCCATGGCGGAGGCCGCGCCCTTCGGATGCGCGGGAGTGACCACCTTCAACGCTCTGCGGCACAGCGGGGCCGAGCCGGGTGACCGGGTCGCCGTGCTGGGAATCGGCGGCCTGGGTCACCTTGCGGTGCAGTTCGCCGCGGCCATGGGCTTCGAGACGGTGGCCATCGCACGAGGCGGGGACAAGCGGCAGGCGGCCACGGAACTGGGCGCGCATCACTACATCGACTCCGCCGGCGAAGAAGCCGGGCAAGCACTGCGGGAGCTGGGCGGATGCCGGCTGATCCTGTCCACGGCCGCCAGCGGAAAGCCGCTCGCAGGACTCATCGACGGTCTGGTGCCGCACGGGTGTCTCACCGTCGTCGGGTTCGACGGCACGCCCCTGCAACTGCCGCTGGGCAAACTGGTCATGCACGCCCGCAGCGTCACCGGCCACGTGACGGGCAACCCGACCGACACCGAGCAGGCGATGCGTTTCGCCCTGGCCAGTGGCGTGCGGCCCCACGTGCAGACCGCGCCGCTGGAGCAGGCAGGCGAGGCCCTGAAGACCCAGCAGGCCGGGCAAGCCCGCTTTCGCATGGTTCTGACCCCAACCGCCTGACCCCCTACGCCCTGCCTCGGCGTCTGCCTGTCAGAAGCAGGCGGGTACCGGCTGCTGACCTGAGCCGGGCGGACCGGTACGAGACAAGAAAGGAAGCCGCGCATGCCGCATGCGGACGGACAGCCCGTGGTCGTGATCGGCGCGGGGCCCGCAGGACTGGCCGCGGCCACCGCCCTCACCGGCGCCGGGTTCGACGCCGTGTGCCTGGAGGCCCGCGGCCGCCCCGGAGGACGCCTCCTCAGCACGCCCGCCGGCGGGGATCTGGGGGCAACCTGGTTCTGGGACGGTGAGCAGCGGGTGCGAGCCCTAGTCACCCGGCTCGGCCTGGACACCTTCGCGCAGCACACCGCAGGCAGCGCCCTCTTCCAGGACGTCACCGGCGTCCATCGGCTGCCGGGCAATCCCATCGATGTCCCCGCACATCGGTATACGGCCGGTGCCGGCGCGCTGACCGACCGGATGGCCGCCACCCTGCCGCCGGGCACGCTGCGCCTGAACACCCCGGTGACGGCGATTCGCACCAGCGGCCGTGGGCTGTCCGTCCACACCTCCGACACCGTCCACCAGGCCGGCCATGTCGTTCTCGCCGTACCACCCGCCCTGGCCCTGGCACGCATCGACTTCGGCGAGGAACTGCCCGCCGACCTCCTCCGGCTCGCGAGCGCAACCCCGGTGTGGATGGGCGCTGTCGTCAAGGTGGTCGCCGTCTACGGCGACGCCTTCTGGCGGAGGGACGGCCTGGCCGGGGCCGCCTTCAGCCACACCGGCCCCTTGCAGGAAGTCCACGACATGTCCGGCCCCCAGGGCTCCCCCGCGGCGCTCTTCGGGTTCGCCCCTGCCCCCGCCACAGGGCCCGGCTTCCGTCAGGCCGTCATCGACCAGCTCACCGGTCTGTTCGGTCCGGCAGCAGCTCGTCCCGAGGCACTGCACGTCCAGGACTGGAGCACCGAACACTGGACCTCGCCGCCCGGCGTGCAACGGCTGACCGACTACAGCCTCTTCGGACACGCCCGGTATCAGCAGCCGTCCCTGAACGGGCGGCTTCACTGGGCGTCGACGGAGACCGCTGTCGGCTACGCCGGACATGTCGAAGGCGCGCTGGCCGGCGGCGAGCGTGCGGCCCGTGCAATCCTGAAGGCCCTCCCCCGCCTGGCCGCGAACGCTCCCGGCCGCGGGCAAAGCCCCGCTCCCCTCACACACAGGTGATCCCATGCACGAGGTAGCAGCACTGCTGCGCGAGTACGACCGAGCCCGCGCCTACACCGACGAACTGTGGAAGGACCTCACCCCGGACGAGGTGACCTGGCGGCCCAGCGAGAACTCCAGCGCCATCGGCTGGCACCTCGGCCACCAGGCCCACGTCGCCCACTTCATGATCCGTAACCTCACCGCGGCCGAGCCCAGCCCCGACCCGGAACTGGACGCACTCATGGACTCGGCGCAGCCGGAGAAGTTCCGCGGCGCGCTGCCCACCGTCAAACGACTCACCGCGTTCCGCGACACCGTCGCCGAACGCGTACACGCCCGGATGAACGACATCGCCGCCGGTCGCGTCGCCGCCCCGGCCCAGCTCACCGTCGTCGCCACCCACCTCCTGGTCGCACTGATCAACCACGAGTACCAGCACGACCAGTGGATCGGCGAAGTCCGCGCCGACGACCTCGGCCACGCCCTGCCCCCTGACCCGGACACCAGCCAGGTCTCCCGCCTGGACGGATACCTCGTCCTCAACCCTCTCGCCTGAGCCACCCGCTCTCGCGATCTGCCCCACCGACAACCGGCGAACACACGTGCGCGCCCGTTCGCCGGGCCCGGGTGTCGCACAGGACGCCGCGAAGCGCGCGGTCCACCCGTTCGGCTGACCACATCACAACCACGCGTGAACCCCTTCGGCCGTCGGAAGGTGACCGCGCGCCAGTTCCTCGTGCGCGATCTTCATCTGCCGCGCCGAGAAGTTGCTGACGCCGACCGAGCGGATCTTGCCCGCGTCGGCCAGTTGCGCCATGGCCCGCACCTGGGTCCGGATCGAGGACAGACTGCCGAAGCCGGCGTGGATCTGGTGCAGGTCGACGGGGAAGGGCGCCAGGTTCGTGATCCGGTCGCCGATGGTGCGCGCGGTCCGGGCGAACGGCGTCCACTTGGTGGAGACGGTGACGTCCCCTGGTGCCATCCCGGCACGGCTCAGCCCCGCGGCGAGGCTGCGTTCCGACCGGCCTGCCCCGTACGCCTCTGCGGTGTCGAACCAGGAGATACCACCGTCCAGGGCCGTCTTGATGATGGCGTCGACCTGTGACTGCGGCAGTGCCGGCCAGAACGTGCCGGCGCCTCCGCCGGAGAACTGCGAGCCGCCCAGGCCGATGGGCGTCGAGTCGTCATGAGAGCAATGTACACCACTACGAGACATTACTGTCTTGTCATGAGGCGTTAACATGGTCGGGTGGTGAAGTCGGACGCTGGGATGCAGCGGACTCGGTCGGCGATCCTCGACGCCGCCGCCCGGGTGCTGGGCCGACGGTCGGACGCGGCGATGGCGGAGATCGCGGACGAGGCCGGTGTGGGACGCGCGACGCTGTACCGGCATTTCCCGACACGCGAGTCGCTGCTGCGCGGTGTGGCCGAGGTCGGGATGGCCGAACTCGTGGAGGCCTTCGCGGCCGCGAACCTCGATGAGCTTCCGGCCGACCGGGCGATCACCAGGATCATCGCCGTGTTCCTGCGCAACGGCGTCAAGTACGCGGCCGTGATCGGCCAGGCCGACCAGTTCTGCGACGCTGCCGCCATCGAGCGCACGGGCAGGCCTATCCGCGAGGTCATCACTCGCGGCATCCACGAGAAGGTGCTTCGCGACGACCTGCGCGAAGACGCCGTGCTCGCCATGTTCTCCGCGATCGTGGAACGTGCTCTCTGGCTGACCGTCGGCGAGGTCATGACGCCCGAGGAAGCCACCGAGACTGCCGTGACGATCTTCCTCAACGGCGCACGGAAGCCCGGGTAGCCTTCGGGTTTCGTGATCATTGCCCGCAGGCAGTGGCGGCGGCCGATGCGCATCTCCATCCGCGCCGGCGGCGTCCCAGGCAGTTGGTGCACCTCGCGGCCCCGCGTGATGCCGAGCGCGTCGGAAGCGCCGATGGGGTCGCGGTTGGCGGCGAGGGGCCCACCACCACGCCGCGAGGTCGTCAAGCGAGTGGACGCCCTCACCTGACCGATCCGGCCCGCTTCGGCGGCTGAGCCGCGTTCCCCTATGAGTGTGCCACGCGGCAGCAGCAGTTCCCGCCCTCCAGGCAGGCGGTGCCGCGGGCGTGCCATCTCGAGGCGGCTCCGGTGTACGCGGCGGGGGCGGCGGACGCCTCGCGCCGGTACACCACCTCCCCTCCGAGCACGGTCGCGTCGATGGGCAGGTCGATCAGCTCGTGCGGGTCGACGCCCAGGACGTCGCCGCCGACCACGCAGATGTCGGCCGCCTTGCCGACCTCGAGCGTGCCCTTCCAGCGGTCCGCGTGATCCTGCCAGGCGGCCGTGCGCGTGTACGTCGCCAGCGCCTCGCGGACCGTGATGCGCTCCGCCTCGCCCGCCACGCCGCCGAAGCGCCCCTCGCGCAGCACCGCGCTCTGGACGCCCTGCAGCCAGGTCGGGAACGTCACCGGCGCGTCCGAGGCGCTGGTCACGTTGACGCCGAGGTCGAGCGCGGTGCGATAGGGCCACTGGTAATCGGTTCGGGCGGCGCCGAGGACGGGATCGAGCGTGCGGCCCAGCAGATACTTGATCGTCGCGTTCATGTTCACGCCGATGCCTCGCCGGGCCATCGTCCGCAACGTCGCCTCAGGGGTGAGGTCACCGTGGATGACGTAGTGGCGCGGATCCCCGCCACGCCGTCCCATCGCCTTCACGTATCCCGCGACGACCGCGTCGATGGTGGCGTCCCCGGTGGCGTGCGTACCGACCTGGAACCCCTTGGCGTGGGCGATGGCGATGAGTTCGTGCAGGTTAGCCACCTGCTCCCGCACAGTCGCGCCGGCGATGACCAGGCTGCCGTTGCTGCCGTCGAGGTAGGGCTCGTGCAACCAGGCGGTCTTGGCCGCGGTCGGGATGCCGTCGGCGAAGATCTTGACGCCCGCGACCCGCAGCCGGCGCGGGTCCACGTCCTGAAGCGGCCGGTAGGCGGCGAGCGTCTCGCCTAACAGCCGCGGCTCCACACCGGCCGAGAGCAGGGCCGTGAGACGGACGCCGAGGGCGCCTTCGCGGGCCTTCTTCTCGTACATCGCGAGCCTGTCGAGCCCGATCCCGGGCTCGGTGACACTGGTGATGCCCAGGCTGTGCAGGATGCCGATCGCGGTGTCGATGCCCCTCGAGATCTCCTCGTCGGTGAACGGCGGGATCAGCCGGCTCACCAGCCCCTGTGCGGTCTCACGGAGCACACCCGTGGGCTCGCCGTCCGCGTCCTTCTCGATGACGCCGCCGACGGGCGGCACCGTGTCCCGCGTGATCCCGGCCAGTCTCAGGACGACCGAATTGACCGCCATCGCGTGCCCCGAGAAATCGGTCAGGACCACCGGATGGTTCCCGGACACCGGGTCGAGGTCGGCCCGGCGCGGTGGACGGGGCAGGCGGTTGTCGTTCCAGCCTTGCCCCCGGATCCACGAGTCGGGGGTGGTGGCCGCCTGGGCGGCGCCGCGCACCACCTCGACGAGCTCCTCGACGGTCGCGGTGTCGACCTCGTAGGTGAAGGGCGGGAAGTCCAGGCCGAAGCCGCCGAGGTGCAGGTGGGAGTCGTTGATGCCGGGCAGCACCGTCCCTCCGCCCGCGTCGATCACCTCGGTACGCCTGCCGGCGAGCCGGAGCACCTCCCTGTCCCGCCCGAGCGCCTGCACGACGCCGTTCTTCACGGAGACCGCCTGGGCGATGCGGAAACGCTTGTCCAGGACGAGGACTCGCGCGTTGTGGATCACCAGGTCGGCGCCCCCTCGGGCGGCGTCCGCATGCGCCGCCCGGGCGGGCAGCAGCCCCGCGGCGGCGAGGGCGGCTCCTCCGTGCAGGAACTGCCGGCGGTCGAATCGGTGGTACATGTCCATCACCCTTTGGGGAGTTCGAGGCTCAGCGCCACTGGCAGGGTCGAGCTGTCGTGCGCGTCCATCGCGAGCCGGCCGCGTTCGTCCATCGGCTGGCCGTCCAGGCGCAGACGTTGCTGCCGTCCCGCGGCGCGGCGAGCCCTGCCGGGCGGCCGACGTGGTGTCGGTCCGCAGCGCCTCGCACAGGCCGATGCGCTCGTCCGGACGGCTCCGGCCGCCGCCACCCGCGTCCATTGCCGCCGACTGACTGCATTGCTTGCCATGCGGGACTCCTCACGAGCGGACGACCGAGGCAGCCGGGCTCGTTTCGCCCACGTCGTCCGCTATGGGATCCATAGAATGTTCGGGTCCAAACGATAAGTCAAGACTTGCGCCCAGCCGGTTGGCGGGATACCGTACGGGCCCAAACGATGCCCGGCCCGGCATCAGCCCGCCGTTCGCCGGTGCGGCGGTTTAAGCTCTCCACCGGGAACCCTGCACGTATACTTTGGATCCGAACGACTTTCGTTTTCATGGCGTAGGGAGGGCCGCGTGCCCGGGCAACGGTCGATCACCGAGGCGGAGAAGCTGGTCGAGGCGAAGCTCGGCGGCACGCCGATCCGCCACGAAAGCATGGCGGTGGTGGCCAACATCTACCGCGCCGCAGCGGCGGTCCGGCAGCATCTGGAGAACGCGGTCCTGAGGAGCAGCGACCTGACCTGGACCGCCTTCGTGGTGCTCTGGGTGATCTGGATCTGGGGCGAGTCGGAGAGCCGTCACGTGGCCGAGGAGGCCGGCATCTCCAAGGGCACGCTGACCGGGGTCATCCGCACGCTGGAGTCGCGTGGCCTGGTCAAGCGCGCCGAGCATCCCTCCGACGGCAGGCTGCTGCTGCTCAGCCTCACCGACGCGGGCGAGGAGCTCATGCGGCGCGTCTTCCCCGACTTCAACGCCGAGGAGAGCTTCGTCACCTCCCGGCTCGACGACGACGCCTGCCGGGCTCTGGCCAACGGGCTGCGCCAGGTCGTGCTGCAGGTGGAGGAGCAGGGCGAGGAACGCAGGATCGCGCTGCTCGACGGCGCCGAGCCGGCCCCCCGGCGCAGCGGACGCCGCCGTCAGCAGTCCGAGAAAGAGCGGTAGCGGTCAGGTTCGGGCCGCACGGACGAACGCGTCGAAGATCGACTGCTGCGCGCCCTCCTCGTGGGCGTTGTCCTCGGGATGCCACTGCACCGCGACGAGCCAGGAGGCCAGGGCAGGCGCTTCGAGCGCCTCGATCGTCCCGTCGGCGGCCTCGGCGGTGACGGTCAAACCTGCGCCGAGCCGGGCGACGCGCTGGTGGTGGTAGCAGGAAGCGCTCACCTTCTGCGCCCCCGTGATCTCTTCCAGAAGCGAGCCCGGCAGCAGGGCGACAGGGTGCACGACGTGACGGTGCTCCCGGTCGGAGCCGCCCATGTCCTGTTCCAGGGTGCCGCCGAGCGCGGTGTTGAGCACCTGCAGGCCACGGCAGACGGCCAGCAGCGGCTGCCCGGCGGCCAAGGCCTGGCGGGCCGTCTCCAGATCGAAGCCGTCCTGCTCGTCGTCCACGTCGTAGACGCTCTCGTGCGCGGTCCCGGCTCCGTACCGGTGCGGCGCGAGGTCACCGCCGCCCGGCAGCAGGACGCCGTCGAAGCGGGTCAGTCGGGCGGCGACCTCGGCCGGGTCGGCGACGCCACCGGGGGCGTGCGGGTGGAGCGTGACAGGCTCGCCGCCGGCCCTCCAGACGGCCTCGATCAGGGCGCGGGCGTTGACCTCGGCGGCGTGTCGCAGGGCGGAGGCCGAGGTGGAGAAACGGGCGGGAATCGCGATGAGCGGTCTCACAGCTGGATCCACGTGGTCTTGACTTCGGTGTACTTCTCCAGGGCGTGGGCTGATTTGTCCCTGCCGTTGCCCGACTGCTTCATGCCGCCGAACGGCACGGTCAGGTCGCCTTCCTCGTAGCAGTTCACCCAGACCGTGCCGGCCCGCAGGGCGCGGGCGACCTTGTGGGCGGTGGACAGGTCGGCGGTCCACAGGCCGGCGGCCAGGCCGTACTCGGTGGCGTTGGCCAGCGCGACCGCGTCGTCCAGGTCGTCGAAGGTGAGCACGGACAGCACGGGGCCGAAGATCTCCTCGCGGGCCAGCCGCATGCCGGGGGTGACCCGGTCGAACACGGTGGGCTCCAGGTAACTGCCGTTCGGCCTGCGCGTCCCGCCGGCGAGCAGGCGGGCTCCTTCCTCGACGCCGGAGGTGACGTGGTCGAGCACCCGTGCGAGGTGGGTCTCGCCGGCCAGCGGTCCCATCTCGGTGGCAGGATCGAGGGGGTCGCCGACCCGCAGTTCGCGGGCGCGGGCGACGATCGACTCGGTCACGCGTTCGGCGATGGAGGAGTGGACGAGCAGGCGGGAGGGTGCGGTGCACATCTCGCCCTGGTTGAAGAAGATGCCCCAGGCGGCGGTGGCGGCGGCCCGGTCGAGGTCGGGGGCGTCGGGCAGGATGATGTTCGGGGATTTCCCGCCGAGTTCCAGCCAGACGCGCTTGAGGTTGGAGTCGGCGGAGTAGCGCAGGAAGTGGCGGCCTACGGCGGTGGAGCCGGTGAAGGCCAGGACGTCCACGTCGGGGTGCAGGCCGAGAGCTCGTCCGGCGGTCGGGCCGTCGCCGGTGACCACGTTGAGGACGCCGGGCGGCAGTCCTGCCTCGGTCGCCAGCCGCGCCAGCGCGAGCGCCGACAGAGGCGACCGTTCCGAGGGTTTGAGCACGACCGTGCAGCCGGCCGCCAGGGCGGGGGCGACCTTCCACGAGGCGATGGTGAGCGGGAAGTTCCAGGGGACGACCGCGCCGACCACGCCGGTGGGCTCGCGGGTGACGAGCGCCAGGGCGTCGGGGGCGGTGTGCGGGGACTCGTCGGTGAGTTTGTCGGCGAGCTGGCCGTACCAGCGGAAGGTGGAGACGGCGGCGCGCAGCTCGATGTCGTAGGCGTCCTTGATGGGTTTGCCCATCTCCAGGCTGATGGTCAGCGCCAGGTCCGCGCGCCGCTCCTCGATCAGATCGGCGAGCCGGAGCAGTGCACGGCCGCGTTCGGCGGGCGCCAGACGCGGCCAGGGGCCCTGGTCGAAGGCGCGGCGGGCGGCGGCGACGGCGAGGTCCACCTCGGCCGGCCCGGCGTCGGCGACCTCCGCCAAGAGCCGCCCGTCCCGAGGGGAGACGGCCTTGAACGTCGCTCCCCCGCCAGGTTCGTCGGCGCCGTCGATGTGGTGGTGGGTGGGCAGGACCGCCCGCTCGGCGCGGGCGGCCCAATCCTCGTCGATCACTGCGTGACCTTTCTGGAGGCGAGCGCTCCGAGAAGCATGACGACGGGTACGGCGCACGCCAGCCACACCGCCGTGGCGAGCGAGCCGCCGATGAGCGTGGGGAAGTTGGCCAGGATGAGCCAGATGGCGGCCGCGATGCCGAGCGCGCCGAGGATGGGCGCGACCAGCGTGTTCCAGGTCCGGGTGTCCACCCGTTCGCGGCGGAAGAAGGCCACCACGGAGACCGAGGTGAGCAGGTACATGAGCATCATGGCCAGCACGGCCACGCCGCTGAACCAGGAGAACAGGGTGAGCACGGGGTCCAGCCCGCCGATCGCGAACGGCAGGATCAGGACCACGGCGATCGTGGTCTGCGCCCAGCCCGCCACGACCGGCGAGTGCCGCCGGTTGAGCGAGCCCAGCCTGCGCGGGAGCACGCCTTCCCTGCCGAGGGAGAACAGGTAGCGGTTGGCGGAGTTGTGGAAGGCGAGCACGCCCGCGAACAGGGAGGTGGCCAGCAGGATCGGCAGCACCTCGCCGGCCCAGCCGCCGAACAGCGCCACCACGGGCGCGAAGACGAACCCGGCCGAGTCACCCGCCTCCAGGGCCTTGCCGGCTTCCGCGACGACCTTGGAGGCGCCGTACGCGCTGATCAGCATCCACGAGGTGAGCACGAAGAAGATGCTGACCACGGCGACCGCCAGGTAGGTGGCCCGCGGGACGGTGCGCTTGGCGTCACGGGCCTCCTCGCCGTAGATGGCGGTGGCCTCGAAGCCGAACAGCGAGGCCACGGCGAACATCAGCGCCACCCCCGGCGCGCCCGCGAGAACCGCGCTCGGTGCGAACGTCTGGGCGACGCCGAGCCCTTCAGGACCGCCGCCCTTGACCAGGGTGACCAGGGCGAAGGCGAGCAGGATGCTGAACTCGGCGAGCACGAAGACCGCGAGCACCTTGGCGCCGATCTCGATGCCGGCCTGTCCGAGGACCTGCACGACGGCGATCGTCACGAGTGACCAGGCCCACCAGGGCAGGTCCAGGCCGAGGTCGCCCGCCAGGCCGGCGACGATGGAGCCGTACAGGCCGTACATGGCCGCCTGGATGGCGCAGTAGGCGAACAGCGCGACGGCGGCGCTGCCGGTCCCGGCTGTCCGGCCGAGCCCCTTGCCGATGTAGACGTAGAAGGCGCCGGCGTCGACGACGTGCCTGCCCATGGCGACGAAGCCGACCGAGAAGAGCAGGATGATCAGCCCCGCCACGAGGTAGGCGGCGGGGGCGGCGGCGCCGTTGCCGAGGGCCACCGCGATGGGGGCCGCGCCGGCGATGCCGGTCAGCGGGGCCTGTGCGGAGAGTACGAAGAAGACGATGCCGAGGACGCCGAGCGCGTTCGGCTTGAGCCGGCCCGCCGCGTGTGATTCCTGCGCCACTCCTGTGGCTGCTGTCGCTGATGTGTCCATGAAGTCACCTGCCGGTGCCGAAAGGGGGGATGTCGTTTGTAGCCAAACGAGTGCGCCTCATCATGAGGTGCGGGTCGTCCGTCTGGCAAGAGGGTCAGCGTCGCGGTGGGCGGATGCCGCGGAACTCCCAGTCGCCGCCGAGGGCGGTGGACAGGACCTCCTCCGACTCGGTGGGCTGGGCGCCGACGTCGGCGCGGATCGCGGTGGGGCCGGTGACGACGCGGTTCGACAGCCGTCCCAATCCCTCGACCTCGACCTCGACCAGGTCGCCCGGCTGGACGGGGCGGGAGTTGGCGGGCGTGCCGGACAGCAGCACGTCGCCGGGGTAGAGAGTGATGGTGCGGGCGATGTCGGCGACGAGGTAGTGCATGTCCCACGTCATCTCGTCGGTCGAGCCGTCCTGGACCACCGTGCCGTTGACGTACGTACGCAGTCGCTTGCCATGGAAGTCCCAGTCGGTGACCAGGCCGGGGCCGAGCGGGCACAGGGTGTCGGAGCCCTTGACGCGCAGCATGGAGCCGGCGTCGGTGTCGCGGAAGTCGTGCAGCCCGAAGTCGTTGGCGACGGTGTAGCCGGCGATGTACTCCCCCGCCTGCGCCGGGGAGACGTTACGGCAGGTCCGGCCGATGACGATGGCCACCTCGCCCTCGTAGTTGAGCCACTTGCAGCCCTCCGGGCGGACGATGTCGCCGCGGTGGGCGTTGAGCGAGGAGGTGGGCTTGTGGAAGTACGTCGGCGTGGCCGGCAGCTTGATCTGGAACTCCTCGACCCGGCTGCGGTGGTTCAGGTGCACCGCGATGATCTTCGAGGGCACGGCCGGCGGGAGATGCGCGGCGTCGTCGATCTTGACGCGGCGGCCGTCTCCGGCGACCAGTTCGTCCCCGTCGCGTACGGTCTCGACCAGGGCGCCGTTGAGGAGGATACGGCGGTACTCAGGCATGCGCGTTCTCCTGACGGGGTGCGGTCCAGCCGCCGGAGGGGCGGTCGAACCAGAGGTGGGCCTGGCCGGTGCCGATGGAGTTCTCGTACTCGCCGTACTGGCGGGCGGGAGCGGTGCACGCCTGCTCGCCCAGGGCGCCGGCCATCATGAGGTAGTGGTAGAAACGGGCCTCGGGCTTGTACGTCCAGAACGCCGGCATGGTGTCCAGGACCCGGTCGTGGCGGCCCTCCTTGAACCAGGCGATGCGCTCGTGGTCGGCCGCCCGCGCCTCAGGCGTGAAGATGTGGCGCGGATCGCTGGCCTCGTGGTCACGCAGCTCCCGCAGCGGCCAGAACGTGTGCGACAGCGCGCCGGAGGCGATGACCAGCACCCGGCGGCCCGGGGTGGCCGCGATGCCGTCGGCCAGAGCGCGGCCCAGGCGCAGGTGGTCCTCCATGTCGCCGGTCTGGCAGACGCCGATCGTCACCCACCGCTTGTCCGGCAGGCCCTCGCCGAGGAACTTCCACAGGTTGATGGTGGCGTAGTAGATCGGCAGGTACGCGTCGTCGATCGGGGTGATCCAGGTGCCGTGCTTGTCGGCGAAGGCGGCCACGTTGTGGGCCAGCTCCGGATCGCCGGGGAAGTCGTACGGCATCCGGCACATGCCACGGGGCAGCTCCTCGGAGGTGAACAACCCGGCGCGGCGCGGCTGCGCGGTGACCACGAACTCCACGGTCGTGGCCCAGTGTGAGTCCAGCACGACGACGGTGTCGTAGTCGAGGATCTCGAAGACGTCCCTGCGCAGCTCACGCAGGCCGGTGACGAGGGTGATCTCCTTGCCCTCGTTGAGCTCCAGCCGGTCCTGCTCAGGGAGCACGATGGTGGGGACGTGCGCGAGCAGGCCCGCCCCGACGATCTCACCCATGGTCCTGCCATCCCTTCGGGGCGGTCACGGTGTTCTTCAGGTCGCAGTAGAAGTCGAAGCTCCAGGTGCCGCCCTCGCGGCCGACGCCGGACTCGCGTGAACCGCCGAAGGGTGCCCGCAGGTCGCGGACGAAGAAGCAGTTCACCCAGACGGTCCCGGCGACGAGGCGGGCGGTGACGCGCTCGGCGCGGTCGCGTTCGCCGGTCGCGACGGTGGCGGCCAGGCCGAAGCGGGTGTCGTTGGCCAGCAGGATCGCCTCGTCCTCGGTGTCGAAGGTCTGCAGGGTCAGCACCGGGCCGAAGACCTCCTCCTGGACGATCTCGCTGTCCTGGGCCACGTCGGTGAGCAGCGTCGGCCGGTAGTAGAGGCCGTCCCCGCGCTCGCCGCCGATGACCGCGCGCGCCCCGGCGGCCAGCGCCCGCTGGACGAACCCGTCGATCTTGTCGAGCTGGCGGGGGTGGATGTTGGGGCCGAGGTCGGTGGCCTCGTCGCGCGGGTCGCCCTGGACCAGGGCCTGCGCCCTGGCGGTGAAGCGGCGGGTGAACTCCTCGGCGATCGAGGACTCCACCAGCAGGCGGGTGGCGGCCAGGCACACCTGGCCGGCGTTGTCGTACTGCTCGACGGCCAGGTCCACGGCCAGGTCGAGGTCGGCGTCGGCGAAGACCAGCAGTGGCGACTTGCCGCCCAGCTCGAAGCTGGCGGGGACGAGGTTGGCGGCGGCGGCCTGGGCGATGCGGCGGGCGGTGGGCACCGAGCCGGTGAAGCTGATGCGGCGTACGTCCGGGTGGGCCACGAGCGCGGCCCCGGCTTCGGCACCGTACCCCTGGACGACGTTGAGCACTCCGGCGGGCAGCCCGGCCTCGGCCGCGATGTCGGCCAGCAGCGAGGCGGTGAGCGGCGACCATTCGGCGGGCTTGAGCACCACCGTGTTGCCTGCGGCCAGCGCGGGGGCGACCTTCCAGGTGGCGAGCATCAGCGGCGCGTTCCACGGCGTGATCAGCACGCACGGCCCGGCCGGGTCCCAGGAGACGTGGTTGGTGTGGCCGCGGGTGTCGAAGTCGTCGTGGCCGAGGCCGTCCAGCCAGTCGGCGAAGAAGCGGAAGTTGTGGGCGACGCGCGGCATCACGCCGCGCCGGTGGGAGCGCAGCAGCGCGCCGTTGTCGGTGGTCTCGATGATCGCCAGGTCCTCCAGGCGTTTCTCGACGCCCTCGGCCACGGCCCGCAGCAGGGCGGCGCGCTCTTGCCGTGGCGTGGCGGCCCAGCCCGGGAAGGCCTCCCGGGCCGCGGCCACGGCGGCGTCGGCCTCGACCTGACCGCCGCGGGCGATCTCGGCCAGCACTCGGCCGTCGATCGGCGACTCGTCGGTGAAGGTCGTGGCGGAGGCGACGCGGGCGCCGCCGATCCAGTGCCGGGTGTCGACGGCGATGCCGGCGACGGTCGCGATGTGCGTGGTCATGCGCGTTCCTTTGCTTCGAGCAGCGTGCCGCCGTCCCAGACGACGCCGACCTGGCGGTAATAGGCGCCGATGGGCTCGCGGATCTCCAGCCGCGCCAGTTCTTCGGTGGGGGCCTCGAACAGCTCCAGGTCGGCCTCGCCGCGCCACGGCGTCCCGCCCTCGAACGCCGCCGCACCCGAGGCGATCAGCTCGTCGAGCGCGAGCCCGCCGTCCTTCTCGATCGAGGGCAGCCGGCGGTGGTGCGCCATCGGGTGGCCGTTGACGAAGCCGTTGCTCTCGGCGGGCTCGCGCAGCCTCACCACTGCTTGGGCGAGCCTGCGGTCGGCGGCGGCAAGCGTGGCGCCGAAGCGGGCGCCGGCCTCGATGCGCGGTGCCGGACCGTACGGGTGCGGGCGGGTGAGGTGGATGGAGCCGAGCTTCTTCGGATAGCCCTGGTGGATGCCGCGGGCGATGGCGAAGTCCTTGTCCACCCAGATGTAGACGCAGCGGGAGTACGTGCGGCCCTGGTAGGAGCAGCGCACGACCGCGAACGCCTCCTTGTACTGGGCGCGGACCGGGTCGAGCAGCTCCTCCCCGGATGCCGAGCAGGACTGCCAGTCGGCCCAGATGAGCGCGACCGCGCCGGGGTCCTCGGGGGCGAGCTCCAGCGGCTCGGGCAGCAATTCCCTGACTCGGGCCGGGTCCGTGCGGTACTCGATGGTGAGCAGGTCACCGGAGTAGTGCCACGGTGGCGGGGGGATCAAGGAGGACCGGCCGGTGGCCGTGTGCGGATACCAGAAGGTCATGCGATTCCTCTAGGCGATGAGAGCGGGCTGCTTGAGCAGAGCGGAGCGGTAGCGGGCGGCCGCGGCCGTGGCGGCGGGGCCGCCGAGGGCGACGACGCCGACCAGCCGTCCTGAGCGGTGGTAGCCGGCGACCAGGTCCCCGCCCGGCCCGCCCTCCAGGACGCGGGCGTCGTCCAGGCCGAGCGCCGGGGCGCCGAAGGACTGCAGGCGGAAGTCGTGCTGGTCGCTCCAGAAGGTGGGCAGGGGCGCGAACGGCTCGGGGTCCGGCTCGGCGCCGGCGAGGTGCGCGGCCAGGGTCTTCGCGGCGCGTTTGGCGGTGTCGGCGGGCATCGACCAGTGCTCGATCCGGCGGGGCACGCCGTCGTAGCGGGCGTTGGGAAAGCGGGCGACGTCGCCGACCGCCACGACGTGCGGCAGGCCGCCCGCGCGCAGCAGTTCGTCGGTGCGTACGCCGTCGGCGAGGTCCAGGCCGTTGCCGTCCAGCCATTCGGTGTTGGGGATGGACCCGACCGCCTCGACCACCACGTCGGCGTCCAGCCGCCGTCCGTCCCCCAGCATCACGCCGGTCACCCGGTCCCGGCCCTCGAAGGCGGTCACGGCGGTGCCGAGGGCGAAGCGTACGCCGCGTTCCTCGTGGCGGCGCAGCAGCTCGCGGGCCGGCAGCTCGCCGAGGGGGCGGAGCATGGGCAGCGGCTCGGGGTCGGCCACGGTCACCTCGGCCGCGCCGAGGGCGACGGCGGTGGCGGCGACCTCGCAGCCGATGAACCCGGCGCCGACCACGACGACGCGCGCGCCGGGGCGGGCCAGCTCCGCGCGCAGCGCGCGGGCGTCGTCCACGGTCCGCACGGCGTAGCGCCCCTTCGGCGGGCCCGGGCAGCGTAGCCGCCGGGGGCGCGCGCCGGTGGCGACGACCAGGCCGTCGAAGGACAGCTCGGTCCCGTCGGCCAGACCCACGAGCCGGCGGCGCAGGTCCGCGGAGGTCACAGAAGTGCCGAGGGTCCACTCGACGTCGGCGACGCCGGCGCGGGGCCGGAAGGCCAGCGACTCGAACGTCTCCTTGCCGGCCAGGACCTCCTTGGAGAGGGGCGGCCGGTTGTAGGGCATGTGCGGCTCGTCGCCGATCACGGTGATCGGCCCTGACCAGCCCGCCGCGCGCAGCTGCTCGGCCGCGCGCAGACCGCCCAGCGAGGCTCCGGCGACGACAACGCGAGGAGACACGTCAGTCCTCGATGGTGATGGCCTGCAGCGGGCAGACGTCCGCGGCGTCCTCGACGTCGGCGCGCAGCGACTCGTCCGGGTCGGCGACGTACGCCAGGTGCCCGGCCTCGTCCAGCTGGAAGACGTCGGGAGCGGCGAACACGCACTGCCCGTGGTCTTGGCACTTGTTCAGGTCGACGACGACCTTCATGAGCCGCACCTCCTAACTCGTTTGGGTCCAAACAACATAGGAAGAGGCCCGGGAGCAGGTCAAGAGGCATGGATGCACAAAATTAAGAGACTGACCTATTGCGGCACAGGCCGGCGAAACCTATCGTTTGGCTTCAAACGAAATGAAGCCCCGCCTCCGCCCATCCGAGGGGACATCCATGAACGATCACGACAACCCACCCAGCCACGAGCAGCTGGCCCGCCTGGCCGCTCGGGACGTCGACGTGGTCCGCGTGGTCTACCCCGACCTCATCGGCACCGACCGGGCCAGGGATGTCCTGGTCGATCACCTGGAGGGCGCGTGCGAGCACGGGCTCGCCTTCTGCCGCGCCGTCTACCACACCAGCCCGCAGGGCGACGTGGTGCCGGTGGCGGGCGGCCTCGACGCCGGACTGCCCGACATCGCGGTGCGGCCGGACCTCTCCACCCTCACGCCGCTGCCCTGGGAACCCGGCGTCGCCTGGTGCCTCGGCGAGGTGATCGATCCCGCGACCGGGGACGTGGTCCCCGAGTCGCCGCGTGATCTGCTCCGGAACGTACTCGACCGCTGCGCCGAGCACGGACTCGACCCTGTGGTCGGCCCCGAGCTGGAGTACTTCCTGTGCGAGCCGGACCCGGGCGCGCCGTCCGGCTGGCGGCGCTACGCGGAGGCCCCCGGCAACGTCTACACCGCCGGGCGGCGCGGCGACCCGGATCGCCACCTCCTGCGCACGCTGCGCCACCTGCGCGATCTGGGCATCGGGGTGAGCATGGGCAACCATGAGTTCAGCAGCGGCCAGTTCGAGATCAACCTCATCCACTCCGCCGCCCTGGACGCCGCCGACCGGACCTTCCTGTTCAAGTCGGCGATCAAGGAGCTGGCCCGCGTGGAGGGACGGCTGGCGACGTTCATGGCCAAGCCGTTCAACGACGAGGGCGGCTCCGGGTTCCACCTGCACCTGTCCTGCGTGAGCGGCGACGACGAGCGGAACTGCTTCGACGACCCGTCGGCGCCGTACGGGCTGTCCGCGACCGCCCGGCACGGCATCGCCGGCGTCCTGGCCCACGCCCCCGCCCTGGCAGCGCTGGCCAACCCGACGATCAACTCCTACAAGCGCTTCGGTCCCGACACGCTCGCCCCCTGGCTGATCGACTGGGGCCTGGACAACCGCAGCGCCATGGTGCGCGTCCCGCCCGAGCGCGGCGCCGGTGCCCGCTTCGAGCTGCGCCTGGGCGACGCCAGCGCCAACCCGCACCTGTTGCTGGCGGGCACCATCGCCGCCGCCCTGCTGGGCATCCGGGCCGGCCAGGAGCCTCCCCCTCCGCTGGAGGGCTACGGCTACGACACCTCCCGCGCCGCCGTCCTGCCGACGACGCTCGCCGACGCGCTCGACGCCTTCGAGGCCGACGCCGAGCTGACCGACCTGCTCGGCAAGGGCTTCGCCACCGCCTACCTGACCTACAAGCGCAACGAGATCGAACGCTTCCACCGGCACGTCACCGACTGGGAGTTCACCGAGTACGCCTACCACCTGTGAGGAACACCGTGATCCCCGACCCCCTCCCGCTGGACCAGGTGGACCTGGCCGACCCCGGCAACTTCACCGACGGGATCACCCCGTGGCGCATGTTCCACACCCTGCGCCACGAGGACCCCGTCCACTGGCAGCCGGAGCCCGCCCCGAACGCCGGGTTCTGGGCCGTCACCCGCCACGAGGACATCGCCCGCGTCGACCGCGACGCCGAGACCTTCACCTCCACCAAGTTCGTCAACCTGGAGGAGGTCGACGACGACCAGATCAAGATCCGCGCCTCCATCCTGGAACTGGACGGCGTACGCCACCGCGCCCTGCGCGGCCTGCTCCAGCGCCAGTTCGGCGCCTCCGTCATCGGCCGGTACACCGACTTCCTGCGCGGCCTGACCGCCACCACCCTCGACGCGGCGCTCGCCAAGGGCTCCTTCGACTTCGTCACCGAGGTCTCCGCCGACTTCCCCATCAACGTGCTGGCCCGCCTGCTCGACGTCCCCGACGGCGACACCAAGCAGCTCATCGAGTGGGGCAACCGCATCATCGGCAACACCGACCCCGACTACGCCGACGTGCTGCTGGGCAGCGAGGAGAGCGAGCAGTACAAGCACCTGCCCTTCCGCTCCCCCGCCTCCCTGGAGGTCTTCGCCTACGGCCGGGAGCTCGCCCGTCAGCGACGCGGCGGCACGGGCACCGACCTGGTCTCCAAGCTCGTCAACGAGACGCCGCGCGACGGCGTCCCCCTGTCGGAGCAGGACTTCGACAACTATTTCCTGCTGCTCGTGGTCGCCGGCAACGAGACCACCCGGCACGCCATCTCACACGCCATGCTCGCCCTCACCGAGCATCCCGACCAGCTCGACCTCCTGCGCCGCGACCCCTCTCTCATCCCCGGGGCGGTCGAGGAGTTCCTGCGCTGGGCCTCGCCGGTCTACCACTTCCGCCGCACCGCCACCCGGGACGTGGAGCTGGGCGGCAAGCGGATCAAGGAGGGCGACAAGGTCGTCATGTGGTACGCCTCCGGCAACCGCGACGAGAAGGTCTTCGCCGACCCGTACGCCTTCGACGTCACCCGTACGGACAACGACCACGTCACCTTCGGCAAGAGCAGCCCGCACCTGTGCCTGGGCAACCTCCTGGCCAGAACCGAGATCCGCATCATGTTCGAGGAGCTCATCCCCCGCATCGCCGACATCCGCGTCACCGGCGAGGTGCCGCGGGTGCGCTCCAACTTCGTGAACGGCATCAAGGAGCTTCCCGTCGAGGTCACGCTCGCCTGAACGCGAGCGGGTGAAAGGTCGGCAGCGCTACACCCATTCCTGCGTCGCCCACGATGGTCTCGGGATCGCCAAGGTGCCGGTGGTGAACAACAGCGCCCCGTCGCCGGCCCTGCGCATGGCAGGCAGGACCACCGCGACGACGGTGAGCGCGCCGATGATCAGTTGGTCATGGTCTCCAGCGCGGTGGTGGCAGCCGGCGCTGTGGTCCCAGGCGGGGCGGGGCTGTAGGACAGGACTCCGATCCGGCCGAAATCGGCGGCGGCCTCGATCGCGGCGGTCAGGCCACAGCGGACGGCGCGACAGGAACGCGAACACGCTCCCTGGCCGGGATCAGCTCCCGGCACACGACCGCGCTTCTGGTCCGGCCGGAGCCGTCCGACGGCCCATCATGGCCGGCAGGCGTGTTCGCTCCCGCTCGCCTGGCCGGGAGCGAACACGCGGCCAGGTCAGGGCTCGCGCGAGGCCACCCAGGGGCATGCCGCACCCTGGGGATAGCAGTACCAGTAGTACCAGTACGGGGTGTTGCTGTACCAGCAGCCTCCTGTGGGAGGATCCGTCTGATAGCCCGCCGCGCGTTTGGCCGCCAGAGCCACACCGCAGAAGAGGTTGCTGCTGTAAGTTTCAAAGCGCCACTCGGACGGAGCGGTCGGCTGCGCTGCCTGAGCGGTTCCAGGAGCGAGGGCGACGGCGGTTCCTAAGGCGGCGGCGAGGACGCCGGCTTGGATGAGCTTGCGCATGGACATCCCTTCGAGAACCCTGCAATCAGGGTGAACCTTGATGCCGCGCCCCGGCCGGAGGCTGAACACTTCGCCCGTCACGGTACTCAAGGGATCTCGCGTCCTTCTGTCTCCGCCCTGTCATTCCGTCATCGCCGATCTCCGGCTCACTCGACGGGCAGGTCCTCGAACGCTTCCTCGATGTCCTCCTCCAGCGATCGGTCCTGTCCGCAGCCGCCGCCGCTCGCCGAGGTCCATCACGACGCAACGCCATGATCTCCGCGTCCTACGACGCCTGACCGCGGACCAGCGACATCAGCCGGCCGAACACCCGCAGGTCACAGCCATCGTGGCTGCGTTCTGACGCGGTGCATGGTGATCGGGGCGCGGCGCCGTGCTCCTCCGGCCCGCCACCATCGATGGTGACCCGCTGACCAGTGCCCGCGACTGGGCCGTGCGCGGCCCGCGCGAACAGCAGCTTCGGCATGGCGGAAACTCCTCCTGCCATGCGGAATGCACCCGTCTGCTTTAGGTCAGGTCGGAGCCGTCCCGAGATCAGAGTGACCAGTCGCCCGTTCGTTGTTGCTTCAACAGGGTGACCGGCGAAGGCAGTGGGTTGGCCGCAGCGGGGGTCAGACCCTCGAACACGAGCGCCAGGTAGCGACGCCAGCCGTCGGTGCCGGGGTCCATGGTCCATAGCGTGCTGGTCAGCATGGCCATGATCCTGGGCAGGTCGTCGGCAGCGAGGTCGGCGCGGAGCAGGCCGGCGTCCTGTGCGCGTCGGGCGAGCAGGGTCAGCGACTCGTAGAACGGGGTGTAGACCTCTGCGGTCAGGGTGCCGGCGTTGCGTGCGGCGGCCAGGGTGTTCAGCTCGCGTGCCGCCAGGCCCATCGCGGCTTCGATCAGGCTGAGGAGCCCGTGCAGTGGGTCGTCGTCGGCGAGTGCCCGTTCGGCGGCAGGTGCGAGGTCCTCCCTGATGCTCTGGTCGAGGGCGGCCCGGACCAGGTCCGCCTTGTTGGGGAAATGGTTGTACAGCGTCCTGATGCGCACGTCGGCGCGGCGGGCGATCTCCTCGAGCGGCGCATCCGGGCCAAGGTCGGCGAAGGCCGCGCGGGCGGTGCGCAGGATGCGCTCGGCGTTGCGCGCCGCGTCAGCGCGCAAGCGGCGCTCGGTGTCGGTGACCATCACAACAGAGTAGCAATCTGCAGTCGAGTGCAACTTGTGCTAGCTTCGCCTCAAGGGAATTTGCAGTCACATGCAAGATCTTGTCGTGCGAGGAGATCCGATGAAGGTGACCGTCGAAACCGACAGGTGCGTTGCCGCAGGCCAGTGCGTGTTGCTCGCGCCGGAGGTCTTCGATCAGCGCGAGGAGGACGGCGTCGTGGTCCTCCTCGACGAGACGCCCGCACCGGAGCACCACGACGCCGTCCGCGAAGCGGCCATGGTGTGCCCGGCTGCGGCCATCCACCTGGCCGAGTCATGAACCGGGTGGTGATCGTCGGTGCGTCAGCGGGCGGTCCGGCCACGGTGGAGGCGCTGCGCAGGACGGGATGCCGGAGCCTGATCATGCTCGTCGGCGACGAGCCGGAGCTTCCCAACGACCGGCCGCCGCTGGCCGGGCAGCAGGAGGCGGGCCGGCCGGCCCTGCGGACGGCCGCCGTCATCGACGATCTCAGACTGGAGCTGCGCCTGGGCGTGTCCGCGACCGGCATCGTCGGCGCGGAAGTCGCCGCCACCGCCCGCGATCTCAGGGGTCGAGGTGACGCTGCCGGTCCTGTTGGCGCTCGCCGTCGTCGAGAAGGCCGGCCGGTTACTGACCCACCTCCACCACGGCACGGGGCGCCGCCATCACCGGCACCGGTGTCCGGATGGCCGACGAGGTACTCCTGGCCATCGGTTCCGTGCCCAACAGTGGCCTGACCGTCCTTGTGTGTGACAAGTGCTGCGCCGCCGCACCTGACGTGTCCGGGTCGGTGACGTGGCCCGCCGGCACAACCCCTTGTTCGACACGGACATGCGGGTCGAGCACTGCGCCAACGCCGCCGAGCACGACGAGGCGGTCGCCACGCCGCCCAACTCTCCAGGAGGATTTCATGACCACCCCTGACATCGAGCTTCCGGTCTTCCCAGGCGACCGGGACTCTCGCTGCCCCTTCGACCCCGCCCCCGAGTACACGCAGTGGCGTGCGACGGGCGGTTTGCGGCGGGTGAACTGGCAAGGCCACACGGTCTGGGCGGTGAGCCGGTACGAGGACATCAAGGCGGCGATGACCGACCCGCGGATCAGCGCGGAGGTCGCCGCGCAGCAGGGCAGCGCGGAACACCACGGCGACACCATGCCCAAGGTCTTTCCCCGGATGGACGACCCGGAGCACGCCGTGCTGCGGCGGATGCTGACCAAGGACTTCACGGTCAAGCGGGTCAACGCGCTGCGCCCGGAGATCGAGAAGATGGCGAACGAGTTCATCGACACGATGGTCGCCGGCGGCAGCACCGCGGACCTGGTCCAGGCCTACGCACTGCCGATCCCGTCGCTGGTGATCTCCCTGCTGCTCGGCGTCCCGTACTCCGACCACGGCTTCTTCCAGGAGATCACCGGTGTCCTGATGAGCCGGACCGCCACCGAGGAGGAGAAGCAGCAGGCCAACGGCAAGATCTTCGGCTACCTGTACGAGCTCGTGGCCCGCAAGGAAACCGAGCCCGACGATGCCCTGATCAGCCGCCTCATCCAGGAGTACCTCCCGACCGGGGAGTTGACCCGCGAGACGATCGCGATGAACAGCTTCATCCTGCTCAGCGCGGGCCACGAGACCACCGCCAACATGATCGGCCTCGGCACCCTGGCCCTGCTGGAGAACCCGGACACCCTGGCCCGCCTCCGCGACACCGACGACCCCAAGGTGATCGCGAGCGCGGTCGAAGAACTGCTGCGGTACCTGACGATCGTGCACAGCCTCGTCGCCCGGGTGGCCAAAGAGGACATCGAGATCGGCGGCACGCTCGTTCGCGCGGGCGAAGTGCTGATCATGAACCTCCCCGCCGCCAACCGCGACCCGGCCTTCCTCGACAACCCCGACACGCTCGACATCGACCGCAACTCCAGAGGCCACATGGCCTTCGGCTACGGCGTGCACCAGTGCCTCGGCCAGACACTCGCCCGCGCCGAACTGGAGATCGCGCTGCCCACGCTGCTGCGCCGCCTGCCCACCCTGCGGCTGGCCGTGCCGCTGGAGGAGATCCGGTTCCGAGGCGACATGAGCATCTACGGCGTCCACGAACTGCCGGTCACCTGGGAGTAGCCATAGCCGGCCTTCGATTCGACGGCCGGGTCGCCATCGTCACCGGCGCCGACGCCGGCGCGTGCACGGAAAGCTCACCGCACTCAGCTTCGCGATCGCGCCGTCCACGGTGTGCCAGCTCCAAGGCGTCAGTGTGTTGATTCGATGTCACGGCGCCTGCGAGTGGGGAGCAGGAGGGCGGCGACGAAGGCGACGACTAGCGTGCCCGCGCAGATCCAGAAGCTGATGGTGAACCCGGCCTCGGACGGGATGTGTTCGGTGGTGGCGCCGGCGGACAGGATCGCGGCGAGGACGGCGGTGCCGATGCTGCCGCCGATGGTGCGGGCGAGGGTGTTGATGCTGGTGGCCGCGCTGGTCTGGGATGACGGCACGGTGGCGAGGATCGCGTTGGTCATGGCGGCGGACGCCAGGCCGAGTCCGATCCCCATCAGGGAGACCGCGGTCAGCACCTGCCATGCCGCGCTGTGGGCGACGGCGAGCAGCACGTACGACGCCGTCGTCATGAGGATGCCCAGTACCAAGGGGGGTTTGGCCCCGAAGTGCCGGTCCAGCGCACCCGACAGCGGCGCGAACACGATCATCGCCACGGTCGCCGGTAGCAGGAACAGACCGGATTCGCTGACAGACCTGCCCAGGCCGTACCCGGTCGCGGCCGGCAGCTGGAGCAGGACCGGCACCAGCAGGACCGAGCCGAACGTGGCCACCCCGAAAGCGAGAGCGGCGATGTTGGTCGTCCACACGCCCCGGTTGGCGAGCATGCGCAGGTCCACCAGCGGCTCACGAACCCGCAGCTCCACCACGACCCATGCGATGAGGGCTGTCGCCGCGCCGCCGAACAGGCCCAGCGTCAGGCCACTGGCCAGCCCCAGCCGCCGCCCTTGCTGAGCGCCAGCAGCAGGCAGACCAGGCCCGCCGACAGCAGCAGCGTGCCGGGCACGTCGATGCGGCCGCGTACCGGGGATTCCGGGATGCCGGACACGACGCCCGCGGCGGCGAGCGCGATCGCCATCAGCGGGAACCAGAACAGCCAGTGCCAGTCCAGCTTGGCCACGATCGGCCCGGCCAGCACGGTGCCGAGACCTGCGCCGGCCCCGAGCAACGCGGACAAAAGGCCGACAGCGACTCCGACCCGCTCGCGCGGCAGCTCGTCCCGGACGATGCCGAACGCCAGCGGCCGCCCCCGACTCCTTGCAGGACCCGGCCGGTCACCAGGACGGCGAGGTTACCGGCGAGCGCGGCGACCAGGGTCCCGGCAGCGAGCGTGCCGAGGACGACGAGCAGCACCCGGCGCCGGCCGAACATGTCGCCGAGCCGCCCCGCGACCGGCGTGGCGACGGCGGCGGCCAGCAGGTAGGCGGTCACGACCCAGCTGATGTCCGCGGTCGAGGCGTTGAACTTCCCGCCGATGACGGGCAGGGCCGGGCCGACGAGCGCCTGCAGCATCGCGAACACCATCCCGGCCAGTGCCAGGGAGCCGAACACGAGCGTGGGCTTCGCGCGCCGGCGCCCCTCGACGGGAGCGTTTCGGGCGGCTCTGCGTGGTCGGTCGTGACGTTCATGAGAACACGTCCTCAGCTCGTTCGGTCATGCGGAGTTCTTCGCGGTGCCTCTGTTCGGACATGCAGGGTTGCCGGCTCACCAGACGAGCCGCCTGCCATGAGCGCACGAGCCGCTCCCGGCGGGCCAGGCGTGCGTGACCGGCCTGCCGGGAACGCCCTTCCTACTTCGTCACGGCTTGCGGCCGGCCGCGACGGTCCGCAGCAGTTGCGTGATCTCCTCGGTGGCACCGGCCGGGATCGTGTAGCCGGTCTCGTCGCGGATCTCCGTCAGGTGATCCCGGACATCCTCGATGGACAGCGACGGGTTGTAGTAGCCCTGGGTCCTGCCGGTGAAGAACCGGGCCACCTGGCCCCCGCCGGCGGTGTAGACCTCGCCGGTGATGACGTCAACCGGCTGGCCACCGCACTCGCCGACATCGAGCGACGCCGCGCCCGCCTGGTCTCGGAGATCGCCCACGAGATGCGCACCCCGATCACCATCCTCAACGGCCAGATCGAAGGCATGGCCGACGGCATCTTCACCCCCGAAGACGCCATGTTCGCCTCCCTCACCGACGATCTCACCCGGCTGCGCCGCCTCACCGACGACCTGTCCAACCTCTCCCGGGCCGAGGAGGGCGCGTCCAGCCTGCAACACTCGCTCACCGACGTGACGGCCCTGACGCGGACCACCGTCGAAAAGTTGCGTCCCCAGTTCGACGACGGCCAGGTCACGCTCGCCATGACCCCCGGCCCGCCGGTCAAAGCCCTGCTCGATTCCGGCCGCATCGCCCAGGTGCTGGTCAACCTCCTGGGCAACGCCCTGCGTGCCTGCGATCCCGGCGACCGGGTGTCGGTCACCGTGCGCACCGGCGACGGCCCGGCCCCGCACGTGGAGATCACCGTCCAGGACGACGGGCTCGGCATCGCCGCCCACGACCTCACCCGGATCTTCACCCGGTTCGAACGCGTCGAGCACCCTGGGCGCCCGGCCCCTGCGGGCGGCAGCGGCATCGGCCTGACCATCGCGCGCGGCATCACCCGCACCCACGGCGGCGACATTACAGCCAGTTCCGAGGGGCCATGGGGCGACCTTCACCGTCCGCCTGGCGCTGCCAAGCACCTAGCGATCTTGTGGCCGCGGGTTTCTTTAGGAGCAGCCGGAGTTGGTGGTGACCACCACGCCGAAGGGTGCCTCGACCGGTCGCATGGCGATTCGGCGGCGTGCATGGGCACGATGTCCTCGTCCCGGTTGAAGATCGCGTCGAGGGTGAAGGTAACCCCGACACCCTCGGCGATGGCCCGGCGAAGAAGTGCGGGCCGACGTCGCCCGACCGTGTAGCGCGTCAAAACTCGTACGCATGCGAGCCTGATGCGGCCGATGCGCGTTGTATGGGCGTCACGCGTCTTTCGCCCGGCGACGCCGTCAACGCCTTCGAGGAAGCGATCGTTCTGATCAAGAAGCTGTGCGGGGGCGGCTCGCCGGTCACGCACTACCCGGTGAACCAGATCGACCCCGCGCCCGTGGCCGCGCCACTCGTCTGCACCGGTCGAGCGGCCCGAAATCCCTGGTCGCGACCGGCCGCGTGGCAGACGGCCGGCTGCCTCCCCTCACCGCGGACTGGTTCAGCGAGCGGTACCGCACGTTCCGGGCGGTCATCGACGAGGCCGCGGCGTCCATCGGTCGCGATCCGAGCGAGATCCGCACGATCTACAACTTCCCCGGCCGCATTACCGACCGTCCGCTGGCCCGCCGCACGTGACCGTGACGGCCGCTGGGTCGGCGGGTCGATGACGCAGTGGGTAGAGGAGTTGACCGGGGCCGTGCTGGAGCACGGCGCATCCGGCTTCATGTTCATCGAACCGACGGCGTCATGCAGAACCTGACCGCTCTCGACCGTTGAGCTACAGAGATCGTCCCAGCCGTGCGCGAAGCCCTAGCCAAGGAGAGGCCGGGCGAGTGACCGGCTGAATGGGCGGGTCCCGGGGCCGTCCTGGTCACAGATAGCCCTGGGCAGCCGACGGCCGCCAGCACCATCTCGGCCAAGACGAGACTCCACGCGACCCTGGTGGCCGCGGCGTTCGCGGGCTCGTACGTCGTCGGCTACCCGCCCGACGGCGATCGCGGCCCGTGCGCTGGAGACACGGTGTTCGGCGAGTACGGCTCCGTGGCGGCGGTCCCGGTCGTCGATCTCGCCGCGGCCCATCCTGTTCGTCGTGGGAGAGCGGCTCGCTCGCGGTGCCTCTCCGAGGACGCCTTACGAGCTCGCGGCCGAGCCGAAGGAGTTCTACGCCGCCCTGAACACCGGCGACGTAGACCGTACGACAAGTCGGACCTGATCCCGTTCGACAGGCTGAAGACGTTCTTCACCAAGGGGTATGGCATGCCTGACGAGCGACTCCCTCTGGGACCTTGATGATCCCAGAGGCTTGCCACATAGAAGCGAGAGGACTGACATGGCGCTGATTCTGGTCACCGGAGCATCCGGCGGGCTCGGGTACAACACGGCGAACGCGTTGGCCGATGAGGGGCATGACGTGGTCGTTCACGTCCGCAACCGGGCCCGTCTCACCGACGCGGACGACACCGCCAGGTGGAAAGGCGTCGTCGTGGGGGATCTCGCCAAGCTGGACGAGATCCGCGGCGTTGCCCGGCAAGCTTCCAGGTTGGGCCGCTTCGACGCCATCATTCACAACGCCGGCACCATGCAATCTCCTGAAGCGGGGATCGTCAACACCGTCGCGCCCTACGTGCTGACGGCCCTGATGGACAAACCGGCCAGGCTCATCTACCTCAGCAGCTCCATGCACCGAAGCGGCTCCACCGACCTGCGACGGCTGACCGATGGCACCGCTTCCTACAGCGACAGCAAACTGTGGGTCACCACCCTCGCGCTCGCCATCGCGTCCCGGTGGGAAGGAACTTCCAGCCATGCGGTCGATCCCGGGTGGGTCCCCACCCGTATGGGCGGTCCCGGCGCACCGGATGACCTGACCGCAGGGCACCAGACACAGGTGCGGCTCGCCACCCACCCTGACGTGACCCCGAGCACCGGCGGCTACTGGTACCACCAGCAGGTGCAGACACCGCACCCGGCAGCGCAGGACGAAGAGTTCCAGGCTGACCTCATTCACGTCCTGGAGAGCCACACAGGCGTCCCGCTCGACGACCGCGACCCGCGGCAGTGAGAGTTCGAACGGTCCCGGCCGTGTGGCTTCGGGGGCTGGTGGCAGTCCTGTGCCCGGGGGTGCCGAGCCGCAGCGGGGAAGAATCTCCCTGATGGCGGCGAGGTCGGCCTCGGTGAGCGTGGCGCCGGCTAGCGATGTGTCATCGTGGCGGGCACAGCGCGGCATCATCGCGACGACATCCGCAGACCTTGTTTGCCAGGGATTGTCACTAGAGATGATCAATAGAACGCTTGGTGTTGGTGGTCCGCATCCCGCCGTTGTCCCGTACGTCGCGTGCGACCATGATCGGTCACGCCAGCCAAGAGCGGTACGAACAGATCATCACTCGCGGCCGGGAGCTGGTTGAACTCCAGACTCGTTCCCAGTTCGAGCTCGGTGACCTGGCGCTGGAAATCGAGCCGATGTAGCCGCACGGCGGCACGCACCCGGACCGGGGCGAGGCGCTGTTCGGCGTCTTGGAACCACTGCAGCTGTTCGCCGACGATCTTGCCATTTCGGTAAAGACGCTGGAGACTTACCGCTGGTCGGCCCAGCACCGCCGGCACGGGGTGCCGTACACCATTCACAAGACGCTGGCCTCGCTCCGTGACGATGAGGAGCGGTGGGAGCGCATCACTAAGCCGCCGCTGGACCAGCGCCCCAAGACGCACCGGTGGACCGACACGGCCGCCAAGTAGGCCGTCGACCAGACGTTCGCCGACACCTCCTCGGTGCAGCAGAAGGTGGAGCGCATCCACGACCTGGCCCGCGATGAGCAGGTCGCCGCCACCGTGGCGACCGATCTGCTGCGCCGTCCGGAGGTCGCCTTCAAGGCGATGACCGACGCCACCGCCCGGCATCTGGTCAACCGGGCGCAGGTCGACCAGGCCCGGCAGGCCGGCGAGGCGGTCCGGGAGCGCACCCCGGCACTGCCCCGGATCGAGCGCAGCCGCGATTTCATCGAGCTGGTCGGCGCATGCTCGGTGTTCGTGGCCGCGGTCGGCCGGGTGCTGCCGACGCTGCGCGGCACGCCTGCACCGCCGAGGAGAAGACCATCGTGGCACGCAACCTCGGCCTGGTACGCGCGATCGCCGACTGGCTGGAGACGGCCGTCGAGTCCGGCGACGTGAGCCTGGACGAGGGCCTGACCGCCCGGCAACTGGTCGCCGCCACCGAACTGAGCCTCTATCAAGTCCGCTAGGGCATCCTCTACCTCCGGGAGGTCTCGGCAATGGCCCACTTGACCCCGCTGATCTGGGCGCCGCGCGACGGCTACCGCTTCTCCTCCCAACCCGATGGCTGGATCGCCCACGAGCGCTCACGGGTGCGAACCGAGCTGACCCGGATCAGCCGGCTCCGGTCGGCGACGGTCGCACCGCACGCGGCCGCCCGGCCGGAGGAGGAGTGGGTCAACCTGGTGCTGGGCCGGCTCAACGTGGTGCAAGCGGGGCTGATCCTGCTCAACAAGGCCGGGCGAGCGTGAGCCGATGCGCCCGCGCCTTGATCCGTCCGACACCAGCGATGAGGAGTGGTCCCTGATCGAGCCTCTCTTGCCGGTGCCCGCCTGCCAGACGCGCGCGGGCGGGCGGCCGGAAAGGCACCACCGCCGCGACATCATCGACGCGATCAGGTACGTGACCGACAACGCCTGCAAATGGCACGTTATTGCGAATATGAGATAACGATCTTCGTGTCGGGCTGCCGCGCGATCCGATCGCCAGTGTCCCGTCCCAACTGAGCCGACACAGTCTCAGCTGATCTGACGCATTCGACAGTTTCTCAGTAGACTGGACGCAAGATCGCCGTAGGGGCCGTATGCCTGCGCAGCCCGTGACGGGTGGGCCAAAATGGCCCGTATGACGACTATGCCCGAGAACCATGTCAAGACCGCGCATTCGTCCGAATGCAACGCCTACGACATGATCGCCGAGGGGTACACGGCCGAGAACGAGACCAGCCTCCTGAACGCGTACTACGAGCGTCCCGCGATGCTGGAGCTCGCCGGGAACGTGACCGGCCGGCGCATCCTCGACGCCGGCTGCGGCTCAGGCCCCCTGTTCGCCGAACTGCGCGATCGAGGCGCCATCGTCACCGGCATCGACGCGAGCGCCGGGATGCTGCAGATGGCCCGACAGCGGCTGGGCACCGACGCAGACCTGCGGGTCGCCGACCTGGCCAGCCCACTGCCCTTCCCCGACGACACCTTCGACGACGTCATCGCGTCCCTGGTGCTGCACTACCTGGAAGACTGGGGACCGACACTGGCCGAGCTGCGACGCGTGCTGAGGCCTGGCGGCCGACTCCTCGTCTCGGTCGACCATCCTTTCTCCATCACCCTCTGGCAGCACATGGCCGGGAAAAAGCCCAAGTACTTCGAGACCCGCATCCGGATCGATGAATGGACCATGGGTGGGCAGACCGCCCAGATGCGCTTCTGGGACCGGCCGCTGCACGCGATGACCGAGGCCTTCACCGCGGCCGGCTTTCGCATCAGCGTCATCAGCGAACCGCCGTTTGTGCCGGAAGCCCGCGAACTGTTCCCCGAGGAGTTCCGCGAGATCACCAGCACGAGGTTCCTAAGCTTCCTGTTCTTCGTTCTAGAAGCCGGCTAACGGCGCCTCGCCACGATTGGCTGTGGTGACTCAGCGTTTCAGCGGGGGATCCCGCCGGCTTCAATTGAGACGGAACAGCCAGTGGGGTGGTTTGTGCCCATAGGGCATCCTGTTGCGGTGATAGAAAGCGCTCCGACCACACACGTGCGTGTGGTGTTCGAGCTTGAGCAGGATGACGATGGCTGGCCCCCAGCCGGTTCTGAGCGTCTGTGGGCTGTTTCCGTTGCTCCAGGTCGGGCGAGGCTGGACGACATCCCCTTTTTCGTCCGCGGAGTAGCTTGCGGCGATGTGGTGCGCATCGAAGCAGACGTCGAAGGCACCGTATGGGCGAAGGAGGTCGTGGAGTACTCCGGCAACTGCACGATCCGCGTGGTCCCAGACCGCAACGGCGACCTTGAAGGCGACCTGAACACCGTTCTCAATCTGTTCGCGCCGCTGGGCGTTGAGGGGGAATGTGTCGCTGGTCCTGCGCGACGGATTTCATGATCCGTCTCCCGGCAGGGTGGCTCGCAGATCGGTGAGCGAGATGAAGGCACTATCGGCGCCGAGTTGGTTGGGAGTGGGACCAGCAGGGGTGGGCACGTCGGCGAGGCGTTCAGCCAGTGCGGCGACGGCCGCGCGATCACCTTCAAGGGCTTCACGTTCATCGTCGGTGAGATCGAGTTGCTCCAGCATCTGCTCGATACCGTCCTTCACGGCGAGGAGTTGACCAGCATGGGACTGTTTGGGGACGTAGAAGGGGCAGCGAGCGCAGGCCAGCCGGTGAGGGCATTTGGCGAAGAAGTCGTAGCTGCAGTAGCCGTCGCCGAGGTCGTAGTACTTCCACGGTTGGTTGCCTTCGGCGGCGGCGCCTTGCGGATGCTGTCGCGATCTATGAGGACCTCGATGGTGCAAACGTCGCGGGCGAAGTAGTCGGCCTTCTTGTAGGCGGCGGTCAGGGTGCGCTGCAGGATCGCGGCGTAGTGGCGGGTGCTGGAGGGGTGTCGTGACCGAGCCACTGCTGCAGGTCGGCCAGCGTGAGGGGCTCGCGAGCGTTGAGGAGCTGGGTGACGATGGTGGCCCGGGCGCGGTGGCTGGTGAGCGCGCCGCGCGAGTCGCGCATGGGGATGCCGGCCTTGGCGCAGAGCGCCGGAATGATGTGGTCGTTCAGGTAGCCGCCGCCGACCAGCTGTCCACGGTGCGTGAACAGGTGCTGGCGGCGTTGCCGGGTCTTGTAACAGGCGCGGGCGACAGTTCAGCTCTGGCGGGCCAGCCAGGTGGTGGGGCGGCGGCGGATCTGGTCGATGGAGGTGAGCGCCGCGCCGATGACGGCCGCGTCGGGGCCGAGCAGGGTGGGGCGGACGGTGACCGGTGACCAGGAGGCGGTCAGCACCCTGCGGTCGATCTCGGCGCGCACCGAGTCGGTCAGCCACGACGACAGCAGCGCGAAACTGCCGCCGAGCAGGACAGTGTCGATGTCGAGGACGTTGACCGCACCGGACAGCGCGATGCCGAGCGCGCTCCCGGCCCGGTCGAGCGCGGCCAGCGCGGCGGGGTCGGCGGCCTCGGCGCGGGTGGTGATGAGGGAGTCGGGGTTGATCCTCTCGAAAATGTCACCGGCTGCTCCGGGGACGACACCGTTGGTTGCTCCTGGCAGCGCGCCGAGGATGGCGCCGGTGCTGGCGTAGGCTTCCAGGCAGCCGCGCGACCCGCAGGCGCACGCGGCGCCCTCCGGCTCGACGGTCACGTGCCCCAGCTCGCCGCTCCAGCCGCGTGCCCCGCGCATCAGGCTGCCGTCCAGCACGATCCCGGCGCCGATGCCGAGTCCTCCCGAGACGTACAGGAAACTCCCCACGGGGTCGTCCCCGGCATACAGCTCGCCCAGCGCGGCCAGGTTGGCCTCGTTGTCCACCATGCACGGCACGCCCAGGTCGGCCAGGAACGTTCCGGCGTCGACGTCGCGCCAGCCCAGCGCGGGCGCGATGCGCACCACCCCGCCGTCGACCGGTCCGGGCACCGCCAGCGTCGCGGTGACCACGGTCAGCTCCTTGACCGTGGCCGCCTCGATCGCCTCGCAGCCCATGCGGATCAGCGAGCCCAGCACCGCCCCGGCGTCACGTCCGGTGGGCGGCATGGGCGCGAACGTCAGGTGGCGCACCGTACCGGTGAGGTCCACGACGCAGGCGGCCAGCCCGTCGGCGCGGATGTCCAGGCCCAGCCCGGCGGGTCCCCTGTCGGACAGGGTCAGGCCCATCCGGGGACGGCCCGCGCGGCCGTTGTGAGTGACGCCCTTCTCCGTGATGAGCCGCCCGGCCAGCAGTTCCTCGGCGATGCGGGTGATCGTGGGCCGGGTCAGCCCGGTCGCGGTGGCCAGCTCCGTACGCGAGATCGGACTGCCCGCGTCGAGGATGCGCTGGAAGACGACCTTGAGGTTGAGATCGCGCAGATCCTCCTGCCGGACGGCGCCCTCGGGCGGCCGCGGCCCGCTCAGCCGGAAGGCGGCCGTCATATCACCGGCCGCGAGTGTAAGCCCGGTGTGCCGCCGGGCACCGGCCGATCCGCCCCGGGGAGCCCGTGGCCTGTCGCGCCGCGTTCGCTTTCCGCCACCAGTTTGGCCGCCGACTCGGCGTTCAGCACCCCGTCGGCGACCAGGGTCACCACGTGGCGGGCGATCTCCTCGCCCGGCTGCAGCACCAGGGGCTCGTCCCAGGCCGCGCTCGAGCACACGCCGAGGTAGTCGCGGGCCCGCACGAACCACCGGTCGCGGGCGGTGTCCGCGTCGCCGGGCACGAACACCATCGTCCAGTCGGCCCCCGCCACCGCCACCCATTCGGCGCTGCACCCGTGCACCGGCTCCGCCCCAGGACCCGCCGGGCTCAGCACCGTCGCGCCCGACACCGCCGGGCCGCGCCAGAAGAAACCGCCGTACCCGGCGCCCACCCGCCCCTTGGCGGCCGGGCTGCGCACCTCCAGCGGCCGGTCGGTGACATTGGCCAGCCTGCTGCGCACCGACAGCGCCCACACGCTGTCCGACACCGGCTCGCACCCGATCACGCGCCGCTCGCGCAGCAGCACCCGCTCGTCCGGACCGAGCCAGCGCAGGCTGTGCGCCAGCTCGCCGCCGCCGCGCCGCTCCCAGCGCTCGTGCCGCTGAGAGCCGTGATTGTCCAGCCAGGCAGGGCCGTGGCCGGCGACGAAGGTGCGCCCGCCCCAGAAGTTGACCCCGTCGATGTCGGGGTAGGCCACGCCGATGCCGAACTGGTGCGGGTGGGAGTCGGGGACGGCGTCGGTGACGGTACGGCCGGCGAGCGTGCGCACCGGATGCAGGAAGGGACGCGGCGAGCTGGAGGCGGGCGCCTCCGGCTGCCAGACGTAGGTGGCGACCTCACGCCCGTCGAGCCGCAACACTTCCGCAGGCATCTCGCCGCCTTCTCGTACTCGGGAGTTCCGAGCGTAACCCCCGAGTGGTGCCGCCACGAGTACGGCAGGCGTCATCGCGCGGACCTGCCCGGGATCGGCTCGAGCTCGTCCAGCCGTACGGCGCGGCCGGTGCGCAGCGACTCGTTGCCCGCCACGCCCACCAGCACGCTGGCCGCCCCTTCGGCGAACCCGGCCTGCCGCCGCAGCGGGTCATCGGAGGGTCCGCGGAAGACGTCGTGCAGGAGCATCGCGTCACCGCCGCCGTGGCCGCCCGCGCCGTCCGGGATGGGGATCTCCACGGCGGGCTCCCAGTGCCGCTGCAGCAACAGGCGTGAACCGCGGGTACGGTGCCCGCTGTCGGCGGGGCCGCTCCCGGAGCCCTGGGGTTCGGCACTCGGGTCGAGCACCGAGCCGGGCTCGCCCTCGCAACGGGCGGCCGAGCCGCGTGCCGTACCGGAATCCGGGTTGGCCGTGGCCGCGCCGATGGTCGCCGAGACGCCCGTCGGGGAGACGTGGGGCCGTGCCACCACGTCGAGCTCGATGCGCCCCGCCGTACCGTTGATCGCGACCCGGTAACCCTCCCACGGGCAGTGCGCGTGCAGGCTGTACGACATCGACGCCCCGCCTCGGTAGCCGACGACGACGTTGAGGTTGTCCTCGATGGTGATGCCGTCGGAGAAGACGTCGCGGTCGCGGATGTAGCCGTCGAGGTGTTCACCGGCGCGGTACAGCTCGCGGAGTTTCTCGTCGGAGGCCAGGTCCAGGGCGAACGGGTCGCCCGCGACCGGCCCCCGGTCCGGCCGCGGTCCCAGGCCACGCCGAGCGGCGTTGGCCGGGCCGTAGAAGCGCAGCCCGCCCCGGGCGAAGACGATCTCGGGCCGGTCGTCCAGCCACCAGTTGACCAGGTCGAAGTGGTGGGTGGCCTTGTGTACGAGCAGCCCGCCGGAGGCGGACTTGTCGCGGTGCCAGCGGCGGAAGTAGTCGGCGCCGTGCACGGTGTCCAGGCACCACTCGAAGGTGACCGAGGTGACGTCGCCGATCTCGCCGGTGGCGATCAGCTGCCTGATGAGACTGTTGCGTGGCGAATACCGGTAGTTGAAGGTGACCGTCAGCTCCGCCGTACCCTCGACCAGAGCCGAGCCGATCTGCCGCAGCCCCTCCACGTCGGTGGTCATGGGCTTCTCCACGACCACGTCCACGCCCGCGCGCAGCGCGCGGCTGACGTAGCCGGCGTGCGTGGAGTCGGGCGAGGTGACCACCACCACGTCCGACCCCTTCAGCACCCGGTCGTAGTCGTCAGGTGCGTAGTGCGGCAGCGGGGTGCCCACGACCCGGTCGTAGTAGGCCATGCGCACCTCGTTGGTGTCGCAGAAGGCCACCGGACGGCCGAGGTCGGCGTAGGGGCCGAGCAGGGCGTCCAGGTACATCCGGGCGCGTGAGCCGGTCCCGACGAAGGCGTAGCGTCTCATTTCAGTCCTGTGGTGGCGATGCCCTTGACCAGGTACTTCTGGCCGGCGATGAAGAAGCCGATGACCGGGGCGAGGGAGACGAACGACATGGCGAACATCTGCCCCCACTGCGACTGGCCCTCGGAGTCGATGAACTGCCGCAGCGCCAGCGGGACGGTGTACAGCTCCTGCTCGGTCAGATAGAGCAGCGGGCTGAAGAACTCGTTCCACGTCGAGATGAACGTGAAGATCGCCGTGGTCGCGAAGGCGGGCTTGCACAGCGGCAGGATCACGCTCCAGAAGATGCGGAACGTGCCCGCGCCGTCGATGCGGGCCGCCTCGTCCAGCTCCTTGGGCAGCGAGCGGATGAACTGCACCATCAGGAAGATGTAGAAGGCGCTGGTGGCCAGGAAGTTGGGGACGATCAGCGGGAAGTAGGTGTTGAGCCAGCCCATCTTGGCGAAGACGATGTACTGCGGGACCAGGAGCACGTGACCGGGGAGCATCATCGTGCCGAGCGTCAGCGCGAAGAAGAGCTTGCGGCCACGGAAGTTGAGCCGGGCGAAGGCGTAGGCGGCCAGCGAGCACGACAGCAGGTTGCCCAGGATGCTCAGCACGACGATGACGACCGAGTTGACCAGGTAGAGGTCGAAGGGGAACTGCAGGGCCGTCCAGCCCTCGGTGTAGTTGGAGAAGTCCCACTCGGCGGGCCAGAGCGAGAGGTCCTTGAAGACGATCTCGGTCGGCTTGAGCGAGCTGGACACCAGCCACAGCAACGGGTAGAGCATGACGATGCTCGCCAGGCAGAGCAGCAGGTGTTTGGTGAAACGCTTGCGGCGGGTGTTGCCGATGCGCTCGATGTAGCTCTCGTCAGTTGTCATAGTGCACCCACCGCTTGGCCAGGAGGAAGTTGAGCCCGGTGAACGCCGCGATGATGATCAGCAGCATCCAGGCCATCGCCGAGGCGTAGCCCATGTGGAACTGCTCGAACCCCTGCTTGTAGAGGTAGAGGTTGTAGAACATCGTGGAGTTCGCCGGCCCGCCCTTGCCGCCGCTGAAGATGAACCCCTGCGTGAAGGTCTGGAAGGAGGAGATCAGCGACTGGATCAGGTTGAAGAAGATGATCGGGCTGAGCAGCGGCAGCGTGATCTTGCGGAACTGCTGCCACCTGGTCGCACCGTCGATGGCGGCGGCCTCGTAGTACATCGCCGGGATCTGCTTCAGGCCGGCCAGGAAGATCACCATCGGGGAGCCGAACGTCCAGATGTGCAGGATGATCAGCGTGGTGAGGGCGTAGTCCGGGTCGGAGGTCCATCCGATCTTGTCGATGCCGAAGAAGCCGAGGAAGGCGTTGACGATGCCTTTGAGGCCGAAGATGTAGCGCCACAGCAGCACCAGCGCCACGCTCCCGCCCAGCAGCGAGGGCAGGTAGAAGATCGCCCGGTAGAGCGGCAGGCCACGCACGCCCCGGTTGAGGAGCATGGCGACACCCAGCGCCGCGGCCAGCGAGAGGGGCACCGAGACGAAGGTGTAGATCACCGTGACCTTGACCGACTGCCACCAGGTGTCGTCGGAGAACATCTCGGCGAAGTTCTCCAGGCCGATCCAGTTCGGGACGTTCAGCAGGTTGTAGTCGGTGAAGGCCAGGTAGAGCGAGGCGAAGAACGGGACGATCGTGAAGGCCATCCCGAGGAACCAGGGCAGGATGAACAGGTAGCCCGACCGGTCCTGAGGGGGTTTCGCCGCCTTGGGCGGCAAAACCGGCGCCCCGGACACGGCCGGGTCCTTCACAGGCGCGAGCGTCACTGCGACAGGGCCTTCGTCGCCGCCTCGATGACCTTCTTGGCGGCCTCGGCCGGGGTCAGCCGCCCGTGCTCGACCTCGGGGGCGACCGCGGTGAGCTCGTCCTGGATGCCGCTGGCGCCCTTGGGGTAGGGCGGGACGGAGACCAGTGTCTGCTTCTGCAGGCCGATCAGGTAGTCGGTGGCCACCTGGTCGTCCTTCTCCAGCGTCGGCTTGATCGCGTCGGCGACGACGGTGCTGGCGGGAACGCCGCGGGTGGTGCCCATGGCCTTGTTGGCCTCCACGTCGTTGATGAGGAAGTTGAGCAGCTGCAGCGCCTCCTTCGGATGCTTGGAGGAGGCTGCGATCGACCACAGCGCCGGGGTGCCGATGTTCGTGCCGCGGCGCTTGGCGGTGGCCTCGCCGGGGATGCCCAGCAGCACCAGGTTGCCGCCGGAGACCTTGTTGTAGCCGAGGAAGCCGTTGCTCGGGATGATCTGCGAGGCGATGGAGCCCTTGGCGATGTAGGACTGGTCGGGCGCGGAACCGATCGTCTCGACGAACCCCGCCGGCGGGAAGCCTCCCTCCTTGCGCATGTCCTCGAACATCTGGAACCACTTGGTCAGCGTGGCCTCGCTGACGCCGAACTTGCCGTCGGCGGTGAAGAGGTCCTCGCCCTGCTGGGAGACGTAGACGACCAGGTTGGCCAGGGTCGCCGGGTCCACCAGGGTGCCGTAGACCTTCTTGCCGCTCTTGTCGGTGAGCTCCTTGGCGAACTTGGCCAGGTCCTGCCAGGTCCAGGTGGCGCCGTCGGGGATGGTCACGCCGTACTGGTCGGTGATCGTCTTGTTGACGATGAAGCCGATCGCGTTGAGCCCCGAGGGGATGCCGTAGACGGCGTCGCCGACCTTGGTGAGGCTCGCCGCGGCCTGGCTGAGGTTGGCGGTGTCCACGATGCCGGGGTGGTCGTTGAGGTTGAGCAGCGACTTGCGGTCGGCGTACTCCCGCAGGCTGTCCATCCGCATCATCATCAGGTCCGGCGGATTGCCGGCGGCGAAGCGCGTGGCCAGCTTGTCCTTGTAGGGGCCGCTGTCCTGGTACTCGGTCTTGATGGTGATGCCGGGGTTGGCCTTCATGAACAGGTCGAGCGCCGCCTGGGTCTTCTGGGCGCGGAAAGCGTCGCCCCACCAGACCATGTTCAGCTGGATCTTGCCGGAGGCCGCCTCGCTGCCGCCGCCTCCGAAACCGCGTCCGCAGGCGGCCGCGGCCAGGCCGAGCCCGGTCAGACCGGCGGTGCGCAGCATGTCTCTTCTGGAAATCATGAGTTGTCTTGCCCTTCGCACGGGGGGTTGCCAGGAGGCTACGGTGGGGTTTCCGGTTACGTCAATCCGTGAAACAAACATTAAGGAAAGCCATTGACGGTAATTCCGGAGCCTTCCTACAGTGAGGGCACCTCGCCCCAGAGTCCCGGCCGTGCGAAGACCACCACGGCCGGCGCTCCCTCAGGAAAGCGAACCCCCCTGTGACCACTGCGCGTCATGCCGCCCTGGCGGCTGCCACCCTGACCCTGCTCGCCGCCACCGCGACCCCGGCTTCAGCCGCAGGCCACGTGGGCGGCGGCTACCACATCGTCAACGCCGAGACCGGCCGGTGCCTGGACATCAAGCTCCGGGAACGGCCCTGCCGCGGGCGCACCGCCGAGCTCCGCCTGGAGGCCGCGGCGGGCGGTCAGGTCCGCCTGGTCAACGGCGCCAACCGCGGCTCCGCCGACGTCACCCTGACCTACGCGGGCGACGGCAAGTACCAGATCGCCGACCGGCTCTGGACCTTCCGCCCGGTGGGCGGGCCCCGCCGCTGGTCCGACCGGGCCGACGGCTTCGCCGCGGGCACCACCGGGGGCCAGGGCGGCCAGGTCGTCACCGTGACCACCCAGGAGGAGCTGAACACCTACGTCACGGCCGCCGAGCCGTACATCATCAAGGTCGCCGGAGCGATCGAGATCAGCCCGAAGGGCACCGAGCTCAAGGTGGCCTCCAACAAGACCATCATCGGGGTCGGCACGGCAGGTGAGATCGTCGGCGGCGGCTTCTTCCTCGGCGCCACCACGAGCAACGTGATCATCCGGAACCTGACGATCCGCGACACCCTCATGCCCGAGGACGATCCGGATGACAAGGACTTCGACTACGACGCCATCCAGATCGATTCCGCGACGAAGGTCTGGATCGACCACAACCGGCTCGCCCGGATGAACGACGGCCTGCTCGACAGCCGCAAGGACGCCACCGACATCACGGTGTCGTGGAACCAGTTCCTGGAGAACAACAAGACCCTCGGCATCGGGTGGACGGCCAACCTCATCACGCGGATGACTCTTCACCACAACTGGTTCGCCCGCACCAACCAGCGCAACCCCAGCGGCGGCAACCTCCTCAACATGCACATGTACAGCAACTACCTGCAGGACATCAGGTCGTACGGCAACTGGGCGCGTGGCGAGACCAAGGCCGTGATCGAGCACAGCCTCTTCCACAACGTGGCCGATCCCTACTTCGTCGACCCGGCGGGCGAGCTGGTCCAGCGGGGCAACGTCGTCACCGGCACGAGCTCCTGGCGTGACGGCCTGATCAAGGAGCAGGGGGCCGCCTTCGACCCGGCGAGGTTCTACTCCTACACCGTCGACCCCGCCACCGCCCTTCCCGAGGTGCTGGCCGCCTTCTCCGGCCCGCAGGACTCGATCGGCAGGTGAGGCCAGGCGGCCCTACACCGTCTCGCTCGCGCAACAGAGGATGAGGACATTCATGAGAACACAGAACCTCAGCAGGGCAAGTCGCTGGATCATCCTTGCCGCCGCCGCGTTGGTGCTGCCGGCGGGCGTGGGGGTCGCGGCGACGTCACCGGCCACCGCCACGCAACGGCCGACGGTGGCCGCCGACGGCAGCGGGACGTACACCACCGTCCAGGCCGCCATCGACGCCGTGCCGAGCGGCAACACCGGCCCGGTCACCATCACCGTCGCCCCTGGCACCTACCGAGAGATCGTCACGGTGCCGTCGAACAAGCCGTACATCACGCTGCGCGGGCTTGGCGGCTCGCCCGGCAGCACCGTCATCGTGAACAACCGCTCCGCCGGAGAGTACGGCACAACGGGCAGCTCGACCATGTTCGTCTACGGCCATGACTTCACCGCCCGCAACCTGACCATCGCCAACGACTTCGACGAGAGCACTGCCACCAGCGGCGGGCAGGCGGTGGCGCTGTACACCCGGGCGGACCGCGCCGTCTATCGCGACATCCGCGTGCTCGGCGACCAGGACACCCTCTATGCCCGTGCCGGCCGTGCCTACTTCAGGAACTGCTACGTCGAAGGCACTGTCGACTTCATCTTCGGCGCGGCCAGCGCCGTCTTCGACCGCTGCGACATCTACCAGAAGCGGCTCACCGGCGGTCCGATCACCGCGGCGAGCACTCCGGCGGAGAGCAATTACGGCTTCTTGTTCTACCGGTCGGCCATCACCGGCGCCGCCGACGACGTCACCCAGCTCGGCCGGCCGTGGTACCCGGATGCGCAGGTGCTGTACCGGGAATCGTGGCTGTCGGCCACCATCGCCACCGCTCAACCGTGGATCGACATGTCCGCGAACTCCTGGACCGCCGCCCGGTTCTCCGAGTATCGCAACAGCGGACCCGGGGCCGGCGTCAATGGCAACCGTCCTCAGCTGAGCGACGCCGACGCGGAGAACCACACCCCTCAAAAGTACCTCGCCGGCTCGGACGGCTGGAACCCTTTTGACCTCTGATCCGCACGACGAAGGACCTCCGGCCATCATCGGCGGCTTCCACCCCGACCCGGGAATCTGGGCGCGGACCCTCCGCCCCGCGACCGTCATTTAGGGCCGTGCCTCTTTGTCTTGACCTTCTTCTCCTTGACCTTCTTGGCCGGTCCATCCGGGATGCCGGCCATGGAGGTGGAGGGGGGCGGTTCCGTACGAGCGTGCTGCGGTTCGCTCCTGGCGACCCGGCGCCGGGCCGAGACGAGGTTGGCGGGCAGCACGGTGTCCGGCTCGATCGTGGTGGGTGGCGGAGTGGCCTCCGTCCTGGGTGGCGAATGGTGCGTGCTCGGCTCGACCCGCCACCACGAGGTGGTCGCCATCACGCTGACGATCAGGGCCGCGATGACGGCCGTCTGCCGCCAGTGCTCGACAACCCACTGCCGGTACGGCGCCCGTTCCCCGAGCGGGCGGCCGACGGGCGAGCCGCTGATCCGCCCGCTGTCACCGTCAACGGTCGGAGGGTCCGAAGAGATCGGAATGACCGGTTGCTCACACAGGGTGGAGAGTTGTTCGTGCAGGCGAGCCGCGTCCGTACGCCGGGCCGGATCCTTGTCCAGCAGCCCGGCGATGATCGAGGCGAGCGGCCCTGCGTGCTCGAACGGCACCGGGTCCGAGGCCAGCACCGCGGACAGGGTGGCCAGCTCGCTACTGAACTCGAACGGGGCACGGCCCTCGATCGCCGCGTACAAGGTGGCGCCCAGCGACCACAGATCGGCCTGCGGCGTGGCGGGGCCACCGCGGGCGCGTTCGGGGGCGATGTAGGCGGGTGTGCCGACGACAACGCTCTCGCGGGTGAGGCGCGCCTGGTCATCCAGGGTGCTGGCCAGCCCGAAGTCGGTGAGGATGGCGTGCCCGTCGTCGGTGATGAGGATGTTGGCGGGCTTGATGTCGCGATGCACGATGCCGCCGGCGTGGGCGGCACGCAGGGCGTCCAGCACTTCGAGCCCGATTCGGGCGACCGCGGACGAGGGCAGCGGTCCCCGTTCGGTGATCACCTGGGCGAGGCTGGGGGCGGGGACGAGCTGCAGGACGATCCACGGCCGTTCGTCGGCGACCACAACGTCGTACACGGCCGCGATGCGCGGGTGGCTCAACCGCGCAGTCAGGCGAGCCTCGCGCAGGGTTCGCCTGAGCAGCGCCTCGCGCTCCGGCCCCGGACGGTGCGGGATGCGGATCTCCTTGACCGCCACCTGCCGATCCAGCAGCTCGTCATGAGCGCGCCAGACCCTGCCCATGGCGCCCCGGCCCAGCTCGGCCAACAGCCTGTACCGAGCCCCCAATAACCATCCTTCATAGCCTGCAACGGGCATGACGACATGCGTACCCGATCATCGTCCGTACATGCACGGCCACGAGCACATCGTCGTATCCAGCCATGTGGCCCCGGTTGGCACGCGAGGACACACCAGGGGTACGGACCTGCGGCCCCGGGACGTCCTGGACCTTCGCGGCCACGGGCAGCCTGCCCGTGGGCGGCCACCGTGAGACACCGCATGTGCGGGCACGTCCTTCATCGTGACGGGGATCGTGGTTTCCGCCGCAGCAGGGCGTTCCCTCCCCGCTCGATGACGATCTGCGGTGATTCGGTACGGGGTCGGCGCGGCGACCGGTCAGGTCGTGGCCAGGCAGGCGGACGGCAGCGGGAACCAGCGCAGCCGTTCGAAGTCGTCCGGCAGGCCGGGCGGGCGCAGGTCGATCTCGTCGGAGCGGGCCGCCAGGATGGCCCGCGCCTCCTCCAGGCTCATCGGCAGCTTCTCGGCCGCCTCGATAATCGACTGATCTGCAGCCCGGTCCCGGAGCTCGCAGTGTGGGTGTTGGCGTAGCGCGGCAGGACGTGGTCGCGGATGAAGTCCTCGATGAAGCCGAGCGACCGGCCCGAGGCGGTGTAGTCGGCGTAGATGATGCGGCGCGGTCCGTACGGGCCCTGCAGCACCTCGTCGTCGCCGATGACGCCGGCGCGGATGCGCTCCAGCAGCGGCGAGGTCGGCGGTTCGGAGGCGGATCGTCGTGTCTGCACGCGTCCAGGATCCCGCGCTCGCCGGCCCGGGCAACAGGCCACTGATCACCCCTGGCGGGCGGATCGGCGAGCTGCCGCCTTGGCGCGGACTCGAGCCGCGGCGGCGGACGTGTCGTTCACGCCGCGGTGTCGAGGTCCTGGTAGCGAATGCGGTGCAGCAGGGGGACGCCGGTCACCAGGCGTTCGAGCTCGTCGGCGACCGCCGCGCCCATCCGGGCCAGCTCGTTGCCCTGCGAGCCGGCGATGTGCGGCGTGAGGAAGACGTTGGGCAGCTCGAACAGCGCCGAGTGGGCGGGGAGCGGTTCGGGCGTGGTGACGTCGATGACGGCAGAGATGCGGCCGGTCTTGAGCTCGTCGATGAGGGCTTCGGTGTCGATCAGGGAGCCCTGCGCTGTGTTGATGAGGACGGCGCCGTCGGCCAGCAGGGCGAGCCGGTCGCGGTCCAGCAGGTGGTGGGTCTCGGGGGTCGCGGGGGCGTGCAGGCTGACGATGTCGCTGGTGGCCAGCAGCTCCTCGAGGCCCAGGCGGGGCACGGGGGCGGCGGTGGCGTACGGGTCGTACAGGCGGATCTCGAAGTCGTGTCGTGACAGGTGGGAGATGACCTGCCGGCCGATGCGGGAGGCTCCGACGATGCCGACGCGGCGGCCGTAGTTGCCGGAGTCCGGCACCACTTCGGCCACGGTGAACGTGCGGTCGCCGCGGTAGCGCTCGCGCAGCCGGAACGCGCCCTTGCCGGCCAGCAGGATCGCGCCGAGCGTGTACTCCGCCACCGGGACCGCGTTGGCCTGGGCCGCCGACGTGACCGCGATGTCCCTGTCCCAGACCGCCTTGGTCACGTGTGCCTTCACGCTGCCGGCCGCGTGCAGGACCGCCCTCAGCCTTGGGGCGGCGCGCAGGAAGGCGTCGTCCAGCGGCGGGCAGCCCCAGCCGGTGATGAGCACCTCCAGCTCCGGCAGCAGCGCGGCGGCGCGCGGGTCGTCCAGGCTCTCCGCGGCGAAGGCCGCGTCGACGTCGGCGTGCCGCTCGATCCGGTCGCGGACGGCGGCCGGGAAGAGCCGCGGAACGTACACCTGGCGCATGGCGAGCAGCGCCTTCGGGCGGCGATGGGTCACAGACGGGTCCCCGTGTTCAGCAGGTGTGGCGGTGGTCACTTGAGGCTGCCGAGCGTGATCCCCGAGCGCCAATAGCGCTGCAGGGAGATCATCAGGGCGACCATGGGGATCAGCGAGATGATCGAACCGACGACGACCAGGCCGGTGAGGTCGGTGGAGTTGTCCACCTTGACCTTCAGCCACGAGTACAGGCCGAGCATGACCGGCCACTTGTACTGGTCGCGCAGGTAGACCAGTGGGCCGAAGAAGGAGTTCCAGGACCCGACGAAGCCGAGCAGGAAGATCGTCGCGGCGCCGGTGGACATGAGCCTGGCGCCGATCAGGAAGAAGATGCGGTACTCCCCCGCGCCGTCGATGCGGGCGGCCTCGAGCAGTTCGAGCGGGATGGCGCCTTCGGCGTAGACCTTGGCAAGGTAGACGGAGAAGGCGCTGAAGAAGCTCGGCACGATGATCGCCCACGGCGTGTCGATCAGGCGCAGGTCCGTGTAGAGCAGGAAGGACGGGATCGTCAGCAGCGCGCCCGGCACCAGGAACGAGCCGATGATGGCGCCCATCATGACGCCGCGCCCGCGGAAGCGGTACATCGCCAGGCCGTAGCCGCACGCCACGCTGACCAGGGTCATGCCGGCGGTGCCGGCCAGGCCGTACAGGAGCGTGTTGCCCATCCAAGTCAGGAAGATCCCGTCCTGGTAGGTGAAGAGCCCCTGCAGGTTGTCCCAGAGCCGGAACTCGGCGAACCACAGCGCGTTGGTGGTGTACAGGTCGGACTGGCTCTTGGTGGCGGCGACGATCAGCCACCAGACGGGCGCCACGGAGTAGACGGTGAAGGCGACCAGGCCGGTGATGACCGCGACCTTGGTCCTGGCCTTGTGCGGCCGGGCGTGCCGTCCGGCCGGCGTGGCGGGGGCCGACGCAGCGGGACGCTTCGCGGTGGTGGCAGTCGTCATGAGGTGGGGGCCTTGTTGGTGAGGCGGTAGAAGACGGCCGAGGCCGCGCCGACCACGAGGGCCAGGATGACGGACAGGGCGGCGGCGTAGTTGAAGTCGCCCTGCGCGAAGGCCCAGTCGTAGATGGCCATGATCGGCGTGAAGTCGCGGGTGATGGTCTCGGGCGTCATCGAGCGGAAGAGCATGGGGTCGCTGAAGATCTGCAGGGTGCCGATGATGCTGAGCACGGTGGTCAGCACCAGCGAGCGGCGGATCATGGGCACCTTGATGGACCAGGCGATCCGCGGCTCGGAGGCGCCGTCCACGCGGGCGCTCTCGAAGATCTCGCGCGGCACCGACTGCAGGTCGGCATAGACGATGAGCATGTTGAAGCCGATGGCTCCCCAGGCCATGAGGTTGCCGATGGACACCCAGATCAGCTCGCCGCTGTAGAAGTCGGCGTCGATCCCGAGCAGGGCGAAGAACGGGGTCAGCGGACCGACGTCGGGGCTGTAGAGGTAGATCCAGATCAGGGTGGCCACGATGCCGGGGATCATGTACGGGATCAGCAGCGGCAGCCGGAAGCGCGCGGCCACTCGCCGTGAGGCGGCGTCCAGGAGCAGCGCCATGACGACGCTCACGATCTGGATGAGCGGGATGCTGATGGCCGCGAAGAGACCCACGCGGCCCATGCCCGCCCAGAACTTGGCGTCGGCCATGCCGCGCAGGAAGTTGTCCAGCCCGGCGAACTCGACCGTCTTCGGGCCGAAGCCGAGGCCCGAACTCTTCTCGGTGAACACGCTCTCCCGCAGCGCCAGCACGATCGGCACCACGCTGAACAGCCCGAACCCGAGGAAGAACGGGATGGTGAACGAGGCGCCCTGCAGCGCGGCGGTACGCCGCCACGCTTTGGGGCTCGCGGTGATGGCCATGACGTTCAGCCCCGCACGTTGATGTTCTTCGACTTCAGGTCGTCGACGGTGAACTTCTGCATGTGCTCGAGGGCCTGGCGGACGGTGATCTCCTTGGTGACGATCTTGGCCCACTGGTCCTGGAGCTCGGAGAAGACGCCCGTGAAGTTCGGGCCGACCACCCAGGGGTCCCGGCCGGACTGCGTCGCCTTGAGGATCACGCCCTTGGCCTCGCCCTTGCGCTCGCCGAACAACTTCTCCGGCACCACCGAGTCGATCCACGGAGACGGGTCGGGGACGGCGCCGGGCCAGGCGTACTGCTTGGTGTCCTGCTGGTAGGAGGCGTCGATGGCGTCCTTGCCGGTCGTCATCCACACGCCGGCCTCGACGGCCTCCTTGGTGTTCGGGCAGCCCTTGGGCACCAGCAGCGCGCCCCCGTGGGCCTGAGTCACGAACGCGGGGGCGTCGGCGAACTGGGGCAGGTCGATGGGCTGCCAGTCGCCCAGCGACTTCTTGTAGTTGAGCTCGTAGTTACCGAGCTGCCACGTCGAGGTCGGCAGGGAGACCATCTTGCCCGAGTCGAAGTAGCTGATCAGCGCGGGCCGGTCCTGGTAGGTCTGGTTGGCCACCAGGCCGCCGTCGACCAGCCGCTGCACGACGTCGGCGGCCTTGAGCGACTGCGGCGACAGGAAGTCCACCTTCCAGCTGTCGCCCTCGATCGCGTACCAGGACCCGCCGGCCTGCTGAACGAGGTTGATCAGGGTGGAGGGGTCCTCGCCGGCGAGGTTCATCACGTAGACGCCGTGCTTCTTGAACTCCTTCCCCGCGGCGATCACGTCGTCCCACGTCTTGGGCACCGCGACGCCGTGCTTGTCGTACACGGCCCGGTTGATCACCATGAACGCCGGCGCGAAGCCGGTCGGGATGCCGTAGAAGCGGTCGCCCGCCTTGGCGCCCGGGAAGGATGCCTCGTTGAACAGGCCCTTCGTGGTGTACGGCTGGAAGACCTCGGTGATGTCGGCCAGCAGTCCCTCACCGACCAGACCGGGCACCTCGCCGAAGGCCTTCACCAGGCAGGGCACATCCTGTCCCGCCGCGACGACGTTGCGCAGGTTGGCCGCGGTGCCGGGATTGTCGGCCTGCTTGACCACCTTGAGCTTGATGTGGTCGTGGGTGGCGTTGAACTTGGCCACCACCGGGTCGAGGAACTTGCTCTCGTCCCACGACCACCAGGTGACGGTGACCGGTCCGGTGCCCGCGCCCGCCGGGGCGGCGGATTCCTGGGCGGCGGGCTCCGGGGAGCCGCAGCCGGTCAGCACGACGGCCATGGTCAGTCCGGCGGCGAGGGCACTCGTTGGAATGCGGTTCACGGCACCGCTCCTTCGCAGAATTGGGGGCGGCTATAGAAAGCGTTGTCTACGGAGACCGTAGAACTCCCTTACCGTGAGGGCAAGATTTCAAGCGGATAAATTTCCCATTACGCCCGATGGCCCTGGTGACGGCTCCATGAAGAGCTGTAACGTGGCGGCGTCTCTCGCCGAGAACGCTGTCTACGCCAGGGACGGCCGGTCGGCGGACCGGCGGATGACGACGTGGGCGCCGAGCATCTGACGCTGCTCCGCCCTGCCCGCGGGCCGGTCCAGGGCGGCCCGCACGGCCGCGCGGCCCAGCTCCTCGTAGGGCACGCGGACGGTGGTCAGGCCGGGACGCAGATCGGTGGCCAGGGGGATGTCGTCGTAGCCGACGATGGAGACGTCCTCGGGGACGCCGAGGCCCGCGTCGAAGACGGCGGCCATCGCACCGCCGGCGATCACGTCGGTCTCGGCGAAGACCGCGGTGAAGTCGCGCTCCCCCCGCAACCGGGCGCTGACACGCTCGTAGCCCGACGCGCGGGTGAATCTTGTGCCGAGCTCCAGCAGGCTCTCGTCCACGGGGCAGCCGAGGTCGCCCATCGCCCGGCGGAAACCGGAGAGCCGGCCCGCGGTGGTGGTGAACTCGGGATCCCCGCCCACGTAAAGGATCCTGCGGTGGCCGCGGCCGACGAGGAAGCTGGTCAGCGCGTAGGCGCCGCCCTCGTTGTCGTACTCGACGACGGTTACCGGGATCCCGTCGCCCAGGGACGGGCGGCCGCACAGGACCAGCCGCGACCCGGCGGCGTCGAGCGAGCGCGCGATGTCGGCCATCCGAGCCCGGTAGGCGGCGTTGTCAGTGGCGCCGCCGATCAGGAACACCGCGGCGGCCCGCTGCTCGCGCATGAGCTGGATCGCGGCCAGCTCGCGGGCGGGATCTCCGTCGGTGGTGGCCACCAGGCAGATGTGCCCACGGCGCGCGGCCTCCTGCTCGACGCCGTGCACGGCCTCGGCGAAGGCCGCACCGCGCACGTCGTTGACGATGAAGCCGACCGTGCGGGCCGATCCGCCGCCCAGCACGCGGGCGTGGGTGTTGGTGATGTAGTTGAGCTCCTCGATCGCCCGTTGCACCCGCAACCGGGTGGCCTGGGCCACCGGGTAGTTGCCGGCCACCACGCGCGAGACCGTGGACAGCGAGACGCCGGCGAGCTCGGCCACATCCTTGATCGTGCTCTGGCGGCGGTCGGGATCGTCGGGCGCGTCGTTCTTTCGTCTGGCCACCCCACCAGTGTAGAGAACGTTGTCCGTCCGCGGTCACCACGATGCCGGCCGCGTCCTGTCTACCCCGCCGGTCGACTCGCGGGCGACGACGGAGAAGCGGCTGATGAACTCGCGGGCGACCTGCCTGTTCTTCCCCTTCTCCGCGATCCGCTTGGCCAGGAACCCGACGGCCGTGCTGGCCATGAGCGCGTGGTCGGGGTCGACGGACGACAGGGACGGCACGAGGTAGGCGCCCTCGGCGATGTTGTCGAAGCCGATCACCTTGACGTCCTGCGGGACGCGGATCCCGCAGTCGGCCAGGCCGCGCAGCGCCCCCATCGCGACCGTGTCGGTTACGCAGAACACGCCGTCGAACGCGATCCCGGAGCCGGCCAGCCGGCGCGCGGCGGCCGCTCCCGTCTCCATCGTGAGCGCGTCGATGGGGGCCACCAGCTCGGGGTCGAAGGGCAGACCCGCCTCTTCCAACGCCTCGCGGTAGCCGTCGTGGCGCAGGCTGGAGACGTCGACTTCGCCCCGCTGCGGCCCGTCGATGACCGCGATCCGGCGGCAGCCCTGCTCGATGAGGTGCGCTGTGGCGGCCCGCGCGCCCTCGACATTGGGCATGGCGACGTGGTCCACCGGCCCGTCGAAGATCCGCTCCCCCAGGATCACCACCGGGAAGTCGACCTTCAGCAGGTCGGTGTCGGCCGGGCCGAGCCCGACCGTGCTGAGGATGAGGCCGTCGTAGAGCCGGTTGCGCGACAGGGCGAGCGCGGCGAGCTCGCCCTCGCGCGAGGCGCCGGTCTGCTCGATGGCGACCTTCAGATCCCGCTTCGCCGCCGCCGCGATGATCTTCGCAACGAGCTGCCCGTAGTACGGGCGGTCGATCTCTGGGACGGCGAGCCCGATGGTCCCGGTACGCCCCGTGCGCAGGTTGCGCGCCGCCACGTTGACCCGGTAGTCGAGCTTGTCGATGGCCTGCAGCACGCGCTCGCGCGTCTCGGCCTTGACGTGCGGATGGTCGTTGATGACGTGGGAAACGGTCATCGGCGAGACCCCGGCGGCCTTCGCCACGTCCTGTATCGTCACCACCTCGACATCCTTTCACGGCCTCAACCCTTGACACTGCCTCGGAGGCAGCCCGTTGACGATGTGCCGCTGACTCAGCACGGTCTTACCGCCGCCCGATCCGCATCCGGCCGGCGCCAGGACGGCGGCCGCGAACACCGCGGCCGATCTGCCGAGCATCAGCCTTCCGAGCAAAGCCGTGGGGGGGAGGGGCACGCGGATCGGTGTCCGCGCGAAGGTGACCGGTTCGAGATCGCCGTCCGGGCGGTGGACGAGCCGGTCGAACATGATCTCCCGATGGGTGCCGTCCCCATCCGGGATCGCGAAACGGTGGTAGGCGACGATCCAGTCGTCGGTGCCGGGGACGCGCAGGACCGCGTGGTGGCCGGTGCCGAGGATGCCGCGCTCGGTGTCCTTCGCCAGCAGGACGCCGCGGTCTTCCCAGGGGCCGAGCGGGCCCGGGCCGACGGCGTAGCGGACGCGGTAGTCGGGCTCGCGGGTGTCGTTCTCGGACCAGGACAGGTAGTAACGGTCGTGGCGGCGGTGCACGGTGGCCGCCTCGCGGAAGGCGGTCGGCACCCAGGAGACGACCTTGGCCGGGTCGAAGGACATGAGGTCGTCGTTCAGGGGGACGGCGTTGCCCCAGTACAGGTAGGTCACGCCGTCGTCGTCGGTGAACACCGACGGGTCGATGGCGGTGCCCGGGTGGCCGTCGGTGGTCGGGTAGAGCCAGTAGCGGCCCTGTGCCACCAGCAGGGAGGGATCGGCCAGCAGGAGCCCCAGAGCCGACGGCGTGCCGTCCGCCGCCGGGCCGACCTGGACGTCATGAGACATGGACGCATCCCTCCTTGGACAAATGGTTGATTGTATCGATACAAATTCCTGGCGTATCAACTCACGAAAGCGCGAGTGCCGTCCAGGAGACCGGAGGCAGCTCCACCGTCACGACACCGTCGGCGAACGCGGCGGAGTCGTTCTTCGCCAGGCCGACCCGGGTCTGGTCGGCGAGGGTGTTCTTGGCGTACACGTCGTCGTCGTGCAGCGTCAGCGCCTGCGCGACGGTCGTGAGCCCAAGTGACGTGACGTCGATCGTCACGGTCTGCGAGCCGGTCATCCCCCGGTTGACCAGGAAGATCGCCGCAGAGCCCGCGGCCTCGTCGAACGTCACCGCCGCGTCGACGAGCGGTGTGGCGCCCTGGGCGCTGTCGTACGCTCCGGTCCGGATGCGCGGGGCGAGCACGACCCCGGTGGCCAAGCGGGCGGTGAGCGAGAACGGGAAGAACGTCGTCTGCCGCCAGGCCGGCCCGCCCGGTTCGATCATGATGGGGGCGATCACGTTCACGAGCTGCGCCAGGTTCGCGAACTCGACCCGGTCGGCGTTCCTGAGCAGCGTGATCAGCAGGCTGCCGACGACCACCGCGTCGGCCACGGAGTACACGTCCTCGAGCTGGCGCGGCGCCACCGGCCACTCCCCCGCCTTGATGCGCGCGGCGTCCGGCGCCTCGGACTCGGTGGGCGGGCGGCCCTGGTACCAGACGTTCCACTCGTCGAAGGAGATCCCGATGGTCCTGGCCTTGCGCAGCTTGGCCTTGACGTGGTCGGCCGTGGCCGCGGTGGTCCGGATGAAGTGCTCCATGTCCAAGGAGGAGGCGAGGAAGGAGCCGAGGTCGCCGTCCTTCTCGAAGTAGTAGGCGTGGCAGGAGATGTGCGACACGTGATCGTAGGCGTGCTCGAGCACCACCCGTTCCCATTCGCCGAAGGTCGCCATCCCCGTCCACGACGAGCCGCACGCGATCAGCTCCAGCCCCGGCTCGGCGGCGTTCATCGCCTGGGCGGTCCTGGCCGCGAGCTTGCCGTAGTCGTCGGCAGTCATGTAGCCGAGCTGCCATGTCCCGTCCAGCTCGTTGCCCAGGCACCAGGTCCTGATCCCGTACGGATCGGGGCTGCCGTTGGCGGCGCGCTGGTCGGCGAGCGTCGTGCCCGGTGCGCCGTTGACGTATTCCAGCAGGTCCAGGGCCTCCTGGATGCCGCGGGTGCCGAGGTTCACCGCGAGCATGAGCTCGCTGCCGGCCAGGCGCGCCCAGCGGGCGAACTCGTCGATGCCGATGTCGTTCGTCTCCGTGGCGTGCCAGGCGATCTCCCTGCGGCGGGGACGCCGCTCGCGCGGGCCGATGCCGTCCTCCCAGCGGTAGCCGGAGACGAAGTTGCCGCCCGGGTAGCGCACGGTGGTCACGCCGAGTTCCTTGACGAGTTCGAGGACGTCGCCGCGGAAGCCGTCCTCGCTGGCGGTCGGATGCCCGGGCTCGTACAGGCCGGTGTGGACACCGCGCCCGCCGTGCTCGACGAACGCGCCGAACAGGCGGCGGCGTACGGGGCCGACGACGGCCGCGCGGTCAACGGTGATGGAGGCGGAAGAGGTCATGGCGGCCACGATCTCCTTGAAGGTCGCGAAGTGGGGGGTGGGATCTAGCACTGCCCTGTGTCGGGCATGTAACGTTACAAATCCTTTGCGGCACAGACAAGGGGCACCCCTCAACATGAAGAACACACATCCGGGCACGGAGGCCCTGCGGTCGGCCTCGCTGCTCCTCGATCGACAGCTCTCGCCCGGAAGGCGGGTCAAGGGTGCTCTGCACCTCCCCGGCGCCATCGGCGGCACGACCCTGACGTGGGAGACGTCGCATCCCGATGTGGTCGGTCCCGACGGCCGCGTACGGCGTCCCGACGCCGGAAGCCCGCCGATCGAGGTCACGCTCACGGTGGGCGCCACCGGCATGCAAGACGTGCACGTCGTGACCGTCCCGCCGTTGCCGTCGCCCGAGCCGCTCTTCGGCTACCTGCTGGTCCACTTCGTGGAGAGCCGCGAGGACGGAGGCGAGCAGATCTTCTTCTCCCTGAGCGACGGCGACGACCCGTTGCGCTGGAGGCGGATGAACCAGGGCCGGCCACTGCTCGTCAGCAAGGAGGGGACCGGCGCCCTGCGCGATCCGCACATCGTCCGCTCGCCGGAGGGCGACCGCTTCTTCATCGTGGCCACCGACCTGCACGTCCACACGACGGACTGGGCCGACGCCGTTCGCTCGGGCAGCCGCCACATCGAGATCTGGCGCAGCGACGACCTGCTCGAATGGGGCGAGCAGCGGCACGTCCTGGTGTCCGGCGAGGCCGCCGGCATGACCTGGGCGCCCGAGGCGATCTGGGACGACACGGCCGACGCCTATTTTGTGCACTGGACCTCCTGCCTGTACGAGTCGGCGGACCGTACGCATGTGCCGCATTCGAAGATCCTCGGGGCGTACACCCGGGATTTCTGGCATTTCTCCGAGCCGCGCGTCTGGATCGACCCCGACCTCGACCCCTCCCTCGCGGGCGCCGGGCTGCTCGACGCGACGATCGCCAGGACCGCCAACGGTTATGTCCGGTTCGTCAAAGGCGAGGTCGCGGGCGACCTCGACGAGCTGGGCCAGCCCCTCGGCGACGTCTTCGCCGAGGGGGCGCCGACCCTCGGCACGCCCGCGAAGCAGTGGGAACGCATCGGCTCGGCCCTGACCTTCCGCGCCACGGGGGGACACCGCCCCTACGAGGGGCCGCTGATCTTCCGGCGGAACTCGGGCGACGGGTGGCTGATGTTCGCCGACCACTTCGGGCCGGACTTCCACGGATACGTCCCGTTCGCCAACGCCGATGTCACCACGGACGCTTGGCGGTGCGTACCGGCCGCGGAGACCGATATCCCACCCAACACCAAGCACGGCGCGGTCCTGCCGCTGCGCGTCAGCGAATACGAACGGCTGGCCGGCTCTGCGCTCATGCGCTGAGCCGACGATGGAACCCGTGAACAGCGCGGCCCTTCATAGAAAACGTTCGCTATGGCGGAAAAGGGTCTCGCTGCTTTCCTTCATCAGCGTGGAAGGACGCCTCACATGACCACCCGCGAGCCCATCACCATCAATGTCGGCCCGGCCCAAGGGCCCGTCGCTCCCGAGCTGTGGGGGCTGTTCATCGAGGACCTCAACGACGCCCTGGACGGCGGGCTGAACGCCGAATGCGTGCGCAACGGCGATTTCGAGTTCACGGCCGCCGACCATGACGGCTGGCACCCGCTGACTGCGTGGAACGCCGACGGTGCCGACAGCGTCGAGGTCAGGACCGACGCTCCCATCCATCCCGACAACGCCCACCATGTACGCCTCGCCGGGCCGGTGACCCTGGTCAACGACGGATGGGACGGCATCGGCACCACCGCCGGACAGGCGTTGTGGCTGTCGTTCTTCGCCCGCGCCCAAGGGGAGCACGGAAAGGTGGCGATCTCGATCACCGGCGAGGACGGCGACCTCGCCCGGGCTGAGGTCCTGGTGCCGTCCGGCGGCTGGCAGCGATGCGAGACGCCCCTCACCGCGACGGCCGACGGACGGGGCAGCCTGCGCATCGCCGTCCCGCCCGGCCTGACCGTCGACCTCGATCACGTCTCGCTGCGGCCGACCGGCCCCGACGGCCGGCCCCTCACCTTCCGCCCCGACCTGCTGCAGGCGCTGAAGGAGCTGCGGCCCAGCTTCATCCGTTTCCCCGGCGGCTGCCTGGCGCACGGGCTGGGCCTGGACAACCTCTACCACTGGAAGACCACGATCGGGCCGCGCCACGAGCGCGTCCAGCTGCCCAACCTCTGGGGCTACCACCAGTCCCGGCAGATCGGCTACCTGGAGTACTTCGAACTGTGCCAGGCCACCGGCGCCACCCCGCTGCCGGTGGTCGCGGCAGGCGTGTGCTGCCAGAACTACCCCGGCGGCGCCCAGGCCATGGACGACGACGCCATGGACGCCTACATCCAGGACGTGCTCCACCTCATCGAGTTCGCCAACGGCGACCTCGACACCGCCTGGGGTGCGCGCAGGGCGGAGCTCGGCCACCCCGAGCCGTTCGGCCTGCGCTACCTGGGCGTCGGCAACGAGGACGAGATCACCGAGGACTTCCGTGACCGCTACGCCCGCATCGAGGACGCCATACGCACACACCACCCGGAGATCCGCGTGATCGGCACCTCCGGCCCGCAGTTCTCCGGCCGCGACCACGAGGCCGGCTGGGCCGTCGCCCGCACGCGCGGCATCGCCATGGTCGACGAGCACGGCTACCGCAACCCGCGCTGGTTCCACCAGAACGTCGACCGCTACGCCGCCTACCCGCCCGGCCCCCAGGTCTACGTCGGCGAGTACGCCGCCCGCAGCAACACCATCCGCTCCGCGCTCGCCGAAGCCGCCTTCATGATCGGCCTGGAACGCCGCCCCGACGTGGTCCGGATGGCCTCCTACGCACCCCTGCTCGCCAGGATCGGGCACACCCAGTGGACCCCCGACCTGATCTACTTCACCGCCACCCAGGTGCTGCCATCGGCCTCCTACCACGTCCAGCACCTGTTCTCCCGCAACCGCGGCGCCCACCTGCACCAGGTCACGATCGACGGCGTCAGTCCCGAATCGGTGAGGCTGCCCGAGACCGGTGCGGTACGGTTGCGCTCGCCAGGAGCGGAGACCAGCTACGACGGCATCCTGCTCAACGGCTTCCCCTGCCCCGGCACCGCCACCGGCCCGAACGGGCAGAGCGTCGAGCTCGGTGTCATCGACCCGAGCTCGACAAGCCTGGAGTTCACCGCCACCCGTCACGCGGGCAGCGAAGGCTTCACCGTCGAACTGGGCCCGCCGGCGCCCGCCAGCCATCTCCATGTTCACATCGGGGCCTGGCAGAACAAGTCCACCGCCGTCATCCGCAGCGACGACGGCATCACCAACGACGACGACGGGCCGCATCACTGGCCGGGCGTGCACTCCGGCGTGCCCGTGCACGTCGCGCTCCGCCTTGACGGCCCTCGCGTACGCGTATGGGTCGACGGCGAACTCCGCCATGACTACGAGCAGGACCTCCGGCCCGAGCACCGGGTGGTGGCCGGGGCGGCCTCTCGCCCAGGTGCCGACGGCACGACCGAGTACGTCATCCACGCCGTCAACGCCCACCCGGCCGCCCGGACCGCATCCGTACGGCTCCCCCAGCCACCCGGTATGACGACCGCTGAGGTCACGACACTGGCCGGCGCGGGCCCGGACGACGGACAGCCGTTCACCGCCTCGCCCGTCATCCCCTTCAGCACCACGATCGACGGGCATGGGGACAACGTCGAATTGGACCTTCCCCCGTGGTCGTTCGTCACCGCCGTGATCAGGTCCGCAGAATGAAACGGTGATGTACCCGGCACAGCGGGACCGGGGCCCCGGCTGACCGTGACGGCATCAGCAACCGGTCCCGCCGGAGGACGGCTGCTCTCGTTTCCGGCGTGGTCAGGCCGAATGCGGACTGGCGTCTCCCCGGGGCCGGCGGGTGACCACGGAACTGAGCCAGGTGGCAGACGAGTGGACGGTGGTGAAGCGAAGAACACGCAAAGGAGCAAAGCGTGGATCGCGAATGCGCCGCTGGATGTCCGCTCGTCGCGCCGCGTGCTGGGACCACGCCCACCAGGCGGGATGATCCCGCCGGAACCATTCCGCCACGGTCTCCCGGTTCCCGTTGAAGATCGACTCACGGAGAAGCGTCCTGCGTAGCGACCGCCGCAGAATCCGGGGCATGATGACCCGCCGGGGGTAGTCCAGCCACACGACGGTGTCAGCGTGCTCCCACAGCAGATCACGGACCTCCGGGTAGCCGAACGAGTCGAAGACCCAGGCGGGAGACCGGGTGATCTCAGTGACCTGAGCGGCAAACCGCTCGTTCTTGGCCCAGCCGGGGCCGGCGAAGTACAGGGCATCCATCTCGTGGTAGGGCACGGCGAGCCGACTGCTCAGCGACCGTGCCATGGTGGACTTGCCTGCCCCGGTGATGCCCACGACTAGGATGCGCTGCATTCAGCCAGCTTAGGCTCGCGGTGCGGCGGGGGAACGCCGAGTCACACTCATCAACACGACCAATCGGAACGCCACGTCAGGGGCGAGGGGTGGGGGACGGTGTGCTCTCGTCGGCGGTGTTGTTCACCTGGGCGACGGGCAGCGGGGCGATGACGTTGTTGACGAGGGCGGTCGCGGCCGTGGTCGCGACGGCGATGGCCACCGCGGCCATCGGCGCGCCCAGCGTACGCAGTGTGCGGATGCTCCTGACGCGCGCCCACGGCTCGCCGGCCAACCGCATCAGCCGCCATTCCCACCACAACCCCAGCCCGATGCTGACGAACGCGATGTTGCCCACGGCGACGAGCGTGCCGATCAGCGCTTCTTCCGACGTGGGCTCCAGCGTTGAGGTCACCACCGGATCGGCGGTGACGGTGACGAGTGTCCGGACGTAGACGGGCAGCTCGACGAGAAGCGCCGCTATCAGCAGTGCGAGTGACTTCGCGATGGGGCTGCCGCCGCGCACCCGCGGGTAGAAGTAGCCGAAGATCATGCTGAGGGCGGGCAGCGAGATCAGGGCCAGCGACGCCAGCAGCGGCTCGGTGTCCGCGCCACGCCAGGTGTCCAGAGAAACGAGGATCCGTACGGCCGAGAAGGGCAGCGAGAGGAGGGTTCCCATGGTGAGCGCGGCCAGTGCGTTCTGCCACGGCGTCCGCCCCGCGACGGTGGCCAGCGCGTAGTCGGAGTCGACGGGGCCGGCGTGTTCGTCGCTCGCCCGTTCCAGTGCCGCCCGCTGCTGCTCGAAGTCGGATGGCGAGCCGTCACCCGTCGGCCCCTGCCGCAGCAGGCCGGTCAGGGCGAGGCGGACGGAGCGGCGCCTGAGCATGTCGCGGACGAGGATCCGGTGCTCGGACTCGGACACCGGCGTCACTGCCACGGTGGCGCGGGGCAGGAGCCAGATGATGCCCGCCAAGGCCGGCAGCAGCGTCAGTCCGAAGTACTCGGAGGACAGCGCGATCGGCCCGCGCAGCGCCAGCAGTAACAGCACGGCCGTGTAGTAAGTGGTCGTCGTGGTCAGAGCGGCGGTGTCCTGGCCGATGCGGCGGACCCGGACGATGAACGCGGTCATGGCCAGCAGCAGCACGCCATACGTGACCCAGGGGTAGATCCAGACCGGGATCGGGCCCTGGTCGACAGTCCATGTCGGCATGGTCCACTCCGGAAGGGCCGCGTAGGACACGACCCCGACCGTCACAGGCACGCCTACGGCGCACATGACCGCGGTACGTGCCGACCACACGTGGCTCGCCTCGGTGACCCAGCCGATCGCGAGGACGGACAGGCCCACGGCGACCAGCGCGACCCACACCACAGGGCCTGGCAGGATCCCGCCCACGACGACCCGTCCCGCGGACTGCGCGCCCGCGGCCAGCATGACGAGCGCGACGACGGGCAGCGCGCGCCGCCACTGGGGAACCGCCGCCACCACGCCCGTGGCGACCGCCGCCGCGGCCGACCACCACAGGATCATCGCCTCGCCTGAAAACATCCACAGGGCCCAGAGCGCGAGCACGATGCCGGCCAGTGCCGCGGCCCCGGCCGCGACGAGCGCTGGGCGCGCGTCACTCACGGCGCGGCCGGCGGACACGAGCGACAGGAGCGGAAGACCGACCCCAAGGATCGTCACATAGGCCCATTCCGTGACGAGCCCCTCATCCGACGAAGCGACGGCCACGACGAAGGCGATCAGCGGCGTGACGACACTGATCCAGTTGCGCGGCCGGCGCCACCACGCGCCGCCGAGCGCCCGGACGAGGGCGTAGAGCAGGACCAGCACCGCGGCCGCCGCCGAGACGGCGTGCAGCGCCGTCCAGCTCCGCGGAAGGAATTCGACTTCAGGCGGATCGCTCGGATCCTCGTCCTGCTCACTGCCGTCGATGTACCGCCCGATCTCCGGGTGGCTCAAGAGATAACCGGCCACCGATCCGGTCCGGCCGTCCCTGAGGAAGGCGGCCTTCATGGCGCTCCTGGCGTTCATGCGCAGGTAGTGCCGGTCCTGGCTCAGCGGCGGCGAGCCGCGCGTGCCGCCCACCGTCCAGCCGGTGGCGGAGATGACGAGCTCGTGCGCCGTCAGGGGGAGCTCGTCTTCGTCGCGGGGCAGTTCTCCGCCCACTGCTTCGCCATCGGCCGGTGAGAACTCGACGCCTATGAGGCTGCCGTCGTCGGCGTCGGCGAAACCGTACGTCCGGCCGGCGAAGGTGACGACAGCCTGGCGCGCGCCGCGCTCCAGCCGCGAACCTCGACACCCTGTACACCTTTCTCACCGGCTCCGTCGGTCCCCTGGACGGGATCACCGCCATCGACACCACCCCGCTGCTGGCGACCGTCAAGCGTACGGGCCTGATCCGCCACTGACGACGGTGGAGGCAGCCCTCACTCACGTCTCAGCCGCTATCAGGGCCCGCTCCTGATCACCGGCGCCCCAGCCTCGTGCTCGTGCGGTCGCGGCCGCGGCGATATCTGACAAAGTGCTGGCCATGGCACATGCGAGTGGACAGGTGCGCGTCGGCATCCTCGGTCCCCTGACGCTGGACACCGCCACCGGCCCGACGCGGGTCGGGGGCGCGCGGCTGCGGGCGTTGCTGGCCCGGCTGGTGCTGGACGCCGGGCGTGCCGTCCGGCCGGCGACCCTGGTCGAGGCGCTGTGGGGCGAGGTGGCACCGGACGACCACCTGCACGCGCTGCAATCGCTGGTGTCCCGGTTGCGGCGCGTGCTGGGTGACCCCGGGCTGCTCACCTCGGGCCCGGCCGGGTACCGGCTGGCCGTAGAGCCGGAGGCGGCCGACGCCGTCCGGTTCGAGCGGCTGGTCCGCGCGGGCCGGCACTCGTACGCGCAGTCGCGGCCGGCCGAGGCCGCCGCCACCTTGCGCGAGGCCCTGAGCCTGTGGCGCGGCCCTGCCTTGGCGGACGTGCGCGAGGCACCGTTCGCCGCGGCCGAGGCCGAACGGCTGGAGCGGGCCCGGTTGGCCGCGCTGGAGGACCGGGTCGAAGCCGAGTTGGCACTGGGTGCCGACCTCGACCTGGTCGCCGAGCTCGAGGCGCTGACCGCCGCGCACCCGTTGCGCGAACGGCTGCACGCCCAGTTGATCCGAGCCCTGGCACTGAACGGCCGCGGCGCCGAGGCGCTGGCCGCCTACCAGCGGATCCGCGGCCTGCTGGCGGACAGTTTCGGCAGCGATCCCGGACCGCAGCTCCAGGAGGCCCACCTGGCGGTGTTGCGCGGTGAACTCCCCCGGCCTCGCCGATCGCGCGGCAACCTGGACGTCCCGCTCACCAGCTTCGTGGGCCGCGACGACGACGTACGCCGGGTCGTGGATCTGCTCGGTCGAGTTCGGCTGGTCACCCTGGTCGGTCCCGGAGGAGCGGGCAAAACCCGGCTGGCCAACACCATCGGCGGGCGGCTCACGCCGTCCGGCGGGGTGTGGTTCGTCCCGCTGGCCCCGGTCAGCGCGGACGACGTGCCCCGCGTGGTGCTCGACCTGTTGCGGGTGCGAGAAGAGGGCGCGCCGCAGCGGCCTGTCACCCCGGATACCGTTCTGGACCACCTGGTCGAGACGCTCGCGGACGACGACCTGGTGCTGGTGCTGGACAACTGCGAGCACGCGATCGAGGCCGCCGCGACGCTCGCCGGGACCCTGCTCGGCCGGTGCCCGAGGCTGCGGGTGCTGGCCACCAGCCGGGAAGCCCTGCGGATCGACGGTGAGACCTTGCACCCGGTGCTCCCGCTGGAACTGCCCGAACCGGGGGCGACGGCCGAGCGGGCCCGAGCCTGCGCGGCGGTCCGGCTGTTCCACGACCGGGCCGCCGCCGTACGGCCGGGCTTCGCTCCGGAAGGCACCGCGCTGACCGCGGCAGTCGAGATCTGCCGCCGCCTGGACGGCCTGCCGCTGGCGATCGAGCTGGCCGCGGCGCAGTTGCGCGCCCTGCCGGTCGAGGCGGTCGCGGCACGGCTGGACGACCGCTTCCGGCTGCTCACCGGCGGCAGCCGTACGGCCTTGCCGCGGCACCGGACCTTGAGCGCCGCGGTCGCCTGGAGCTGGGACCTGCTCGACACCGACGAGCGAGCGCTGCTGGAACGGCTGGCGGTCTTGCCCGGCAGCTTCGCCGAGGACGCGGCGGAGGCGATCGGCAGGTCGGGCGACGTCCGGGAGCTGCTGACGGCGCTGGTCGACAAGTCCCTGCTGCACCCGGTGCAACCTGCCGACCCGGTCGAGCCGCGCTACCGCATGCTCGAGACCATCCGGGAGTACGGCCTCGCGCGACTGGCCCGGCGTGACGAGGTCGACGTCGTACGTGAGCGGCACGCCAGGTTCTTCCTCCAGCTGGCCGAGACCGCGGACCCGTACCTGCGCACGTCCGACCAACTGCGCTGGCTGGCCCGCCTGTCCGCGGAACGGGACCACCTGTCGGCCGCGATCCGCTGGGCGGTCGAGTACGGCGACGCCGGCCTGGCGGTCCGGTTCGGCGTCGCGCTGTGCTGGTACTGGTTCCTGCGGGACCACCCGCCGGAGTCGCTGGACCTGCTCGGCCGGGTGCTCCAGGTTCCCGGCCCGACTGAGCAGCAGGCACGCGCGCTGGTGGTCGTCGCGCACGCGCTCGCCACCACCGAGACCATCAGCCGGCCGGACGAGGCGGAAGCGGCCTTCGATCAGATCAGGAAGGCGCTGGAGCATGCCGCCCCCGGCACCCACCCCATTCTGGAAATGGCCCGGTCGGCGCTCGCCATAAGTTCAGGACACGATGGAGCCGCACCGGACGAGCCGACGGATCCGTGGAGCCGGTCGCTGGCTCTGCTGCTCCGTGGCGTGCTGGCCATGAACACCGGGCACGCCGTCGAGGCGACGCTCCTGCTGTCGCGCGCGCTGACCGGCTTCGAGGAACTCGGCGAGCGGTGGGCCCTGGCGACCACGTTGAGCACCCTGAATTCGGCGTTGCAGCGGTCAGGCGAACCCGCCCGTACCTCCGCGCTGGTCGAGCGGGCCACCCGGTACTTCCAGGAACTCGGCATGCCCGAGCACACCATGGAGAGCGAGGTGGCGGCCGCGCTGCACCGGGCGGAAGCCGGCGACGTGGACGGCGGGCGGCGGCAGCTCACGGACTTGCTCGACCGGGTCGAGCGGGCCGGGTCGGCGGAGTCGCGAGCTCAGGTGTGCCTGGGCTTGGCGCGGCTGGAGTGGCGGGCCGGGCGACCGGGGCCGGCCCGCGAGCACGCCCGGGCCGGCTTGGCCGACGCGCCACCCGGCCGGTCGACCCCGCATCTGACCGCGTTGCTGCTGGGCGTGCTCGCCCAGGTGGACGTCGCGGAGGGTGCTCCGGACGAGGCGGTACGCCGGCTCGACCACCCGGCGGTACACATGACGCTGACCTGGCACACGCCGGTCGCGGCCGCGATCGCGGCCGTGGCCGCCGCGATCGAGCTGTGCCACGACCGGCCCGAGCGAGCGGGACGGCTGCTCGGGGCAGCTACCGTGCTGCGGGGCCGGGAAGACCTCCGCGACGGCGACGTCCGAACGATCGCACAGCGGGCCACGGCTGTCCTGGGCGCCGCCGGGTTCGCCGCCGCGCACGCCGCGGGTGCGGCGATGTCGCGGGCCGAGGCCGAAGCCCTGGTCTCCGCGACCATCACCGCGCCGGTCGGCTAGCGGGAGCCCCCAGTGGGCACGGGCTTGCCGAACATCGTGCACGTCACGGCCGTCTGGAGCGCCTGGGCGGCCTTGGCGATCTTCGGGTCGGCCTCGAACTCGGCCCAGAGCTCCGTCGAGATGAGGACGGTCGCCGAGCGGGCGCCGGTGCGGTCGGTGATGCTGGTGGTGAGGTAGCCGGGGATGCCGCCGTCGTGACCCCAGAACGTGCCGCACGGATGGGCACCGGTCTGGATCCCCAGCCCGTAACCGGGCCCGTCCGGCTGCCGCGGGTTCACCGGCACAGTGGTGCGCATCTGTGCCAGCTGGGCATCAGGCAGCAGCTTGCCGGACATCAACGCGGTGGTGAATCGGGACCAGTCCTGCGTGGTGGACACCACCGCCCCGGCCGCCCCGCCCCATCCGGGGTCATTGTCGGAGACGTTCACGTGTCCGTGGTGGCGCGCCCCGGCGAAGCTTCTGAACGTGGCCGGCACAGCCGGTGGCATGTGGGCGGCATCCCGTTCGTAGCCGTGGGCATGAGGGCCACGCCAGGTGGAGTCCGTGGCGAAATAAGTACGTTTGAGGTTGAGCGGCCGGGCGATCCGATCCCGGACCAGATCGGCCAGGCTCGCCCCGGTGACCCGCTCCAGGATGGCGCCGATCGCGGCGTAGTTGGTGTTGCTGTACGACCACTTCGTGCCCGGCGCGAACAGCGGACCGTGCTTCACCCCCACGGCCAGCAGCTTCGCCGACGTCCACCGCCGCCGATCCTTGCCGAGGAACGACGGCAGGAGCGCGGCGTCCTCGGTGTAGTCGAACAGCCCGCTGGTGTGGTTCAGCAGCATGCGCAACGTGATCGCCTTGCCGTTGGGCACCTTGCCCGGCAGCCACTCCTCCACCGGGTCGGTCAGGACGAGCTTGCCCTCGGCGACCAGTTGCAGCACGAGGGTGGCCATCAGGGTCTTGGTGTTGGACGCCACCCGGAACTCGTCCCCGGCCTTGAGCACGTGATCCCGCCTGGTCCAGGGAGCCTGCTCGGCGATCTCGACCGGCCGCCGGCCGTCGTCGACCCGCACGATCACACCGGGCGCCCCGGCATCCACCAGCTTCCGCGCCAGCTGCTGAATCTGGGCGCGCCGCGCCTGCGCGCCGCTGTCCGCGTACGGCGTGGCCGCCGCGGCAGCCGGGGACGCCGCGGCCACACTCGCGGCCAGTACGGCAGCTGTGACCATGCGCAGCCGGCGTGGCCGGGCCGTGCGAGCCGACGAAGAGACACGTTGGGACATTGACCCGTTCCTCCGGTGATAGGTGACGCGGACGAGCCCACCCTCCGACTCACCGCTCACAAACCGCACACAGCAGGCTGGCAGCGCACTACCGGGATCGCCCCGACCCTGCACCCCATGGCCACCGCTCCGCCGTACCCGGTGAGCCCTGGCTGTCCTGTCCGAGCGCCTGACCTTCCGCCGCGGTCTGTCGTCCGAGTGCGTCCGAGTGCGTCCGACCTCCTGTTGGACAGCGGGAGCGTGGGTCTTCACTGACGGTGACGCGGCGATCCGCCGCACGGACGAAGGGACCTGTCATGATCGACAACGAGCGCACCGAGCCGTACGAGCCCCCGCAGATGCTCGAGATCGGCGAGTTCGGGCAGCTGACCCGCGGCTACGGCATGCTCAACATGGACTGGGCCTACTACTACCGGGGGTAGTGAGGCCACCGTGCCCATCGAGTCCCACGGAGTCCGGTACGGGTCCGGACAGCCGGCACATCCCAGGAGAAAGGCGCCAGTCATGGTCGGCAACGAGCCGTACGAACCCCCGCGGATGCTCGACATCGGCGAGTTCGGAGAGCTGACACGCGGCATGGCCGGGCCGCTGATGGACGCGGTCTACTACTACCAGTGAGATGAGGGGTCCGGTGCGCAAGCTGAGCGGCGAGGAGTTCGCGGTGCTGTCCGACAGCGCCGCCGGCGAAGCCCTCGCTGAGGCGCTGCACGGCGCGGTGGTGTTGAGCTACGCGTCCGGCCGTCCCTGTCTGCTGGCCGCCTCGCCCGGCGAGATCGTCCACGCGGAGGCGGGCCACGCGCGGCTGGCGGTGATCGGCACGTGCCCGGTCACCGCCGGCCGACTCCGGCGGATGGCGGCGCGACTGGGGTGCCTGGCGGACGCCGACGCGGTGGCCGCGGCGCTGCCCGGCAGTTTCCATCTGGTCGCCGTCGTGGGCGGGCAGGTTCGGGTGCAGGGCACCGCTTCGGGCATGCGGCGGGTGTACTACGCGCGGGCCGGCGGGGCGGTGGTCGCGTCCGGCCGGGCGGCGGTGCCGGCCGCGCTGACGCGGGCAGCGGTGGACGAGCAGGCTCTGGCGGTGCGGTTGCTGATGGCGGTTCCGCCGGCGCTGGCCGAGCCGCTGTGGGAAGGGGTCGCCATGGTGCCGCCTGGTGCGGCGGCGCACATCGACGCGGACGAGGTGCGGCTGCGCGCCTGGTGGCGGGCGCCGGAGCCGGAGGTACCGCTGGAGGAGGGCGCTCCCGTGGTGAGGGCGGCCCTTGAGGAGGCCGTGGCCGCCCGGATCGGCGAGGGCGCGGTGGTGGCCAGCGACCTGTCCGGCGGGCTGGATTCCACGCCGGTCAGCTTCCTCGCCGCCGCGGCGGCCGGGCAGCGGTCGGCGAAGCTGATCACGTTCCTGCTGGCCATCGACGATCCCGAGCATGACGACCCGGAGTGGGCGGCCCGGGCGCGGGCGCACCTCCCGGGCGAGCACGGGGTGGCCCGGCCCGGTGACGTGCCCAAGTGGTTCGCCGGCGCGGCCGAGGCCGTTCCCGGGCTGGACGAGCCGACGCGGTGGCTGCGCGCACTGGCCCGCGAGCTGGCGAGTTCGGCGCTGCTGGCCGGGCGCGGAGCGGCCGTGCGCCTGACCGGGCACGGCGGCGACGAGGTCACCCTGCTGCCCGACTGCTACCTGCACGACCTGGCCCGTCGCCACCCGGCGGCGCTCTGGCCCCACCTGGGCGAGCGGCGGTCCAGGGCCCGGTGGCCGCTGTGGGCGTGCGCCCGCGCGCTGGCCGACCGGCGCCCCTATGCCGCCTGGCTGGCGGATCAGGCGCAGACGCTCAGCGCGCCGCTGCCCCGCTTCCGGCCGGACTTCGGATGGGAGCAACCCCTGCGCCTGCCTGACTGGACGACCGAGGCTGCGACGGACGCGGTCCGCCGGCGGCTCGTGTCGTGCTCGGCCGAGCCGTACTCCCCCCTGCGCGCCCAGCACCAGAGCCTGTCGAACGTCCGTACCATCGCTGCCTCCCTCGACGGCGTGCGGGTCCTGACGGGCCGCGCGGGCACCCCCATGCACGCCCCCTATCTGGACGACCACGTCGTCGCCGCCTGCCTGGCCGTGCGGCTGGACCAGCGGGCGGTGCCGGGCGCCTACAAGCCGCTCACCCGGGCCGCGATGCGCCCCGTCATGCCGACCGAATGTCTGGAACGCACCACTAAGGGCGAGTTTTCGGCCGACATCTACCACGGGCTGCGCCGCCACCGCGACCAGCTCCTGACCCTGCTCGACGGTTCGCTGCTGGTGGAGCGCGGCCTGGCCGACGCCGCCGCCCTGCGCCGGGCCTGCGTGCGCACCCCGGCCGAGGGCGGGCCGAGCGTGATGACACTCGACGTCTTCATCGCCGCCGAGAACTGGCTACGGACCCTTCCCTCCAACCCCACCCAGGAGGAGTCGTGCGCGTGAGGCTTCGCCCCGGCGTCACTCTCACCCCGATCGACGAGGTCGCCGTGCTCCTGGACGAGCGCACCGGCCGCTACCGCCAGCTGAACGCCACCGCCGTGCTCGTCCTGCGCAGCCTCCTGGCGGGACATGGCCCGGACGAGGCCGCCCGCGACCTCGTCCGCACCCATCCGGCCGCGACGCCCACCGCCGAGGCGGACATCGCCGCGCTCGTCGCGCAGTTGCGCGCCGCGAACCTGATCGTCGAGACCGTCGACCGGGAGCAGCCGCGATGAGCGTGTCCATGGTGCCCGCCGACCGGCCCGCCCTGCCCTGGCGCCGCCGCCTGCCGGCGCTGGCCGCCGTGGCCGCCGCGCACCTGATCGCCCGCTTGCCGCCGGCCCGCATCCGCGCGGTGCTGACGTTCGCCCGCCGCGGCGCCGCGCCCGCGAGCGCCGAGCAGGCCAGAGCGGCGCGGGACGCGGCGATCGCGGTCAGCCTGTCGTGCGCCGGGGAAGGCTGCCTGCCCCGCTCCATCGCCGCCGCCCTGCTGTGCCGGTTGCGCGGAACCTGGCCCACCTGGTGCGCGGGCATACGGGTCCACCCGTTCGGCGCCCATGCCTGGATCGAGGCCGACGGCCACCCTGTCGACGAGCCGTCCCACCGCTACCAGGTCACGATCGCCATCGCCCCGGACAGAGAGCTTCGCAGATGAGGGTCCGATGGCAGTGCCGGAGCGGGCGGCCGCCTTGATCGAGGAGATCGCCGAACGGACGAGCCGCTGGAAGCGCGGTTCTGGATCGCCTCGCCCACGCCGGCGCCGTTCCCGCCGTACAGGGCGTACACGATGATCGCGCCGTACGCCGCATCGCCGGCGTTCAGCACGACATTTGCGCCGCACGCTCGATCGCTGGGTCGCCGGGCTGGCGCCCCTGCCGGGCATACTCACGAGGCGACGGCGTCGCGGCGGCCAGCTCCTGGCGCGGCCGGTCAGCTTCCGCGGCGTGCTGTTCGCGCTCGCGGTCCGGCTCGGCGCGGGCCTGGCCGGTCGGCGGTGCGCGACCCTTGAGCAGCAACCGAACGGCCAGTGACGTCAGCGGCTGGGGTCGGTCCCTACTTTGAGGCGGCTTCTGATTTTTTCTGTGCGGGTGTCGATTGGCGTCGAGCGCGTTCGTAGCCAAGGTGAGAGGCCGGCAACGGGCCGGTCGCCCCTCACCGGAGGCCTACGATGTCCGCCATCACCGTCGCTCCCGCGAAGTCACCGATCAGCATCGGCGGTCTGACCGCCGCGGCCGTGGCCGCAGCGGGTGCGTTCGCCGGGCTCAGCCTCGTTGTCGGCGGCGCGCCGATCCCGGTGTCCGGGTTCGCCGTGCTGACCGTCATCTTCTCCGTAATGGGCCTGGTGCTGGCTCGCGCGGCTCGCCGTCCGCGTACGGCGTTCGTCCGCACCACGATCGTGCTCACCGCGTTGTCCCTGGTACCGGATGTGCTCGCGGACGCGTCCGCGGCCACGAAGGTGCTGCTGATGTTGACGCACGTGGTCGCCGCCGCGATCGTGATCCCGGTCATCGCCCGCCGCCTGTCCGCCTGATCCTTTTCAAGGAGTTCGTCATGAAGAAGTACCTCCTCGCCGTCCAGTTCGACGAGAGCGCGCCGCCGCCGTCCGAAGAGGAGATGCGCGAGCAGCAGGCCGGGACGGCCCAGGTCACCGCCGACATGCAGTCCGCCGGTTCGTGGGTGTTCGTCGGTGGACTGCTGCCCTCGCACGCCACCACGGTCGTCCGCCCCGGCAACGGCACGACCACGATGACCGACGGCCCGTTCGCCGAGACGAAGGAGCAGCTCGGCGGGTTCTGGGTGATCCGGTGCGACGACCTGGACCAGGCGCTGGTCTGGGCCGACAAGTGCGCGCTGGCCTGCGGGGCCCCGATCGAGGTGCGCCCGTTCGTAGACGCGCAGTGGGGATGAGCACGGATGGATTTGGACAGCGTCTACCGGGCGGAGTACGGCCGGTGCGTGGCCACGCTGACGCGCCTGCTCGGTGACATCGGGCTCGCCGAGGAGGCCGTGCAGGACGCCTTCGCGGTGGCCGTCCAGAAGTGGGACGAGACGCCGCCCAATCCCGGCGCGTGGATCGTGACCACCGCCCGCAACCGGGCGATCGACCGCCTGCGCCGGGAAGCCACCCGCGAGGCCCGCCACGCGCAGGCGCTGCTGCTGCACCAACCCGACGAGCCAGAGGAAGTGGGACCGGTGCGCGACGACCAGCTCCGCATGATCTTCACCTGCTGCCACCCGGCGCTGTCGCCACTCGCGCAGACCGCGCTCACCCTGCGCCTGCTCGGCGGGCTGGAGGTGGCGGAGATCGCGCGGGCCTACCTGGTGCCGGAGGCGACCGTCGCCCAGCGGATCGTCCGCGCGAAGAAGAAGATCCGCGACGCCGGCATCCCCTACCGGGTGCCCGACGCCGCCGCACTCCCCTATCGGCTGACCTCGGTACTCACCGTGCTCTACCTGGTCTTCAACGAGGGATACACCTCGACTTCCGGGCAGCTGCTGCGGACGGACCTGTGCCTGGAGGCTATCCGCCTGGCCAGGGCGCTCGCCGCCCTGATACCCGACGAGCCGGAGGTGATCGGACTCCTGGCGCTGCTGCTGCTCGTCGAAGCCCGGCGGCCCGCGCGGGTGGGGCCTTCGGGCGAGCTCGTGGTGCTCGCGGAGCAGGACCGGTCACTGTGGGACCGGGAGCTGATCGCCGAGGGGCATGAGCTGGTACGGCGGTGCCTGCGCCGCGCTCAGCCGGGGCCATACCAGTTGCAGGCCGCGATCAACGCCGTGCACACCGACGGGCCGGCGACCGACTGGGCGCAGGTGCTGGCGCTCTACGATCAGGCGATCACCCTGGCCACCAACGACACCGAACGAACCTTCCTGCGGACACGACGGGCGCGCCTGGAGCGGGAGGCCCGAGATGAAATGACAAGGAGCGTGCACACCGTGGACCAGGAGAACGTGAGCGCCACCCTGACTTTCGCCGTGCCCGCCGCGAGGGTGTTCGCGGTGCTGGCGGACCCGACGACCCATGCTGCGATCGATGGCACCGGCTGGGTTCAGGAAGCTGTCAACCAGGCGCCGCTGACCGAGGTGGGGCAGATCTTCCGGATGGACATGCATCACGACGACCATCCAGACGGTGACTACCAGGTGGTCAACGAGGTGCAGGTGCTCGACCCGCCGCGCGCCATCGGCTGGCTGACCGGGTATGACAAGGGCGACGGTCAACTGGAGTTCGGCGGCTGGATCTGGCGTTACGACCTTGCGCCGCTCGGTCCGTCCGAGACCGAGGTCACGCTCACCTATGACTGGTCGGCGGTGCCGCAGTTCCGGCGGGAGTACATCCAGTTCCCGCCGTTCGGCCCCGAGCATCTCATCAACTCGCTGCATCACCTGGCCGAGCTTGTCTCCGGTGGATGACCTTCAGTACGACATCCGATCAACCGCATTCGAGGAGAGCATCATGACCGCTACCTACACCTTCGACGTCTTTTCCAGCCTCGACGGCTACGGCTCCTACAACAGCAGCGGCGACTGGGGCGGCTACTGGGGCAAGCAAGGTCCCGAGTTTCTCGACCGCCGCCTCGCCCTGTACGGCGAGGAGCAGCGGATGGTCCTCGGGGCCAACACCTTTCGGCAATTCGTGCAGGTGCTGGGCCCGAGCACCGAGGAGTCCAAGGTGAGTGACCCGGTGAACACCCGGATGCGGAACCTGCCGACAACGGTGGTGTCGACGACCCTCGAAGGACCCCTCACCTGGCCGAACGCGACCCTCGTGAGCGGTGACGCCGTCGACGTCGTCGCCCGGCTCAAGGAGGAGTCCGAGGTGCCGTTGCGCTCGCACGGCAGCCTGTCGATGAATCGGGCGCTGATGGCCGCCGGTCTGGTCGACCGCGTCCAGTTGACAATCTTCCCTGTCATCACCGGTCAGACCGGAGTGGACCCGATCTTCCAGGGTGCGGCCGACTTCGACCTCGAGCTGATCGAGAGCCGGACGCTCGACGGCCACACCCAAGAGCTCATCTACCGGCCCATCCTGCATGTCTGAGTCCGTCCACGCACCCCACCCGTCAAGCAGCCGAACCTGACCCGGAACTTCCGGCCGACATGCCGGCTGGTCTTATGGCTCCGTGGCTGCACGTCGCCCGGCGCGCGACAGCAGCTGACTACCTCGTGCACCACGGGCGGCCGGCCCGGCTCGTGGGCGCCTCCTGCCACAGGAGCCATCTCGCCCGTCAGCGCGGGAGGCCAGCACAGCGAACCTGAACCGCCCTTAGGCGCTTGCTTGAGCCGTGTGCCGCGAGGAGTGGCACGCAGATCGTCACTGGCCCGGCTCACGCGAGCACTGCGCGCCACTCGGCTGCAAGCGGTGCCCGCGCGGGGGCTGTCAGGAGGCTGCGGTACAGCTATCGGATGTTGTAGCCCTGGGAGTTCCAGAACGCGGTCGGGTTCGGATTCTCCAGCCTCGGATCATGGACGCTCTTGGCCGCGAGGGTCTTCTGACCGAGGCGCATCTCGACGTGGGTGTGCGCGTTCGAACTGGACGACACCCCGCGCCACGATTCGACGCCGATGACCTGGCCGCGGCTGATCTGCTGGCCCCGGTGCAAGGAGGACGGGGCGGTGTGCAGGTAGATCACCGTCTTGTCCAGTGCGGCGTTGTAGATGGCGATCGTGGAAAGCCCCCGGCCGCCGGTCGCCCCTGGCACGACATTGATGACCTTGCCGCTCACCAGGGCGTGGACTTTCACGCCCAGGCCGCGGGCGAAGTCGATGCCCTCATGCCGGCCAGGGAGACTTCTGTAACCGTCGAAGCCGACGACGAGCCGGCCTCTGGCCTCATACAGCGCGTACGACATGTCCGTGCGCGCTGGTGTCGACGGGTTGAACGCGTGTGAGGCGTTCTGGTTCTTGAGAGCGGGATTGAGGTTGCCTTTGGCGCCTGGCGGGAAGTCCTGGTATTCGCCGGCGTGGTTGCTGTTGTAGTAAACGCGGACGGTGGTGTTGGTGCGGTTCCACGCGGAAGCAGCGGCATTCTTGATGCATTGGCCTTGGCCGTTGCCGGGTCCCTTGAAGTCGTAACAGGACGGCTGTCGAGTGCCGTAGTCGGCGACGGATCCGGTGAAGTCCGAGACGGACCCTTGATTGCCGCTGTTGAAGTAGTAGCAGAATTCGCCGCTGTCGCATACGCCGTCGCGGCCAGTGGCCACGGCGGGCTGTGCGGCGACGATCGTCCCGCCGAGCGCCATCGTGGCGGTCGCGGTGGTAAGGGTCCTGCTGAGCATTCTCATGGTTTCTCCTGCTTGCGGATTCTGGGTTTTGAAGGGGTCAGCGGCGCTGGTACTCCTCCCAGGTGCGGATGGCGACCTTCGGGCCGTCGTCAGGGCCACGGTTGGCGAGCCCGTTCTGGCCGAGGTAGTAGTCACCGATCTGGTGCTGCGCCTGACTGGAAAGGTCGGTGTCGCTGATGGCGGCGGCGTGGATGTGCCACGGCCAGTTGCCTTGATCGGGGCTGCGCACCCATGCCGCGAAGCCGATCTGACGCAGGGCGCGGACGGTCGCGGTGCGGGTGGCGGCGCTCATCCCCTGCACCGAGATGTCGACGACGCCGCCGCCGTCGTGGGTGCCCTTGGACGTGGGGTCGCCGCCAGGGTTGTACGACCCCTGCTCGAGCACGAGTTCGCGGCCGAGCAGCCGCTTCGCCTCGGTCAGCATGCTGCGCGTGCGGGTATTGAGGACGAAACCGCCGCTGGACACCCGCCTGCCCGGCTCGATGATGTGGGTGAGCGTGAAGCGGCCGGCTCCGAGCCTGGAGAGTGACGCCTTACCCGGCAGGCCGTTGGCATCGAGACCGGTATAGCCGAGCGAATTCTGGTATTTCGTGTAGGCGGCGACCGTCACGGTGCCGAAGTAACCGTCCACCCACTTCGCGTCGAGCAGGTGCTGGTCGCGCAGCGCCCGCTCGACGAGGAGCACGCCGGCCTTCGCGCCCGGCGTCTGCGTGTTGTCAGAGCGGCGCGGGTCGATCTGGGCCGCCTTGACCGTGGCTTCCATGTTCACGCTGGGAAGCGCCGCAGCCTGGTGGACGAAGGTGCCGTCGCCATAGGAGGACCAGCGGCCGCCCGACAACTTGCAGCCCGGGGCCGACTGCGGCGCCTCGGTCGCCTTCTGCGGAAGCCTCTCGTAGCGAGCGCCGCAACCGTCGGCATCGACGTCGACCCCGTGCTCGAACGCGGTCCGCGCGTAGGCTTCCCGGCTCTTTGCGGCGACCGGCAGGTCGGCGACGGCGTTCCCGGGTAGCGGTGGGCCGGCGCGCTCGGCGAGCGCCTCAGCCGCGGCCGCGGCCGGGCTGGAAGTGATGGCCGCCACCACAGCCAAGATCGCGCCGATTACCGCCAGAGTGGGGCGTCCAGCCACGAGCATGATCCTCCAGCGTCGATGCATCGCTCTGCGTAAGCGATCACTCGCGCTAAGTAATCATGCCGCTTGCTGGTTGCATCACTGGCGACATGGTGACAGCCACCTGTCTGTCAGCCTTCTGCTAGCAGAAGACTGATCTGAATTCCAGCTTCTGTCTCCACTTCGGTGACTATGCGTGATTGGTTCCATGTTCCGCCCTCTTCAGCGGAGATGGTTTCACCGTGGATCAGCAGCCAGTCGGTGCACTCTCTTCGAACGGTGCCGACCCAACGCTCGGTCATCGCGTCGGCCCTGGTCGACGATCCCGCCGTTCTCGCCGAGTTCGGCGTTCATTGCCGGTAATGGACGCCGGCTGCGGAGCAGTACACCCACCTGGGCCGGATGCAGGTCGACAACGAGCCGAACCATGAGCAGATCGCCGACGGACCGGCCGCGTACATGCGCGGTGCGATGGCCGCATACGCGTATCGGCTCGCGGCATGCCCATGGATCAGGCGATCTCGACGTGGTCCAGCTCCGCCCAACGCGTCTGGTGCTGGAAGCGTAGAGTGTTCCACCCGGCGTTCAGCGTGAGCTGGGCCGGCACCTGCGTCCAGTTGTCCCAGCCGCGGTCGGGATAGCTCAGCGTGAACCGCGTGCCCCCGTTCACCGTCACCAGGTGCTGCGCGTCACCGTACCCGGCGGCGTAGGCCACGTACGCGGTATAGGCCCCGGCGACCGGCGCGAACACCCGCACATCGACCCAGCTGTCCGCATAGTCGATCTTGGCCACGACGGCCCCCTGTGATGCGCCGGCCGCGCCGGTACGGACCTCGGCATGGTTGAGCGTGCCGCGCTCGGCCTCGTACCGTACCCGGCTGCCGCGAACGACCGGGTAGTCGTTGGCCCAGCCCAGCTCCGCGGTGTACATGTGGCGCGCGTTGCTCACCCAGCCATGGAAGAAGACGCGGCTCCCGAGCACGTCGGTCCCGCCGGGGCCCTGAACGGCGCCGTCAAAGGTGGCCGTCGTCATCAGCGGCCGGTACGCCTTGGTGTAGGGCCCGGTGAGAGACGGGGAGGCGGCGTAGCTGGTGAAGTAGCTGTTGCCCGCGTAGGACCCGGCCGAGTAGAAGAGCACGTACTGGGAGGGCCGCTTGACCAGCACGGGAGCCTCGATCACCCCGGCCTCCTCGGGCCGGTCGTTGCGGATGAGCTCGGTGCGGCCACCGACGAAGGTGACGCCGTCCGGGCCGACCTGCTGCAGCCACAGAACGGTGGGCCGGCCGACGGCGTTGCCGTCGTTCTTGTAGAGCAGGTACCGCTTGCCGTCGGTGTCGACGAAGCTCGACGGGTCGATGTCGCCGCCCTCGCCGGCGTTGCAGACGAGCGGTGAACCGCTGGTCGGCTGGAAGGGGCCGAGGGGTTCGCCGAGGTTGCGGCGCCGATGCACATGCGCCCGGTAGCGGTGCTGGGGCCGGTGAAGTACATCTGGTAGCGGCCGTCGGGGAGCTGGGAGACGTCGGGTGCCCAGAACCCGCCGCTCCCCGCCCAGGACGGTTTGGCGGGCAGCGCGTCCCCGCGTACGGTCCACGGGCCGGTGGCGGACGAGGCGCTGGCGACCGGGATGCGACCGGCCCAGCTACTGGTGGAGTAGGCGTAGAAGGTGGAGCCGACCTGGATGACGTCCGGATCGGGGAAGTCGGCGCCGATCACGGCCGCCGGGGCCACGGCGGCTGCCGCCGGCTCCGCACCGGCCGCAGGTAGGCAGATCGCGGTCGCGGTGAACACCAGGAAGAGCCGGCCGAGCAGCCGCATGGGGACCTCCGATCATCCGTACTCACGGGTATAGGCCATTCCGGAGCCGCGGAGAAGAAATTTCTTGACTTTCAGTCAGGAGATTCTGATCGCCGCTGTCAGACCGGCAGCTCAAGAGCCGTCTGGATGACATGGGGTGCGAGCGTCTCAGTGGTGGGCGCGCACCCAAGTGGTGCTCGGCAGCATCGAGACGCAGGTGTCGGCGGTCAGCACGATGCTGGCGTGCCCCAGCGTGCCCTGCACCACCTTCAGCTCGATACCAGATGCCAGCGCCATTGTGACTGCTCCGTGCAGCCGGATCGGCGGCAGCCCGCCTGCCGCCGCTCTCCTCTGTGCCGTCAGGCCGCCTCCCGCCGAGCAGTCCACACCACCGGATGCACCCGCCCCGGCGCCGGGTGGCCGGGCAGTCAGGTCCTCACGCACCGCATGGTTCAACGCCGCCCGCGATGTCGCCCGGATGTGCGCGCTCGAAGCCGATCGGCGAACGCGTATGCCTCTCGACGTCCGCGTGCAGTCCACTCCGGCCATCCAAGCGGTTCCGCGTTTCTACGCTGGAGGAGCTGGTACGTCAGCCTCAGGAAGCCGGCGCGAGACCGAAGATCAGGCTGGTGGCTCCAGCATGGGGACGAGGAACCGCCGGGCCACGGCAGCCAGTTGCTCGTCGTCATCCAGGTCGATGATGGCACTGGGGATCGTCAGGAAAGAGGTGGAGATCCGCACCATCATCTCGGCCACGAGGTCGACGTCAAGGCTGCTCGACACGTTGCCCGCGCGTTGCTCGCTGCGGAGCTGTCCGGCGACGAAATGCCGCACGGTGGCGAGGGTCTGACCCCCGTCAGCCGTCATGGAGGGGACCAGCAGGTCCGGTTCTGTGGCGATGAGTCCGCCGATCAGCGGGTTGCCGTGAATTGCCCGCAATGAGCTCACGAAGCCCAGAACCACCCTGTCGGCAGCGGTGCCGGCTTGTTCTATGTCGATGAGGAACTGGTCGAAATAACGACGGAACTCCCGGCGCACCACGTGTTCGATCAGCGTGTCCTTGGTGTCGAATCGCCGGTAGACCGTGATCCGCGACACCTTCGCCAGTCGGGCGACGTCCTCCATGGTGGAGCGCCTGATGCCCATCCGGCAGAACTGCTCGTACGCCGCGTCAAGGATGCGCGTCCGTAGCTCGTCGCTGTCGTCGACGCGATCGACGGCATCGAAATAGGCGCGCTCCAGCAACGAATCCGAGTCCGACGGCGCCATGAATCCGGACAGCACAGATTCCACGATCACCTCCTGTAGGGATTCTGCCTCAACCGCGGTCTTGTGATGCTAGTCACACTGTGCTCTGATGATGATACACAGACTCATGATTTGTTTCTCAGTATCATCCGTTTCTCGCATGCCCTGAGCGGACCCCACCTCGAAGGAGTGCAGAGCATGGCAGAGTTGAGCAGGCGCGAGGTACTGATCTCGGGCACCACCTTGGGAGCGCTCGGCGCGTTAGGGATGGCCTCCCCGGCCCAGGCGGACTCCCTGTCCGGCGACTGGACCTGGCCGGCCAGTGGTTCGATCGCGGGTTCCGGCAGCGGCGCCGACCCCCGATGGGTGTGGGACGACGTGGCCGATCCGCTCCTCGCCTCACTGTTCGACCGCGGGGTCATACCCGAGGTCAACCGGCTGCTGTACGACTGGAACCGCAACGACCAGCCCCTGCCCGCGGGGCTGCCGGAGGATCTGCGGGCCTTCATCGAGCAGGCGCGTCAGCTGCCGCCCTGGGCCGACCCCACCCTGCTGGATGCCGGGGCGCGGTTCCACGCGCTCAAGGGCAACTACATCGTCGTCCTCACCATTGTCGGCGCCGGGATGCTGGCCACCGCCATCCCCAAGGAGGCACGCGCTGTCTATTACTCCGCGGGCGGTGCGGATCTGAAAGACCGGATCGCCAAGACGAACATCCTGGCGTACGCGGTCAGGCCCCAGAACGCCTGGGGTGCCGGCGGCACGGCCGTGGTCGAGGCTGTGAAGACCCGGCTGGTGCACGCGGCGGTGCGGCACCTGCTGAAGTCGTCTCCCCACTGGTCCGGCCCTATCCCGATCAGCCAGGAGGACATGCTCGTCACGTGGCACACCCTGGCGACCTACTCCATGCGCGGGATGCGGGAGTGGAAGGTGCGTATCTCCTCCACTGAGGCCGCGGGGTACCTGCACTCGGTGCAGATGCTGGGGCACATGCTCGGCATCAGGGACGAGTTCCTCCCCGCCACCTGGGACTCCTCCTACGCTCAGTCGGACCTGGTCCTGCCCAGGAACATGGGGCCGACCCCGGAGGGGGTGGAACTCAACGCCATCCTGCGGGACATGCTCGCGGAGCTGACCAGCCCCGGCGGCGTCGACAAGCCTCTCGTCAACGCGTTCGCCAGGTACCTCACCGGCAACCAGGTGGCCGACTGGAACGGCATCCGACGTGAGCCGCTGTGGGACCCGGTGGTCAAGTCCGCTTGGCCGCTACTGGTGCAGTTCCGGGAGGGTCTGATCGGGCTGCCGCTGGTGCCCGCCGCCGCCTGGCTCCTCGACGAGATGGTCAAGAAGTGGACCACGTACTACCTCACCAAGGGAGCGCAAACCAAGATCGTGATTCCGACGGGCAACCGGCCCAGCTGATCACGGTCCAGGGATGCCGCTCGCAAGCCCTCGCGGATTCGTCAGGCCGCCAAAACATGGTCTTGCCCTCTGCGTCCTCAGGGCGTGGGGGCAAGTCTGTTTTCCAGCCGAGCTGAAGCGCCCCCCGTCCCTTTCTTGAGGCCCCACCCGTCGCCCGGCTGTGTGGTTGGGCAACTGGAGTTCGCCCTGGTCAACTGTCCTCGCTTCGCTCGGGCCTCCTTGATCGCGCGCGCCTTCTGTGGCTTGCGCGTCAGGAGCGATAAGGCGCGCAGCACTAGTACGAAAATTCATAACAGAACCTGCAGGCCAGCTGTACGTTTATCCGCTCCCCTCACGCCCGATACGCATGGCTGCCGCGCAGGCTCCGGCGGAAGCCGGTGACATCGAGGCCAACGCCGCCACCGTGGCAGGCATCTGTCCGTGAGGCTGCCCGGGCCGAGGCCCGGCTCGTGGTCTTCCCGGAGAAGTTTCTCAGCGGCTACGAGCCCGATCTCATCCAGGCCGACCCACGGCGATGCGCCGTACAGCCGGACGACCCACGACTGGGCCCCATCGCCGACGCCTGCCGGGAGACCGGCACGGTTGCCATCGTCGGCGCCGCGTTCCACGATCAGGATGATCTGTACGTCTCGGCACTGGTCATAGGTACGAACGGGGAGTTCGTCACCCGCTACGACAAGCAGAACCTGTTCAAGTCGGAACGCAAGATCTATCGCGAAGGCGCGGTCGGGTGCACCCTTGAGCTCGACGGCTGGCGCCTCGGACTAGGCATCTGCTACGACTCCGGCTTCCCCGAGCACGCCCGTGCGGCGGCGCTGGACGGCTGCCACGCCTACATTGTCGGCGCCCTGTTCAGCGTCGGCAACGGCTACCACGAGTCGCGCACATGGTTCCCGGCACGGGCCCTGGACAACACCTGTTATGCCGTGCTGGCCAATCACATCGGCACCACCGGGGGCTGGAACACCTGCGGGTCCAGCGCCATCTGGGGCCCGGACGGGCGGCCGCTCGCCGAGGCAGGCCCGGATCAGTCCGAGCTGATCATCGCAGACCTTGACCCTCAGATATTGCTTGCCACCCGCGATTCCGAACCGATGCTGCGCGACTTGCGCGACACAACCACTTATCCTCGCGCCCGACACCAGCTCAGCTGATTCGCTCCCAGCTCCACGGATGCACCGAGCACGTCCGGTAGGGGCTGTTCCCGCAGGCTGTCAGGCGCTGGGAGTGTCCGGACTCCCCGAGGGCAGCGTGGATCACAATGGGATCGCGCAGACGGGGGTGGGAGCGCCCCTGGCAGGACGTCTTCCCTTGCCTCGGCTGCTACGGACGTCGCGCCATCGTCGCGATCCGGCTATGGCACGGACGGTCTGTCGGGTGCGCTGGTGGCCCGGACGAAGCGGGCGCCCCACTCCTGGACGTGCGCGGCGAACTCCGGCGGCCCCAGCACCTCGAACTCGGTGCCCGCATTGCCCAGCGCCTGGGTCGGCCAATCGAGAGAGGTCGAGGTCATGGTGATCCGGCAGGTGTCATGGTTGAGCGGTTCGATCGTGCCCCACTGGCCGACCGCCTGCCGTACCCGGGCCGCGGGGGCGTGGACGAGCGCCTGGACCGTGTACGGCGCCGGGGCTCCGCCGGCTGCCTGGACGAAGGCCGCGGCGTCCTCGGCCGGGAGCGGCCGCGGCCGGAATCGCGTGCCGGTCCCGGCCGGCCCGGTCAGCCGGTCGAGGCGGAAGCTGCGCCAGTCGTGCCGGGTCAGGTCGTAGGCGACGAGGTACCAGCGGCCGCCGAGGGCGACCACGCGGTGCGGTTCGACCTCGCGCCCGGTGGGGGCGGAGCCTCTGGCGGTGTAGCCGAACCGCAGCCGCTCCTGGTCGCGGCAGGCCTGGGCGACCGCGGTGAGCACCTCCGCCGCGACGACCGGCCCGGACGCGGCGACGGAGAGGGTCATCTCCCGCAGGGCGTCCACCCTGGCCCGCAACCGGGGCGGTAGGACCCGAATCACCTTGGTGAGCGCACGCAGCGACGCCTCCTGCATCCCGGCGATCCCGCTCTGCGCCGCGTCGCCGATGCCCACCGCCAGAGCCACCGCCTCCTCATCGTCCAGCAGCAGCGGCGGCAGGACGGCGCCGGGCGCGAGCTGGTAGCCGCCGTCGGTCCCCCGGGCCGCGCTGACCGGATAACCGAGCTCGCGCAGCCGGTCAACGTCGCGGCGCAGGGTCCGCTCGGATACCCCGAGCCGCTCGGCCAGTTCCGTGCCGGACCAGTGCCGGTGGGTCTGCAGCAGCGAGAGCAGTCGGAGGGTCCGTGAGCTGGTGTTCGCCATATCGCCATCCTCGCCGGACTTCCGGTCAAAAAGTGACCGGAAGCCTCTTTAGAGTCGATTTCGAAGGCCGTACCGACATAAGGACCAAGAAATGATCACCCGTGAGATCCGGCTGACCGCACAGATCGTCGGCACCCCCACGCTCGACCACTTCGCTGTCGCCACCACCGAGGTGGACGGCGAGGTTGTGGTGCGGACTGACCAGGTAGGGCTCGCCGCGACCTACCTGGAGTTGATGCGCGCGGACTGCACCCTCCCGGTACCGGCCTGGCAGCCGGGCCAGCGGGTGGGCGTGGCCGCCATCGGCACCGTCGTCCGGTCCGACAGCCCCGAGCTCGCGGTCGGCGACCTGGTCCAGTCGATGACCGGCTGGAGCGAGTACTCGGCGGGCCCGGCCGCCCAGTACGTCAAGCTTGATCCCATCGCCGACCCCGGCTACTACCTGGGGCAGGGGCCGACGGCCTACTACGGGATGGCCGACGTGGCGGGCGTCGGCGAGGGCGACGTGGTGTTCGTCTCCGGCGCGGCGGGCGGGGTCGGCTCACTGGCCGGGCAGATCGCCAAGTGCCTGGGCGCGGCACGGGTGATCGGCAGCGCCGGCAGCCCGGCCAAGGTCGACTATCTGGTGAACGAGCTCGGCTACGACGCCGCGTTCGACTATCACGACGGCTCGCCGGTCGACCGGCTCCGAGAACTCGCGCCCGAGGGCATTTCGGTGTTCTTCGACGTCGTGGGCGGCGAGCAGTATCAGGCCGCGCTGCAGGCGGCCAGGCCCGGCGCCCGCTTCGCGCTGTGCGGCTCGCTGTCCAGCCAGCTCGGCGACGCGGCCGAGCGCTTCCCCACGCCCGACCACGCCGCGGCCCAGGCCAGGGGCATCCAGCTGCTGCCGTTCTCCTGCTACCACACCCCCGACCAGATCGCCGCCTGGCGGGAACACTTCATCACCTGGCTGGGCGAGGGCCGCTTCGTCTACCCGCAGACGGTCGTCAAGGGCGAACTCGAAGACGTGCCGCAGGCGTTCTTGTCCCTGCTCCAGGGCTCCTACCGGGGCAATGTCTCGGTGCGGCTGTCATGACAACTCTCTCGAGCAGGGCCCTGAACCGGGCCCTGCTGCATCGCCAGTTCCTGCTGGCCCGCACCGATCACACCCCGCTGGAGGTGATCGGACGCCTGGTCGCAATGCAGGCGCAAGAACCCAACTGGCCCTACGTCGGGCTGTGGAGCAGGATCTGCGGCTTCACCCACTCCGAGCTCACCACACTGCTGCAGGACCGGAAGGTGGTCCGCTCCGGCCTGCTCCGCAGCACCCAGCACCTCGCCACGGCCGACGACTTCCGCCGGCTGCGGCCGCTGCTGCAGCCCGTCCTCGACCGCACCGCCCGCTCGGCGTACTTCGCCCGCAACAGCGCGGGCCTGGACACCGCCTCACTGGTCGCCACCGGGCTTGAGCTGCTGCAGGGCGGGACGACACCGCGAAAGGAACTGGCCCGGCGGCTGGCCGAACGCCACCCAGGCCGCGACGGGCGGGTCCTCGCCGGGGAGGTCGAGCTCAGAACTCCCCTCATCCACAACCCGGCCACCGGCACATGGGGCTCCTGGGGCACCCGGTCGGCCGTCTCCGTCACGCCCGCCGAGACCTGGCTCGGCCGGCCCATGGCCCCGGCAACCGCCAAGGACCTCATCCGCCGCTATCTGGCAGCGTTCGGCCCAGCCGGGATCATGGACGTACAGGCCTGGTCCGGGCTGACCCGCCTCGGCGAGATCGTCTCCGACATGCGCGCCGAACTGCGCCACTACCGCGACCCCGACGGCAGGGAGCTGATCGACGTGCCTGACGCCGAACTGCCCGACCCCGACACCCCCGCACCCGTACGACTGCTGCCCGCCTTCGACAACGCCCTGCTCGGCCACGCCGACCGGTCCCGCGTCATCAGCCACGAGGACCGCAAGCGCGTGATGCCCGGCCAGGCACAGGTACGGCCCACCTTCCTCGTGAACGGCCACGTGCACGGAACCTGGTCCCTCAAAGGCGAAACCCTGCACCTCACGCCGTTCCGCCCCCTGACCGCGACCGATCAGGCCGCCTTGGAGCAGGAGACGGAGCGCCTGCTGCCGTTCGTGGGAGGCAAGAACGTGTCCTACAGCAGCCCGATCGCGACCCGCCCGGCGACGCCGGGGCTGTCGGCTGTGTGCTTTCCGACCTCGCCGTGATTCGACGCCGCGGGGAAGCGGGGACCTCCATGGGCTCGCTGTGGATGCCGGTCGCCGGGACCGCGACTGTCCGACGTGCTCGCCTGGATTGCCCAGGAGATCCTGCCCGGGATGCGGTAGCACCGGCTATGCCTCGCGGCGACTTCCCATGGACTTATGGGCGATGTCCCGCATACGTGTGACGTGGGGATGCCAAGGCCGGTCCGTAGGGCCGGTAAGCACGAGCCGACGGCCGAGTCTCGGTTCGAGCTCGACCATGATGAGGGTGTCCGGGAGCATGGTGGCGGCGAGTGAAGGCATGATCGCGACGCCGAGGTGTGCTTCGACCATGGCGAGAACGGTGCTGACCTCGTGGACCCTCTGCGCGGGGGCGTAGCGGGCGCCGGCCATGGCGTGCAGTTGCTTGATCTGGGGCTCGCAGCCGCTGGAGGTCACCAGGAGCGGATCCGCCAGAAGATCCTCCAGTTCGATGCGCCCGCCGGCCGCCAGAGGGTGATCCCGTCGGAGCACGGCCCGGAAGTCGTCGCCGGCCAGCAGCAGACCGCCTGATGGGAACGGGTCGGGGTCGATGAGCACGGCGGCGTCGACGGCCCCGGTCGCCAGCCATTCCTCGAGTTCGGCGTCGCTGCCTTCGAAGAGCCGGATGTCGACCCCGGGGATCTCCGTACGCCACAGGGCGAACAGTTCGGGAATGAGCCGGTGGGAGACGGTCGGCGGCGCCGCCACCCGAACGAGGCCGGTGGCGTCCTTCTCGTTGTGGGTCTCGATGGCGGCTTCCAGGGCGCGTGCCGCCGCGAGCACGCTGCGGGCGTGTGGGAGGAGGGCCTCGCCGAGCACGGTCGAGGTGATGGCGGGGGAACGGCGCACGAGCGGGGCTCCGGTGGCGCGTTCGAACGCGGCGAGTGTGTGGGAGACGGCTGACTGGCTCATCCGGAGGTGGTCGGCCGCCGCGCCGAAGCCACCGTGGTCGATCACGGCCGTGAACACCTCGAGCTGGCGCAGAGTCACGCTCATGTAGCTACCTCATGAGTGGATGAACTTCATTTATTTGCTTCATCTCTGGAGCTTACCGAAACTGAGCGGGTGACGGCACGATCAGCGACGGCATGTGTCGAGAAGACGACGCGAAACGAGGAGAACAAGCGTGAACGGCATCGCCGGCAGAGCTTGGGCATGGGCCCGTCTGGGCGTACTCGCCCTGCTGTGGGGATCGACATTCCTCTGGATCAAGCTGGCCCTGACCGCGCTGTCTCCCGCCCAGCTCACCTTCGCTCGCTGCGTACTCGGGGCGCTCACCTTGATGGCGTTGTGCCTTGGGGCGCGTCAGCATCTTCCCCGTGGGCGCAAGATCTGGGGACACCTTTTCGTCGCGGCCTTCTTCTGCAACGCTTTGCCCTTCTTCCTCTTCAGTGTCGGTGAGCAGAGCGTTGACTCCGGGGTGGCCGGCGTGCTGAACGCGACGACTCCGCTGTGGTCACTGCTGATCGGCATCGTCATCGGCACCGAACGCGGAATCCACCCGGTCCGCCTGAGCGGGCTGCTTCTCGGGTTCGCGGGAGTCGTGGTGATCTTCGCTCCATGGCAGCATGCCGGCGCTGTCGGCTGGGGAGCGTTCGCCATCGTCGCCGCGGCGGCAAGCTATGCCATCGCCTTCGTCTACATGGGACGAAACCTCGTCGGGAAGGGGGCCGCCACGATCTCCCTCTCCACGGCTCAGCTCTTCGCGGCGGCGGCGCTGACGGCGCTCACCTTGCCGGCCGACGGCCTGGCGCCGGTCCAGGCCGACCAGCGGGGCTTGATCGCCGTCGTCATCCTGGGGATCTTCGCCACCGGAATCACTTTCCACCTCACGTTCCGGATCATCGCTGACGAAGGCGCGACCAATGCCGCGACAGTCGGCTACCTGCTGCCGGTGGTCTCGGTGGTGCTGGGTGCCATGGTGCTGGACGAGGGTTTCAGTGTGCGGGTCGCCGCCGGGATGGTCGTCGTACTCATCGGTGTCGGTATGACGCGTCGAAGGAAACCGGCCGTCGAAACCTCGCGGACCGCGAAAGAAAAGGATGTCCTTCAGTGACGACAGTGACAGTGAGCATCTCCCCGGCGGTGTCGCTGCGAGCGGACGCCGTCGTGATCGGTGTCGCCAAAGGCCCTCAGGGGCCGGTGCCGGCACCGGGCGCGGAGACGGTGGCCAAGGCGTTCGACGGTGTGCTGGCCGAGATCCTCGGCATGCTCGGCATGACCGGTGCTGATGGCGAGGTGGTCAAGCTGCCGTCCCCCGACGGCGTCGAGGCCAGCGTGGTCGTCGCGGTCGGCCTTGGCGACGCCGTCGACAGCGGCGCGTACGATGCCGAGAAACTGCGTGAAGCCGCAGGTGCGGCCGCCCGGAGCTTGGCCGGCGCCGAAAGAGCTGCCCTGGCCCTTCCTGTCGGGACCGCCGAAGCCGTGGAGGCGGTGGCCCTGGGCGGTCTGCTCGGCGCGTACACCTTCACCGCGTACCGCACCCCCGGCAACGCCAAGGCACCCGTCGGTGAGCTGACCATCCTCACCGATCATCGGGGCCACGCGAGCGCCGAGGTCGCGGCACGGCGCGCCACTGTGATCGGCCGGGAGCTGAACCGTTGCCGGGACCTCGTCAACATGCCGGCGAACGACCTGTCCCCGGAGAGCTTCGCCGCCACCGTGCTGGCAGTCGGTGAGGAGTATCGGCTCGAGGTCGAGATCCTCGACGACAAGGCGCTCACGGAAGGTCAGTTCGGCGGCATCATCGGTGTCGGTCAGGGGTCGGTCAACCCGCCGCGGCTGGTGAAGATCGCCTACAAGCACCCGGAGGCGAAGACCGACCTGGCCTTCGTGGGCAAGGGCATCACCTACGACTCGGGCGGCATCTCGTTGAAGCCGGTCGGCTTCAACGAGATCATGAAACGGGACATGTCCGGCGCCGCCGCCGTGTTCGCAGCTGTGGCGGCCGTATCCCGGCTCGGCCTGCGGATCAACGTCACCGGCTGGCTGGCGCTGGCTGAGAACATGCCGTCCGGGTCCGCCACCCGCCCCGGCGACGTGCTGCGGATGTACGGCGGCAAGACCGTCGAGGTGCTCAACACCGACGCCGAGGGACGGGTGGTGCTCGCCGACGCCCTGGTACGCGCGGGCGAGGAGAAGCCTGACGCCATCGTTGACGTGGCCACCCTGACCGCGGCCATGAGAATGGCACTGGGCAACCGCATCTTCGGCGTGATGTCCAACCACGACGACTTCCGCGACCGAATCCTCGACGCCGCCAGGCGGGCCGGCGAGCAGGCCTGGCCGCTGCCGCTGCCCGCCCAGCTGCGCAGGAGCTTGGACTCCCGGGTGGCCGACATCGCCAACACCGGCGAGCGGATGGGAGGCGGCCTGGTGGCCGGCCTGTTCCTCAGGGAGTTCGTGCCCGGCGACACCGACTGGGCTCACCTGGACATCGCCGGACCGGCCTTCCACGAGGGCGCCCCCTACGGCTACACCCCCGAGGGCGGTACCGGATCCGCCGTGCGAACCCTGGTTCAGCTGGCGGAGGACATCGCCGGCGATCGCAAGCCGGCTGGCAGATGACCATGCATGAGGAATGGGACTGAAGACCGTATGACCCTTCTCGACTCCGCCGCACCCTTCGGCCACTACTCACTGGCCACGGTCACGCCGGACGGCACCATCTGGGTGTCCGCGCAGCTTCCGGTGGGCCGTGGCATCTCTTCCGATTCCCCCGTTCCGCGGCAGGCACGACAGGCATTGTCGAATGTCCTGTCGATCGTCGAATCCTTCGGAGGCAGGATCGAGTCCGTTGCCAAGGTAAACCTCTACCTGACAGACATCTCTGACTGGGACACGGTCGACGCCGTCTTCGCTGAGGTGTTCGGTGAACATCGCCCAGCGCGGACCGTGCTCCAAGTCGGCGGGTTGCACCATGGCTTTCGCGTAGCGGCAGACGCTGTCTCCTGGCGAACACAATGATGACTTTTCACTCGAAAGGGCGCGCGGCCATGAGGATCCTCTACCAGGTCGATGCCTTCACCCTCACTCCGTTCACTGGCAATGCGGCCGGTGTGGTGCTGGCGGCACAGGGCATGACGGACGCCGAGATGCTTGCGGTCGCGCGCGAGCTCAACAACTCCGAGACGGCATTCGTGCTGCCCCCGGATGGCTCTGACCATGATGTGCGAGTCCGCTTCTTCACCCCGACGACAGAGGTTCCGACTTGTGGGCACGCCACCGTGGCGGCACACTTCGCCCGAGCCGTCGAGTATGACTTGCCGTCGTGCTCATTGGTGCAGAAGACCGGCGCCGGGTTGCTCCAGCGAGTCGACGTCCGCCGGGACGGCGACCGGGTCCGAATCGGGATGCACCAGGGTGCGGCCGGCTTCGGCCCCGAGCTGGACCGCCACCAGGTGGACAGGCTGCTGCGAGGTCTGGGCGCCGGTACCGGCGACCTCGCCGGCAACGGTCCGGTCCAGGTCGTCTCGACCGGGCACTCCAAAGTGTTGGTGGAACTACGTGACCGCGCCGCGGTGGACGCCTTGAAGCCGGATCCCGCCGCGTTGACCGAGCTCAGCCATGAAGTGGGCAGCAACGGCTTCTTCGTTTTCTCCCGCGCCACCGGTGACGCCGGTCTGCTCACCTGGTCGCGGATGTTCGCCCCCGCGATCGGTATCACCGAGGACCCGGTAACCGGCAATGGGCACGGCCCGCTCGGCGCGTATCTGGTACGACACGGCATCGTCCCGGCACCGGGCGGACGACTCACCTTCACCGGGAGACAGGGAGCAGCAATGGGACGGCCCGGCGATGTTCGCGTTCATGTCGAAACCCGGTCCGACGGCAGACTCCTCGTGTCCATCACCGGTGATGCGGCAACGGCATTCAGGGCCGAGCTGCGCAGTCCCCTGCCGGACGGGCATCCAGCGGACACCATGGCGCCCGGGCCGCTGAACGAGCCGGGTCTTTCATTCGGCTGAAGCGCACGTCGATCCCTATCACGTGGCGCTGCGCCCAGAGCTGACGGCCTGCCTGCGCACCAGCCGTGCGCTGCCGGTGCCCCGGCCCCGGACCCGGGTCCGGGGCGTGCCTCGGGTGATGGTGGTACGACAGCCCTTACGCCTGTTCACCCCGGCCAGACCGGCGGCGCGCATCAGCCGGGCCACCCGCTTGTGGCCCACCCGAACCCCGTCGAGCTCGCGCAGGTCCGCGTAGACGCCGCCGGCCTCGGGATCAGCTGATCCCTGAGATGGGTCTGGCCAACCGCCCTTCGAGGGGTGCCAAAAACTGGAATACGGCGGATACGGGCCGTGCCGCAACCTCGGTTTTCGCCCCTACCGCCTGACCTGGAGTTTCCGGTGGACGCGGCCCGTTCCAGCCGTATTCCTTTCAGATGATCAAGCGAGCCCTCCACCGGCGTCGGCCCCGGCTTGACCTATCCAAGCCCGTCGAGGTGCTTCTTGATGCCGTCGTGTTTCATCACGCTTCACCCGTGCCCTGCCAGGCCGCTCTGGTGGGCGATGATGGCCAGCTGGGTGCGGTCCCTGGCGGGGAGCTTGGTGAGCAGTCGGCTGACGTAGGTGCGTGCGGTGTCGGGGCTGATGAAGAGCTCGGCCGCGATCTCCCGGTTGTTCAGGCCGCGCCCGATCGCGGCCAGGACCTCGCGTTCGCGTACGGACAGGCCTTCGACCAGCTCCGGCCTGGTTCGCGTGTGCGCCGAGGCGGCGGCGCGCATGACCTTCTCGGTGATCGACGGCGCCAGGAGCGACTGGCCGTCGGCCACGAGGCGGATGGCGTTGCGCAAGTCCTGCGGCGCGATGTCCTTCAGGAGGTATCCGGAGGCGCCCGAGGCGATCGCGTCGAAGACGTTCGCGTCCTCGTCGAACGTGGTCAGCACGATGATCCGGACGCCGTCGAGGTGAGGGTCGCCGACGATGCGGCCGGTGGCGGCGATGCCGTTGAGCACCGGCATGCGGATGTCCATGAGCACGATGTCGGGCCGGTGCTCGCGTACCGCGTCGACCGCGCTGCGGCCGTCGCCGGCCTCGGCCACGACGGCGATGTCGCCGTCGTGTTCGGCCAGCGCGCGCAGGCCCGAGCGCAGCAGCGGCTCGTCCTCGGCGATGACGATCCTGATCATGTACGGGGCTCCCGGGTCAGTGGCAGCCGGGCGGTCACAGTGGTGCCGGACGCCGGCGATCTGGTGGTGGTCAGCGTGCCTCCCAGGAGGGCCGCGCGCTCGCGCATCCCGGCGATGCCGTGCCCGCCCGCGCTCGGCTCGCCCGGTCCCCTGCCGTCGTCGCCGATGGTCAGGTGGAGCGTGTCGTCCTCGATCCTGGTCGTCACGGTGAGCGTGGTCGCGCCGGCGTGCTTGATCACGTTGGTCACGGCCTCCTGAGCGATGCGGTGGGCGGCGGTGGCGATCGTGGGCGGCACACGCGCCGGCTCGGCGGCCAGCTCGGCGCGCGTGGTGAGGCCGGCCTGCCGGGCGGTCTCGATGATGGTCTGGATGCCTTCCATCGTGTGGGGCGCGCGGTCCGTCCGCGCCGGGGAGTGCAGCATGGACACGGTGGAGCGGAGTTCGCGCAGGGATCGCGTGGTCGCGTCGGTCACGTTGGACAGCGACCGGGAGACCGTGTCATCGTCGCGTCCGACGGCCTCGCGGGCGACGTTGGCGTGCACGGTGACGATGGCCAGGGCATGCCCGATCGTGTCGTGCAGGTCGCGGGCGATGCGGATGCGCTCCTCCTGCATGGTGCGTTCGGCGCGGTCGCGTTCTCGTTCGCGTTCCAGCGTGATGATGCGTTCCTGCTGCTCGCGCAACTGGTGGCGGCTTCGCACGGTTGAGGCGAACGCGATCGCGCAGCCGATCAGCGCGGCGTTGGTCAGCAGGTCGTAAGAGAGGACGTCGCCCGGCTCGTGCTCGTTGACCGCTCGGAAGAAGGCGGACACGGCGAGCAGTACCATGCCTGCGCCCACCGGCCACCAGACGTTCCTGCGTTCGGCGGCGAAGTAGAGCGCCGCTGCCGCGGGGACGGCCATGCCGATCGGCGGATGCTCCAGGGTGTAGTAGGCGAAGATCCCGGCGATGGTCACCGCGAGCACCCCCAAGGGGGCGGCTCGGTGCGCGAGCAGCACGGCACCGAACCCGCACGCGAAAGCGTACGCGCTCCACCCGCTGTAGCCGCTGCTCGCAGCGCCTAGCGCGATGATGAGCGAGATCGCGAACGCCTGCCCACAGGCGACGAGGGTCAGGAACACCCAATCCGGGACGCCGTCAGCGTCCTGGGATCGTCCGTGCTGGAACATGCGATCCATCCTGCTCTGATATGTCTCACCCGTCCCGTCCTAGTCTGCGGCTTGACCCGCGGCGGGACGGACCGGACCGCGCAGATGTCGCTTCTCGACGTACAAACGGGTCGCGAAATGACGCTTGAGGAGCGACGCGCCGCGAGACCACGCGTTCGTACGTTCGACCGCATGACATCGAACCACCGACCTCCGGAGTCCCTTCTTCATTCGCTCAACTGGCTGCTCATCATCGGCCTGGCGGCCATCGCGCTCATCCGGCCGCTGTTTTCCCTGGTGGGTTTGTCGGACGCGCTCGGAAAGCCGGCGACGCCGATCGTCTTGACGGTCGCGATCTCGCTGGCCTGGATCCTCATCGTCGGGCTGACCCGGGTGCGCAGGCCTGTGCTGACGCTCGTGCTCGCCGGTCTCCTCTACGGAGTCGTCGCCGTCGCGACCAGCGGCCTGGTGCTGCGCGGCGGCCCCGCCGTGGTCTTCGGCAGTGTGTCCATCCTCATCACCAACCTGCTGTGGGGCGCGGCGTGCGGCTTGCTCGCGCTCCTGCTGCAACGGCTGCGCGGAGTGCGTTGATGCTGTCCAGACGTGGGCTGCTCACGCTCGGTGGCGCCGCGCTCGTCCTGCCCGCCGGCCTGAGCGCCTGCTCGGGCGGCGGAGGAGGAGGGTCGTTGATCGGGTCGGGAGGGGCGAACAACAGCGAGGAAGGCAGTGGCGGGGCGCTGCTCAACAGCGAGGTGCCCCTTCCTGACCCGTTCACCGTCGTGCTGCCCGTCCCGCCGGTCCTCCAGCCCGTGCGCAAAGACGCCGACACCGACTACTACGAGATCACCCAGAAGGCGGCAAAGGTCGAGATCCTGCCTGGGCTGTGGACGGAGATCTGGGGGTACGAGGGCATCTTCCCCGGGCCGACCGTCGTGTCACGCCGCGGCCGTCGTACGGTGGTCACCCACCGCAACGACCTGCCGGTGCCGGTCTCCGTACACCTCCACGGCGGCAGGACCGCCCCCGAACACGACGGCTACCCGACCGACGTGATCCCTGCCAGGGGCGGGGCCGCCGACGGCAGCAGGGAGTACGTGTACGCGATGGAGCAGCGGGCGGCGACCCTGTGGTACCACGATCACCGGATGGACTTCACCGGTCCTCAGGTCTATCGCGGCCTGGCGGGCTTCCACCTGGTCCACGACGACGCCGAGGAGGCGCTCGGCCTGCCCGGCGGGGAGCGCGACGTCCCCCTGATGATCCTCGACCGGTCGTTCGCCGCCGACGGGAGCTTTCGCTATCCGTCCGTGGATCCGACCCTGATGAAGACTCCGGGCGTCACCGCCGAGTACATGAGCGGCGTGCTCGGGGACTGCATCCTGGTCAACGGTGCTCCGTGGCCTGTCCTGGACGTCTCGACCGCCCGCTACCGGTTCAGGCTCCTCAACGCCTCCAACGCCCGCCGCTACCGGCTGCGCCTCGACGGCGGCCCTCCGTTCGTGCAGATCGGCAGCGACCAGGGCCTGTTGTCCGCCCCGATCGAGCATGAGGCGATCGAGATCGCCCAGGCCGAACGCTTCGACGTCATCGTGGACTTCTCCGGCCACCGCGTCGGCGACGAGATCACGCTCGTCAACGACCACGGCAGCGGCGGCACCGCTCAGGTGATGCGCTTCCGGGTGACCCGCCAGGAGACCGACGACAGCGTCGTACCGGACCGGCTGGCCGACGTCGAGACTCTCTCGGACGGTGATGTCATGTTCGAGAGGGAGTTCACCTTCGCGCGCGGCGGGGCACAGGCGCACGGCATGACGCTGTGGACGGTCAACGGCAAGCCGTTCGATCCCCAGAGCATCGTGGCCCGGCCGAAGCTCGGCGCCACCGAACGATGGATCATCCGCTCGCAGAACGTAGAGCACCCCATCCACGTCCACCTCGCCCCGTTCCAGGTCGTGGGCAAGGACGGCAACGACGACCCCGGGCCGTTCAACCACGGGTGGAAGGACACCGTGAACCTCGACAGCGGCGGGCGGGCCGAGATCCTCATCCGGTTCGACGGGTTCCGCGGCAAGTACGTCTTCCACTGTCACAATCTGGAGCACGAGGACATGATGATGATGGCCAACTTCGAGGTCGTCTGAACGCGTTGGTCGGCCGTCATCACCGCATTCGTGCCGGAGCCGAAACCGCACGGTTTCCCAGGCGGTGAGGGTGGCCCGCCGGCGGGCGTGGGGCTGTTCGGTTTCCCCGCGTCTCGGCTGGGCCCGGGTGTAGGAGCGGTAAGTGGGGGCCGGCCCGCCGTCGGTCGACGCTTGTTCTGGGACCGGGTGTTCGGCGCAGATCGAGCGGGACGGGCCGCTGCTGGTGACCGGGCCCCCGGGGGTGCCACACCGGAATACGGCGGTACGGGCCGTGCCGGGGCGCCGACCGGGCAGAACCGCGTACTGTCCCGTTCCCAGAACGGCGTCTTCCCAGGCGTCGAGGCCCGAGGCAGGCCTGCGGCGGCGTGGGGCCGGATGGGCTCCCGCAGCGTGCTGTCCGACTGGTGCCTTCCCAAAGTCTGGGCGTGCGGTCAGCTCACCTGCCGTTGCCGCCGGTAGCGGCCCGGGGCTATGCCGTACTCGCGTTTGAACGCCTTGGCGAATGCGTACTCCGAGCCGTAGCCGCAGCGTTTGGCGACGGTCTGGAGTGGGGCGTCGGTGCCGCGCAGGAGTCGGGACGCGGTGGTCATCCGCCACCAGGTGAGGTAGGCCAAGGGTGGCTGGCCGACGGCGGTGACGAACCGTTTGGCGAAGGTGGCGCGGGACACGCCGGCCCGGGTGGCCAGTTCTGCGACAGTCCAAGGGTGTTCGGGGCGCTGGTGGATGTCGTGCAGCGCGGTGCCGATGGCCGGGTCGGTCAGGGCGGCGGCCCAGCCGGTGGCGCCGGGTCCGGACTGCTCGTCGAGCCAGGCACGCAGGACATACAGCAGGAGCATGTCGATGAGAGGAGCCAAGATCGCTTCGGAGCCGACGCGAGGTTCGCGTAGTTCGTCGCCCAAGAGGTCGACGGTGGCGCGGAGCGAGCGGTGGTGTCCGACCCGGGCAGGCAGGTGGATCACCGGCGGCAGGTCGCCGAGCAGCGGATGCGGGCGGACGCGGTCGAAGCTGTAGCAGACACAGAGCATCTCGGTGGCGGCGCCCGGGCCGGGGATGTTCAGGTCTGTGATCAGCGATTCGCCGTCGCGGACGGGACGGAAGTCGATCAAAGGGCTGCCGGGCCGGTCCGCCAGCACGTGTCCCTGCCCCGGCGTGGTGAAAAGCACGTCGCCGACGCCGAGCGTCAACGGCGCGCTGTCAGGGGAGATCAGGCAGCACGTGCCCTGCAGAACGATGTGGCAGCAGGCCGAGTCGCCGACCGGGAATCGTACGCCCCAGGGTTCCCAGCATCTGGTGCGGCCCGCGTACGGCCGTCCGGCGCGCATCGCGGCGAGCACGTCACCGAGAACATCCATGACCGAAATCTAGCATGATCATATTAGACGCAGGAACATTGATTTCAGACGACAGGATATTCAGCGTCTGTCATGGACTCCCTACGGTGGATCGCGGACAAGTTATCAATCTTGATGTCTGGGGAGCGCCACCGTGTCTGTCATGCCACCGACCAATACAGCCGATACCGGCCTTGCTCCGGCCGCGACTGCGACCACCTGGGCCGCCGCCTGGACCACTTCGATGCAGCGTCCGAGTGCGAGCTTCGCCCCGAACTGGTCCGAGGAGGGCTTCGCGCGCCAAACCGTCCGCCAAGTGGTCCGGGTCACCGTTGGCGGCGACGCGGTCAGGATCCGGCTGTCGAACGTCTACGGGACCGGCCCGCTCACGATCACCGGGGCCACCATCGCTGCCTGTGCGGGTGGCGCCGCCATCCAGGAGGATACTCTTCAGCACCTCACCGTCGATGGGGAGCGGACGTTCACGATCGCGGCCGGTGCGGAGCTCGCCAGCGACCTGACGCCGTTCAGGGCGGCGCCGCTGGACAAGGTGACGATCACGTTCTATGCGGCCGAGCCGACCGGCCCCGCGACATTCCACGCCCAGGCACTGGCGACCAGCTACCGCGCCGACGGTGACCACCGGGACGACGCCGACGGCACGGCGTTCGCCGAGACCTCACAGTCCTGGTACTACCTGAGCGGGCTGGACATGACCGGCGGCACGGCCCGGCCTCCGGGCGTCGTCCTGTTCGGCGATTCCCTCACCGAGGGCGTGGGCAGCGCCCCGGACGCCGACCGCCGCTACCCGGACGCGCTCGCCGAGCGCCTGGCCTCGGCGGGTCGACCCCGCGCCGTGCTGAACCAGGGCATCGGCGGCAACCGGGTGACGGTCGACTCGGCCTGGCTCGGTGACAGCGCGGTGTCCCGGTTCCGGCGCGATGTCCTCGGTCAGCCGGGCGTGGAAACGGTCGTCATCCTGCTGGGCATCAACGACATCGGGATCAGTGAGGTGGCCGCGGCGTCGCCGTTCCCCACCTTCGCGCCGTATACCGAGGTCTCCGCCGACGAGGTCATCGCAGGTTTCCGCTGCATGATCCAGCAGGCCCGCACCGCAAGGCTGAGGGTCGTCGGGGCCACGGTAATGCCCGTAAGGCCCTCGGCGTTCTCCACCGCGCGCAGCGAGGCCAAACGCGCCGCCGTCAACGCCTGGATCCGCACGTCGGGCGAGTACGACGCGGTCATCGACTTCGACCGCGCGGTGGGCTCGCCTGAAGACGCGTTCCGGATCGACCCGGCCTTCGACTCCGGTGACCACCTGCACCTCAACGACGCCGGATACCGCGCCATGGCCGACGCTATCGATCTGTCCGACCTCGGCTGAACACCCCGCATCCCCACGAAGGAGTCTCGATGTCATTCCACGTCGTCGTCGGAACCAGCGCCTCCGGAATCGCCACCGCGCGCCTGCTCGCCGAATCCGGTGAGCGTGTCCGCATCCTCAGTCGGCGTGGCGGCGGGCCCGAGCATCCGCTGATCGAACCGATCGCCGCCGACGCCCGCGACGCCGCCCGGCTCACCGAACTGACCAGCGGCGCCACGACACTGTTCAACTGCGCCACACCGGCATACGACATGCTGCCCGTGGAGACCCCGGCACTGGCGGCCGCGCTGCTGACCGCGGCCGAACGTAGCGGCGCCGGGTACGTCAACCTGAGCAACACCTACGGATACGGCCCCCCGGCCCCCGGCGAGCCCATGACCGAAGCTCTCCCCATGTCGCCGACCACCATCAAAGGACGGGTCCGGGCGCAGATGTGGGAGGACGCCGTCACCGCCCACAACGAGGGACGGATTCGATTCACCGAAGTGCGGCCCGGCGACTTCATCGGACCCGGCCAACTATCGATGTTCAATCTGCTGATCGCGCCGCCGGTGCTGGCCGGCGAGCCTGCGGTCGTACCCGCAGACCTGGACGCACCACACAGTTGGAGCCACCCCGGCGACGCCGCAAACGCATTGGTCACCCTCAGCCGCGACGAGCAGGCATGGGGCCGGGCCTGGCATGTGCCGCCCATCTCCGACGCCACCGTACGCGAGGTGACGAAAAGGTTCGCCGAACTGGCCGGAGCTTCCGCGCCACAACTGATCAGCATGTCACCCCTGGACCTGCACAACGCCGGCCTCGCCGACCCGATCATCGCGCAGACGTGGGAGATGCAATATCAGTACCAGCGCCCCTTCATCCTGGACGCCTCACTGACCGCGAAGACCTTCGGCCTGACCCCGACCCCACTCGATGACGTTCTCCTGGAAACCGCCAAGTCGTTCGCTGACTAGTGGCTCCCCGAGCGACGATGCTGCGCGCTTCGGCGCGGTCGAGGGCGCGGTACACCGTCGCGCGGCCAGTGATACGGGCTGGTCAGATCGTAGACGTTGGTGACCGCGCGGGCATCATGCACGGCGCTCCCAGCCGGCACGAACCGAGCGTTCGGAGACTCCTCCCGCAAGAAAGTGCGGTCGGTCAGGTCACAAGCAGGCCGCTTCGCCGCGCGCGGAGGCCGAAGAGTCAGTCGTGCTCCAGGTGCCACGGTCGGAGTGCCGGCTAACCGCTTTCGAGGGCGATGACCTCTTCCAAGGCGCGCTCAAGGGCAGCTGTCGCGGTACGGAAGATCCGGGACATAGGCCCTCCATTCAGCGGTGGTGAGGGAGCCACTCGTCCGCCGGCAGATCGCCCGGATGACACCGGCAGGTTCGATGACGTGCGTCCGCGCCACCCCGTTCAGGTCAAGGGTGACGACGCCGGCCCCGTCAGCCGTGAAGGCGATCGACTTGAGCTGCCCCATTTCCGAATCCTGCCCTCCCCCGGAGTCACGCAGCGTACCGAGGCTCGTTCCTGTGACCGGATCGAACAACCGCACCTTGCCGTCTGTCGCGCCGACCGCGACGACGTCGTCACGCGGGGAGTAGGCGGCGATCGACAGATCGCCGGCCTCACCGCGGACGACCGGCCCGCGGCGCTTGCCGGCGGTGTCCCACAGCGTCAGGCGTCCTCGGGAGTCCAGAACCACCACGCCGTCGCCCTTGTGGAGGAAGAAGACCCGGAGGCCGGCGGTGTCCCTTCCGCCGGCGCCGAAGGGCCCGGTCACCGACCCTCCGGTGGCGGCGTCGAGCAGGCGCTGGCCGGCACCGGCGAAAGCCAGCCGCTTGCCATCGGCGGAGAAGGCCACGTCGTTCGTCTCCGGGAGCGCCGCGCTCCAGAGCTTCCGCTTGGCCTTCCAGTCCCATACCTGGGCGGCGTACCTGAGCACGCCGCGCCCGTCGTCCGGGCTGCGCAGGACGAGCGCGAGGCGGGCGCCGTCCGGGCTGAAGCTCACCACGTGGGGCTCCAGACCTCCCGGGTCAGGGGCGATCTTGCCCAGGACGGCTCGCGAGGCGACGTCCACGATCTTCACCGTGCCCTGGTCCACCGCGGCCAGCAGCCTGCCGTCCTTGCTGAAGTACGCCTCCTGCATGGCGGGCAGGGCACCCACCGCCCTGCCGCTGCGCACGTCGCGTAGCTGGGTCCTGTCACCGGTCTGGGTCACCGAGAGCTGCCCGCCCGGGCTAAGCCTGCCGAAATTGGTCGAAGAGTCCGCCGGGGTGGCGGAGAGGTCGGAGACGTCGACGGAGAAGACCCGGTCCTCGACGAGGTAGCGGAATGTCCGGCCGTCGAAGGCGCCCTGGGGCTGCTCGCCATCGGTGTCCGTGTTGCCCAGCAGCGGCACTGTGGTGAGAAGCTGGGCATCGGCCATCCGCCAGAACTGGACCTCCTTGTCGGTGATCGAGGCGAGCAGCTTCCCGTCCCCGCTGACCGTCACCGCGCCGCCGTTCCAGGTCCCTTGTGTGCCGGCGCCGTCTTTGACGCCGATGTCCACGACGGACCTGTCCTCGACGTTGGTCAGGCGCACCGACTTCGCCCGCGGCGTCGCCAGCCACCTGCCGTCCGCGCTCGCCGTCGCGCCGGCCGTGGAAAGCCTCGTGCGCTCGCCGGTTCGCGGATTCCACTGCTGGTTCTTGTCGGGCTCACGGATCGCCACCGTCCGGTCGTCCACGCGAACGATCTCCGCCCAGCTGTTCACGAGGTCGAGCGGGCGATCGAAGACCCAGGTCCCGATGGCCGTTCCGCTGGACAGCTCCCAGGCCCGGATCCGCTTGTCCGTCAGGACGACGATCGTACGGCCCGAGGGCGCCAGGGCCACCGCGGTCACCTGGTCTCCGGCCAGCCCCAGCCGGGTGATCTGGCCGGTCCGCTTGCCGGTGCGCACGTCCCACACCTGGGCGGTGTCCTGGCTGACACCGGCCAAGGTACGCCCGTCCGCACCGAGGGCCCGGACCGTGTCACCGGCGCTCACCGGATCCGTGAACGTCGCCGACTCGCGCTGGGCGAGTGCCGTCATCAGCCCTGCCCTGGTGAGCGGCGTGCGGTCCAGGCTCCACGCCGCCACGCTCAGCCGCATCGCCAGCATCGGATCGGTGACGCGTACCTGTTGCGCGAGCCCGGCCAGCCGAGTCGCCTCCGCCCTGACCAGCGACGCGGTGACCTCCTCGGCGCGCCGATCGGCGATCAAGCCCTGCTGGACGGCCAGCGCTCCGGCCACCAGCGAGATCACCAGCAGCCCGCCGAGGGCGAGCGACACCAGCCGGGCACGCCTGGCGCCGCGTCTGGCCAGGTCCGCACTCGCCTGGAGGAATCCTCGCTCCACCGGGGCCAGCGTGATGTCGCGCCGCGAGCTGGCCGCCCACTGCAGGGCGTTGTCCAGACTGCTGCCGCGGAACAGGTCGCCGTCTCGCCGGCCGGCCCCGTCCCACCGGCGCGCCGCCGTGAGGATCTCCCGGTGGACCGCCAGCCCGTCGCGGTTGTTGTCGATCCAGTGCCTGTACCGGGGCCAGGCGTGCGGCAGGGCCGGCCGGGCCAGCCAGATCTCCTCGCCGTCCCTGGCCAGGAGGTACGTGAACACCTCCAGAATCCGGTTGATCGCCGCCGCCTCGTGCTGTGCTCTTCCCTGGAGGAGCTCGGCCCGGGCCGCCCGCCGTCCGGTCAGCTGCCCATGCTCGTCCACAGTGACCAGCCGCAGGAGAACCTCGGCCACCAGCTCGCGCTCGGCGGGCCCGAGCATCGCGTACGCCTCCTCCGCCAGCGCGCCCAGCGCCGGATCGTCGGCCGGCACCGCGATCCGGGTGGCCTCGCGGCCGCCCTCGGCGAGCAGCCCGGCGATGTCCAGCCGCCCGCCGCCGTTGACCAGGCCGAGCAGCAGCCCCCGGGAGGTCGGACGGTCGAGCGGATCCTTGGCCAGAGCGGCGGCCACCAGCGGGTGCAGCGACCCCGGCAGCACGCTGAGGTCCGGGCTGGCGGACAACACGCGGTGCATGACCCCGCCCAGGCTCTCGGCCTGGAACGGGTCCTCGCCGGTGGCGGCGAACATCACGATGCCGGCCCAGGCGAACACGTCCGCCGGCGCGCCCGCCCGGTGTCCGGTGAACACCTCCGGGGCCATGTACGTGGGCGTTCCCGCGACCAGGCCGGTCTCGGTGAGCGACATCTCCAACGTCCGGGAGATGCCGAAGTCGATCACTCGCGGGCCGTCCGGCCCGAGCAGCACGTTGTCCGGCTTCAGGTCACGGTGGATCACGCCCGCCTCATGGACGGCGGTCAGGGCGGTGGCGATGGCGGTGGCCAACCGGTGCAGGTCACCGCCCGCGAACCGGCGGCCGCCGAGGACGACCTGACGCAGGCTTGGCCCTTCGACGTACTCACTGACGATGTACGGGCGAGGCCCCTCCAACTGGGCGTCGAGCACGCGCGCGGTGCAGAACGAGGCCACCCGCTGCGCGGCTGTCGCCTCCCTGCCCAGCTGAGCTGCCTGGTCGCCGTGCAGGACCTTGATCGCGACGCGGCGGGCGTCCTCCGTGTAGGCCTCATAGACCACACCCTGACCGCCCGCGCCCAGCCGCCCTGCCAGCCAGTACTGCCCCAGCCGCTGCGGATCCCCGTCGAGCAGTTTCGTCGCCATGCGTCATCCCGTCCGTCAGTGACTACGCGTGATTCGATGCACCCGGCCCGGACAAAGTTCGATCACGACAAGCTCACTCGTACGGCACCGAGGATGCGCGAGCAGGACCTCAGCCTGAGAGGGGCCGGCGACGGCGCGCGGCACACCGTGTACCGGCGAACGCACCGACGGCCAAGCGAGCGCAACGACTCTCAGCTGAAGGTGTGTCATCGCGAGCGGCAGCGCCACCTGCCCCTTCTCAAGCGCTTGGGATCGCGTGCTTCAGATCCTGCGGCTCGCCCTGGGGCCGTCCAGGCCCCACGAGATGATCTGGGTGGGGGTGATTGTGATGATCTGCCGGGACAGGCCCGGGAGCGGTGGCTCGTGGTCTGTCAGGGCCACTGCCGAACCGCGGATCTCGACGCCGCGCGGCGTCCACGGGTCCGTTGCGGCGAGGTCGTCCACGACGAGCGAGGCGGTGCTGCCCTGCTGGACGTTCCTGAACTTCTTGGTGGCTCCCAGGGCGCCGCCGCCGATCGTGATCGTGCCGGCGGCGGCGTCGACGAAGAAGTTCACGGGGTTGTTCTGGACCTGGCCGGCCGGGGAGACGGTGGCCAGGCGGCCGAGCGGTTGGCCGGCCAGATAGTCGAGTTCGGCTTTGGTGAAGATCATGCGAATCAGCCTGCAATCTTGATAGTGGCCCGGTCAAACCGGGCCTTTCTGATTTTGAGGGTGGCCTGGCGCGTCATACGGCGGTGGGCTGGTCGTAGAGCCAGGCGGTGGCCTTGTCATCGAAGCGGCGGAAGAAGACCGGTATGACGAGGTCGTTGACCGCGACCACCTCGTCGACCGGTCCGTCGAGCGCTTCCTGGGGTCCCGTACCGCGGCCACCACCCATGTCGGCCACGCCGAGACCCGCGCCCGCCCGACTGCCGTGGCCGGGACGGAGCATCCGCGCGCCACCCCGAGCAGTACGCCGCGGTGATGGAGCGCTGGACCGGCGCGGCCGCCGCCATGCTGCCATGAAGAGGCCGGATCGCTCCTGGCTGCGATCGTGTTCTTCGCCGTCCAGCGGCATTTCGTGTCCGGCTTGTGGTGGCAGGTGCCGGCAAAGGACGTCCGAGACGTCATGCGTACGGTCGAGACCGTCCCCGAAGGCCGATCAAGCTACTCCCCGCTGGACGTACCGGTGACCAGCGGCAGCGAGATCGACGTGCCGTCCAGGTCGACGGCGACCTTGGTCCCGGTGCCGGTTTCCGCGTCTCCGAGGTCGGAGTTGGTTCCGGTCAGTACCAGACCGAGCTGGTGCCCGGCCTTGAACTCGTAATCCTGCGGCAGCATCTTCCAGGTGATCTGGTACGACTTACCCGGCGTCAGCGGTGTCTGGCGGCTCAGCGACGTGTGGTTCTGCGCGTCCAGGATTCCGCGGGAGACCACCTGGAAGCCGGAGGTCACCGTGTTGTCGGCCATCCTGAGGTAGCAGCCGTCGTCATCGGCCGTGCGCTCGCCGACGCAGTCGCTGCCGTCGGCGAGTTTGAGGCCTTGCCACCCGTTGGGGTCGGCGCCGTGGATGCGGGTGTCCTGGCCGTAGTCGACGAGCAGGACGCCCAGGTTGGCGGTCGGCCTGTCCAGCTTGAGGCTCAGGCTCACCGTCGGCGTTCCGGACACCCTGATCGCGTTCTTCAGCGGCGGGGTCAGGTAGGCCAGCCGGTTGGGGTTGGCGGTGGCGGGGTCGGCGGCCATCGCGGTCTCGGGCTGGGCGGTGTCGAGGTAGCTTCCGGTGCCGGTCGAGGGCTTGCCGCTCAGGGAGCCGTCCTGCTGCGGGCGCAGGGTCGTCGTCCGCGTCGGCGCCGGCCAGTCGGCCTGGGTGATCCAGCGGTCCGGGCCGAGCTGCACGTCGGCGCGGGGCCGGCGCATGATGTCGTTGGAGACGCCCATCAGTTCGTGGTCGAACCACTGGTGCAGGGTGTCGACCCACACCTCGCGGCGCGCCCAGAACGGGTCGAGGTGTCCGTACTGGGTCACCCACACCTTGCGCTCCACCGAGCGGGGCAGCCCGGCCCACCACGTGGAGAACTGGCTGCCCATCACGTTCCGGTCCTGCATCCCCACCACCGAGAAGACGCTGGCGCGCACGTTGCTCGCCTTCGAGACCGGCCCGGTCCGGTAGTCGAGCTCGCGCCAGTAGGCGTTGTAGTTGCCGGTGTCGTCGTCCGAGCCCTCGGTCATGCGCTGGTGCGCCGCCGCGCATTTCTCGTCCGGATCGAGGTCGATCCGTTGGGCCATCCATTGCTGCCCGCCCTTGATGTCCGTGAGGGTGCCGTTCTCGCGCCACATCCCGTACCGGTTGCTAGGGCCCGCGAGCGGCACGATCGTCTCCAGCCCCTGCACGCCGGTGCCGGCGACGCCGATGGCGAGTCCTCCTTCGTACGAGTGGCCGATCATCCCGGTACGTCCGGTGGTCCAGGAGGCTTTGACCGGATCGCCCTGGTCGTCGTAGGCGGTCGCCCGGCCGTTCAGCCAGTCGATGACCGCCTTGCCGCCGAGCACGTCGGAGGGACCGCCGGTGGTCGGGCAGCCGTCGGACAACCTGGTGCCGATCATGTCGACGGACACGAACGCGTACCCGCGCGGCACGAAGTAGTTGTCGTAGAACAGCGGAAACTTCGTCACGTTCCCGTCCGCGTCGTACTTCTTGTGATCCAGCTCGAAACCGACACCCGGTTCGTCGTAATACGGGCTTTCGTGCATGATCACTGGGACCTTCAGCCCGGAACCGGACTCCTTCGGCCGGATGATGTCCACCCGGACCAGGTCCTTCTTGCCGTCGCCGTCGCTGTCGACCGGCGACTGCACCCGGACGTGCTCACGGATGGCGTCCTGGTAGGAGAAGACGGGCTGTGTCAGCCCGCCGGAGACTTCGATCTCCGGCTCCGCCGTCGCGGATGCGGCGGGAGCACCGGCGACCACGAGCGCGGTCGCGAGTGTGACTGCGGCGAGAACCCCTCGCCGTTGCGAGGTTGACATGTGTGTCCTTTTTGGTCGGTTGCTGTCATCGGTGAAGCCCTCGTCGCCGTGTCACCGGGGCCCGGGCAGGACCCCGGTGACCGCGGGTCGACATCGCGTCAAGCGGCGTGGAGGGCTTCGCTGATCTTGCGGATCATGTCGGCCAGGGTGGGGCTGGGCCGGTCCTGGTGGGTGCGGGCGGCTGCTTCGACGGCGACGATGACGGTGCTGCGGAAGTTGTCGGCCTCTGCCGGGTCCTGCTTGTTGAGCAGACTCATGGCTGCTGTCAAAGCGGGAAGCACGTGGTCGGCGATTGCGGCTGCGGACTTGCCGTTCAGGTTGATGTCCCTGGTCTTTTCCGCGAGCACGTGGCCGACCAGCCCGGTCGAAGAGGACAGGGCGATGGAGCCCTCGGTGGCGATCTTGTGGGGCTTGCCGGTGGCATCGGCGGCGGCCAGCAGCGAGACGGCGCCGTAGGCGGCGGTGCGCAGGGTGGTCTTGTCCTGGTCGGTCAGGGTGACGGACATGGTGGTGTGCTCCTTGTGTACGGCTGAAGCTGTTACGGACTGCGGTTGACGGACGGATGGTGCGATGCCGTCCTGTCTCGATGGCTCGGGGCGGGGCCGCCTGTTGGGTGTCGTGGGTTGAGGGCGGACCGGCGTGCGGGCTGGGTGTCAGTCGTCGATGGCCTGGTAGAGGGTGGTCCAGAAGTCGTGGATCAGGCGCGCCGGATCCGGCGTGGACAGCCCGACCTGGGTGAGCAGGATGCCGGTGAGCTGCTTGTCCGGGTCGGCGTAGACGGTGGTGCCGGTTCCGCCGTCCCAGCCGAACTGGCCGACGGAGGCGTAGTCGCCGCGGTAGGTGCGCACCGCCATCCCGAAACCCCAGCCGCCCTGCTGCCCTTGGCCGAAGGACACATGGACGTTGTCGGTGGCCAGGGCGTTGCGGGCGGCGTTCTGCTCGGGCGTCAGGCGGTTGGTGGTCATCAGCTCGACGGCGGGCCGGGACAGGATCCGTTCGCTGCCGTGCGTCCCGCCATTGAGCAGCATCCGGAAGTAGGCGTGGTAGTCATCGACGGTGGAGACCAGCCCGCCGCCGCCATGCTGGAAGGCCGGAGGCCGGCTGTAGCGTCCGCTCGCGGCCTCGTCCCAGACGTGGAACTCTCCGGTCTGCGGGTCCGGGGCGTAGCTCGGCGGCAGCCGGTCGATCTTGTCGGCGGGCACGTGGAAACCGGTGTCCTTCATCCCCAGAGGGGCGAAGACGCGTTCGCGCAGGAACGTCTCGAACGTCTGACCGGTGACCCTGGCGACCAGCACAGCGAGCACGTCGTGGCTGAGCTCGTACTGCCACCGCTCTCCGGGCTGGTAGGCCAGCGGCAGCTCGCCGAGGCTGCGCATCCACTTGTCCGGCTCGGGCGCCAGGCCCGTTTCCGGGTTGTAGTTGGCCTGCTCCAGCACTGCGGCCATGATCGGGGAGCCCATCAATGTCAGGTCCACGCCGAGCCCGAACGTGGAGGTCAGCAGGTCCCGTACGGTGATCGGCCGCCGCGCCGGCACGGTGTCCTCCAGCGGGCCGTCAGCCCGCGCCAGCACCTGCCGGTCGGCCAGTTCGGGCAGCCACTCGTCGACCGGGTCGTCCAGCCGCAGCCGGCACTCATCCAGCAGGACCATCGCCGCCGCCATCGTGACCGGCTTGGACGTCGAGGCCATCCGGAAGATGGTGTCCCGCCGCATCGGCGCGCCACCGTCATGGCGCATCGTCCCGATCGCTTCGACATGCGTCTCACCACCCCGGCTCACCAGCGCGACAAGCCCGGGAATCTTCCCGGACTCGACATGCCGCGCCAGCACCTCACGCAGCCTACGCAGCCCTGCCTCGGAGAAGCCGCTGTTGCCGTGTCCCATCATGAATCTCCTTGCGTAGTTCGATGTGCGAGACCTGCCCTGGCCTGGCGCTCATGGCTTCGATGAGCGCCGCTCGGGAGTAGCCACGGCTGAACTGCTCATGGCAGCCACCATGGCCGACCGCTCTGATACCGGGCCGTTGCCGTCCTGACGCGCCCGCTGACACGACACCGCAGGGTCAGCGCGCGGGCTGGTCGGCCAGGTCGAGGGATCCGGTGATCCTGCGGGCCGTCTCAGTTTGGAAGGTGCGGTGCGGTCCGGTTCTCGCCGGTCATCTCGTCCCTGCCTGTACGTCCAGTTGGTACTCGTGGCTGCGGCGATGCTCGCGGAAGCCGAGGCGCTGGTTGACGGAGAGCATGTGGACGTTGTCCTGGGCGTTGTCCGTCTCGATCTCGGTGAAACCAGCGCATGTCGTTCATGGCGCACTTGGCGGCGGCGAAGGCGCCGGCCAGGTCGTCGGGCACAGTCCTGGTCCAGGCGACCAGCGCGTAACCGGGCGGCGCGGCGTCCGCCGCCCTCGTGTCGGCCGCGGCCACGTCAAGCAGCAGGTGGATGAAGGTCAGTACGCGCCGGAACCCGTGTGCTTCGCAGAAGGCCGCCCCTGGCCCGCGGTCCGCGGTCACGCCGACCATGCAGCGGCGCTGCTCCACCCGCGCGGCGAAGACTGCCTGCGCCAGCAGTTGCGAGCCCACACCGCGACGGCGCCGGTCGGGATGGACGTACAGTTCCAGTTCGCTCAGGTGCTCCCGTCCCGGCGAGTCGAACAGCCGCGGCCCGGCGACCCCTTCCACTGCTCCGTCCGGCCCGGTGGCCAGCCAGAGCAGACGGCGGCTGTCCAGCCCCCGGTAGTGAGCTGTTCGTGCACCTGCTTGAGGCTCGGCGGTTGCTCTCCGGGCAGGTCGTGCTCGGTGGAGGCGGCCACCACCTCTACCGGGCCTACCCCAAGCTCGGCGTCAACTCCCGCCGCGAGCTCGCCGGCCTCGTCCTGACGGACGGCTGACTCCCGAGGACCTGCCGTTGGAGCCTCGAGACCCGAAATCGGCCGCTCCACCGCTTTCGCGACACACGTGGGACGCTGACCAGCAGTCCATCGAGGTGCCCAAGACCCTGCCCCCGCGCCGCAGCCGCCGACGACCTCGCCAAGGTGCTGAACTCGATCTGGAGCCGCCGCCCCCGCCGTCCAGCTGTACGCACTGCTGGCCGGCGAGGTCACCGACGCCGAAATCCGGGCAGCCCGACGCCGCCGCGACCGTCGCTGACTTGCTGATCATGCGTGGCGTAACACCCGGACGGATCGTTTCGCCGCCCCGTGTCGGAGGCGTCGTCCAGCATGCCGCAGGGAAACCGGCGGCGATCACAGGCCTGGTCATGAGCATGAACCAGGCTCGGAGGCGACGTGAGGTCGTCAGAGCAACGCGGCGAGATCCGCCGGTCGCGAGAACATCGGCCAGTGGCCGGTCGGCAGCTCGACAAAGGTCCATTCGGGTGTGCCGAGCGGGGCGAACGCCGGGTTCCCCGAAGCGATCAGCTCGCGGATCAACGCCACCGGCATCGTCGAGGCGACCATGGTCTTCGGCGTCGCCGGGATCTGCAGCGGCCGCTGAACCGACTGGGTGACCGCGCCCCACGGCTGCGGCGTCGCCTTCGCGCGGATCTGCGCCCAATGCTCCTCGGTCAGTCCCGCGAACATCCCCTCCCCCGGCTCGAAGGAGGGCACCTCGAGCGCATAACCGTCCCCCACCTGAGCGCGCCAGGCCTTCTGGGTGCCCTCGTCATTGAAGTCGATCACCGCCACACCCGACGGCAGCGGCGCGGTGTCGACGTAGACAACCCGGCTGAGCCGCTCGGGATGCCGGTCGGCGACCGCGGTCACCGGGACGCTCGCCCCGCTGTGCCCGACCAGGACGACCTCCTCCAATCCGTCCATCGCCGCGAGGATGTCGGCGACATGGGTCTCCACGCCGACCTCCGGCGACAGTTCCCCAGCCCGCTCCGCCAGCCCCGTCAAAGTGACCGCCCGCACCTGGTGTCCGGCCGCGCGCAGCTTCTGCGCCACCTGGTCCCAAGCCCAGGCGCCGAGCCAGAAGCCGGGAACCAGCACATAGTTCGCCATCTCATCGTCCTTCCAGTGAGCCGATGTCGCTACGCTAAAGCCGATAGCGGACAGAATCCGCCCGGATTAAGTGGGTGACCTGTGTCATATCCGGCGACCCGGATGCTGGCGATGCTCGAACTGCTCCAAGCACACCACGGGCTGGGCGGCCGCGACCTGGCGCAGCGGCTCGGCGTGGACGAGCGGACCGTCCGGCGCTACGCCGCCCGACTCGCCGAACTGGGCATCCCGGTCGCCGCCGAGCGCGGCCGCTATGGCGGCTACCAGTTGATGCCCGGCTACAAGCTGCCACCGCTGATGCTCACCGACGACGAGGCCACCGCCGTGGTTCTCGGCCTGCTCGCCGGACGCCGCCTCGGCCTTGCCGCCGAGGCCACCGAAGCCGCCCTGGCCAAGATCCGGCGGGTCCTGCCGGCCGCACTGCGAGAACAGGTCGGCGCGCTGGAAGAGACCTTGGACTTCACTCTCGCCGAACGTGCGGCGCCAACGCCCGCGAGCCGCGCCGTGCTGACCCTGGCCGCCGCGATCCGCGACCGCCGCCGGGTCACACTCCGCTATCGCTCCTGGAAAGGCGCCCAGACCGAACGCGAACTGGACGGCCACGGCCTGGTCTTCCACTCCGGCCGCTGGTACGTGACCGGCCACGACCACCGGTCCGGCGAGATCCGCACCTTCCGCATCGACCGGATCTCCTCCATCGTCCCAGGGACGGCCTCCTACGAGATCCCCGAGGAGTCCGACCCGGTGCGGCAGGTCACCGCGTCGCTGGCCCAGGTGCCGTATGCGCACATTGTCGAGGTCATCCTGCACGTTCCCCTCGCCGAGGCCGCCCGCCGCATCCCGCCGTCGGTGGCCACACTCACCGAAACACCGGACGGAGTCCTCCTGCGGACGCGAGCCGAGTCCCTGGACGGCATGGCCGCCATGCTCGCCGGGCTCGGCTTCCCCTTCACGATCTCGTCGCCGCAGGAACTGCGCACCGCCGTCCGACGCCTGGCCCAGCGCCTGCTGGAACAGCCGTTGGAATGAGCACTCCCCGAAACGCTCTACGCGCAGAACCGCAGGTCAGCCCCAACAGCCGGGTTTCGGGCACCCAGAGGCCTGGCCATCTGCGCGACCCGGCGTCGCACCGACACCCAAGCCCCGCCACCGCGCCCGCCTCGCTACCGCATACACCCAGCTCAGCTGAAAGCCGTACTTTCCCGAAATGCCAGTCGATGCGGCACGCACACCTCGTGTGCCTTGTCTGTCCCGCCGCTCAGCCGGTCGGCCAGCAGGTCCACCGCCGACTGCGCGATCAGCGCCTTGTCGGGCGCCACGGTCGACAGTGTGGGCGTGGCGAACCGGCCGTCCTGGATGTCGTCGAACCCCATCACCATCACGTCGCCCGGCACCTCGTACCCCCGCTTGAGCAGCGTCCGCAGGGCGCCCAGCGCGAGCGTGTCGTTGAAGCAGAAGACCGCGTCCGGCGCGCCGGAGTCGAGCAGGCGGCTCATGGCCTCGGCGCCGTCGGCGCGCCCCCAGCGTGCGACCGGCGCGACCAGTGACGGGTCGGCGGGGATGCCGGCCTCGGCGAGCGCCTGCTGGTAGCCCTTCAGCCGCAGGCGGCCCGTCGCGGCGGCGGCCGTGCGCTGCACGCCGATGGCGGCGATCCTGCGTCTGCCGCGCTCGGCCAGGTGCAGGGTGGCCGCCCGCGCGGCGGCCACGTTGTCGATGCCGACGTGATCGTACGGCGAGCGGCCCGTCCCGATGCGCTCCCCGAGCAGCACCATCGGCGTACGCTCGTCGCGCCCGGCCAGGTCCTTGCCGGTGAGCGCGAGCGGGCTGAACAGCAGCCCGTCGATGAGGTGGTCGCGGATCCCGGAGATCACCACGCGTTCCTTGGCCCGGTCGCCCTGGGTCTGGTCGATGAGCACGGTCCAGCCTCGCCGGTCGGCCGCCTCGATGACGTTGGTGGCCAGTTCGGCGAAGTAGGGGTTGTCGAGGTCGGGCACCGCCAGCGCGACCACGCCGGAGCGGCCCGCGCGCAGGCTGCGCGCCGACAGGTTCGGCCGGTAGGAGAGCTCGGCTATCGCCGCCTCCACCCGGGCGCGTGTCTCGTCACTGACATGGGGATAGTCGTTGACCACGTTGGACACGGTCTTGATCGACACCCCGGCCAGCTCGGCGACGTCCTTCAGCCTCGGCCGCACCATGCCCCCTTCGCCATCGGAACCCTACCTGGTTTACAACGATGTAACGAACTGGCGCCAGGCAATTTACAACGTTGGAACCAACGATGTAGAACGTCCGTAACCTCACGGGCAGGAGTGATCTGGCATGTCCCTCGACAATCTCTCCAGGCGGCACGCACTGGGCCTGGGCCTCGGCGCGCTGGTCATCGGCGCCGCGGGCTGCGGCGGAGGCGGCGGCCCCAAGCAGGCGCAGGCGCCGGCCACCACGTCGGCGCCCACCGAATACACCGGTCCCTCGGTCTCGCTGAAGTTCTGGAACGGCTTCACCGGCGGCGACGGCCCGGTCATGAAGAAGCTGGTGGACCAGTTCAACACCGAGCACCCGAACATCAAGGTGTCGATGAACGTCTACAAGTGGGAAGACTATTACGCGAAGGTCCCCGCGGCCGTCTCCGCAGGTCAAGGCCCTGACCTCGGCATCATGCACGTTGACAGCGTCGCCACCAACGCGGCACGGCAGGTGGTCCTGCCCCTCGACGACGTGGCCAACGCGCTCGGCCTCACCGAGGCGGACTTCTCCCCGCCGGTCTGGAAGGCCGGCGTCTACAAGGGCGCGCGCTACTCGATCCCGCTCGACGTGCACCCGCTCGGCATGTTCTACAACAAGACGGTCATGAAGAAAGCCGGGCTCGACCCGGAGCAGCCGCCCAAGACCGGCGAGGAGTACCTGGCGGCGCTGGAGGCGCTGAAGAAGGCGGGCATCCAGGGGCACTGGGCCACGCCGTTCCCGTTCACCGGAAGCATGCAGTTCGGGACGCTGCTCTACCAGAACGGCGGCCGGCTCTTCGCCGACGACGCCGGCGTCTCGCGCTTCGCCGAGGACCCCGGCGTGCAGGCCCTGACCTGGCTCGTCGACCTCATCAACAAGGGCTACAGCCCCAAGAACGTCGGCCAGGACGCCGACTTCATCGCCCTGCAGAACGGCAAGGCCGCGTTCAACTGGAACGGCATCTGGTCCATCAACACGCTCAAGGAGATCAAGAACCTGGAGTGGGGTGTCGCGCCGCTCCCGCAGATCGGGTCGAAGCCGGCGGCGTGGGCGGGCTCGCACCAGTTCGTGGTGTTCAAGCAGCGTACGCCCGACCAGAACAAGCTGACCGCGGCCAAGGTGTTCATCAACTGGATCAGCGGCCACTCGCTGGAGTGGGCCAAGGGCGGCCAGGTGCCGGCGCGCAAGTCGATCCGCGACGGCGCGGAGTTCGCGGCGCTGAAGGAGCAGGCCACGATCGGCACCCAGATCGACTACCTGTACTTCCTGCCGTCGGTGGCGGGCATCGGGGACGCCTCCGCGGTCGTCGACCAGGCGATCAACGCGGCGATCCTGCTCAAGAAGAGCCCCAAGGACGCGCTCACGGAGGCCGCCGCCAAGGCCGACAAGATCCTTGAGGCCAACCGGAAGAAGTACGGCGCCTGATGGTCGCGATCTCGGCGAAGAGGGCGGCGGAAGAGACGCCGGGGCGGGACGTGCCCGTTCCCCGAGCGGGCAAGGCGACGCCGTACCTGTTCCTGGCGCCGTACCTGATCCTGTTCTCCGTGTTCGTGCTGGCCCCGGCCCTGTTCGGGATCTGGGTGAGCCTGCACGACTGGGACTACCTGCTCGAGGGCAAGCCGTTCGTCGGCCTGGACAACTACACGGCGCTGTTCGACGACCAGTCGCCCGTCTACGGCGACTTCTGGATGTCGATGCGGGCGACGGGGATCTTCACCGTGTTCAGCGTGCCGTTCCTGGTCGTGCTGCCGCTCGGGGTGGCGTTGCTGCTCAACCGGCCCTTCCGGGGCAGGACGCTGTTCCGGGGGCTGTTCTTCGCGCCGTTCGTGCTGGGCGTGGCGGTGGTGTGCCTGATGTGGCGGCTGCTGCTCGACCCGAACCTCGGCCTGGTCGACTGGATACTCGGCACGCCGATCCCCTGGACCACCGCGACGCCGTGGGCCTGGATCGCGCTGGTCGGGGTGACGGTCTGGTGGACGCTCGGGTTCAACGCGGTGATCTACCTGGCCGGGATGCAGGACATCCCGCGCGAGCTGTACGACGCGGCGAAGGTGGACGGCGCGGGGCGGTGGGGCGAGTTCGTCCACGTCACGCTGCCGGGGCTGCGGCCCGTCGCGCTGTTCGTGGTGACGACGACGATCCTGGCCTCGGCGAACATGTTCGGGCAGTCGTACCTGCTGACCCAGGGGGCGCCGGGCGGGGGCACGCGGACCGCGATCATGTACATGCTCCAGCAGGGGCTCAGGGAGTACAAGATGGGCAGCGCCTCGGCCATGAGCTACCTGCTCACGCTGCTGCTGATCCTGGTCAGCGTGGCCAACTTCCGGCTGTTCAGGACCCGGCCATGAAGCGCTACACGGGCCTGCTGGCCCTCGCCGTGCTGTTCGTGGGGCCGCTGGTGTGGGCCTTGGGCGTGTCGTTCAAGACGCAGACCGAGGCCACCCGGGTGCCGCCCACGCTGCTGCCCGCCGAGCCGACGACCTCCGCGTACGGGACGGTCTTCCAGGGCACCACGGACACGCCGGTGCTGCGCTGGTTCGCCAACAGTCTCATCGCCGCCACAGGGCACATGCTGCTGGTGCTCGCGGTGTCGTCGCTGGCCGCGTACGCGCTGGCCAGGCTGGAGTTCCGCGGCAAGAAGCTGATGTTCGGGGTGATCGTCGGCACGCTGCTGGTGCCGGGGTTCGTCTTCCTCATCCCGCAGTTCCTGATCGTCGACCGGCTCGGCTGGCTGGACAGCCTGACGGCGCTCATCGTGCCGGGGGCGGCGGGCGCGTTCGGGGTGTTCTTCCTGCGGCAGTTCTTCCTCGGGCTGCCGCGTGAGCTGGACGAGGCCGCGCTGATGGAGGGCGCCAACCACTGGCACATCTTCTGGCGGATCACGCTGCCGCTGTCGCGGCCCGCGCTGGCCACGCTGGCCGTGCTGAGCTTCCTGTCCAACTGGAACGACTTCATCTGGCCGATCTACGTGATCTTCAGTCCCGAGTACTTCACGCTGCCGCCGGGCCTGTCGATCCTGCAGGGCGCGTACACGATCCACTATCCGGTGATCATGGCGGGCGCGGTGCTGGCCGGCATACCCGTCCTGATCCTCTTCAGTCTGACCCAGCGGTACGTCATCGAAGGCATCTCTCGTAGCGGCCTGAAAGGCTGACCTATGCACTTGGCTGTCATCGCCACGCTGATCCTCTCCCTCTTCACCAATCCGGTGTCCAGTTCCTTCTCCGACACGTTCGCCGACCCCTCGGTGATCCGCGGGCAGGACGGCTACTGGTACTCCTACGGCACGTCGGACCCGCTGCGCGAGGGCGAGAAGGTCCTGCACAGGCTGCCGATCGCCCGCTCCGGCGACCTGGTCAACTGGACCTACGTGGGCGACGCGTTCGGGCCGGACAACCTGCCGTCGTACGCGGCGCCGGGCAGTCTGTTCTGGGCACCGGACATCCGTTACCTCGACGGCCGGTACGTCATGTACTTCACCGTCACCGACACCGCCACCACCCCCGCCAACTGGGACTACTCGATCGGCGCCGCCACTGCGCCCACGCCGACCGGGCCGTGGACGCACATCGACGCCCCGGTCGTCGCCCCGCGCCCCTCGGGCAACTCCTACTGGAACACGATCGACCCCTCGCAGTTCACCGACGTGGACGGGCGCAAGTACCTGTACTTCGGCGGGTTCTTCGGCGGCCTGTGGGTGACCGAGCTGTCCGCCGACGGGCTGCACGCCACCGGGCAGCCGCAGCAGGTCGCGATCGACAACAAGTTCGAGGGCGCGTACGTGGTGCGCCACGACGGCTACTACTACCTGCTCGGCTCCTCGGCGAACTGCTGCGCCGGGCCGACCACCGGCTACTCGGTGCTGGCCGGGCGCTCGACCAGCCCGCGCGGGCCGTTCGTCGACCGCGAGGGCGTGCCGCTGCTGGCCTCACGCGCCGGTGGCACCCCTGTCCTGGACCAGAACGGCAACCGCTTCATCGGCACCGGCCACCACGCCCAGCTCACCGACCTTTCCGGTCAGGACTGGATGCTCTACCACGCCATCGATCGAAGCGACCCGTTCCTGGACGAGCCGTACGGGATCAACGAGCGGCCCATGCTGCTGGACCGGCTGGACTGGATCGACGGCTGGCCGACCGTGCGTGCGGGGGCCGGGCCTTCCGAGCAGTCGCGGGAGACGCCGGTGACCCGCGGGGTCGTGGACGACCGGTTCGCGGGCGATCTGTCGGGCTGGCGGAACACGGCCGGCTGGACCGTACAGGATGGATATGTCCGTGGCCAGGGCACGCTCATCAGCCGCAAGTCGCTCGGCGGGGACGTCCGCGTCGAGACCGACCTCAAGACGGACAAGTCCGCCGGGATTCGCATCGGCGGCACGACCGCGGTCGTTTCGCGCGACGGGTTGACGCTCACCTCGGGCGGCGCGTCCCGTACGGTGGCGCTGCCCGGAGGGGCCGCGACCTGGCACAACCTGGCCGTCACCGTCAAGGGACGGACGATCACCGCCGAGGTGACCGAGGCCCGGCTCCGTGACCCACAGGCGAGCGTCACCGTCACGGGCAGCGCGAACGGCCCGATCGGGCTGATCTCCGACGGGGGCGCCGACTTCGACAACGTCTCCGCCGCCCCGCTGTTCAAGGCCGTCACCAAGGCGGCGCCGACGCCGCGTACGGGCAGGCTGCTGGCCGCCGACGAGTTCGACGGGCCGCTCGACTCCCGCTGGACCTGGGTGCGGCAGGACGCCGCGGCCAAGACCGAGGAGGGCGTGCTGCGCTGGCCCGTCCAGGGCGCCGACCTGGTCGGGGCCGGCAACAAGGCGTCGGTGCTGCTGCGCGAGGCCCCCAAGGGCGACTACGTCGTGGAGACCAAGGTCACGCTCGACCTGGGCGAGGACGCCGTACGCAACTACCAGCAGGCCGGGCTGGTCGCCTACGCCTCCGACGACGACTTCGCCCGCCTGTCCCAGGTCGCCATCTGGAACACCCGCCAGGTCGAGTACGGCCGCGAGCTGGCCTTCGCCGACCGCCTGTCCTACGGCGGCAACATCGTCGGCCCGCCCGCCAGGACCACCTGGCTGCGGCTGGCGCACCACGTGGACCCGGCCAACGGGGAGCACGAGTTCCGCGCCGGATCCAGCCGCGACGGCAAGACCTGGACCTGGGGCGGCGTGTGGACCTTCCCCAAGGACACGGCCGTGCGCATCGGCCTGGTCGCCCACGGAGGGGCCCAGCCGGCCGTCAACGCCGACTTCGACTATGTACGCGTCTACCGAGGAGCCTGACCTGTGCCGCAAGCACACCTGACCCTTGACCCCTCTTTCCGCATCGCCCCCGTCAACCGGCGCCTGTTCGGCTCGTTCGTCGAGCACATGGGCCGGTGTGTCTACACCGGCATCTACGAACCGGGCCACCCTGCGGCGGACGACAACGGCTTCCGCACCGACGTGCTGGAGCTGACCCGCGAGATGGGCGTGAGCGTGGTCCGCTACCCGGGAGGCAACTTCGTCTCCGGCTACCGCTGGGAGGACGGCGTCGGCCCCGACCGGCCCTCCCGGCTGGACCTGGCCTGGCGGCAGATCGAGACGAACGCGTTCGGGCTCAACGAGTTCATGACCTGGACCCGGGCCGCCGGGGTGGAGCCGATGATGGCCGTCAACCTCGGCACCCGGGGCCTCCAGGAGGCCTGTGACCTGCTCGAATACGCCAACCACCCCTCGGGTACGCAGTGGTCGGACCTGCGGGTCAAACACGGAGTGACCGACCCGTACGGGATCAAGCTCTGGTGTCTCGGCAACGAGATGGACGGACCCTGGCAGATCGGCCACAAGACCGCGCACGAGTACGGACGCCTCGCGAACGAGACCGCCAAGGCCATGCGGCTCGTCGACCCCGACATCGAGCTGGTGCTGTGCGGCAGCTCCAACAGCGGGATGCCGACGTTCGGCGCGTGGGAGGCCACCGTGCTCGAACACGCCTACGACGCGGTCGACTACCTGTCGCTGCACAACTACTACGAGGAGAATGGCGACCTGCCCGGCTTCCTCTGCAGCGCCGTGGACATGGACCGCTACATCTCGGCCATCGTGGCCACGGCCGACCACATCGGGGCGAAGCTCCGGCGCAAGAAGAAGATCAACCTGTCCTTCGACGAGTGGAACGTCTGGTACCAAAGCCGGTTCACCGGGCGCGAGCGCTCGCCGTTCCAGGAGGCGCCGGAGCTGATCGAGGACACCTTCACCGCCGCCGACGCCGTGGTGGTGGGGGACTTCCTGATCACGCTGCTGCGGCACGCCGACCGGGTGAGCATCGCCTGCCAGGCGCAGCTCGCCAACATCATCGCGCCGATCAGGACCGAGCCCGGCGGCCCGGCCTGGCGTCAGACGATCTTCCACCCGTTCGCGCTGACGGCCCGGCACGCGCGCGGCACCGTGCTGCGGGTGGAGCCGTTCGGGCCGCTCCTGGAGACCGAACGGTACGGCGAGGCGCCCGCGTTGTCGGCGGTGGCCACCGTCGATGGGTCCCGGGTGGCGCTGTTCGCCGTCAACCGGTCGCCCGACCAGGACCTCGACCTCACCGCCCGGCTCCCGGCGGCGGTCAGGCCGGTGTCGGCCTCGGTGATCGCCGCCGGGGACGACCCGCACCGGGTGGAGGCCCTTCCGCAGCCGCTGACCGTACAGGCTGACGGTGACCGGCTGACGGCGCGGTTGCCCGCCGCCTCGTGGACGATGATTCTTGCGGAGTGCGAAAACTTGCGTGATCAGCAATAATTTGTAGATCGAGTCGAGGCCGCGGTCCAGCTCGCGCTGGACCGCGGCCTCGACACCTCTGAGTCTCGGACATGGCGGGGTCTCACCGCGGACGTGGCCGCGCTGACAGTGCGGTCAGGACGCGATGCGGGTCACCGGCCACCTCCGCCGCACGCTATCGTAATTGCGAAGATGCGTAATTGCTGTGAGTGTGGTGTTCGCGGGCTGGGTCGCGCGGGCGGATGAGAGGTGCTGGTGAGCACGGTGTTTGCTGCTGCGGTGCGGGAACGGGTCGGCCTGGCCTGGCAGGCGTTGCAGGCCGCCCGCGACGCTGATGACGCGCACGCGCTGCTGGTGGCCGAGGACGAGTGGGAGGACGCTTGCCGGCTGGCCCAGGCGCACGGGATCGCCGTCGAGCAGGGTCGTCCCGGCTCGCAAGGGGAGGCGGGGGCGTGATGTCGGTACCGCTTTATGAGGCCAAGGCCGAGCTGTTTCGACTGCTGGGCCATCCGGTGCGGATCCGGGTGCTGGAGCTGCTGCAGGACGGGCCCATGCCGGTGCGGGAGCTGCTGGACGAGATCGAGGTGGAGCCGACCGGGCTGTCGCAGCATCTGGCGGTGCTGCGCCGCTCGGGCATGGTGACCGCGCAGCGCGACGGGGCCACCGTGGTCTACGCGCTGGCCGGTGGCCGGGTGGCCGGGCTGCTGCGCGCAGCCCGCGAGCTGCTCGCCGAGAAACTGTCCGGGCAGCACGAACTGCTCAGCGAGCTGCTGGAGGACAAAGCCGAAAGCGGCGCCTCGTGAGCCGGTTGGCCTCGGCGTCCGCCGATCGGAGCGGGCTGCCGGCCGCGTCGCGGCAGCCACCGCGTCGGCCTCGACCCGGGTGATCTTCTGCTGATCGTCTGGGGTCCTGGCTGGTGAGCGGTGGAGGGGCAACGATGGGGTTGTGGCGGAAGATCGTGAAGACGGGCCGGGTGGCCGAGCCCGCGCCGGAGCGCGCACCGGGTGAGCCGCCGGTGGGGGCGGCGGAGCTTGCCGGATCGGTGCAGATCAGGCATGTGGACGCGGGGTCGTGCAACGGGTGCGAGGTGGAGATCGCCTCGGCGTTCGGGCCGGTGTACGACGCCGAGCGGTACGGTGCGCGGCTGGTGGCCTCGCCGCGGCATGCGGACGCCCTGCTGGTGACCGGGCCGGTGACCCGCAATATGGAGGTGGCGCTGCGCCGCACCCATGACGCGGTCCCCGAACCGCGGCTGGTGATCGCGCTGGGTGACTGCGCGCGTAACTGCGGCGTGTTCGCCGGAGCCTATGGGGTGGCCGGTGCGGTGAGCGACGTGGTGCCGGTGGACGTGGAGGTGCCGGGGTGCCCGCCGGAGCCTGAGGTGATCGTGGCGGCGTTGCGGGGGCTGACCGGCCGATGAACCTGGTCGGCACGCTGTATGTGGTGGCGCTGTCCGGCTGCGCGGTCGCCGCTGTGGCCGCCTTGCTGGCTCCGCCACGGGTGCGACTGCGTCTGGCGGGCTGGTGCACGGCAGGCGGGGGCGGGCTGGGAGCGGCGGCGGGTGTGGTGGCCGTGGTGGGTGCCGGGGCCGGTCAGAGCTGGTCGGCCTGGCTGCCGGAGCTGCTGCCGCTGGCCGGGATACGGCTGGCGATCGATCCCCTGAGCGGGGTGTTCATCGCGGTCACCGGGGTGGTGGCGGTGTGCGCGGCGATCTACGGGATCGGCTACTGCTCCCACGGCCTGGACGGGCGCGTCTTCCAGTCCGTGCTGCCGCTGTTCGTGGCGGCCATGCTGGCGGTGCCCGCGGCGGCCAGTGTGAGCACGTTCCTGCTGGCCTGGGAGCTGATGGCGGTGTCGTCGCTGCTGCTGGTCCTGGCCGAGCACCGGCGGCGGGCCGCGGTGGGCCGGGCCGGGCTGTGGTACGGGGTCATGACGCATCTCGGCCTGGTGACGATCCTGGCCGGGCTGGTCGCGTTCGCCGCCGGGGCCGGCGGGGAGAGCTTCGAGCAGTTGCGCGCCGCCGCGCTGTCGCCGACCGCCAAGACCGTGGTGTTCCTGGCGGTGTTCGCCGGGTTCGCCTCGAAGGCGGGCATCGTGCCGCTGCACGTGTGGCTGCCACGGGCGCATCCGGAGGCGCCGAGTCACGTGTCGGCGCTGATGAGCGCGGCGATGGTGAACATGGGCGCTTACGGCGTGATCCGGGTCGGGCTGGACCTGCTGCACGGCGGTCCCGTCTGGTGGTGGCTGCTGGTGCTGGGACTGGGCGCGGCGTCGGCCCTGTTCGGAATCTTGCAAGCGGTGGTGGCCTCGGATCTGAAGCGGCTGCTGGGTTACTCCACGACGGAGAACCTGGGGCTGGTGCTGGTCGGTGTGGGCGCGGCGGGCTTCTTCGCGGCGTCCAGGCTGCCGGCGCTGGCGGCGTTGGCGCTGGCCGCGGCGCTGCTGCACGTGGTCAACCACGCCGCGTTCAAGACGGTGTTGTTCTTGTCGGCGGGCTCGGTGCTGCACGCGACGGGCACCCGCGATCTGGACGCGCTGGGCGGGCTGCGCACGCGGCTGCCGTACACGACCGTCGTGTTCGCGGTCGGCGCGTTGTGCGCCTCGGCGCTGCCGCCCGGTAACGCCTTCGTCAGCGAGTGGCTGCTGCTGCAGAGTCTGATCCACGCACTGCCTGGGTCCGGGGTGGCGGGTGCGGTGACGATGCCGCTGGCCGTGGGGGTGATCGCGTTGTCGGCGGGGCTGGCGGTGGCCACCTTCGTCAAGGCGTTCGGCGTGGGGTTCCTGGCCCGGCCGCGCAGCGCCGAGGCCGAGCGGGCCAGTGAGAGCCCGCCGTCGATGCTGGGCGGGATGGCGCTCGCGGTGGCGGGCTGTGCGGCTTTGGCGCTGGCCCCCACGCTGGCCGTGCCCGCGCTCGGCCGGGCTGTGGCCGTGGTGTTCCCGGCAGCGGACGTGGTGAGCGGGGAGCTGACTCTGCGGCTGACGGGGGTCGCCGGGGTGATCTCGCCGCTGCTGATCGCCGTCGCCCTGCTGGCGGCCGTCATGGGTGTGCTGGGCTTGGTACGTGCGGTGGCGGCGCGGCGGGCACGGCGGGCCGCCCGGCTCTGGGATTGCGGCGCGGGACCGATGTCGGCGCGCATGGAGTACACCGCGACGTCGTTCGCCGAGCCGTTGCAGCGGGTCTTCGACGACGTGCTGGCGCCCGAAAGCGATGTGGACGTCACTCCGGTGAAGGAGTCGGCCTACTTGGTGGAGCGCGTGCGCTTCCAGGCGCGGGTGCCGGATCGGATCGAGCACCGGCTCTATGATCCGCTGATCGCCGCCGTGCCGGCCGTCGGGCGCGCCGCCCGCGCCCTGGCCACCGGCAGCGTGCACCGCTATCTCGGCTACGGGTTCTGGGCGCTGACCGCGGCGATGATCGTTTTGGTGGTGCTGTGGTGACGGGCGTGATCGGAGCGGTGCTCCAGGTGATCGTCGTCGGAGTCGGCTCGCCGCTGCTGGTGGGGGTGATGCGGCAGGTCCGCGCCCGGCTGGAGGGACGCGCAGGGGCCGGGATCCTGCAGCCGTGGCGGGACTTGCGCAAGCTGATGCGCAAAGAGCCGATCACTCCGCGCGGCACCGGCTGGGTGTTCCGCGCCGCGCCGCTGCTGCTGGCCGGCACCGCGCTGGTCGTGGCCGCGGTGGTGCCGCTGGTGACCACGGCCTCGCCGCTGGACGGGGTGGCCGACCTGTTCGCGGTGACCGCGCTGCTGGCACTGGGGTCGGTGGCGCTGGCGCTGGGCGCGCTGGACACCGGGACGGCGTTCGGCGGGATGGGCGCCAGCCGGGAGATGACCGTGCTGGCGCTGGTGGAGCCGACGATCCTGGTGTCGATCTTCGCGCTGTCGATCAGAGTCGGCTCGACCAGCCTGGGAGCGATCGTGACGGCGGCGGTGGAGGATCCGTTGTCGGTGATCTCCCCGGTGAGCGTGCTCGCCGCGGTCGCCCTGGCGATCGTCACGATCGCCGAGACCGGCCGGATCCCGGTGGACAATCCCTCCACGCATCTGGAGCTGACGATGATCCACGAGGCGATGGTGCTGGAGTACGCAGGCCCGGACCTGGCGCTGATCGAGTGGGCGTCGGCGATGCGGCTGTCGGTGCTGCTGGGCCTGCTGGCCAGCCTGTTCTTCCCCCTGGGGATCGCGGTCGCGGACGCGGGAGTGCTCGCGCTGCTGCTGTCGATGATCGCGCTCGTCCTGAAGGTGGGGCTGCTGGGGGTGCTGCTCGCGGTTGGTGAGGTGTTCATGGCCAAGCTCCGGCTGTTCCGCGTTCCCGAGCTGCTGGCCGGTTCGTTCCTGTTGGCGCTGCTGGCCGTGGCCGCTTCCTTCTTCCTGGCCTGAACGTGGACGTGAACATGACTGATGCGATGTACGTCCAGCTGCTGGACCTGGCCTGCGGGGCGTTCCTGCTCACAGGGGTGCTGGTGCTGTGGCGGCGCGAGTTGTCGGCGATCGTGTGGCTGTTCGCCCTGCAAGGCGTGGCGCTGACCGCGCTGATCGTCGTCCTCGGCGTCCGGCAGGCAGACCTCGAACTGATCCTGATCGGTCTCGGGGTGGGCGCGTTGCGCGCCGCGCTGCTGCCGTACCTGATGCGCCGCGCGCTGGTGGCGAGCGGCGAGGGCCGCGAGACACAGCCGCTGGTCAACGTGGCGACCTCACTGCTGGTGGCGGCGGTGCTGGCGATGCTCGCCTACGCGATCTCCCAGCCCCTGGTACGGCTGTCGCCCACCCCGGCCACGCAGGCGGTGCCGATCGCGCTGACCGTGCTGTTGATCGGGTTCTTCGTCCTGGTGACCCGGCGGCGGGCGCTGTCACAGCTGGTGGGCTTCCTGCTGATGGACAACGCCATCACCGCCACCGCGTTCCTGACCACCAGCGGCGTCCCGCTCGTCGTCGAGCTGGGGATCTCCCTGGATGTCCTGCTGGCCGTGCTGGTGCTGCAGGTGCTGACCACCCGGATGCGGGCCGCCTTCGGCGGCACTGATCTGGACGAGCTGCGGGAGTTGCACGACTGATGGACGGCTTGCTGGTGATCGCTCCGGTCGCGGTGCCCGCGGCGGCCGCGTGCGTCTACGCCGTGCTCGGCTGGAACCGCGTCACCGCCTGGTTGGGCACGCTGTCCGCGGCCGGCCTGCTGGCCTGCGCCATCGCGCTGGCCGCGGCGGACCGGCGGGAAGCGCTCGCGGGGCTGCTGCACTGCGACGCACTGAGCGCCTTCATGCTGATCGTGATCGGCGCGGTGGCGCTGCTGGCGATGGCCGCCAGCCCCGCCTACCTGGCGGCCGAGCTCGCCGCCGGGCACACCGGCCCGCGCGCGATGCGCCGCTACGGGGTGCTGACCCAGTCGTTCATCGCCGCGATGGCGCTGGCCGTCCTGGCCTCCAGCCTGGGCCTGCTGTGGGTGGCCATCGAGGCGACCACCATCCTGACCGCCTTCCTGGTCGGGCACCGGCGCACCCGCCAGGCCACGGAGGCCGCGTGGAAGTACGTGGTCATCTGCTCGGTCGGCATCGCGCTCGCGCTGCTGGGCATCGTCATGGTCCACTACGCCGGCACCCACGCCGGCGTGGCCTCCCTGGACTGGGCGGCGCTGGCCGAGCACGCGAACCGGCTCGACCCCGGCGTGATGCGCATCGCGGTCATGCTGCTCGTGCTCGGGTTCGGCACCAAGGCCGGGCTGGCACCGATGCACGCCTGGTTGCCCGACGCGCACAGCCAGGCCCCGGCTCCGGTGTCGGCGCTGATGTCAGGGGTGCTGCTGTCGGTGGCGTTCTACGCCATCCTGCGCGTCAAGGTCATCGCCGATGTGACCCTCAGCGCCGGGTTCATGCGCACGCTGCTCGTCATCGTGGCGCTGGCCTCTCTGGCCGTGGCCGCGCTGCTGCTGCTCGGCCAGCGCGACTACAAGCGGCTGCTGGCCTACTCCAGCATCGAGCACATGGGGCTGCTCGCCCTCGGCGCGGCGATCGGCAACACCCTCGCCCTGGTCGCCGTCCTGCTGCACATCCTCGGCCACGGGCTCGGCAAGTCGGTGCTGTTCCTGTCCGCAGGACAGCTGCACCAGGCGCTCGGCAGCAGCCGCATCCACGCGGCAAGCGGCCTCATGGCCAGAGCGCCGCTGCTGGCCGGGGCGTTCGCGCTGGGGCTGCTGGCCCTGCTCGGCCTCCCGCCGTTCAGCCTGTTCGCCAGCGAGCTGGGCATCGCGCGGGCGGGCTTCGCCGCCGGGCTGGGCTGGGCGGTCGCGGCGGCCCTGGTGCTGATGCTCATCATCGTCGCCGCCATCGGCCGCCACAGCCGCCGCATGCTCCTGGGCGGCGGGCCGGGCGACGCCATCGCGCTACCGGCCACCGTGGCCGCCCCGCTGGTCGCGGGCCTGGCCGCCTGCGCCGTCCTGGGCATCACTCTTGGGCCGCTGCGCTCCTTGCTGCAGGCCGCCGCCACCATCGCCGGAGCAACGCCATGAGCACGCGCGCCATCGCCGTCATCAGCCCCGCCGAACTGCCCGGACAAGCCGCCCGGCTGCTGGCCGACGGCCACCGGCTGGCGCTGGTCTCCGCACGCCAGGAGGCCGGCGGATTCGCCCTGGCGTACCTGTTCGTCGCCGGCCGCCCGGATCGCCGTACCGAGCTGCGGCTCCGCCTCCCCTCCGAGCAGCCGGCCGTGCCCAGCCTGGCCCACCTGTCCTTCCCCGCAGGCCGGTTCGAGCGGGAGATCCGCGACCTGTACGGCATCACCCCCCTCGACCACCCACTCCCCCGGCGGCTGGTGCGCCACCACCACTGGCCGCGCGGCTGGTACCCCATGCGCGCCGATGCCGGGCCGCCGCCGTCGTTCGGCGACCCCGAAGGGCCTTACCCGTTCGTCACCGTCGAGGGCCAGGGCGTCTACGAGATCCCCGTCGGCCCCGTCCACGCCGGCCTCATCGAACCGGGGCATTTCCGCTTCTCCGTGGTCGGCGAGACCATCATCAAGCTCAAGGCACGGCTCTGGTTCGTGCACAAGGGCATCGAGAAGCTCTTCGAGGGCCGCCACCCCGCCGACGGGCTGGAGCTGGCCGAGCGCGTCAGCGGCGACACCTCCGTCGGCCACGCGCTCGCCTACTGCCTGGCCGTGGAAGAGGCCACCCAGGCCCCGGTCAGCGCGCGGGCGCAGCGGGAGCGGGCCATGCTGCTGGAGCTGGAACGCCTCTACAACCACGTCACCGACCTGGGCGCACTCTGCAACGACGTGGCCTTCCCCATCCTGCACGCGCACACCGCACGCATCCGCGAACAACTCCTGCGGATCAACGCCGAGGTCACCGGACACCGGCTGCTGCGCGGCGGCATCCGCCTCGGCGACGCCCACCTGCAGGCCCTCCCCGACCCCGATCAGCTGCACGCCATCGGCACCGACGTGGCCGAACTCGCCGAGCTCGCCCTTGGCCACAGCGTGGTCGCCGACCGTTTCACCGGCACCGCCGTCCTGTCCGCCGCCGCCGCCCGAGACCTGGGCACGCTCGGCTATGTGGCCCGCGCCAGCGGCCTGGACCTCGACGCCCGCCGCGACCACCCCTTCACCGACCTCGGCGACTTCGTTCCTGCCCGCCGCACCAGCGGGGACGTGCTGGCCCGCTTCCAGATCCGGGCCGAGGAGATCGCCACCTCCATCGCCCTGATCACTCATCTGGTCGACGACCCCACGGCGCCGGCGGACTCACCTCCGGCCGAGGGATCTTCCTCGGGCGTGGGACTCGTCGAGGGCTGGCGCGGCACGATCGCCCACCGCATCGAACTCGCCTCCGACGGGACTCTCACCCGCGTGAAGATCGTCGACCCGTCCTTCTTCAACTGGCCCGCTCTTCCGGTAGCGCTCAACAGCGCGATCGTCCCCGACTTTCCCCTGGTCAACAAGAGCTTCAACCTGTCCTACGCCGGCAACGACCTCTGACAGCAGACGCGCCGGCATCCGAGCGGCCCGCCAAGGTCGCCGCCGTGAAGTCGGCCCCGGCTACATCGACGACCGGACTCGGAGGAGACCACGGCCGGGCCCGCCGCCGCCCGGCACCGATCCGTCGTCGCCCGGGGATGGTGCCGAGCGCCCAGGCGGGTGGGGTAGGCAGGGCCGGTCGGCGGGCGGGTGTCAGTCGAATGCCGTCAGTTGTCGCTCACGCGCCGCGCTCAGGTGCCCTCGCATCGCCGCCTCGGCCGCGTCCGGGTCCCCGGCCCCGATGGCCGCGGCGACGCGTTGGTGCTCCTCGATCGTCGTGCCGGCGTGGGCGTAGGGGAAGTATCTCCGGTGCAGGTGAAGGTGGACATGCAGGCGCTCGAGGCCGTCGCGGAGCAGGGGGTTGCCCGACGCCTCGGCGATGAGGTCGTGGAAGCGGGCGTCGTGGGTGGTGAAGGCCGCGTGCCAGCGCCAGCCTCCACGGTCGTCCGGCTCCTGCGCGATCGATGTGGCGGCCTCCGCGATGATCGACTCGCGTTGCGCTGAGGTGGCCCGCTCGGCGGCCCATCGCGCGGTGGCGCACTCCAGCAGCAGCCGCATCTCGAACAGGTGGTTGAACTCGGCACGGGTGAGCAGCGGGGTGACCGTGTAGCCCACGAGGGGGCGCTTGCGGACCAGCCCGTCGGACTCCAGGCGAGCCAGGGCCTCGCGAATCGGCGTCTGGGACACCTCGAGCTCGCGGGCCAGCGCGTCGATGTTGACGCGGTCGTCGGGCTGCATGCTGTGCTCGAGGATGCGCGCCCTGAGCACGTCGTAGACGTCGTCGCCGAGCGTCGATCGCCTGAGCCGGATCGGTTCGGTGGATGCCATCGGGCCCAATCCTCCCACGGAGTCGGCGTGTCACCGGAAGGTCAAGTCTTGACGTCCTGACGAGCAGGAACTATACCTCCATGAAACATCCTATAGGATCTATGATCCTGAGAGGCGCCGTCATGAATCAACGACCACTGATCCGGCTCGGCGGGCTGGCTGCCACCCTCGTGCTCGCCGTCACCGCCACCGCCGGTTGCACGAGGAAGAGCGACGACACGACGACGGCCGGCGCGCCCACCCGGACGCCCGACCAGGTCAAGATCGCCCTGGTCCCCGGCGGGGCACATCCCTACTTCCAGCCGTGGAAGGACGCCGCCGCCAAGGCGAAGAGCGATCTCGGCGTCGGCGACGTCACCTTCAACGAGACCTCCGACTGGGACCAGACCAAGCAGAACGACGTGCTGAAGTCCCTCGCCGCGCAGGGCTACAACGCCTTCGGCGTCTTCGGCGTCTCCCCGGAGAACATCAACGCCACCTTCGAGGACCTCAAGCGGCAGGGCTTCCCGGTCGCCTCGCTGGCGTCCTGCCCGGCCGGCGAGGTCGACAAGGCGGACTTCTGCCTGTCCACCGACGTGCAGCTGGCCGGCTACAAGGCGGCGCAGGCCGCGATCGAGGCCATGGGCGGTCAGGGCGACCTCGTGCACCTGACCGGCAACAAGGTGGATTCCAACACCCAGCGCCGCATCGCGGGGGTGCAGAAGGCGGTCGATGAGACCGGCGGGAAGGTCAAGCTCCTGCAGACCGTGACCGACGTGGACAAGGACCTGCAGACGGCCCAGAAGGCCGTCGCCGACCTCCTCGCCGCCAAGGGCGACCAGATCCAGGGCATCGTCAACACCGCCTACAACCCCGCGGTGGCCTCCGCGGAGGGCGTCGAGCGGTCCAAGCTGCCGATCAAGGTCGTCGCGATCGACGACGACAAGGCCATCCTCGCCGGCCTCAGGGACGGCTCGGTCGCCGCGACCGTGCTGCAGAACCCGGTCGGCCAGGCGTCCGTCGGCTCTTACGCGCTGACGAAGCTCGCGGGCGGCTGCACGATGGCGCAACCGGGAGTGATCATCGACTCCGGTTCCTTCGTCGTGACCAAGGACGACATCGACACCTACGACACGGACCGCCAGGCGAAGACGGACGAGCTGAAGAAGGCGTTCGACAGCCAGTACTTGTCCTGCAAGTAGTCCCACGAGCCCAGGAGGAGCCACTTTGCCCGCGATCATCCACGCGGAAGCGTATCTCGTCGACCTCGCGGTCGAGACCGTCCGCACGGACGCCGTCCAGTCGTTCATCAAGCAGGAGACCGTCTTCGTCGAGATCCGGACCGACGACGGCGGCACCGGCACCGGTTACACGTACACGATCGGCACCGGCGGCACCGCCGTGCTCGCCCTGCTGCGCGACTACCTGTTGCCCAGGCTGACGGGCGCGGACGCCCGCCGGGTTGAGGCGGTGTGGCACGATCTGTTCGCCGCGACCCGGGCGACCACGGTCGGCGCGATCACCTCCCTGGCCCTCGCCGCCGTCGACACGGCCCTGTGGGACTGGCGGTGCCGCGACGCCGGCCAGCCGCTGTGGGTTCTCGCGGGTGGCGCGAAGGACCGCATCCCGCTGTACGACACCGAGGGCGGCTGGCTGCACCTCACCACCGAGGAGCTCATCGCCGGCGCCAAGGCCAGCCAGTCCGCGGGCTGGCCCGGCGTGAAGCTCAAGATCGGCCGCTCTCCCGTCGAGGACGCGGAAAGGCTGGCCGCCGTCCGTGCGGCGGTCGGGCCCGACTTCGACCTGATGCTCGACGCCAACCAGTCACTCACTCCCGCGGAGGCCGTCAGGCGGGCCCGGCTCCTCGAACCGTCCGACCCCTACTGGTTCGAGGAGCCGCTGCCGGGAGATGACGTCGCCGGGCACCAGGCACTGGCCGCGGCCGCCTCGATCCCCGTCGCGGTGGGTGAGTCGCTCTACTCCGTGGCGCAGTTCCGCGAGTATCTGCACCGGCAAGCGGTCGGCATCGTGCAGGTGGACGTGGCACGCATCGGCGGCATCACGCCCTGGCTCAAGGTCGCGCACCTGGCCGAGGCGTACAACGTGCCGGTTTGTCCGCATTTCCTCATGGAGCTGCACGTGAGCCTCTGCTGTGCGGTCCCGAACAGCCGCTACCTGGAGCACATCCCCCAGCTCAGGGCGATCACCCGGCAGGAGATCGGGATCGCCGACGGGCACGCCCTGGCGCCGGACTCCCCCGGACTCGGCATCGAGTGGGACCGCGACGCGATCGACGACCGGAGAGTCGCGTGAGCACGCGGACCGCGACGCCGCCGGAGACCCCCGCGGCGGGTCCGCCCGGACCGCGCGGGCCGTCGAGGATGCCGCTCTGGGCGAACCCGCGCCTCGGGCTGCTCATCCTGCTGATCGCCCTGGTCGCGATCTTCACCGTGCTGCGGCCGGCGTTCATGGACACCACGCTCACGCTCGTGCCGCTGCAGTCGGACATCAGCGTGTACGCGGTGGTCGGCCTCTCCCAGTTGGCGGTCCTGTCGCTGGGGCACATGAACATGGCCGTCGGCCGGATGGCGGCGATGAGCGCGTTCGCCATGGGCCTCGCCCACGACCGGCTCGGCGTGCCGCTGATCGTCGCCCTGGTGATCGGGCTGATCGTGGGCACCTCGCTCGGCGCGCTGGCCGGGCTGATCATCTCGCGTACCGGCGTCAACTCGTTCGTGGTCACGCTGGCGATGGACTTCGCCCTGGTGGGGCTCATCACCATCCTCTACACCAGGTTCACCGACGGCGTCGCCTTCAGCAGCCGGCCCGCCGGCATGGACGCGCTGCGCAATGACACGTTCGCCGACTACTGCATGGGTGACCTGTGCGGCCCGCACATCCCACTCGTCGTGCCACTCGCCCTCGTCGCGGTGCTGGCGGTGGGACTGCTGTTCCGCTTCAGCAGGCTGGGCCGGGAGATCCTGATGACCGGCGCCAACGAGAAGGCGGCCGAGCTGTCCGGCATCCCCGTCCGGAGCCGGGTGGTGCAGGCCCACGCGCTCAGCGGGCTGCTGGCCGGGATGGCCGGCTTCCTGCTCGCCGCGAACAACGGCGCGTTCTCGGCGCGCATCGGCGACGCGTTCCTGCTGCCTTCCTTCCTCGGCCCGGTGCTCGGCGGCACGCTGCTGGCCGGCGGCGCCGTCAGCGTGCTCGGCACGGTGCTGGGCGCGACGCTCACCCAGGTCATCTACAAGGGCCTGAACCTGCTGCAGTTCCAGCTCGACCAGCTCAATCTCTACATCGGCCTGGTGCTGCTCGGCGCGCTGTCGCTCGATCGGGTGCGCCATGTCGTCGCGGAACGAAGGAGGGCTCGGGCATGAGCACCGGCACCACGACGGCCGGCCGCGCCGGACTCGGCGGGAGGCTCAAGGACGTCACCGCCCGGCCGGAGTTCACCCTCGCGGTGCTCGCGGCCGCCGGTTTCGTCGCGCTCGCCGTCGCCACGGACGGCAACCTGCTCTCGCGCGGCACGCTGGACGCGTTCTTCCGCTTCCTCGCCGTCCCGATCGTCATCGGGCTCTCCCAGATGGTCGTGCTGGCCATCGGCCAGATGAACCTGTCGGTCGGCACGCTCACGGGCCTGTGCGCCATGGTCGCGGCGTGGCTCATGCTCGAAGGCGGTCTGCCCGCCCCGCTGGCCGTGCCGGCCGCGCTCGGGGTCGGTCTCGCCGCCGGCCTGGTCAACGGGCTGCTCGTCGTGTTCACCCGGATCAACGGGTTCATCGTGACCCTCGCCACCATGACGATCATCGAGGGGCTGCGGTACGGGGTCAACGGCCCCGACACCTTCCAGGGGTACTCGCCATGGCTGCGCGGCCTCGGCACCGCCTCGGTGCTCGGGCTGCCGGTCGTCCTCGTCCTCGCTCTGGTGGTGGCCGCCCTGGTGGCCCTGTTCTTCGGCCGCGCGGTCATGGGCCGGCAGTTGCTGGCGACCGGCGGCAGCCCGTTCGCCGCGCGGCTTTCCGGCATCTCCAACGATCGGTCGATCGTCATCGCGCACGGGCTCAGCGGCCTGCTCGCCGGCGTCGCCGCCGTCATCACGGTCGCCGCCTCCGGCTCCGTCAACTCCAGCATCGGCGACGATCTGCTGCTGCAGAGCTTCGCCGCGCCGATCATCGGCGGGGTGGCGCTCGCCGGCGGGGTGGTCAGCGTGGCCGGCACCTGCCTCGCGGCGCTCCTGGTTCGGCTGGTGGACGTCATGCAGGCGCAGTTCGACATCAACCCGCGCTGGATCGACCTGATCGTCGGCGCGGTCGTCCTCGGTGCGGTGCTGCTCGGCACCGTACGCCAGAAGCTGTCGAAGGGGTCGTCATGATGCTCACCGCCGAGAACCTGGTGAAGACGTTCCCGGGAGTCCGCGCGCTGGACAGGGCCACCCTGCGGCTCGCCGCGGGCAGCGTGCACGCCCTGCTCGGCGAGAACGGCGCGGGCAAGAGCACGCTCATCAAGATCCTCACCGGGGTGCACAGGCCGGACGGCGGGCGGGTCACGCTCGGCGACGCCGAGCTGCACCTGAACGGGCCACTCGACGCCCAGCGGGCCGGCATCGGCGTGGTGCACCAGGAGCGCAACCTGATCCCCGAGTTCTCCATCGCCGAGAACATCCTGCTCCACCACCTGCCGCGGCGCTTCGGTCTCGTGGACCGGGCGCGGATGCGTGCCGAGGCCGGCCGCTGCCTCGGCCTGCTCGATCTGGACCTCGACCCGGGCACCCCGGTCTCCCGGCTTTCCGTGGCGCAGGCGCAGCTGGTCGAGATCGCCAAGGCGCTGAGCGTCGACAGCAGGGTGCTCCTGCTCGACGAGCCGACCGCGTCGCTCACCGGGGACGAGGCCGACCGGCTCTACGGGATCGTGCGCAAGCTGCGCGACAGCGGACACGCCGTCGTGCTGGTGAGCCACAAGCTGGAGGAGGTGTTCGCGGTCGCGGACACGGTCACCGTGCTGCGCGACGGGCGCAGCGTGGCCGAGGCCGAGCCGCTCGCCGGCTACACGCAGGACCAGATCGTCGACCTCATGGTCGGGCGGGCGTACTCCTCGGTCCGCCTCGCCGAGCGCCACGTCGACCCGGTGACGCCGCCGGCCCTGCGGCTGGACAAGGTGTGCACCGCGCGGGGCCACCGCGACATCTCCCTGTCGGTGCGCCCGGGAGAGATCCTCGGACTGTACGGCCTGGTCGGAGCCGGCCGCAGCGAACTGGCCAAGGCGCTGCTCGGGCTCGACCGGATCACGTCGGGAACCGTGGAGGTGCGGGGCCGTCCGGTGCGCATCCGCGATGTCGGCGAGGCGCTCCGCGGCCACCGCATCGGCTACGTGACCGAGAACCGCAAGGAAGAGGGCCTCTTCCTTGACCAGCCGATCACCCGCAACGTCGGCGTCACCGTGTGGCGGCGCCTGGCCAGGGCCGGGCTGGTGACCGACCGGGCGGAACGTCGTCTGGTGGCCCGGTACGTCGACCGGCTGGGCATCCGGATCTCGTCGCCGTCCCAGCTCGCGGGCCAGCTCTCCGGTGGCAACCAGCAGAAGGTGAGCCTCGCGAAGTGGCTCGCCGCCGAATGCGAGATCCTCATCGTGGACGAGCCGACGGTCGGCATCGACGTACGCACCAAGGCGGCGTTCCACGAGCTGATCGCCGAGCTGGCCGGAGCAGGGCTGGCGCTGCTGCTGATCTCCTCGGACCTGCCGGAGATCGTCACTCTGGCCGACCGGATCGCGGTGATGAACGACTTCAGCCTCCGCGGCGAGCTGGTCAACGACCACGATTACGCCCGGATGAGCCAGGCGATCATCCGGTTGATCCACGCCGAACGGACGCCCGGGGGGCAGGTGCGTCACGCCTTGTAGGACGACGTCCCTCGCCCCAGACGGTTCTGGCACCGGACGCGCTGTTACAAGCCGGGCAACATTCTACGTTCACCATCTATTTAACATCCGACGTTGGACGTAGGATGTCCCCTCGTAACCTTCTCCTGTCAGGAAGGGCGAGGACATGACCCATGGTCATCCCCCGGAGGGCCGTACCGGGCTCCGCGCCCGGCGCCGCCGGGCGGGCGCCGTAGTGGTGCTTGCCGGCTTACTCGTCAGCGCGTTCGGCGCGCCGGCGACCGCGGCGCCGGCCGAAACCTTCGAGGCCGGCGCGACCGCCGACACCGCACCGTTCGTGGACGAGCAGGTGCTCTACAAACAGGGCGACTTCGGATACGGCTGCTTCCGGATCCCCGCCGTGGTGCGGGCCGCGAACGGCATGCTCCTGGCGTTCGCCGAGGGACGGGTGAAGGATTGCGGCGACGACGAGGACATCGACCTCGTGCTGCGCCGTTCCGCCGACGGCGGGCGGACCTGGGGCCCGCTGCAGGTGATCTCGGAGGGCAACGGCACGACCCACGGCAACCCGGTGCCGATCGTCGACGAGCGCACCGGGCGGGTCGTGCTGGTGAGCACCCACAACGGTCCGGAGCCGTGCCCGAACGGCTGTGACCGCGACCCCTGGGTGCAGTTCAGTGACGACCACGGGGCGACCTGGTCGGCCGCCAGGGAGATGACCGAGGGCAAGCGTCCGGAGTGGAACTTCTGGTATGCCACCGGCCCGATGCACGGCATCCAGCTCAAGCGGGGCCCGCACGCCGGGCGGCTGGTCGCCGGGGCGAGTTTCGAGAGCTGGGACCGGGTCGGCAAGCACGTCTACGGCACACACCTGCTCTACAGCGACGACAGCGGGGCGACATGGAACATCGGCGCCGAGACGTTCCGCGATGACGGCGCGGTCATCGCCCAGGAGGTCACCGTCGTCGAGCTGACCGACGGGCGGATCTACGCCTCGGCCCGTGAGCGCGGCACCGACGAGGGCAGCCGGGCGTACGCGACCAGCAGCGACAGCGGCGAGACGTGGGACGCCCCGTTCCGCACCGTGCCGACGCTGGCCACGACTGACATCCAGGCGTCGCTGCTGCGGTTCGGTGACGGGCGCATCCTCTTCTCCTCACCGATGCACCCGGGCGCCCGGGAAGCGATGGGGATCCGGTCGTCCTACGACGAGGGACGCCGCTTCGAGACCTGGGACGAGGGCAAGGTCTTCCACTGGGGGCCGTCGGCGTACTCGGACATGGTGCGTCTGGACGGCGACGAGGCGGCCCTGATGTACGAGGCCGGCACCATCACGCCGTACGAGCAGATCCGCTTCGCACGGTTCAACGAGGCCTACCTGGAGACGCCGAACGGCACCCCGCCTGGCATCCCCGGTCCCCCGGCGCCCGGCCCGACGACGCCGGACAAGTCGCCGTACCGCAACCAGGCGTATGTCCGCGGTGGTGCGCAGACCGCCGACGGGCGGTTCGGCGACGGGCTGGCCCTGGACCGGGTGGACGACCGGGTGGAGGTGGCGTTCGACGACTCCATCGACCTCGGCGCGAAGGACTTCACGCTGACCTCCTGGATCCGCTATTCGGAGCAGACCGGCGCGCACGCGATCCTCTGGTTCCACCGGGTGAACAGGGGCACCAACCCGCCGGCGCTGTGGCTGCGGGCCGAACCGGCCGCCAACCGCATCCGGGCGGTCCTCTCCGTCGACCGGTTCAACGTGACCGTACAGTCGCCGAGCGCGTACAACGACGGGCAGTGGCACTTCGTGGCGCTCCAACGGGTACGTGACGAGCTCCGGCTCCTGGTGGACGGCGTGCAGGTCTCGTCGGCGGCGGCGCCGGCCGGTTCGCTGACGCTCGGCAAGGAGTTCGGGCTCGAGGGAATCCACATCGGACAGCGGATGGACGGTGTGGACCGCTTCCGCGGAACGCTGGACGAGGTACGCGTCTACCGGCGCGCCCTCACCGACGCCGAGCTGGACCTGGTCCGACGGTGGAACCTCCCGATCGGCGGCCGGCTCGGGCTGCGGCTGCCGTTCGATCACGTCGGCTAAGGGGACGAGAACCCCGCTTCGAGATGGCGCTCGCGAGCCCCGGCGGGCGCCATCTCCGTGCCTTGACGGCGTCTGCGAAGGACATCCTACGTCCTGTCGCATGCGCAGGCCGTCGAGCTCCACGGTGGCGAGCACGTCCAGCGCCGCCTCAAGGCGTGTCCAGTCGATCGACTCGTCGTCCCGGATGGGCAGCAGGACCGTACCCCAGGTGCCGCCGAGCGTCCCCGGCGTCAATGCCTCCACGACGCCTCGCCATCCGTTCGGCACACCTAGGACATCCTATGTCCCGGCCGAGCATGCGAACAGGCCATGTCCGTCCGGTGGGTCATCTGTGTCGCCGGCGTAAACTTTCCTACCCCGGGCTGGCCTTCCGGCACCGAGAGATGGGATGTTTTGAGGCAAGGTCTTCGACGAGCCTGGAGGTGGCATGCGTGCACGTGACGACGCGTCGCTTCAGGAGCGCATCGTCTCCCTGATCCACGAGCGCGGACTGGCCCCCGGGTCACCGATGCCGACCGAAGTGCAATTGATGGAGCTGCTCGGGGCGAGCCGCAACAGCGTCCGCGAGGCCGTGCGGGCCCTGCAGGCGTTGGGCATCGTCGAGATCCGGCACGGTCATGGGACGTTCGTCGGGCACGCGTCGCTCGACGCGCTGACCCCGTCGTTCGCCTTCAGGGTGCGTTCGGGGCCGGGCGGGATCCGCGCGCTGCACGATCTGGTCGAGGTCCGCGAGCTGCTCGAGACCGGGCTGATCGGCCAGGTGGCTCAGAGCACCAGCGGCCCCCGGCTCGCCGCGTTGGAGGCCCTGGCCAATGGCATGGACCGGGACCGGGAAGCCGATCGGGCGTTCCACGCGCTGCTGTACGACTCGTGCGGCAACGAACTGGTGCTGCAGCTCATCGGCCTGTTCTGGGACGTCTACCACGAGGTCGAGCCGACGCTCGGCCCGCCGGAGGAGCGGACCGAGGAGATCGCGGTCAACCACCGCCGGATCGTGGCGGCGCTTCGCGCCCGGGACGCCGAGGCCGCACGGGAGGCGATGCGACTGCACTTCCGCGACGTCAAGGCGCGTATCGCGCGGGCGGAGGCGCGGCCGATACCCGCGCCGAGCTGACCCCCTAACGTTTCGGGGTCCCGTACGGGTCGTGCGGCGTGTCGGCGTAGGCCCACTGGTGGTCACGGGCGTGCCGGCAGGCCACCTCGACGTCCCCGGCGCGCATGACGTCCAGCAGCTCGCGGTGCTCATCGGCGACCCGCTCGAGTTTCGGCCTGGTGACCATGAGAGCGATGGCCGTGCGCGCCTCGATCTGCAGCGCCTCCCAGGCGCGGGTCAGCAGCACGTTGCCGCCGGCCTGCACGACGTGCCGGTGGAACCGCGCGCTGGCCAGGCCGATGCCGTGCACGTCGTTGTCCCGGGCGTTGCGGTACATCTCCTCGACCGCCTCCCCCAGCCGGTCGAAGGGGAGGGTTCCGGCCAGCATGGCGAGCCGCGTCGCAGTCTCCTCAAGGGCCGCCCGCACGATGTACGCCTCGCGGATCGTCTGCTCCGCGAAGGGAAGCACCCGGCTGCCGTGACGAGGCCGGCTGTCGATGAGGCCGAGGCCCTCGAGCTGCCGAAGCGCCTCCCGAACCGGTGCCTGGCTCGTTCCGAACTCGATGGCGATCTTCGTCTCGATCAGCCGGTCGCCCTCGCCGAGCTCGCCGGAGACGATCCGTTGCAGCAGACCGTCGCGGATCTGCCGGCTCAGGGTCGGTCGCGCGGAGCGCGGGACGGTGGACGGGCTCCCCGTGGGTTCCGACAACAAACCTCCTGTGATGTTGAGGGCCCGGAGGGCCCTTGACTCTTAGATCATGCCACGTATGTTAATTATCGATATCGATAACTGGAGTGCACATGCTGACCTCCGTTCAGACACCCGAAAGCCCCGAAGCGGCTCATGCGGCACTTCGGACCGGGGCCGTGCCCCTCGGCGGCGGCACCTGTCTGCTGGCCCGATTGAACGATCAAGCCGGAGACGACCTGCGGCTGGTCAGCCTGCGCAGGGCGGGACTGTCCGGCATCGACGTCGAAGGCGACGCGGTGGCCCTGGGCGCGGCCACCACTCTCGCGGACATCGAGGACGACGACCGGTTGAGCTACCTGTCCGGCTGTGTGCGGTCGATCGCCTCGCCGCCGGTCCGCAGCCTCGCCACAGTGGCCGGCAACCTTTTCGTGCCGCAACCGTACGGTGATCTGGCGGCGGCTCTTCTGGCCCTGGACGCGGAGCTGGACGTCCTCGGCGCCGGCGGCGCACGCCGCGAGCCGCTCGAGCGAGTCGTCACCGATGGCCTGCGGGCGGGCGACCTGGTGACCCGCGTCCGGTTCACCGCTCCGGCCAAGGACACGTTCCGGTTCTACAAGGCGAGCCGGCGGCGGCTCAACTCAGGATCCATCGTGACGGTGGCGGCCCGGATCGTGATCGAGGATGGCCTGGTCAGCGACATCCGTCTCGTGCTCGGCGGCCTGGCGCGGCGCCTGGTACGTGCGGTCGGCGCCGAGCGCGTTCTGCTGGGCGCGCCGCTGAACGCCGAAGTCGTCGCCCAGGCAGCCGGAGCCGACCTCATCGAGCCGTTCGACGACGCCTACGCCTCCGGCTGGTACCGCGCTCGGGTCTACCCCGTCCACCTGCGTCGCGCCCTGCTGGGGGCCTGAAAGGGGATCGCATGCCCTCGACAATCGTCACGCTCAAGCTGAACGGCACCGAGCGGGAACTGATCGCCCGGCCGTCGACGACGCTGCTGAGCGCACTGCGCGAAGCGATGGGGCTGACGGGGGCCAAGCGCGGCTGCGCGCAAGGGGGCTGCGGCAGCTGCACGGTGCTGCTGGACGGCAGGCCCGTGGTCTCGTGCCTGATCCCCGTCGTGACGATCGACGGCTCTGCCGTGGAGACGATCGAGGGCGTGGCCGACGGCGACCGGCTCGGCGACGTACAGCAGGCGTTCGTCGACCTCTTCGCGACACAATGCGGGTTCTGCACCCCTGGAATGATCATGTCCGCCACGGCCCTGCTCAACCGGAAGCCGAATCCGACCCGTCAGGATGTCACCGAGGCGATCTGCGGCAACGTCTGCCGCTGCACGGGATACGAGCCGATCATAGTCGCCGTCCTCGCCGCCGCGGAACGCCGCCGCGGCGCCCCGCTCGCGAACGCGGAGGGCGAGGTCTGATGGCGCGCGTCACCCCGATCGAGACCGCGTACTTCAAGAGCGAGCGTGCGGACGACTTCGTCGTCATCGGCTCCGCCGTCCCGCGCACGGACGGCCGCGGTCACGTCACCGGTCGCACGATCTTCTTCGAGGACATGGCGCTGCCGGAGATGACGCACGTCAAGATCCACCGGTCCACGCGGCACCACGCCCTCATCAACCGGGTCGACGTCTCCGGCGCCCTCGAGGTCCCGGGCGTGCTTCGTGTCATCACCCACGAGGACGTACCGAACAACTGGTACACCGTACTGCGGCTGATCGGCGTGGGACCCGACGACGAGCCGGTGCTGGCCGAGGATCGGGTCCTCTATCGGGGCGAGCCGATCGTCGCCGTGGTCGCCGAGACCGAGGACGCCGCCCGCGCGGGCGCGGCCCGGGTCGCGGTCGACTACACCGACCTGCCCGCCGTCCTCGACGTCGAGGAAGCGCTGGCCGACGGCGCCCCGATCATCAAGCAGGCGGGCGCCAACCACTTCGTGTACGAGGGACATCACTGCCGCCGGATCCGCTTCGGCGACGTCGAGCGAGGCTTCGCCGAGGCGGACCGCATCGTCGAGGGCCGCTACAGCTCCTCGCCCATCGAACACGCGCCGACCGAGCCGACCGGCTGCATCGTCGTCCCTCAGGGCGACGGCCGGCTGCGCATACACACCAACACCCAGGCCGCCTTCTTCACCCTCGACAACACCGCGCTCATCCTCGGCGTCCCGCCTACCAGCCTGCGCGTCGTCGGGGGCACCGTGGGAGGCGGCTTCGGCGGCAAGGTGGACGTCATCGTCGAGCCGCTCGCCTGCATCGCCGCCACGCTCACCGGCCGACCGGCCAAGTACGTCTACAGCCGCGCCGAGGAGATGCAGGTGTCGTCCCCCCGCGCGGCCGAGCGCATCTACATCAAGGACGGCGTCATGGACGACGGCCGGATCGTCGCCCGCAAGATCACGCTCTACGTGGACGCGGGCGCGTACTCCCGGCACAGCCCGTACGGCACCACCAAGGCGGCGGCGCACATGCCCGGCCCGTACACGATCCCGAACGTCCATGTCGACGGCTACTGCGTCTACACGAACCGCACGCCGTCCAGCGCCATGCGCGGGTTCGGCGTCACGATCGGCGACTTCGCGCTGGAATCGCACATGGACCGCATCGCCCGGGAGCTGAACATGGATCCGCTGCAGCTCCGGCTCAAGAACGCCTACCGGGACGGCGACATGAAAGCTCATCGCAAGATCGCGTCCGGCACGGCGCTGGTCGAGGTGATCAAGAGCGCCGCCGATCTGGTGGGGCACGACCTTCCGCCGGAGTACCGGGCGATGTCGTCGACAGAGCCGTCGACCGGGCGATCGGAGGGCTGAGCGATGGCGTTACGGCACGGGCGCGGATACGCGGCGGTCAACTACCCGACCGGGATGAACCTCGGCGGCGACCCGTCGCAGGCACTCGTCCACGCCACCACGATGGGCGGATTCGTCGTCACGCTCTCCTCGGTGGACCTCGGCCAGGGGCTGCGGACGGTCGTCGCCCAATGCGCCGCCGAGACGCTCGGCATCCCGATCGAGAACGTCATCGTCGACACCGCCGACACGGACACCGGCCCGCACTGCATGGGGACGTTCGCCAGCCGCGGCACCCACCGTGTCGGCAACGCCGTGATCATGGCGGCACGCGAGGCCAGGGATGTCATGCTGCAGGTCGCCGCCGACGAACTGGAGGTCGACGCGGAGGATCTGGAGGCCGACGGTACGGGCTTCATCCGCCTCAAGGGATCGTCGGAGAAGAAGATCCACGTCAGCGACGTCGCGCTCGCCGCGCACTTCCGGCAGGGCCGGACCATCTCCGGCCGGGGCATCTTCCTCAAGGAGCCGAGCACCCCGGTGCCAGAGACCGGCGAGATGGACCCGGACTCCTGCCAGGCGCACGCGTGCACCGTGGCCGAGGTCGCGGTCGACGACGAGACCGGCGTGATCGAGGTGCTGCGGCTCTACAACACCTACGAGATCGGCCGGGCGCTCAACCCGGCCCTCGCGACGCAGCAGGTCGAGGGCGGCACCTGGATGGGCCTGTCACACGCCCTGTTCGAGTCGACCGAGCCGTACTATCCGGAGTCGCGCGAGCACGGGCCGGTCGATTTCGCGGAGTACCTGATGCCGGGCCCGGCCGACATCCCGGCGCAGACGAGCATGTTCCTCGAACGGCCCGCCGACAACGGGCCGTTCGGGGCCAAGGGAATCGGCGAGATGACGGCGAACGCGCCGATCCCCGCGATCGCCAACGCCGTGTACGACGCGGTCGGCGTACGGCTGACGAGCATGCCGTTCACCCCGGAGAAGGTGCTGCGCGGACTCGACGAGTTGCGGGCCGGCCGTGCTGGTTGATCAGGACGCGCTGGATCGGCAGCTGGGCGCGGAGGGCTACCTCGCCGACGAGGGCTTGCTCACCGCCATCCACCTGGCAGGCACGCTCGGGCTGCCGCTGCTGCTGGAGGGTGAGCCGGGGGTCGGCAAGACCGAGGTCGCGAACGTCCTGTCCCGGGTCCTCGACCGCGAGCTGATCCGGCTGCAGTGCTACGAAGGGCTGGACGCCTCCCAGGCCCTGTACGAGTGGGACTACCCGAAGCAGTTGCTGTCCCTTCGGGCCGCCGAGGTGGAGGGGCGCGGCGTCGGCGACCTGTACCGCGAGGAGTTCCTGCTGCAGCGCCCGTTGCTGCGCTCGCTGCGGGCGGCATCCGGTGCGGTGCTGCTGATCGACGAGATCGACCGTGCGGACAGCGAGTTCGAGGCCTTTCTTCTGGAGTTCCTCGGCGACTTCCAGATCACCATCCCGGAGATCGGCACCATCAGGGCGGCGAGCGTTCCGTTCGTCGTCCTCACCTCGAACCGGACCCGCGAACTGCACGATGCGCTCAAGCGCCGGTGTCTCTACCACTGGATCCCCTTCCCCGACGCCGAACGGGAACGAGCGATCATCCGGGCGCAGGCGCCGGGCCTGGACGAGAGCAGCGCGGCCCGCCTCGTGACCGCCGTGCATCGGATCCGCGGACTGGCCTTGCTGAAGCGGCCAGGTATCGCGGAGTCGGTCTCCTGGGCCCGGGGCGTGCAGACGCTGGCCCGCGAGGGTTCAAGCTGGCTGGAGGCGATGCGCCGGTCCGCGGGGCTGCTGGTCAAGCACGAGGAGGATCTCGCACTCCTCGGCCGCCACGCCGCGGAGGTGTTCCGTGACTGAGCGGTCCCTCGTCGCGCGTATCGGCGATCATGTGCACGGGTTCCTGCGGGACCTGCACGATCAGGGCCTGCCCGTGCCGGTGCCCAAACAGCGGGTCTTCCTTCAAGCGATCGAGGCCGTCGGCCCGCTCGACGCCACGCACCTCTACTGGATCGGGGCGGCCACGCTCACGACCTCCCCCGAGGATCTGGAGGTGTACTCCCCCACGTTCGAGCGCTGGTTCGGGGAGGTCGCGGCAAGGCGCATCCCCGATGAGGAGTTCCCCGACGACGAGGCCCCCGCGCCGCGCGGGAAGGGAGACGATGCTCCTCTCACGGCGGCGTTCGGCGGGGAGGCGGGCCTGAAGGCCAGCTCCTCGGAGCGCGAGAGACGCCCGGTGTTCGGCCCGGCGAGCGAGGACGACCAGGCAGTGCTCTCGCTGCTGCGGCGGGAACTACCCGGCGCGGTGCCGACGGTCCGGTCGCGCCGCCGGCGACCCGCCCGGCGAGGTCCGTGGATCGACGTCGCCAGGATCTGCCGTGAGTCGTGGCGCAGCCACGGCGAGATCGTCACGTTGCGTCGGCGGAACCGGCCGCGGCGGCAGCGCCGTGTGCTGCTGCTCATCGACGTGTCCGGGTCGATGAAGCAGCACAGCGCCCACTACCTCCGCTTCGCCCATGCGGTGGTCGAGCGGCTCGACCGCGTCGAAGTGTTCACCTTCGGCACCCGGCTGACCCGCGTCACCGAGCCGCTGCGCGTACGGCATGTCGACGCGGCCGTCGCCTCGTTGAGCGACGTCGTCCTGGACGCCGAGGGCGGGACGCGGATCGGCGCCTCGCTCCAGGAGTTCCTCGCCAACGCCCGATATGTCACCGTGGCACGCGGCGCTCTGGTGATCGTGCTCTCCGATGGCCTGGAACGCGGCGACTGCCGGCCCATGCAGGCGGCCGTACGGCGGTTGTCGCTGCTGAGCCACCGGTTGCTGTGGTGGTCGCCACTCGCCTGCGACCCGGCGTACCGGCCGGTCACCCGCGGCATGTCGGCCGTGCTCGGCAGTGTGGACGCGCTCGCGGGCGTACGCGACCTGCGTACCGCGTACGAGCAGGTGGGGACCTTGATCAAGGAGTGATGTCATGTCGGACGCGACCCGCTACTCGGGCGACATCGTCGACTCGCACCACCACATCTGGCGGGCCGGCGACCTACCTTGGCTGTCCGGACCGATGGTGCCGCGGATCTTCGGCCCGTACGAGCCGATCAGGCGGGACTACCTGATCGACGAGTACGTCGCCGACGCCGCGGCCTCAGGCATCAGCGAGTCGGTCTACGTGCAGACGAACTGGCCGCTCGACCGGGTCGTGGACGAGGTGCGATGGCTTCACGAGGTCCATCAGGAGACGGGCCGGCCGATGGCCGTCATCGGATCGGCCGACATGTTCGACGAGGGCGCTCCGGACACCATGCGACGACAGGCCGCGCTCACACCGCTGATCCGGGGGATCCGTCAGCAGCTGCACTGGCACGAGCGCCCGGAGTTCCGGTTCGCCACTGCGCCCGACCGTATGAAGGATCCGGTCTTCCGCAAGAACATCGGCGCGCTCGCCGACCTCGGCTGGCTGTTCGAGCTGCAGGTCTTTCCCGAACAGATGCCGGATGCGGTCGAGCTGGCGGCGGCCTTCCCTGACGTCACCTTCGTCCTCGTGCACGCGGGCATGCTCATCGGGCTCGAGTGCGTCGAGTCGTGGCGGGCCGGGATGGCCGCGCTGGCCGAGCGGCAGAACATCGTCGTCAAGCTCACTGGTCAGGGCACCTTCGTCCACCGGGTGGATCCCGACTTCATCTCCTTCGTCGCCGACGAGGTGATCGGCTGGTTCGGCGCCGGCCGGGCCATGTTCGGCACCAACTTCCCGGTCGAGAAGATCTGGACCACCATGCCGCAGCTGGTTGACGCGTGGAAGGACGCACTGGCCCACCTCCCGCCCGCCGACCAACGCGGCATCTTCGCCGACAACGCACGACGGGTGTACGGGCTGGAGGGCTGACCTGGAACTGCCGGGGCTCGGGCCGCGAGCTCCGGAGAGCTTCGACCGGCGCCGTCAGGCGGTCCCGGTCGTCCAACGGAAAAAGGAGTGTCTCGGCATGGCACTGTTCGTCCTGACCTACGGCTACAACGACACCCCGCTGAGAGCGGAACGCCGCGAGGACCATCTCGCACACCTGAACAAGCTCTTTGAGCAGGGCAGCCTCGTCGCGGCCGGCCCTTACACGGACCTGACGGCCGGCATGATCGTCCTGCGGGCCGAGGACGAGACCGCGGCGCAGGCGCTCGTCGACCAGGACCCGTACACACAGCTCCAAGTCACCAAGGATCGCGAGCTGCGCCAGTGGCGCGTGACGGTCGGCTCGCTCGCCTCCAGCTAGAGTCCCCCTTCTGCGCCGCTCCGCCGGCGCGCGACGCGCTAACCGGACCGCCGCGCCCGTGCGACGAGCTCGGCGAACTCCTTCTCGGACGTGGCGAACCCCAAGGTGCCGCGCTTCGGGTCGGTGACCACGAAATGGAGCCAGGAGCCCGCGGCCGGGTGGAGGGCGGCCTTGAGCGCGGCCTCACCGGGGTTGGAGATGGGCCCCGGAGGCAGGCCGCGATGGCGGTAGGTGTTGTACGGCGAGCGCAGCTTCACGTCCTTGATCGTGACCTCGCCGCGGTACCCGCCGAGGCCGTAGCGGACGGTGCTGTCGAGCTGCAGCAGCATGCCGCGGGCCAGGCGGTTGTGGATGACGCGGGCCACCTTCGGCATGTCGGCCTCGGTGGACGACTCGGCCTGGACGAGGCTGGCGATGATGACGACGTCCAAGGGGGCGCGTCGGGAGGCCAGGCCGAGCTTGTCCGCCGTCTCGCGGAACCGGGCCACCATCGCGGTCAGGATCTCGGCGGGGGTGGCGGAGTCGGCGAAGCTGTACGTGCCGGGGTGGGCGAAGCCCTCCAGCCTGCCCTTGGCGTACGGAGGCAGGCCCAGTGCCCGGCCGTCCTCGGCGGCCCGCGCGAACGACTGCGCGGGCTCGCCGGTCACCCGGGAGAGGTCGTCGAACAGGCGGGCGACCCGCCATCCCTCATTGATGGTCACCTTGCGCGTCCGCTCCGGCTCGGGGCGCCCGGCCACGGGTGCCTCCGGCCGGCCCGCCTCGGGTGAGAGGGTCCTGACGGCGATCGTGCCGCCCACGGCCAGGGCGACGACGGTGACCGCCGCCGCCAGGGCGGCGCCCCTCCGGCGGGCAGGACGGTGCGGGAGGAAGCGGGCCGGGGGCGGCGGCACCTGCTCGTCCGCCATGTCGGCGAGGGTCTCACGCAGCAGGTTCTCGACGTTCAACGGAACTCCCTCACAGTGCTCAGTTCGGGGGCGGACTTCTTCAGCCGCTCCAGCGATCGATAGATCTGGCTGCGGACCGAGCCCACCCGCACGCCCAGCAGGTGCGCGATCTCGGTCTCCGACTTGTCCTCGAAATAGCGCAGGACGAGCATGGTCCGCTGCCGGGGCGTCAGCCGGGACAGCGCCGCGCGCATCGTCACGCGCAGGTCCGCCACCTCGGCGTGCCCTTCGCCGGCCCGGTCGAGCCGCTCGTCCGTGCTCACCTCCACGACCCGTGACCGGCGGCGCCACCAGCTCACCTGCTCGTGGTACATGGTGCGGCGGACGTATCCCTCGATGGCCTCGGGGTCGCGCAGGCCGCGCCACCGCGCGGCCGTCTTCGCCAGAGCCGACTGGACGAGGTCCTCAGCGGCGTGCCGGTCGCCGGTCAGCAGGTACGCCGTACGGAACAGCGCGCTCGACCTGTCGATGACGAACTGCCGCAGAGCCGCCTCAAAGCCTGGATCCACCCGTCCTCCTCTTGATGTCACCCACCAAGGACGAGCGGGCCCCACGGAACTATGCCGGATGCCGGAAAAATGTCAGACGCCGCGCCCGACCGACCTCGTCTTGCGCACGGGCGAGGTGAGCTGGAGACGGCCGTGTGCGAGGAGCCGAGCTCGGGGCTGACCGGCTTCTTCGAGCCGGAAGCCGTGCGCTGTGCATGGGTTCCGCGACGCCGCTTCCAGGACCTCAGCGGCAGGCTCGCCGTGTCATCGCAGGGAGTCGGCACCCTGGTCGGGACTGTGGTCGGTGCGGTGGGTCGTCAGGCGGTCGGGGTTCGGCCAGCGTACGCCGTGGGCCCAGCCGGCCCGCTCGAACCAGCGGATCAGCCGCGCGCTGGGATCGAGCTGGCCCTTGAGCACGCCGTGCCGGGCGCAGGTCGGCTCCACATGGTGCCAGTTGTGCCAGCCTTCGCCGAGCGTCAGCATCGCCACCCACCACACGTTGGACGAACGGTCCCTGGTGCGGAACGGGCGGTCGCCGAAGGTGTGGGCGATCGAGTTCACCGACCAGGTGACGTGGTGCACCACGGCGTAGCGGATCAGACCGCCCCACAGGAGCGCGCTCCACGCGCCCGACCACGACATCGACCACAGCCCGCCGGCGGCGGCCGGGAGCGCGAACGACATGAGAACGACCGCCGGGTAGGCGGCGTCGACACGCCGCACGTCCGGGTCGGCCAGCAGGTCCGGCACCCAATGCCTGCGGCTGGAGCGGTGATGGGTCGTGTAGAACCAGCCGATGTGGGCGTGCAGCATGCCGCGCAGCAGTGCCAGGCCGCTGTCGCCGTAGCGCCACGGCGAGTGCGGGTCGCCTTCGCGGTCGGCGTACTTGTGGTGGCGGCGATGCTCGGCGGCCCACAGCGTGAGGGGGCCCTCGACGGCCATGCCGCCGGCCAGCATGAGCGCGATCCGTAGCGCCCGGTTGGCCTTGAAGGCGCGGTGGGTGAAGAGGCGGTGGTAGCCGATGGCGATCCCGAAGATGCTCACCAGGTACATCGCGACCGCGATGACGAGGTCGCGGGGGCCGATGCCCCAGCCCCAGGCGGCCGGCACCGCGAGGACCAGCAGCAACACGGGCAGGACGACCAGGACGACCAGATAGGCGGTGCGGCGGCCGGTGGTGACCGTCACCGTCTCCGCCGTGCCCGGCTGCGGCATGGGTGACGTCACGTTTCCTCCCATGAGCGGTGCGGGACGATCAGGCTCCTTATTCAACGGCCAGGCCCATGGAGTGCGGCAATGTCCTGACAGTAACGGAGTAATTACTGTGGGGAAGCAAAACAATGCACTCGGTTGTCATGAAGGAAAGGCGCGACGCATCCCTAGATTGTGATTGCACAACGTGATCATCGTTGTGCGCTCCGACATCAGGCGGAAGGTCCACAGAATGGGTGCTGTCGATCAGGAGACCACGGGCGGCCATCTGGAGAGATACGACGAGGCGCTGGCCAGGGACCCGATGTCCGCGTTCAGCCTGGTCCGGGAGTGGATGCGTACCGACTGGCGGAGCCTGTTCGCCGAGCTGCGCGAGCGGCGCCCCATCTTCGTCACACCCGCCTTCACGGTCGTGACCCGCTTCGCCGACGTCACCGAGGTGCTCTCCCACGAGCAGGTCTTCTCGGTACGTGCCTTCGGTCCGCGCCTCGACGCCGCGCTGGGCGCCCCGTTCATGCTGGGCAGGGACGCCACGCCGATGAACTGGCGGGAAAAGGGCCTGATGCAGCTCATGCTCGACCCGCGGGACGCGGCCGGCGTGCGCGAGCTGGCCGGCTGCCTCGCCGACGAACTGCTCGACGCCGCCTGGCCCGACGGGCGCCTCGAAGCGGTCAACGGGCTGTTCCGCCCTGTCGCCCTCGGCGTGTGCGCGCGGTATTTCGGCGTTCCCGGCCCCGATCCGCAGACCCTGGGCCGGTGGACGCGGGCCATCGTCGCCGACGGCTTCGCCAACTTCCTCGGAGATCCGGAGATCCAGGCCGCGTCCGTCAGAGCGGGCACCGAGCTGGTCGGATACCTTCGAGACCGCCTCGCCGAGCACCGGGCCACGCTGCGGGCCGGACGGGACCTCCCCGACGACGTCTTCGCCCGCCTCGTCCGCTTTTCCCTGCCCGCCGGGGCCGACGTGACCGACGACCGCATCGTGATCAACATGGCCGGGCTGCCGCTGGGCTTCGTGGAGAGCGCGCCGGGGGCCATGGTCGAGGCGGTCGAGCAACTCCTGCTGCGCCCGCGGGTGCTCGCGGAGGCCGCGGCCGTCGCCGGAGATCCCGAACGGTTCGATCCGTACGTCTGGGAGGCACTGCGGTTCAGCCCGTTCTTCAAGCTGCTTCCCCGGCTGTGCGAGCGCGACCATGTCCTGGCCGCCGGCACCCCGCGCAGCACGGTGATCCCCGCGGGCACGTTCGTGCTCGCGGCGCCGGCCTCCGCCATGTTCGACGCGGCCGTGGTGCCGGAGCCCGACGAGTTCCGCCTCGGCCGCCCTCGCCACCATCAGCTGTTCTTCGGCTCCGGTCATCACGCCTGCCTCGGAGTGCACCTGGCCGGCGCGGTGATCGCCGAGACCGTACGCCGCCTGCTGCTGCGTCCCGGCGTGCGTCCGCTCCCGCCACCGGCGGGCCGCGTCGAGCGGACACTCGGGATCTTCCCCGACACCTTCGCCCTCGGGCTCGGCACCGAGGGAAGGGCCGCCGCCGAAGAGCGGCTCGGCATCGACGGGTGGGAAGGCTGACGATGGCGGCGAGCCGAGCACGCGCACGCAGCATCGCCACGGATGGTCTCGCCAACCGGCTCAGGTTCCTGGCACTGACCAACGGCCGGCCGTTCTGGGACCTCGTACAGAGAAGCCAGCCGGTCCGGCGCCGGATCAACGCCTCGCTGATCGACCATGCGATCCGCGAGATGCCGCCGCGTCCCGAGCCGTTGAGCACCATGGCCGACTACACCTCGTGGGCCTCCTTGACCGACCGCACCTACAGCGGCAGGCACCTGCCCCCGGTCCCCGTCGCCGAGGGAAACCGTCCCACTCCCGAGAGCGCCGGCGGCCTGTTCACCCGCGGCGAGTCCATGATCCCCTGCCCGCGCTCCACGGTGCTTTTCGCGTACTTCGCCCAATGGTTCACCGACGGTTTCCTGCGCGGCGACACCAACATCCCGCGCGACCCGCGCAAGAACAGCTCCAACCATCACATCGACCTGAACCAGGTGTACGGCCTCGACGAGGCGGCGACGGCCGCACTGCGCACGTTCGACGGCGGGCTGCTCAAGAGCCAGCTCATCAACGGCGGCGAGTTCCCGCCCTACCTGTGCGAGAACGGCAAGATCAAGCCGGAGTTCGCCCCGCTGAGCGTCATCCGCTTCGACCGGCTCTCCGACGAGCAACGCGACACGCTGTTCGCCACCGGCAGCGACCGGGGCAACGGCCAGATCGGCTTCACCATGCTCACGGTGCTGTTCCTACGCGAGCACAACAGGGTGACGCGGCTGCTCGCCCGGGAACATCCGCGCTGGGACGACGAGCGGCTGTTCCAGACGGCCCGCAACATCCTCATCGTGCTGCTGATCAAACTGGTCGTCGAGGAGTACATCAACCACATCACCCCCTACCACTTCCGGTTCGCCCTGGACCCGCGGCTGTCGGCGCGGCTGGACCACGCGCCCTGGCACCGGCAGAACTGGGCCTCGGTGGAGTTCAACCTCGTCTACCGCTGGCACAGCCTGATCCCGTCCCACCTGTCGGTGGGCGGGCGCGAGCTGCCGATGGCCCAAACCTTTTTCGGCAGCGCGCTGATCCCCGGCCCCGGCCTCGGGCGGCTGTTCGAGGACGCCTCCCGCCAGCGGGCCGGCCGCATCGGCCTGTTCAACACCGACCCCGTCCTGCGCGAGATCGACGTGGCCAGCATCGCCGACTCCCGGGCGCTCGGCCTGGCCCCATACAACAGCTACCGCGAGCACTGCCGCTTCCCCAGAGTGCGTGCCTTCGAGCAGATCTCCAGCGATCGGCGGGTCAGCGGCGCGCTGCGCGAGCTCTACCGCGACGTGGACGACGTCGACCTGTACGTCGGGCTGTTCGCCGAGGAACCCGGATCCCCCGCCGCGATCCTGCCTCCGCTGCTGACCAAGATCATCGCTATCGACGCCTTCTCCCAGGCGCTCACCAACCCGCTGCTGGCTCCGCGGATCTTCAACGCCGCCACCTTCTCCCCGGAGGGCGTGCGGGTCATCGCGGCCACGCGCACGCTGTCGGACGTGCTGCGCCGCAACACGCCGGAGGACCCGAGCCCCCGCCTCGTCAGTATGTCCCGGCGGACCCGGTCATGACCGGGGAGAACGATCCGGCCGCCGGGCCGCTGCGCGCCGCGGCCCGCGAGCTGGTGGACATCGCGCTCACGATCCAGGACGCGGCGGCTCACGCCACGGCCGCGCTCACCGACGACGCGCTGCTGCGTGCCCTGCCGCACGCTCCCTCGGCGGCCGGGCCCGCCTACCGCGCGCTGCTACGGGCCACGACGAACGGTCAGGGCCTCGGGTGCGCGTTGACCGGCGGCCGGCTGGCCACCGTGGCCGCCAAGGCCGGTGCCATGCTGGGGGCCGAGAGTCTGGCCGTACGCGTGCTGGCCACGTCGCTGCGGTTGCGCGTGGCAGCAGTGGCGGTCGCTCACCCCGAGCTGACCGGGGACCCCATGCTCGCCCGGCTCATCGACGCGGCCGCCGCCGACCGCGATCTGGAGGCCGTCCGGGCCCTGCGCGCCCTGCTCAAGGACCGTGGTGCGGTGCGCGCGCTCAGCCAGCTCGCCCCGGTCTTCGGCGAGGTTCTCGCGCTGCGCGCGCTGCTGGACGAGAACCCGCTCAACGACGCCACCGCCTGGCTCATCGCTACGGGAAAGGGCTTCGCCACCGCCGATCCGATCACCGGCATGAGCAACAGGGCCATCGCCGTCCTCGACACCGGGGAAGGCGCCGCGCGCCGGATCGAGCTGGCCGCGGCCGAGTCGGCCCGGCTGTGCACGCGGGGGTCGCTGCTCGGCTTCCTGGGCAACATCAGCACGATCGGCACCACCGGACGGGCCCTCGTCCAGAGCGTCGAAGGACCCGACGGTGTGATCCGCCACGTCCTCCAGGCGCCGGGCATGCGAGTCGGACGCCCCGACGGCGAATCGCCCCAGGACCTGCTCGGCGCGTTCAGCAGCGCCGTCCTGGCCGGCAGCCCCTACAGCCGCGCCCTGGCCGAGGCCGTCGCCGACTACGGGCTGCCTCCGGGCGCCGAGCTGGCGCTCGTCGGGCACAGCGCGGGCGGGGCGGCGATCATGAACCTGGCGCAGGACCCCGACTTCTGCGCCCGTCACACGGTCACCCACGCCGTCGCCGTCGGCTCGCCGGTCGACTTCAAACGCCCCGCCGACCCGCGCACCTGGGTGGCCAGCGTCACCAACCAGCACGACATCATCCCGACCCTCGACGGGCAGGGCGCCGGCACCTGCTTCGACCCGCGCCCCGGCTGGTACGTGGTCGATTACGGCGATTCCACCCACCTGTTCCCGCGCTGCCACAGTATCGAGCACTACCTCGCCAACATCGCCGACGACCTGCCCGAGGCTCGCGATCTCATCGACGAGCGGCTGACACCCTTCCGGGGGCAGGTCGTGCGTTCCCAGGCGTACCTGCTGTTCGACCGCCCGCCCGACCCGGAGGAGTTCCCCTTCCTGACCGTGCCGACCCGCACCGTGGACTGTCCCGAGGGAACCGTCGAACTGCCGATCAGATGCCGCAACGGCAACGCGCTCACGGGGTACTTCGCCGCGTGCCCGACAGCGGCGGCCGGCCTGCTGGAGGGCACGGGGCTCGGTCCCGCCGTACAGGTGGCGGGTCGTGCGCTGGTCGCCGTGCACGCCGCCTGGAACCGGCACACCAGTGCGGGCGGCTACGGGGAGTTGCATGTCGGCGTCGTCGTACCCGGCCCGTTCCGTCGACGCTCCCGTTCTCCCGCCTGGTCCGACCTGCTGAGGCTTCCCGTCTGGTCCGACCTCCTGGGGCTTTCCGTCTGGCCTGACCTGCTGCGGGCGGCGGACCTGCGCCGCTCCGGCAGCTTCCTCGTCGGCTCCGCGGTCGACACCACGATCGTACGCGCCCTCGGCCCGCGGCTGTGGGGCGGCGCGACGTACCTGACGCCCCTGGAACTCCGGCTCGGCACCCGGTCCGCCCACGTCACCGTCGGCCAGGTCCTCACTCTGCGTGGACGGCTCGGTCCGGGACTGCCCCTGAGCGATCCCGGCCTGGTCGGCTACACACGCGAGGCCGGTGCCGTGCTGCGGTCCTGCGTACGGACCCGCGGGCAGGCCCGGCTGCACCCGGCGCCGTCACTGCGGCTGGTCGTCGAGCCACAGTCGACCCACCCGCTGGCCGACCAGCTCCGCGAGCTGGGTCTCGACGGCGCCCGCCCGCTGCTGTGCCTGTCGGCCACCACCCGCCAGACGCTCCGGGACGCCGCAGTCCCGGTGCCGCCCGCCTGACGGAGGAGCCATGCCCGCCCGGATCGCCGCGATCATCGCCCACGCCGAAGTCCTGCGTTCGGACGCCCGCGCCCTCGCCGCCTGCGCCGAGCGCCTGCGCGCGATCGAGGCAGGGCTGAAGGACGGCGGCGGGGCACCGCACTGGCTGCACGCATCGGTGACCGCCCACCTCGCCGCCTGCGCGGCGGCCGCCGCCGACCTGGAGACGGCCGCGCAGCGCCTGAGCCGCTACGCGGACGAGGCGAGCCCATGACCGGGGCGACTCGCCACACGCGGGCCAGCGACAGCTTCCTTCAACTTCCCGAACCGCTTCCTGCGTCACTACAACAACATCGTCTACATCGGTGGCGAGGGCGGATCGAACACCTTCGACAGTGCGACGTCATGGGCCGACGACGTGAGCTGGGTCGTCGCCTCACCCTGGGCGTAGGCACCCCGGGCGGAGCCGACCCGCCACTCAGGCCCGAGGACGGCTCCAGCCGCCGCAGCGAACCGGCCAACGCCGTGGAGCTGCCTTTCCGAGCGGGACAGGGTCGGCGGTGTTCAGCCTGGAAGCCTGGCTGGATTCGGCCCACCGCCGGCCCTGCCACTCGATGTAGGGAATGTTCCAGGTGTTTCGATCCCCAGCAACCTGGCCCTCGCCGTCCCGCCGGTCAAGCTCGCGCAGACCCCGATGGTGCGCCGCGACGTGTTCTTTCCTCATTCCCCACTTCGGCCCAGCAGCACCAGCCAGCCGCACGCTCGGAGCGCGATCAGCTACAGGAGACGGAGAGGCGTAAGGACCGATCTTGCCCGTACCGCCGCGGCGCTCAGGAGCCGATGATCCCGTGCCACGCCGCGCCGCCACCGGCGGTCGAGAAGGAATTATGCCGCATCAGCCAGCAAAAGCGCTGATCAGGGACTCGCGACAACGTCAAAAAGGCTTCACGCGAGCGGCAGATCCAGCATCCTAGGCATGGCCAACAACTGGCCCGAGCATGGCCCTCACTCTCTGACCTCCCCTTTTCCCTGAAGAGGTCTTCGTGACTCGGTATGCCATCGACCGTGCCCACAACACGCTTGTCGCGCATTGGAGCACCGGCATCGGCGACACCGCCAGCGTCGTGACCCGCTTTACCCACGACCAACTCCACCAGAACACCCGCCAACTCGCCGCGGAGCTGACCCGCCTGTCGCACATCTGCTGGCGCTTGTACACCCACCCCGCCACCGCTGCCGACCGGCACGGCCCCCACAGCCCCGGGACGCGACGCGTTCGCCATAGTCCTCCCCGCCCTGATCGCCACCAAGCGACCCACCAACCAGCCGCGCAGCACCAAGATCGAGCAAGCCGCCCACGCCGTTGCCCGTATCCTGCACATGCTCAACACCTCTCAGCTCACCACGCACGTCACCACCGACGTCGCCGCCGAACGGGCCGCCATCGAACAAGCCGAACGCGGCGACCTGTCCGAACGGGCACAGCAAACCGTCACCCTCAGCCGCGAAGACGCCTCACCCCTGCAGATCTACCAAGCCGACCGCCTGCTGCACGACAATCCCTTCGGCAACCAGACCCTCCTCGCCGACATGGATCCCACCGCAGCCGCCATCGCCGCTGCCCACTGGTTCTACGCCGCCGTAACCATCACCGCCCAACACAACGGCATGCACCCGATCCAAGTCGTCGCCGGCGCCGAGCAGTCCGACAAACCCCTCGCCATCGAAAGCCTCGCCGACATCGCCACCGCCATCACTGCCGGCGCCCGCGCCCGGCACGTGGTCATGCCCCTGATCCGCAACGCCCTGCACATCGTCGACGGCTACTTGCGCGGCATCCTTGACGTTCAACACCGCATCACCGCCGCCCAAGAACTCATCCAGGCCGCCCGCGCCGACCACTCCGAACTCGACCTCAGCCCTGACACCATCCATTTACCACTCACCTCAATCGACCCCGCCCGGCCCGCCCCAGATCTGCTCGAGAACCTTCTCCACGGCATCGACACCTGCTGGCATCTCTACCAGCACCACAGCAACCCCCGACGCCTCCACCCCGGAAACCTCGAAGCTGCACGGCAAGACCAACTCCGCCAGGCATTCCTCACCGCGACCCGACAAGAAGCAGCCATCCGAAGCGAACGACCCATAGGCGGCAGCGACCTGCGCGCCGATCGGCAGCCCGTCGGCGCCGCGGCCCACCGGCAGGAACCGACGGGCCCACCGGCGGGCTCATCGGCTGCTCGGTAGCTGCTCGTACGGGTCCGATCGGCCGTGAGTATCGGCACATAATGCCGATACTCACGAACGCGCGGTTGCTCGGTAATTGCTCGTGTGTACGTGCCACAGCCCGGCACACGTCGACACGGGCCGATACAACGGGAGAGAGAATTCCGGACACAGCGCTATAAGAAACACCCTGAGGCATTCATCGACACCAATCGAACCGACTCATACGGCCAGGACGGCGATCTTGACCCGGGCGTCAGTCTCAACCGTGCCGAACGGAGGATGTCGACGGGCTTGCCGACCAGCAGCCCGCCACGATCCCCGTTGCCACGGGGTCGCTCAGCGTGTCGGCCAGTCAACACGCTGCAGGCTGGATATATCGACCGATTTAGCTGAATGAACCGCCCCGACTTTGATGGAGACCTCAACGGTTGATTCCGGCGGGTTCGCTGGGTTGGTGTTGAGCGTAGTAGAGAGCCTCGTACTCCTCTG
>NZ_JBITHZ010000006.1:0-99451 GCF_044458585.1 Nonomuraea sp. NPDC050451
CTTCAGATGATCTTCGCCGACATCTGATCTACAGGAGTCCGTTGCACGCCTCAGCCGATTGACAAGAACCGAATCCCCTTAACTACCTGGCCTTGCGCCCCCGTCACGCGCGGCGCGCAGGCGGCCACCGCCCTGGCCGCCTTCCTGACCGCTCTTCACCAACCCGCCCCCGAACAGGTGGACACCGACGGCCAGGGCCGCGGAGGACCGCTGGCCGGCTCCTCCAAGTGGGTCGCCCAGCAGCTCGCCTCGGCCACCGAGCTGGGACTCATCCCCGACCCGGACGCCGTCCGCGCCATCTGGGAAGATGCCGCCGCCGCGCCCGACTGGGCCGGCCCGGCGCTGTGGCTCCACGGCGACCTGCATCCGGCCAACGTCCTCACCGCCGACGGCACCGTCTGCGGCGTGATCGACTTCGGCGACCTGTTCGCCGGCGATCCGGCCTGCGACCTCGCCGCCGCCTGGACTCTGCTGCCGGACGGCACCGCCGACCTCTTCTATGACGCTTACCAGCCGGCCCCGGACGCCGCGACCCTGCGCCGCGCCCGCGGATGGGCCGTCATCCGCGCCCTGGTCTGCCTGCACGTCGGCGACGCCGGTGTCCACGGCCGGCCAGGCGGCAAGGCCACGTGGGGCCCACCCGCACACGCGGCACTGCGACGCCTCATCGCCACGGCCCATCGCTGACCCACCTTGCTCGGCATGCCGGGGTCTACTCGCCTGACGGGCCTTGAGGACCTTCATGCGACTGACCAGCAGGTTCGCTTGACAACCCCGGACAATCCCTGCAGCTCCTCGAGCGCTGGGCGGGCGTAGCCCGGTTCGACTACAACGCCGTCAGCATCGTCGGGCCCCGTAACCGCGTCGACAAGATCGTGGGCCGACTGCCCTCTGATGCCCTGAGAACGGGAGTCGCAATAAGTTGTGCGGCGTTTCCCGGACGTCCTCTTCGCCGCCGGTGGAGCCTTCGCGGTAGGTATCCGGCCGACGTCGTAGTCCGACAGTGCGCTGCGGTGGCGTGAGCGAGCCGGACGAACTGTGCCCCGCTCGCTCTGCCGACCACGTAAGGGGGAGGCGCGGCCTCGGCGCTGTGACCTGGCGCTCTACCACGGGACGATCTCGCCATGACGATCCAGGAACTGCAGGCCGGGGGCGCCTGCCTGCGCTTCGAGGACGTCGACGACGGCCGGGATGCTCTCCTGGGCGGTAAGGGGCGCATCGGGTCCGCCGAGCCGGGTCTGATTGTGGCCGGGGTCGATGAGCAGCTTGGTCTGTCCGTCGTCGGCATGGCGGGTGGCGTAACTGCGCATCAACTGGTTGAGCGCGGCCTTGCTGGCCTTGTAGAGCTCGAAGCCGTCCTCGGTGTTTCGCGAGATGCTGCCCTGCTCGGATGACATGACGGCGACGGTTCCGCCGGGCGCGACGAGTCCGCGGAGGGCCTCAAGAGCGCGCAACGGGCTCAACGCGTTAGTGATCATCACCTCGGTGAACATGTCGGTCGAGACCTCGTCGATGGGCAGATTGCCTCGGTCGATTGCGGCGTTGACGAAGAGCAGATCGAGCCGGCAGCCGGCCAGGCGCTCGCGCAGGGCGGCCAGCTGTTCGGGGCTGGTCATCTCCAACGATTCGACCTTCAGCTGTCCATCCCAGGCATCGGCATTCGCTTGCAGCTCGCCGCCGCTCCGGCGCGTCGTGGCGATGACTCGCCAGCCGCGTCGAGCGAGCTCGTTGGCGAGGACGAGCCCCAACCCTCGAGAGGCTCCGATGATGAGAGCTTGGCGGTTGGACATGGCGGACACGTTCACTCCTTCGCGGTGGGGAAATCTAATCTAGACTGGACGTTGCGTCTAGACAACGGACCGCGGGACTGCTGACCGGTATTGTGTCCCGCATGCCCGCCGCGAACTCTCAGCCCCGCAGGGCGCGTTCCGGCCCCCGGCGTGACGAGGCCGCCCGTCTGGCTGTGCTTCATGCCGCGGACGATCTGCTCGTCGAGCACGGCTTCGGCGCTCTGACCATCGAGGCGATCGCACGTCGCGCCGGCGTCGCCAAGCAGACGATCTACCGCTGGTGGCCCTCGAAGGTCGAGATCCTCCTCGACACGCTCATCGAAGACAGCGACAAGATCCTTCCCGTCCCCACGGAGAAGCCCACAGCAGAGAGCATCCGTGACTACTTGCACGGTTTCGCGCGATTCCTCACCCGCGACCCTGCCGGCAAGGTCCTGCTCGCACTCATCGCCGAGGCGCAGCACGATCCCGACACGGCCAAGAGCCTTCATACGCGCTATCTCGGTCCACGCCGTCAACAGGAACGTGACATGCTCGCGCGCGGAATCGACGCCGGAGAGATCTCGCCCACCCTCGGCCCCGACGCCACGATCGACGCACTTGTCGGCCCGATTGTCTATTGCGCCCTGACGGGGTCGAGTATCCCCCATGGTCTGGTGGACACCCTTGTCGAAGACCTGCTCAGGCCACGCTCCGACTGAGTGTCCGCTCAGCCGGGCGCCCTGTCCCTGACTTCGAGGCGAGGGCCGCCCCGCTCCCGTACGTCACCATCAGCGATGAGCTGCACCGCGATGTGCCGGTCGGGTCCGTGGCTGCGGAAACGTCCGATGTGGCGTTGTCGCGCCGCTGGGCGCCAGAACGCCCGGACCGAAACGCGTCCTCAGCGGGTAGCCGGGGTAGCGCACCGGGACCTGCGGTGCTGGGCCGCCGTCCGTACGTAAAGCACCGACCGCCCGGCCCGCCGCCGCTCCACCAGCCCCGCGTCCAGCAGGCCCCGCAGATGCCGGCCCACCGACCTCAGCCCCTGGCCGGTCACGGCGACCAGTCGGGTGGTGCTCATGGGAGTCCCCAGCAGCACCAGCACTCCGGCCTGGCCTGGTTGTGTCGGGCGATGCCGAGACGTCGTAGGCATAGCCGGTGATCAGTTGTACCGCGCGAGTGGCCAGGCGATGTCGGGGGTGGATGGCGTAGGCGAGTTCGGCGTCGCGGCCATGATCTCCGGTTCGGGCGAGCAGGATCTCGCCTTTGGGCCCATACCCGTCGGCCTGTAGGTCGCCAGCGGTCCACCCCCGCAGGACGAGTCCGAGCCAGATGAGCCGGAGGTCGGTGTGTCGTCTGCGGTCATGACGGCATGCCGGTCGGATTGTCGGCAAGCACACAGGCAACGGGCGGCTCGAGTTCGAGGGTCTCGACCCGGAGATGGGTGAAGCCGGCCTGGGTGAGCAGGTCCTGGAGCTCTTGGGCGGCTCGGGCCGTGGTGTCCCGGGTGGCACCGGGGCAGCGGGGCTGGCTGACGAGCGCGATGCGTCCTGCCGGGCGGAGCAGGCGGCGCAGCTCGCGAAGCCGATCCACCGGGTCCGGCCAGAACCCCACGGAGTTGACGGCGAGGATGGCGTCGAGCGGATCGCCGAAGCTCGGCAACTGCTCTACGGAGGCCTGCGTGAGGTGCACGCGGTCGGCGCGGACGGCGGCGGCGTTGCGACGGGCGGCCTGCCGGACCATGGCCTGCGAGTGGTCGACGCCGAAGACGTGGCCCCGGGTGGCGCGGCCGGCGAACTCGGCGATGGCGACGCCGGGACCGAAGCCGATCTCGAGCACCCGGTCGGTGGGCTGCACGTCCAGCAACGACACCGCCCAGACGTTGCGCTTGCGGTTGGAGGGGCGATGAGCGAACATCCGGCCGACCGCCCACCCGACGATGCCCCGGGGGTGATGGGCCTGGCGCACCAATTTTCTGATCACGCGTTGCTTGAGAGATGTACCTGCTGTCTGCATGATCGCCAGTCAACGGCTTCAAGTATGCTTGAAGTCAATGGGTGAGCAGTTGACGATCGGTGAGTTGGCGAGCCGCACGGGTGTCGCCACCTCCGCTCTGCGCTACTGGGAGGAGCTCGGCCTCCTTCCGGCACCGGCTCGGGTCTCAGGCCAACGGCGTTATCCGCCATCGGCGGTCGGGCTGGTCGGTGTGGTCTTGTTGCTGCGAGATGTCGGTTTCACGTTGCGCGAGGTCAAAGCGTTCATCGCGTCTCGTTCGCCGGCGGGCGACAGTTGGCGGGAGCTGTACCAACGCAAGCTCACCGAGCTGGATCAACGGATCGCCCAGGCCCAGGTGGCCCGCACCGCCATCGCCCATGGCTTGGCCTGCCCGCACAAGGACATCTTCGAGTGCTCCAACTTCACCGGCGGGGTCGCGGCGTTCCTGGCGGGATGTTCACTCGAAGAGGCCCACGAAGAGGTTCATTCGCACTGATCTTGCCGTCGGGATAGGCGCCCTCACTGCTGGCGCGACGGCTCTGGATCAGCTCGCCGATCCTCATGCGGCCGCTGGAGCGCCGGCTTCTGTGGCGGCGAGTGTCCTGCTCTCCGGGCGTCAGGTGGACTGCCGGAGGGGGCGACCGGTGAGCCCTTGCCCGGTGTCTCCTCGCCGTTCGCCATGGCGGCCCCGCTCACGGGCGACGGCCTGGCCCTCCCGCCGCGCCGGGCCCGGAGGGGTTGGAGATCCCTCGTGATGACGCAGCTCCTCGGCGATGGTGAGCAGCTCTGTGGCACCCCGGCCCCGCCGCTTCATCCGCTTTCGCGACCTCCGGCCGCACCTTATTCCGAGTGCCGATCTTCTCCGAGAAGTCCGGGTCGCAGCCCGCTGCGCGGAGGGAAAGCAGCTGACTCCTCATCTCTGAGAGCCGCTTGGGGCTAAACGTCCCGGTATTTGTCCCGGACCTCGGAGAGTGGCTGGAAGCCGGCTGACTTGTAGGTGGCGACGGCGCCGACGTTGGAGCTCGGGGTGCAGACGATCGCGCTCGACGAACCCAGCTCCTGGAGTGCGGCGGCCGCGGCGACGCTGATCGCCTTGCCGTGGCCGTGACCGCGATGTTCCCGGTGCACGCCCATCGGCTCGAGCAACCCGGGCTTGCCCGGACCGGCCGACCACACCGTCACCACCGCCACCGCATCGCCCTGGTCGTCGTACGCGGCCAGACACCGGGCGTCGGCGTACGGCAATCCGGCCGCCATCGCGTGCCAACGCTCTTCCGTGAACGTCGACCTGTCGAACGATGCCAGCAGCACGGCAGCCCACACGTGCGCCTGCTCCGGCCCGACCACCTCGATCCGCACGCCTGGATCCTTCACCGGCTCCGTGAGATCGCGGCGCAGCGGTGTCCACGGCTCGTCGGTGCTCCAGCCGTTCTCGAACAGCACATCTTGGACAAGTGCGGACATGGGCGCTTCGACGTTCACCTTCCCCTCGATCAGCACGCCGCGCTCCGGCTCGGTCACGTCCTCAACCAGCTGCTGCGCCAGCTCCTCGTCCTGCTGGGCGTCCGGCGCGATCGTCAGCCGCAACAGATCGGGCTGGTCCAGCAGCCCGATGGCGAGAATCTGTCCGTCCCGGCTCCACGTCCGGATGGCCGCGGCCGTTGCCTCCACACCGAACCGCCAGAACCAGCCCAGGTCCCCCGGATGCAGTTGCATCGGCGCCCCGTCGTACTGCCACTCCCGCAGCACGCCCACAACCTCGCTCAACCCGTCGACTTCCGGCTCACCCAGCACAATCGCCATAGTCCCGATCACACACCACCGCACCGGCAGTCCGCACCTGGTTTCCGGCCGGTCGGCGTGGTGAGGATCCGGGAGGTTTGAGTGGTTGTACTGAGAACGCGACTCTGGTGATCAAGAGCAGCGAGAAGGCCGGAGTACGGATCTCGAAGAAGGATCCGGCGTACCCGGAGGGGTGGGTACGCACTGCTGAGCGTGATACAGCTGCGCCATGACCGTGATGCCGTCGGAGCCGGCATGGTGCGGCTGCTGATCGGTCTTGATTTCCCGAGAATACGGCGTAGAACGACCTAAACACCCCGCACAGCACTTCGTAACCTCAAGCGGTAATTATCGGACGCATATGATCAGGACCTGGATGCAGAGCGAGGGACAACCGGGCCACATGATGTAACCTAGAGTAATCAAAATGTCACTCTGCGTGTATAGGCGGTGTTGTCATGGACGGTCTGGCGCCGATCCTTAAGCTAGTGCTCCAGCTCCTGGCGAATCTGGGCCTCGGCGGCTGACGCAAGACGGGCGATCGGCTCCAGCCGCACGCATCGGCTGGAGCCGGACGCCTACCAGGCTCGAACGAACGGACGAACCGCCGTCGCCCGACGTATGCGCGGCCCTCATGGAGTAGCCCGCCGCCGAGGAGTCCCCGCGCCGCTGACCATGACGCACCCGGACGGCGCTATTCTTCGCCCGCGCCCCCACCGAAGCGAACAACACCCCGAGCGGCCCCTCATGCTGGTGTAGTTCGCGGCGGGCGCACTGCTGCCGGGGCTCGTGGGCATGCTGACCGGGGCCGTCTCCACCGGCGGCGACCCGCGCAACTACACGGGCAGTTCGGGGGCGACGTACTTCCTGGCCGCCGCCCTGCTGTTCCGCGGCCGCGCGGGAGAGGGTGCTGGCGCTGACGGTGCCCGCACTGAGCTTGGTGACGTGGCAAGCGCACGTGTGAGTACGTGGCGGGCAGTGTCGTCTGGGGACCGGCGCCTGCTCCACCCGGACCGCGCGACCTGCAGAGCCCGTCGCGTACGACGGTGGCGGCCCTGGCGAACCTCTTCGCCCGCGTCAGCCGAACGTGATCGACTGCAGGGCGCAGTTCGTGAGCCACGGGCCGGGATAGACCGGGCCGGTGCTGCAGGCCCAGGTCGCGGTCACGGTCGTCGTTCCGGCGGGGATGGCGGTCATGGCGCTCGCCCAGCCGTAGTCGCCGTACTGGTGGCCGCTGCGGCATATCGCGGCGATCCCCACCGAGGTGGTCCCGCCGGCTGCGACACGGCGACCGCGCCCGCCCCGCAGGCCGTCACCATCAGGGAACCGAGCGCCAGCATTCTCCGGACCGGCTTCGTGGCGAACATGGGGCTCCTCCGTTCCTGCGCCTGTCTCCCACCGCACAGCGAATCCAGCACCTCGCCGGGCGCCGGGTCAACATGCGCGCCATCGGGTGATGTACTCCCGAGGGGCGCCCGCAGGCAGCGGCGGCGGAAATGGTTGAAAGTTTCAGTGCACTGGGCCGCTACTCGGCGAGGCCAGGAACACGGGTCCCGCCTGACGAGATGGCCAGGCACATGGCGGAGGCAGACGTCGAGCACCCAATCGACTTCCCGGCACTCGTCCGCGCGATGCGGGCCCGTCCGGCGCCGCCTCCGAAAGGCGGCGCCGGAGTAGGTCAGACCGAATACGTGCAGGTCAGCGCCTGGCTGGCGCCCTGGGCGTGGCCGAGGTAGGTGTAGGTGGGGTTGAAGTACGCGCACGCGGCGGAGGCGCTTCCGCTGCCGGTGTAGGTCATGCCGGTGCCGCCGGTGCTCCAGCGGTAGCAGCTCAGGCCGCCGTTGTAGAAGCCGATGGTGGAGGAGGAATTGACCTTGGCGGAGCAGTAGTCGCCGAGTGAGAGCGGACTGTAGGTCACCTCCACGGTTGCCGCCTGCGCTGGCGCGGCGGAGATGGACAGCGCGCCGAGACAGGCGAGCAGGCCGGTGAGAAGGGCAGAGACACGACGAGTCACGAGGACCTCCGGGCAGTAAGGCGCCGAACCGATGAGGCAGGGCGTCACGCGCAGCAGGAGCGTGATGGAGCATCGCGCGCCGCGATACGCTGTATTGATCGAAGTATTAAATAGGAAAGCTTCCTATGCAATAGGTCGAGATCAACGCGGTGGCGGCCTCCACAAGTCGAGCGCCGAAGGCGACATTGGCCGCCCGGAAGGCTCTCGGCTCGTGGACGGTGAAGCGGGCGTCGAGGAAGGCGCGCTGGTGATGGTGTAGTACGTCATGTCGACGTGGTCGCCGCCACTCTGGACAAACCACTTCATCGGTTCGAGGCGCGGATGTTCGGTTCAGGCAGGGTGGCCGGGATCGATGCGCTGCCGGTCCTCACTCGAACCAGCGGCCACGGGCAGCTTTCCGCCCGCTTCAGCGATTGCCGCCCCGGCCACCGCAGAGGCGCTGCACGCCGCCCTGACCGTGCTCGACATGACCACCGAGAGCGGCCTCGCCTGCCGGCCTGCGACACCGCGCTCACCGACGAGGCCGTCCATCCGGCCGCGGCGTTCCAGCTCGCCGGCTACCGGAACGTGATCAGACGCCTCCGCCACGGCTATTACCGCGAGGACGCTGTATGCCCGGGCCCGCCGGCGACGGCTTTCGATTGTCATCTCGTGAATTTTCTGGATAACCCGCTCGATCGCAAGCGTTGTCGCTCCGATCAGTCGAGGGGGAGCGTCAAGTCGTCAGTCTGGGACGTCCTTGATGTCGTACTCGCCTCCCTCGGCGCGCACGGTGGTGCCGCCGTCATGGGTCCGGTTCGCCGTGGAGGCGGTGGCGGTCCAGGTCAGGGCGGCGGCCATGGCCAGGGTCGCCGCCAGCGTTGTCGTCCGCGTTCTCATGCGGGCCACTCTGGCAGCCGTCACTTGGCGATCACTTGGAGCTTATTTTCGGGCGACCGAAAACTGAGGCTTGAAAACGGAAATGGCAAAGCGTCGGATCCCGACCATAAGGTGGACCCCTGCCATTCCGTATGTGAAAGGGTGACGATGGCCGAGACATTGTTCGATGAGGACTATTTGCGTGACCCGCATGCCGTATTCGGGCGGCTCCGCGAAGGACGCCCCGTCTACTGCACCGCCACCCCGCAGGGCGTACGGGTCTGGGTGGTGAGCCGGTACGAGGACGTCAAGGCGGCCTGCACCGACCCGCGCCTCAGCAAGGACTTCACGAACAACCCGGACATGATCAAGTCGAACGAGCTGGAGGGCGGCGACAGCAGCGGCTACGAGGCCGTGGTGCCCCACAACATGCTCTTCGTCGACCCGCCCGACCACGCGCGCCTGCGCCGGCTGGTGGGCAAGGTGTTCACGGCGGGCCGCGTCCAGGCGTTGCGCCCGCGTGTCGAGCAGATCAGCGCGAGCCTTCTGGACAAGGTGGGCCCGGAGTTCGACCTGCTGCACGACTACGCCGTGCCCCTGCCCGCCATGGTGATCGGAGAGCTGCTCGGCATCCCCGAGAACGACTGGCCGCAGCTCATCAAGTGGTCCAACACCACCATCGAGGGCGCCGTACTGGACCCGCAGGTGGTCGTGCGGGCCGCCACCGAGTTCATCACCTACCTCGCCGAGCTCTGCGAGGCCAGGCGGGCCGAGCCGGCCGATGACCTGTTCAGCGCCATGGTGCAGGCCCAGGACGAGGAGGGCGCGCTGAGCGGGCGGGAGCTCGTCGACACCGCGTTCCTGCTCACGGTCGCCGGCCACGAGACGACCGTGCACCTGATCTGCAACGGGATGCTCGCGCTCCTGCGCCACCCCGACCAGCACGCCAAGCTTCGCGAGGACCCCGGCCTGCTGCCGGCGGCGGTCGAGGAGTTTCTCCGTTACGACGGGCCGGTCAGCACGTCCACCCTCAGATTTACGAAGGAGCCCGTCACCATCGGCGGCACGGAGATCCCGGCGAATCAGCTCGTGCTGGTGTCCTTCCTGTCGGCCAACCGGGACGCGGCGCAGTTCGCCGCCGCCGATCGCCTCGATGTCACCCGGGCCCCGGGCCAGCACTTCGCGTTCGGCCACGGCATCCACTACTGCCTCGGCGCCCCGCTGGCCAGGACCGAAGGCGCGGTGGCCTTCCGCCACCTGCTGGAGCGCTTCCCCGGCCTGCGGCTCGCCGTCCCCGAGGAGCGGCTGGCCTGGCGTCCGGGGCTGCTCATGCACGGCCTGACCAGCCTCCCCGTACGGAGCTCATGAGGCGACGGCCCGCCGCCTTCGCGGATTCGACGCTGGTGTCCGGGTCGTGGATCATGGAGGGCCGAGTGGGTGAAAGGTGCTGTGCATGCGTTACCGTCTGCTGGGCCGGACCGGGCTCAGGGTCTCCGAGCTGTTCCTCGGCGCGATGACCTACCGCGAGGTGTCGCCGGAGGCGCGGCGCATCTTCGACCTGTACGCCGAGTCCGGCGGCAACGTCGTCGACACGGCCTCCATGTACGGCGAGAGCGAGAACGTCGTCGGCGAGTTGCTCCAAGGACGCCGCGACCGTTTCGTCCTGGCCACCAAGTACACCGGCACCCGCGATCGCACCGACCCCAACGCCGCCGGCAACCACCGCAAGAACCTCGTGCTGTCGCTGGAGCAGAGCCTGCGCCGGCTGCGTACCGACTACGTCGACCTCTTCTGGGTGCACGTCTGGGACCGGCACACCCCGATCGAGGAGACGATGCGCGCGCTGGACGACGCGGTCCAGGCCGGGAAGATCCTTTACGCCGGCATCTCGGACGCCCCGGCCTGGCTGGCCAGCCGGGCCAACACCCTGGCGGAGTGGCGCGGGTGGACGCCGTTCGCGGGGTTGCAAGTGCCGTACAGCCTGCTGCGTCGGGACGTGGAGCGGGAGCTGCTGCCGATGGCGCAGGCGTACGGGATGAGCGTGGCGGCGTGGGGGACGCTCGAGCGCGGCGTGCTGTCGGGCAGGTACAACGAGCCCGGCGCGCCGGCCTCCCGCGTGTCGCCCGACTCCCTGAGCGAGCGGGACCGGGCCGCGGCGCGCGCGGTCGTCGAGGTAGCCGGCGAGCTGGGCGTCACGGCCTCGCAGGTGGCGCTCGCCTGGGTGCTCGGGCGTGGGGTGCATCCGATCGTCGGGGCGAGCAGCGCGGAACAGCTCAAGGACAACCTGGGGGCGTCGGGGGTCGTGCTGCCTGAGGAGGCGGTGCGGCGGCTGGAGTCGGCGGTGGAGTTCGAGCTCGGCTTCCCGCGTGACTTCGTCGATGAGGTGGATCGGAGCCCGGCCATCTACGGCGACGCCGTTCACCTGCTGGACGGCCGCTGACCCCGGAGCCCTTCCGCCCCGGACCCGCCGCGCGCCTCTCGGCGCGGTGACGCAACGACGCTCGGGCCCGTTGGTCAGGGGGTCGGGGTGGCGGTGGGGAGCAGGGTGCGGGCCAGGCGGTAGGCCTCGGTGAGGTCGTCGCCGCGGTAGTCCAGGGCGGCGAGGTCGGCGAGGTGGTGGTCGGCGTTGACGGCGACCGTGTGCGGCAGGTGGCGGAACAGGGGCGCGTCCGACATCGAGTCGCCGTAGGCCAGGCACTGGTCGCGGCCGAGCCCGAGCCGGTCGCGGGTGCTGTCGGTGATGCGGACCTTGTCGGCGGGCGTCAGGACGCCGGCGGGGTCCAGGGGCGCGGTGAAGGGCGGGGGCGGGAAGCTGGAGGCGGCGACCTCGTCGAAGCCCAGCTCCAGCAGGTGGCGGGCGAAGAAGTCCGGGGCCATGGTGATGACCAGGGAGTGTTCGCCGCGGGCGCGGATGTCGGCGCAGACCTCGGCGATGCCGCCGAGCCAGGGGGCGGCGGCGTAGGCGGCGGCCACGACCTGGGGGGTGAGGTCGGCCCAGAGGCCGGGGAGGGCGGCGGAGAAGCCGCGGGTGTCGAGCTCTCCGGCGGCGAAGCGGGCCTCCATCTCGAGGAGTCGCGGCGTGGTGCCGGTGTGGCGGGCGATCTCGAGGCTGGCGGTGGATCCGGCCAGGAGGGTGCCGTCCATGTCGAAGATATGCAGGATGCCCATGGTTGCCCGATTATGTCAGGGCATCCCGCTCGGGGATCAGCCGGTTCGCAGCTTGCGGAGGGCGCGGGAGATGCCGTCGAGCGCGGCGTCGAGGTAGCCGGCCTGCAGGCCGTGCGTGATCCTCAGGTGGTGCTCGACGCCGAAGTGCGCGCCGGCGCCGACGAGGACGTCACCGTGCTCGCGGATCGCGTGGGCGACCTCGACGCTGGGGCGGGGCAGGTGGTAGCGGACGAAGCCCAGCGCGGTGGCGTGCGGCGGGACGACGGACAGCAGCCCGTCGCTCCCGTCGATCCACTCCTGCAGGCGCGCGTAGCCCTCGCGGATCAGGGTGCGGTTGCGGGTGAGCAGGCGGTCGATGGTCGCCGGGCGCAGCGCGACCTCGGCCAGGTGCATGGACAGGCTGGCGGCGGAGATGGTGGCGTACTCGTGGCGCCGCCAGGCCGCCTCCGTGAGCTCGGGCGGGGCGACCAGCCAGCCCAGGCGCAGGCCGGGCAGGCCGAAGGCCTTCGAGAGGCTGCCGACGCACACGACCTTGTCGTAGCGGCCCCAGAAGCTCGGGGTCACCTCGTCGGTGAGGCGTTCGGTGCCGCGGTAGACCTCGTCGGCGAGGATCCAGGCGCCTACGCGGTCGGCGGCCGCGACGACGGCGTCCATCTCGGATGGGGTGAGGATGGTGCCGACCGGATTGTTGGGGTTGGTGACGGCGACGAGCTTGGTGCCCGGACGCACGGCGCGGTCCAGGGCGTCGAGGTCGGGCCGCCACTGCCGGTCGGGGTCGAGGGGGAACGGGTCGACCTGGGCGCCGGCGTTCAGCGCGCAGCCGCGGACCTGGCGGTAACCGGGCTCCATGACGACCACGTGGTCGCCCGGGCCGACGAGGCCGGCCACGGTGATGGCGTTCGCCTCGGCGGCGCCCACGGTGACCAGGACGTTGCCGGCGTCTGCGCCGTGCCACCCGGCGATCAGGGCGCGCAGGGCGTCGGTCCCGCCGACCGGCGGGTAGTGCAGGTCGGCGGCCAGCAGGCGGTCGAGGGCGGCGGGGTCGTCGCCGATCAGCTCGCCCAGGGCGACCGGGTGGCAGCCGCTGTCGGCGAGGTTGTGGGCGACGGTGTGCTCGTAGCGGGACTGCCACTCTTCGAGCTCGAACGGGGTGAAGGACATCACGGCCTCTCAGAGGGTGAGCAGCAGGCGGGCGACGGCGAGGTCCTCGATGCCGAGGCCGACCGAGCGGAAGAAGACCGGCCGGTCGCCGGTGGGGGCGGGGCAGGCCCCGGTGAGGAGTTCGGGGAGGTCGCCGCGCAGGTCCGCGGCGGACCACAGCCCCTGCTCGGCGGCGATGGCCATCTCGCCGGCCGTGGCGGTGACGGTGGGCCGGTGGTCGCCGTAGGCGTCCATGGCGGCGAGGGCCTGAGGGGCGATCTCGTGCGCGCGTGGGGCGTTGGTGCTGATGGAGGTGACCACCGTGCCCGGCCGGAGGCCGGCGGCGTCGATCACGGGCTGGGCGGCCGAGGTGCACAGCAGCACGACGTCCGCGTCGGCCACGGCCTCCTCGGCGCTGCCGGCCACGGTCACGCCCTCAGGCGCGGCGGACGCGGTCAGTGAGGGGGAGTACATCCGTACCGAGGTGAAATCGCGTACGGCGCGGGCGTAGCGCAGGTGCGCGCGGGCGACGGGGCCGGATCCGATGACGGCCAGCGTGGCCGCGCCGGGCCGGGCGAGCTCGTCCACGGCGAGGACGCTGGTGGCCGCGGTGCGCTCCACCGTGAGCGCGCCGGCGTCGCACAGCAGCAGGGGCCGGCCGGTCCGCGTGCTCAGCAGCAGCGTCCACGCGGTGACCACGGCCTTGCCGCCGGGCTGGGGCAGGTACGGCGAGACCTTGACGCCGTAGGCGTCGCCCTGCGCCGCCTGGTAGGCGATGACGTCGCCGCCGCCCGGCAGCAAGGTGACGGTCTGGGGCGGCTGCGCCGCCTTCCCCCCGGCGAGTTCGGTGAACGCCGCCCGGAGCGCGTCGAGCACGCGAGCGGCGGGCAGCTCTGGCAGGATCTCCAGTACGGGTACTCTAGTGCTCATAATGGGAAATATAATGCACATTGCGGGAGGCGGCGTGTCAACACCACCCATGGACTTCATCGAACGCCTCGGCCGTGAGGTGCGCCGCCGCCGTCAGGAAGCGGGCCTGACCGTGCAGGAGCTGGCCGAGCGCGCCGGGCTCAGCCGCCGCATGCTCACCCAGATCGAGCAGGGCACGGCCAATCCCAGCCTGGTCACCGTCGACAAGATCGCCCGCGGCCTGGGCGTCGACTTCGCGACGCTGACCGGGCCGTCGGGAGCCGATCCGCTGCACGTCTCGGAGCCGGTCGAGGTCTGGCGCAGCCCCGCCGGCAGCCGGGCTCTCCTGCACGTGGCCAGCGCCCGCCGGGGCGGCCCCGAGCTGTGGGAATGGACCCTCCAGCCCGGGGACCGCTATCAGGCCCAGCCCGACCCCCGGGGCTCGGAGGAACTGATCCTGGTCACCGCCGGCACCCTGATCCTGGACGTCGAGGGCCGGTCGGTGAGCCTGGCCGCCGGGGCCTCCGCCCGGCTGGCCAGCGACCGCCTCTACGGGTACGCGGCCCCCGGCGACGGCGTCGCCTCCTTCGTCCGCGTCGTGGAGCTCGGCCGCTACCAGGCATGAAGAGCCTGCTACCAGGCATGAAGAGCCTGCTACCAGGCGTGAAGGCTGCTACCAGGCATAGGCCTCCGGGGCGGGGCCGGGGCCGGGGAAGATGTCGTCCAGCGTCGCCAGCTGCTCGGCGTCCAGGTCGACCTCCAGGGCCCGCTGCGCCAGGAACAGGTGCTCGTCGGTACGCGCGCCGACGATCGGCGCCGTGACCTCCGGCTGGTGCAGCAGCCACGCCAGGCCGATCACGGCGGGATGCTCCCCGAAGGCGTCACACGTCTTCTCGTAGCGCTCCACCTGCGCGCGGTGGCCCTGGATCGCCGACGCGGCGCGACCGCTCCTGCCCCGGGCGGCGTCCTGCTTGCGCAGCAGGCCGCCGAGCAGCCCGCCGTGCAGCGGGCTGTACGGCAGGAAGCCCATCCCCAGCGCCCGGCAGGCGGGCAGCACCTCGAGCTCCACGGTGCGCTGCGCCAGGCTGTAGATGCTCTGCTCCGAGACGAAGCCGAGCAGCCCCTGCCGCTCCGCCGTGTGCTGTCCCTGCATGATGTGCCAGGCCGCGTGGTTGCTGGTGCCGAAGTACAGGACCTTGCCCTGCTGCCGCAGCAGGGACAGCGCCTCCCAGATCTCCTCCCACGGCGTCAGGCGGTCGACGTGGTGGAGCTGGTAGAGGTCCACGTGGTCGGTCCTGAGCCGCTTCAGCGACGCCTCGCACGCCCGGACGAGGTGCCGGGCCGAGAGCCGGATGTCGTTGACCCCCGGCCCCATGGCGCCGTACGCCTTGGTGGCCAGGACGATCTCGTCGCGGCGGGACGGCGTCGCGGCCAGCCACCGGCCGATGATCTCCTCGGTCCGGCCCTTCTCCGGTTCGAGGCCGTAGACCTGCTTGTTGGCGTCCGCGCCGTACACGTCTGCGGTGTCGACGAGGTTGATGCCGCCGGCCACCGCGAGGTCGAGGATGCGGTGCGCGCTCTCCTCGCCGGTGACGGGGCCGAAGTTCATGGTCCCGAGGGCCAGCCGGCTGACACGCAGGCCCGACCGGCCCAGCTGTACGTAGTTCATCCCGCGTCCTTGAAGCGTTCTGGAGAGAACTTCTCGATGTCCAATTCGGTCCGGCCGTCGAGCGCGAGCTGGGCGCAGACGAGGCCGACCGCCGCGCAGTGCTTGAACCCGTGGCCGGAGAAGCCGCCGGCGAAGACCACGCGGTCGGTGCCGCCCACGGTGCCGATGATGAAGTCGCCGTCGGGCGTCTTGGAGTTCATGCAGGCCGTGGCGTGGGCGACGCGGGGGTCGAGCCCGGGGAAGGCGCGCCGGCAGAAGTCCTCCGTGGGGGCCAGGTCCTGCGGGGACGGGGGCTCCCAGTTGTCCTCCGGGCGGTCCAGCCAGCGCTTCTTCACCGTGCCGCCGACCCCGACCTTCACGCCCTGGCCGTCGACGTCGGGGATCCCCCACCCGTCGAGGTCCCGGCTCTCCCTGACGAACACGGGGAAGCTGTCGGGCCGGTAGTCGCCCTGGTCCTGCCGGGCCTTGAACCAGGCCAGGCACGAGCGCTGCGTCCGCAGCGGCAGCTCGACCCCGGGCAGCAGGTCCAGCCCCCACGCGCCGGAGGCGAGCACCACCCTCCTCGCGGTGAACGTCTCCTCGCCGGTGACGACCTCGACGTGCCCGTCGGCGACATGCAGAGCGCGTACGGGACTCTCGGCGTGGATCCGGGCGCCCGCGCGCCGCGCCGCCTCGGCGGCGGCGGTGACGCATGCCTCGGGGTGGAGGACCCCGGCGCCCGGCTCGTACACGGCCACGTCGTCGTCGAACGCCGCGTGCTGTGGGAACCGCTTCCCGAGCTCGTCCGGTTCGAGGTATTCGTAGGTCACCTCGCCCGCGGTCGCGCTGGCCAGGGCGTCCTCGATCAGCGGGCCGCCGCGCGTGCCGACGACGATCCCGCCGGACGGGGTGAACAGGGAGGCGCCGCTCTCCCGTTCCAGCCCCCGGACCAGGTCGAGGGTACGGCGGGCCAGCGGCACGTACTCCTTGCCCTCGAAGAGGATTTGCCGGTAGATGCGGGACCCTCCGTGCGAGGAGCCCCGCGAGTGGGCCAGCGGGAACTGCTCGATCCCGACGACCGAGGCGCCACGCGCGGCCGCCTGCCAGGCCGTCATCGACCCCATGGCGCCGAGCCCGATCACGATCACGTCAAGCATGTGTGCTCCATTTCTGACATCACAGCACCTTGGACAGGAACGCCCGCGTCCTCTGGTGCCGCGGGTTGCCCAGGACCTCCCGCGGGGGTCCCGACTCGACGATCAGTCCGTCGTCCATGAACACGAGGGTGTCCCCGACCTCCCGGGCGAAGCCCATCTCGTGCGTGACGACGATCATGGTCATCCCGTCGTGGGCGAGCTGCCGCATCACGTCCAGGACCTCGCCGACCAGCTCGGGGTCCAGCGCCGACGTCGGCTCGTCGAACAGCATCAGCTTCGGGCGCATGGCCAGCGCGCGGGCGATGGCGACGCGCTGCTGCTGGCCGCCGGACAGCTGGCCGGGGTAGCTGTGCAGCTTGCCGGCGAGGCCCACCCGGCGCAGCAGCTCCTCCGCGTACTCGGTGGCGGCGGGGCGCGGCTCCTTCTTCACCAGGCACGGGCCGAGGGTGACGTTCTCCAGCGTGGTGAAGTGCGGGAACAGGTTGAAGTTCTGGAACACCATGCCGATTCGCGCCCGCTGGCGGCACACCTCCTTCTCGTGCAGCTCGTAGAGCGAGTCCCCGCTCTGGCGGTAGCCTATGAGCTCGCCGTCGACCCACAGCCGGCCGCGGTTGATCGTCTCCAGGTGGTTGATGCAGCGCAGGAACGTGCTCTTGCCGGAGCCTGACGGGCCGACCAGGCAGAGCACCTGCCCTTCGTCGAGGGTGAGGTCGATGCCCTTGAGCACCTCGTGGCGCCCGTAGCTCTTGTGGACGCCCTGGGCCTCGACCAACGTGTTGCCGGACATCAGCGTGCCTCCTCTGATACGGTCCGCCGTCGCGAGAAGAGGTTGCGGCGCAGCCGGGAGCCGTACGAGGCGGCGGTGTCCGAGCCGGAGGAGAAGCGGCGCTCGACCCTGGTCTGCAGCGCGGTCAGGATCGAGGTGGCCAGCAGATACCAGATGCTCGCGACGATGAGCAGCGGAATGGTCTGGAAGTTGCGCCCGTAGATGACCTGCACGCTGTAGAGCAGCTCCGGGATGGCCAGCATGCTGATCAGCGAGCTGGTCTTGAGCATCGCGATGGTGTTGTTGCCGGTCGGCGGGATGATGACCCGCATCGCCTGGGGCAGGATGATCTTGCGCATCGTCATGCCGCGCGACATGCCGAGCGAGCTCGCCGCCTCGATCTGCCCCTTGGGGATCGACATGATCCCCGCGCGGACGATCTCCGCCATGTAGGCGCCCTCGTTGAGCGCCAGGCCGAGCACGCCGGCGATGAACGGCGTGATCAGGACGTTCGCGTCCAGCGTCGCGAACATCGGCCCGAACGGCACGCCGAGCCCGATGACCGGGTAGAGGGCGCTGAGGTTGAACCAGAAGATCAGCTGCACCAGGAGCGGGGTGCCGCGGAAGAACCAGATGTAGGCCCCGCTCGTCCACGACAGCACCCGGTTGGGCGAGCCGCGCATCACCGCGAGGACGACGCCCAGGGCGATGCCGATCGCCATGGCGATGGCGGTGAACTCCAGGGTGAGCAGGAGACCGTGCAGCACCGTTCCGTCGAACAGGTATTTGGCGACGATCTCCCACCGGTAGCGCGGGTTCGTGAGCAGCGAGTTGACCAGCATCGCCACGAGCACCAGCACGACGCCGGTGGCGACCCACCGCCACGGGTGCCGGGCCGGGATCGCCTTGATCTCCGCGGGCTCGGTCCGCCCGGGAGAGGTCTGCCGGGTGGTGTCCGTCGCCATGTCAGGTCACCGCGGGGAAGGGCGGTCGGGGAGTGCGCATGGGCTAGGCACATCCTTCCTTGATCGGCTGCGGGAAGATCTCGTCACCGTCGCCGACCTGCTCGGGCTTGGTGAAGATCTCCGACTTCTCGATCGCGCCGTCGACGACGCCCCACTTCTCGGCGATGCGCTTGTAGTGCCCTTCCGAGATCAGCTTCGTCATCGCCTTCTGCAGGACCTCGTTGAGCGCGGCGTTGCGCTTGGGGACCGCGATGCCGGCCAGGCTGTGCGGGGTCCGGTACGTGCCGGTGACGCAGAGCGCGCCCTCCGACTGCTTCGCGGCCCACTCCACGGCCGGCTTGTCCGCGCTCACCACGTCCGCGCGGCCGCTGGACAGCGTTAGCACGACCTGGTTCTGGTCGGGGATGCGGATGATCTGGACCGGTTTCTTCCCTGCGCCGGCGCAGTACTTCTCGGCCTTCTCCAGCCGCTCGACCTGCGTCGTCCCGCTCTGGACGGCCACCCGCAGGCCGCAGACGGTGTCCTTGAAGTCGTTGGCCTTGATCCCGCTGCCCTTCTTCACCAGGAAGCCGCCACCGCTGAGGTAGTTCGAGACGAAGCCGACGACCTCGAGCCGCTCCCGCTCGATCCCGAACCCGGCGATCCCGATGTCGTACCGGCCCGCTTCGAGGCCCGGGATGATGTTGTCGAAGGAGGTGTTCTTCCAGTCCACCTTCAGCCCGAGGACCTGCCCGAGCGCGTCGCCGGTGTCGATGTCGAACCCGACCAGGGTCTTGTTGTCCTCGGCGAAGAACTCCAGGGGGGCGTAGGGCGCGTTGGTGCCGATGATGAGGGAGCCGCGGCCGCGGATCTCCGCCGGGACCGCGGCGGCCAGCTCGGCGTCCTTGGCGATCGCGGCCGAGGAGCCCGCCGCGCCGGCCGTGCCCGTGGTTCCCGTGGTGCCCCCGGTGCCTGTGGTGCCCGTGCCGGAGCCGCTTCCGCAGGCGGCGAGGGGGAGGAGGAGGGCGCCGGCGAGGACCGCCGCGCGGGCGTGCTTGCCGCGGTTGGAGTGAATGCTCATGTGCCACCAGCCTTGCTTTTCCAGGAGGTCAGGGCTCGACTACCTGGTGTCGGACATTCTTGCTGCGCGGAGCGGCAGCTCCGCGACGACCCCCGTACGGCATTCGAGGTCACCCCCGGCCAGACCCAGCTCGGCGACGCGGATGACCGACGCCTGGCCGGCCGTGGGCACCGCTTCGCCGAAGCTGTCCGTTCCCGTCTGGACGTAGTACGTGATGCAGGCCTTGCCGGCGCCGACGGGCAGCACGTTCGGCTGGCGTGCCGTCTCGCCCGGGACCACCAGCGGGCCGCGCGGCTCCCAGGTGAGCGCGTCGCCGGACCGGTAGGCCACCAGCCCGTCGCGGCTCTCCGCCAGCATCCAGATCGCGCCGCCCAGCTCGAAGAGCGACGGGCCCTCGTGCCAGTCCTCCAGGGCCCGGTCGGCGACCTTCCACTCGTACAGGTCCGCGCTGGTGGCCCGCCAGATCGAGCCGCCCCGCGCCTCGTCCTTGAACCACAGTCCCCAGCCGCCCGCGGGCATGGGGAACACGTACGGATCCACGGCGTGGTCCGTGCCGAGGTCCAGCCTGGAGACGTGCTCCCAGTCCCACAGGTCGGCGCTCGTCAGGTGGTGCACCTGGCGGTGCCAGGGGCTGGGCCGGCCGTGCGTGTCCCACGCCGGGTCGTCCGGCACGCCCCGGATGAAGGTCACGAACATGTGGTACGCGCCGTCGTGCCAGACCACGTCCGGGCCCCAGAACGTGTTGGTCCCGCGCTCGACCGGCAGCGCGAGCGTCCCCCGGTAGAGCCAGCTCCGGCCGCCGTCGGCCGAGCTCGCCACACCCACCTGGCTGCCGTGGCAGCGGCCGATCCGCGGCGGCCCGCCGATCTTCGTGTTGGCCCGGCGGTGCGCGAACAGGCACCACCACGAGGCTTCCTCGTGGTTCCAGACGAGTACGGGGTCCGTGGCCCCGTCGTGGATGGGATCGACGATGGTCACGGCGGTCATGACCTGGCCTCCTGAACCGCGTGGGCGTGCCCGTGCTCGACGGCCGACTCGACGGCCGGCTGCAGGGATCCCCGCAGGTTGGCGTGGACGGCCGCGGTGTTCCAGGTCAGCCCGTCGACGCACCGGTCGGCGAACACCTCCGACACCCGCCCGAGCCGCCGCAGGCCGCGCAGCAGCTCCGCGGTCACCACCGGAGCCATGGCGGTGACCTCGAGCTCGGGGACGGCGCTCGCCAGGTGCACGGCGTGGGCGCCGCCCTGGAGCTGGAAGGACACCTGCATGACCAGCTCGGGGATGACCGGGTTGATCTTGCCCGGCATGATCGACGAGCCCGCCTGCACGGGCGGCAGGCTGACCTCGCCGAATCCGCCGACCGGGCCCGAGGCGAGGAGCCTGAGGTCGCCGGCGACGCGGGCGACGGCCCGGCCGGCCCGCGCCATCGCGTCGGCCACCCAGGCCAGGCCCTCCAGGGACGAGATGCCCTCGGACAGGTTGACCGACGGCAGGAGGTCCAGCCCGGTCTCCTCGGCCAGGCGCCGGATCGCCAGCTCGCGGTATCCCTCAGGAGCCCCGAGCCCGGTGCCGATCGCGGTCGCGCCGAGCGGCACGTACCGCAGCGCGTCGGCCGCGCCCTCCAGGGCGGCGGCCGCGCCCAGCACCGACGTCGCCTGGCCCTCGTGCACGAGGGCCGCGGGCACGGGGACCGCGTCCTGCAGGCAGGTACGGCCCAGCCGGGTGAGGGACTCGTACTGCCTGCCCTTCCGGTTCAGCGACTCGGCCAGGACCCGCAGGGAGCGCGCCGTGGACCGGGCCGTCACCAGCACCGCGATGTTCAGCGCCGTCGGCATCACGTCGTTGGTCGACTGGGACCGGTTCACGTGGTCGTGCGCGTCCACCCGGCGCCCGAGCAGGGCGGAGGCCCGGCCGGCCAGCACCTCGTTCATGTTCATGTTGGTCGAGGTGCCGCCGCCGCCCTGGACGACCTCCAGCGGGAAGTGCTCGTGCAGACCTCCCTCCACGACCTCCCGGGCGGCGGCCATGACGGCCTGCGCGATGTCGGAGCCGAGCACCCCGAGCTTGTCGTTGGTCCACGCCGCGGCGCTCTTGACCTGGGCCAGCGCGGCCAGCAGCGCCGGGTACTCGCGCAGGGTCTCGCCGCCGAGGCGGAAGTTCTCGCCGGCCCTGGCCGTGTGGATGCCATAGAGGACGTCGGCGGACAGCGTGAGCGGCCCCAGAAGATCATGCTCCACTCGCGTGGAGGAATCCGGCCGATCCACAGCATCACCCCTCACTTGAAAGGTTGCCTGGTAGGTTGCCAGCCAGACTTTCTTGCCAAATGGGGTGTGTCAAGAGCCGGAAATGTAAATCAGGTCGCACTTGTCCCCGCAGACGGGTCGCGAACCTGCCAGGCAACCTGACTTCCAACTGCCGCACGCGCGCACGACGAAGACCCGCCTGTCGCTACAGGCGGGTCCGATGCGCGGGGACGTGGGTCAGCCGTCGGTGGCGGCGGCCCCCAGGATCTCGTTGCGGTAGGTCAGGAGGTGCCGGCGCCACACCTCCGCCGCCTCGGCGGCGTTGCCCTCCCGGATGTGCCTGATGACCATGCGGGACTCCTCGACATGGCCGTCGCGGGCACTGGCCTCGGCCAGCGCGCGGCGCCGCAGCTCCTGCCACAACGGCCCCTCGACGTGCCGCAACGACTCTTCGAGGGCCTGTTCGAGCAGGGGGTTGCGGGCGGCGCGGGCGATGGCCCGGTGCACGGGCAGGTCGCTCGCGTAGGCCCCGGTCTCGGCGTACTCGGCCTCCAGCTTGGCCAGGGTGGTCTCGAGCAGCTCGAGGTCCTCCGGGTAGCGCTTCTCCGCGGCCAGCGCGGCCAGGGAGGGCTCGATCGCGAGCCTGGCCTCGAACACCTGCGGCGGCAGCACCTCCACGCCCCAGGTCGCCACGGTGGCCGCGGTGCCGGTGACCACCGTGCCCTTGCCCTTGTGGGACTTGGCCAGCCCGGCGAGCTCCAGGGCGGCGAGCGCCTCCCTGATGGTGGGCCTGCTCACCGCGAAGTTCTGCGCCAGCTCGCGTTCGGAAGGCAGCTTGTCGCCGGGCTTGAGCTGCTCGTCGCGGATCGCCGCGACGATCTGGTCGGCGACTTGGACGGCCGCGCTCCTCTTGACCACCGGAGTCACCGAGAACCCCGCGCTGCCACTTGTCACTACTCGATGCTCCTCTTTTGTGACCATTTGTGCGCTCGTTCACATGATATCAAGCGGCTAGGCAACCTGACACGCTGACCAACACCACCGTCATACGGAGCTCAGCACGACGTGTCGTCAAGGTCAACCACCGTAGCCGTGCTCGGCCCGACGCCCAAGGCGGCTTGGGCCACGCATGACCGGCCCGTCCACGGCTGGCGCAGGGTTTGCGTCCGCACTGCCATGACGTTGCCCACCACGGGTAGCAATAAGCCGAGGCCTGCGAGGGTGCGCACGGGTGACGAGGTTTGTGGAAGCTATGGGGGCGATGGCGCGGTCACGTGCGGGGAATCTGCCACTGGAGCTCACGAGCTTCGTCGGTCGCAGGAACGAGATCGCCGAGGGCAAGCGGTTGCTCACCGCCGGCCGGCTTCTGACGCTCACCGGCGTCGGCGGGGTCGGCAAGACGCGGCTGGCGCGGCGGATCGCCGCCGAGATGTCCCGGGAGTTCGGCGACGGGGTCTGGCTGGTCGACCTGGCCCCGTTGGTGGCGGGTGCGCTGCTCACCGAGACGGTCGCCGACGCCGTCAGATGCCCCCGGCAGGATCCGGCCTCCCTCGCCGAGTACCTGCACGACAAACGGCTGCTGCTGGTGCTGGACAACTGCGAGCACCTGCTGCCCCAGGTCTCCGCGCTGGCCGGTGACCTGCTCGCGATGGCCCGCGAACTGCGCATCCTGGCCACCAGCCGGCAGGCGCTGCACGTCCCGGGGGAGCTGGTCCTCGAGGTACCGCCGCTGAACGTGCCCGGGGCGGCCGAGATCTCGATGGACGGCGTCCTGGAGAACGAGGCGGTGCGCCTGTTCGAGGACCGGGCCGCCTCCGCCGTGCACGAGTTCAGGGTCACCGACGCCAACAGCGCGGCGGTCGCCCGGCTGTGCCGGCGGCTGGACGGCATCCCCCTGGCCATCGAGCTCGCGGCGGTGAGGGTGATGGTCCTGTCCGTGGAGCAGATCCTGGAGCGCCTCGAGGACCGCTTCCGGCTGCTGACGACCGGGCCCACCACCGCGCCGCCGCGTCAGAAGACGCTCCGGGCGCTGGTGGACTGGAGCTATGACCTCTGCTCCGAGGAGGAGCGGACGCTGTGGGAGCGGCTGTCGGTCTTCTCCGGCGGCTGCGGCCTGGACGCGATCGAGCACGTGTGCTCGGAAGATGGGATCGCCCCCGAAAGCCTCATGGACCTGCTGACCCAGCTGGTGGACAAGTCGATCATGCAGCGCCGGGGGCGGGGCTCCGACGTGCGCTTCGAGATGCTCGACACGCTGCGCCAGTACGGATGGAAGCGGCTCGTCGCCTCCGGCCAGGACCAGGCCCTGCGGCTGCGCCACCGCGACTGGTGCCGCCGCCTGGCGGCACGGTCGGAGGACGAGTGGTTCGGCGAGCACCAGATGGACTGGCTCGGGCGCCTCATCCAGGAGCAGGGGAACGTGCGCTCCGCGCTGGAGTTCTGCCTGGGCGAGCCGGGCGAGGCGTGGGCCGCGCTCGAGATCGCCGCCGCGATGTGGAGCCACCGGCTCTCGTGGAGCTCCCCGAGCGAGGGCCACCACTGGCTGGAACGGGCGCTGGCGCAGGAGTCCGACGCCAGTGCCGGGCGGGCCAAGGCCCTGTGGGTCGACGCGTGGCTCGTCCTGCTGCGGGGCGACCCGCAGGCCGCCAAGCCGCTGCTGGAGGAGTGCCAGGCACTGGCTGAGCGGCTCGGGGACGAGGCCCAGCTCGCCGGCGCGCTGCACATCACCGGGTTCGCCGCGTTGCTGGCCGGCGATTTCACCCGGGCCATGGAGCTGCTGGACGAGGCGCTGGCCCGCCGCCGCGCCCTCGGCCACCGGGGGCACGCGTGGGTGGCCCTCTTCCAGCTGGCCATGACCGCCGTCCTCATGGACGACCCGCGGTCCACGGCGCTCTGCGAGGAGGTGCTGGAGACGGCCGAGCGCGCGAACGCCGAATGGTCGATCTCGTACGCGCTGTGGGTCGCGGCCCTCGACCGGCGGCGCAAGGGCGCGCTCCGGGAGTCCGTGACCATGATGCGGGACGCCGTGCGGCTGAAGCTGCGCTGCAACGACCACCTCGGCCTGGCCCAGTGCCTCGAAGGGCTGGCCTGGATCCTGGCCGACGACGAGCAGTACGAGCAGGCCGCCCAGATGCTAGGCGCCGCCCACATGGTCTGGCAGTCGATCGGGACCTCGCTGCCCGGGCTCGGGCACCTGGCCGGCGCCCACGACCGGTGCGAGTCCTGCCTGCGGCGGCATCTCTCGGAGCGGGCGTTCAAGGCGGCCTTCGACCGCGGCGCGGAGCTCACCCCCGAGCAGGCCGCCGCGTACGCGCTGGACGAGAAGCCCGCACGCCGCGCGGAGAGCGCCCAGCCCGAGTCCGACGCCACGTCCATCCTGACCCGCAGGGAGCGGGAGATCGCCGATCTGGTCGCGAAGGGCCTGAGCAACAAGCAGATCGCCGAGACGCTGGTCATCGCCCAGCGCACCGCGGAGTGCCACGTCGAGAACGTCCTGCGCAAGCTGAACTTCTCGTCCAGGTCGCAGATCGTCAAGGCGTGGGAATCACGCCGGCCCGATGGCGAGTGACCCGCGCCCCCAGCCGGGAACGGCGGCGGCCCCGGATCCGCTCGTCCGGATCCGGGGGCTGCGCAAGCGCTTCGGCGGCATCCACGCGCTGCGGGGAGTGGATCTCGACCTCCGCCGCGGCGACGTCCTCGCCCTGCTCGGCGCGAACGGCGCCGGGAAGTCGACGCTGATCAAGATCCTGGCCGGCGTCCACCACGCCGACGGGGGAGAGGTCGTCGTGGCCGGCCATCCACTCGGCAGCCAGGCCGCCTCCGCGGGCATGGCGTTCATCCATCAGGACCTCGGCCTCGTGGAGTGGATGACCGTCGCGGAGAACATCGCCCTCGGCATGGGATACGCCCGGCGCGGCGGCCTCATCTCCTGGCGCGAGGTACGCCGCCGCTGCGTGGACGCCCTCCGGATCGTCGCCTCCCGCCTCGACCCGGACGAGCCGATCGCCGACCTGACGCGGGCGGAGCGCTCGCTGGTCGCCATCGCCCGCGCCCTGGCCACGCACGCGCAGCTCATCGTGCTGGACGAGCCGACCGCCTCCCTGTCCGCCGCCGAGGGCGAACGCCTCTTCGACGTCCTGCGCACGCTCCGCGACCGGGGTCACGGGATCCTGTACGTCAGCCACCGGCTGGACGAGATCTACCGGATCGCCGACCGGGTCGCCGTCCTGCGCGACGGGCGCCTCGTCAGCCAGGGGCCGCTCGCCGGCCGCGACCCGGCCGACCTCGTGCGCGACATCGTGGGGCGAGAGGAAAGGGCCCACCGGCGCCGGGTCCGCCGGCCGGGAGAGGTCCTGCTGAGCCTGGACGGCGTGCGCGCCGGCCGGGCAGGCCCCGTCGGGTTCGACCTGCGGTCCGGCGAGGCGCTCGGCCTGGTCGGGCTCATGGGAGCCGGGCACGTGGACCTCGGCCGCGCGCTGGCCGGCGCGTACCCCATGCGGGCGGGCCGCGTGCTGCTCGCCGGCAGCCCGTACCGGCCGGCCTCGGTCGCGGCGGCCGTCGGCGCCGGGGTCGCTTTCGTGTCCGGCAACCGGCAGGAGGAAGGGGCCGCCGCCGACCTGAGCGTGCGGGAGAACCTGCTGGCCAACCCCGGCGTGCGCGGCCGATCGCCGCTGAGCCCGCTGAGTCCGCGCCGCGAGCGCGCCGAGACGGCGGCGATCGCCGAGCGCCTGCGCGTCCGCCCGGCCGACCCGGAGACGCCGTTCGCCGCCCTGTCCGGCGGAAACCAGCAGAAGGTGCTGATCGGCCGCTGGCTCGGGGTCCGCCGCCGGCTCCTGATCCTCGAGGAGCCCACGGCCGGCGTCGACGTCGGCGCCAAGCCCGAGATCCACCGGCTGCTCGACGAGGCCCTGGCGGGCGGGGCCGCCGCGCTCCTGGTCTCCGCCGACTTCGAGGAGGTCGCGAACCTGTGCGACCGAGCGCTCGTGTTCGCGCGCGGAAGGGTGAGGGCCGAGCTGGGCGGCGACGCCCTCACCGTCGCCGCGCTCACCCGGGCGGCCACGGCCATCCCTGGGACGGACCGTTGCTGACGAACGAGCTCACGCCCCGCAGAAAGCCCTCCGCCGGCCGCCTGATCGGCGGGTACGGGCTGCTCGCGCTGGCCGTCGTCCTGTTCGCAGCGTTCGCGCTCGCCCTGCCGGACACGTTCCCCACCATGGCCAACCTGACCGCGATCGTCTCCGCCTATTCGATCACCGCGGTCCTGGCGCTCGGCGCGATGATCCCCATCATCACCGGGAACTTCGACCTGTCCCTCGGCTACGGCCTGGGCCTGTGGCACGTCATGACGCTGCTGCTGATCGTGAACGCCGGATGGCGCTGGCCCGAGGCGTGCCTCGCCGTGCTCGCCGGCGGGCTGGCGGTCGGCGCGGTCAACGGCCTGCTGGTGGAGTTCGCCCGCATCGACTCGTTCATCGCGACCCTCGGCACCGGCAGCATCCTGTACGCCGTCACGGGCTGGGCGACCCAGGGCGCCCGGATCTTCCCCGGACCGCAGGGCCTGCCCGAGGGCCTTACCGGCCTGTACGACTCGACGCTCCTCGGCATGCCGACGCCCGCGTTCTACGTGGTCGCCCTGGCCGCCGCGCTGTGGCTGGTGCTGGAGCGGCTCCCCGTGGGCCGCTACCTCTACGTCATCGGCTCGAACCCGCGGGCGGCGGAGCTGGTCGGGATCCCGATCCGCCGGTACGTCGTGCTCGCCTTCGCGGGATCCGGCCTGGTGACCGGCTTCGCGGGCGTGCTCCTCGCGGCCCAGCAGCAGATCGGCAACCCGAGCGTCGGCTTGGACTACCTGCTGCCGGCGTTCGTGGCCGCGCTGCTCGGCTCCACCACGATCAAGCCCGGGCGGGCCAACCCCTGGGGCACGGTCGTCGCCATCGCGGTCCTGGCCATCGGCCTGTCGGGCATCAGCCAGCTCGGAGCGGACTTCTGGGTGACCCCGCTGTTCAACGGCGCCACCCTGCTCGTCGCCGTCGGGCTGGCCGGCTACTCCGCGCGGCGCCGGACGCACGCCGGCCGGGTGACGAGCCGGCCATGAACCTCGCCCGCCTCGTGGTGCTCGCCCTGGTCGCCGGCGGCTGCTCGCTCGGCTCCCCGCCCCCCGCTCCCGAGGGGGCCGGGGGGTGCCCCGACGTGGTGCGCACTGCCAGGCGGGCGGTCGCGCTCGCCGAGGCGATGGACGTGCCCTGGGCCGGGCCCACGAGCGGGCCTCGCGCCGTCGCAGGCAAGAGCATCGTCTTCGTCGCCTCGACCATGACCAACCCCGGCGTGGCCGGCACCGCCGATGCCGTGCGGGCGGCCGCGCGGTCCGTACGGTGGAGCTTCCGCGTGATCGACGGCCAGGGCACCCCCGCCGGGATCCGGGTGGCCCTGGGCGAGGCGGTCGCCCTCCGGCCGTCGGGCATCGTCATCGGCGGGTTCGACCCGGAGTCCGTGGCGCAGCAGGTCAGGCAGGCCAACGCCGCCGGGATCCAGCTCGTGGGATGGCACGCGACCAAGTCGCCCGGCCCCAGCGCGAACCCCCGCCTCTTCACCAACGTCACCAGCCGGGTGGAGGACGTCGCGCGGATCAGCGCGTACTGGATCATCGCCAGGTCGAACGGCCGGGCGGGCGCGGTGATCTTCACCGACTCCTCGATCCCGTTCGCCGAGAACAAGTCACGGCTCATCAGGCAGACCCTGGCTACCTGCTCCGGCGTCCGGCTCCTCTCCTACGAGAACATCCCGCTCCCCGACGCGGGCACCCGCACGCCGCAGGAGGTCTCGTCCCTGCTGTCCCGCTTCAGGGACCGGTGGACGTACTCGGTCGCCATCAACGACGTCTACTTCGCCGACGCGGCTCCGGCGCTGCGCGCAGCCGGGCGGCCCGGCGAGGGGCCTCCCTACTCCATCGGCGCGGGAGACGGGGATCCCTCGGCGTTCCAGCGGATCCGCGCCCGGCGTTTCCAGCACGCGACCGTCCCGGAGCCGCTGAACGCGCAGGGCAGCCAGATCGTCGACGAGCTCAACCGCGCGTTCGCCGGGCACCCGCCGAGCGGGTACGTGACGCCGGTGCACCTGACCACGACGGAGAACGTCGACGCCGCCGCGTCCTGGGACCCGCGCGGCTACCGCGAGGCCTACCTGCGGATCTGGCACGGGTAGCCCCTCTCACCAGCCCCGGGCGCGCAGGAAGGCGGCGCAGCGGGCGGTCCAGTCGCCCACGACGGGATCGGCGTCGGCCAGGCCCAGCCCGTGCCGGCCGCTGGGATAGACGTGGACCTCCAGGGGGATCCGGTGGCGGGCGAGCGCCCGGGCCACCTGGAAGGTGTTCTCGACGGGGACCGACTCGTCGTCGGCCGTGTGCCACAGGAACATGGGTGGCGTGGCCGGGCCGACGCGGTCGGGGAGCGACAGCTCGGAGCGTACGGACTCGGGCGCGTCCGGGCCGAGCAGGTTGGCGGCGGAGCCCTGGTGGGCGGCCGGTCCGGTGAGCGCGGCGACGGGATAGCAGAGGACGGCGAGGCCGGGGCGGGGGTCGGCCTGGTCGACGGCGTCGTGCGGGCCCTCCGTCAGCATGGAGCCCGCCTCGGTGGCCAGCAGCCCGGCCAGGTGGCCGCCCGCCGAGAAGCCGAGCACCCCCACGCGGGCCGGGTCCACACCGGTCCCGGCGGCGTGGTGCCGGACCCACCGCACCGCCCTGGCGGCGTCGAGCAGGGGCAGCGGGTGGCGGTGCGGCGCGATCCGGTAGCGCACGACGAACGCCGCGATGCCGAGCGAGTTGAGCCAGCGCGCGACCGGCGCGCCCTCGTGGTCGGCGAGGTGGTGGTAGGCGCCGCCCGGGAGGACCACGACGGCCGGGCTGGGACCGTCGTGCGGTACGGGGAAGGCGGTGATGGTCGCCTCGCCGGTCGTGGGCCACAGGGGGTGCTCGCTCATGCCGTGCCTTTCAGGTTGTCCGACGACGGATGTTAGCGAGCGCCCGATGTGAACGGTTCGGTTAGGTTGGTCGGGTGTGCGACCGGGACCACCCGTTGACCAAGGATGCCGCGCGGCCGCTGAGCGGGCTGCGGATCGTCGAGCTCTCCAGCTACGTGGCCACGCCGCTGAGCGGGATGACGCTGGCGCAGCTGGGCGCCGACGTGATCAGGGTCGAGCCGATCGGCGGCGCTCCCGACCGCACCCGCTGGCCGCTGGCCGAGAGCGGGACGAGCCTGTACTGGGCGGGCCTCAACAAGGGCAAACGCGCCGTCGAGGTGGACCTCTCCTCTGAGGAGGGACGCCGGCTCGTCGCCGACCTGGTCGTCAGCGGAGGGCGGCGCGGCGGGATCGTGATCAGCAACTCCGACCGGCACCCGGAGCTGACCTTCGAGGCGCTGCGGGCACGCCGTCCCGACGTGATCCACGTGCTGCTCACCGGCCGCCGCGACGGCGGGACCGCGGTGGACTACACGGTCCAGGCGTCGACCGGATTCCCGCTGCTGACCGGTCCGGAGGACGCGGAGCAGCCGGTGAACAGCGTGGTGCCCGCCTGGGACCTGGCCGCCGGCCTCTACCTGGCGGTCGGGCTGCTGGCCGCGGAGCGGCACCGCGTACTCACGGGGGAGGGGCAGCAGGTACGCGTCGCGCTGGAGGACGTCGCCCTGGCGGCGGCGGGGAGCCTCGGCTACCTCGCCGAGGCGCAGCTGAACGGCACCTCGCGCGAGCGGATCGGCAACCACGTCTACGGCACCTTCGGCCGGGACTTCGCCACCGCCGACGGCGGGCGGCTGATGGTCGTGGCGCTCACCGACCGGCACTGGCGCGACCTCCTCGCCGCCACCGGCCTCACCGGCGTGGTCTCCGCGCTGGCCGCCGCCCTCGGGGTGGACCTCGGCGCGGAGTCCGAGCGCTACCGGCACCGCAGGGTGCTCGGCGACCTCATCGCCAGCTGGTTCGAGACCCGCACGCTCGCCGAGGCAGAAGAGGCGCTGCGGGCCACCCGTGTGCTGTGGTCGACGTACCGGAGCTTCACGGAGCTGGCCGCGACGCTGCCCGGGAACCCGCTGATGGGGAAGGTCGCCCAGCCCGGCATCGGCGAGCACTGGGCGCCGGGGTCGCCGCTGGTGATGGACGGCGAGCAGGCGCCACCGGAGGCGTCTCCGGAGGTCGGCGGGCACACCGACGAGGTGCTGCGCGCCGAGCTCGGCCTGTCGGCGGCCGATCTGGCGGCGCTGCGGAAGGACGGCGTCATCCGGACGACGCAGGGAAGGTCCACGTGAGCTGGGAACCGCACACCCTCACCACCCGGGAGACGGTCGAACCGGGCCCGGTCGCCGCGCTGACGGCGCTGTTCGACGACGGCACGCCCGCGATCGGCCCGGGGGATCCGCTGCCGCCGCTGTGGCACTGGCTCGCCCTTGCCCGCTGGCCCGTCTCGTCCGTGCTCGGCGCGGACGGCCATCCGGCGCGCGGGTCGTTCCTGCCTCCGGTGGAGCTGCCGCGGCGGATGTTCGCGGGCGGCGAGGTCGCCTTCCACGCCCCGCTCGCGGTGGGGAGCACGGTACGCCGCGAGGCGCGCGTGGAGTCGGTCACCGAGAAGTCGGGGCGCTCGGGCCGGCTGGTCGTCGTGGTCGTCTCCATCCGGCTCTACGACGAGCACGACCGGCTCGCCGTCGAGGAACGCCAGGACCTCATCTACCGCGAGGCCGGGGCCGTCCCGTCCGAGGCCGCACCGGCCGGGCCCGCGGCGGTCCTGGCGCCCGCCGGTGCCCCTTTCACCCGGGAGGGGGAGCGGGCCTGGCGGTTCGCCACGGACCCGACGCTGCTGATGCGGTTCAGCGCGGCGACCTCCAACCCCCACCGGATCCACTACGACTGGCCGTACGCCACCCGCGTCGAGGGCTACCCCGGCCTGGTGGTGCACGGGCCCCTGATGACGCTCGCCCTGGCGGAGGTCCTGCGCCTTGAGGGGTACGACGCCCCCGTGGCGCGCATGCGGCACCGGAACCGCAAGCCCCTGTTCTGCGGCCGGCCGGCGCTGCTGCGGCGGATCGACGCGGCCACGCTGGGCGTGTTCGGCCAGGACGACGAGCCCCACAGCACCCTGGCGATCGAGCTCGGGGGAGGCGACGGCCGTGCGTGAGGCGACGGCGCGCGGTGGCGCGCGTGCCGTGGTGGAGGCGCTGCGGGACGTAGTCGGCAGGGCCGCCGCCCACGTCGCCTCCGCGGACCGGGACCAGGCCGTGGCCTACGACGTGGCGTCCATGTCGGCGGCGGTCGCGGCAGCCGGGTCGCTCCTCGACCACGACGCGGACCACGGCGCGGGCCTGGCGCTGCTCTACGCCGCCGACGTCGCCGCCGACCTGGCCGGCCGCCTGACCGGCAGGGAGTCCCTGTGGGGCGTGGACGGGACGGCCCTGGACGGCGTCGCCGCCCACGTCGCCGCGGGACGCGACCCGGCGTTCCTGGAGCGCGTCGCCGAGCACGTGCTGGCCACCCGCGAGGCGGGGCCACGGCACCTGTCCGCCGAGCTGCAGTTGGTCCGCGCCGCCTTCCGCGAGTTCGCCGCCGACCGCATCACCCCTGTCGCCGACCGCATCCACCGCGACGACGAGGACATCCCCGCCGACATCATCGACGGGCTCGCCGGCATGGGCTGCTTCGGGCTGTCGATCCCGGCCAAGTACGGCGGCGGCGCCGAGGGCGACGAACTGGCCGCCATGGTGGTCGTCACCGAGGAACTGTCCCGGGCCTCGCTCGGGGCCGCCGGCTCGCTCATCACGCGTCCCGAGATCATCGCCACCGCGATCGCCCGCGGCGGCACCGAGGAGCAGAAACGGCGCTGGCTGCCGATGATCGCCTCGGGGGAGCGGCTGTGCGCCGTGGCGGTCACCGAGCCCGACCACGGCTCCGACGTCGCGCAGATCACCACGAGCGCGACCCGCGACGGCGACGAATGGGTGCTGAACGGCGTCAAGACCTGGTGCACCTTCGCCGGCCGCGCCCACTGCCTCCTCGTCCTGGCCCGCACCGACCCGGCCGGGCACCGGGGCCTTTCGCTCTTCGTGGTGGACAAACCCTCCTTCACCGGCCACGAATGGCGCCTCACCCAGGAGGGCGGCGGGTCCGTCGAGGGGCGCGCCATCCGTACGCTCGGCTATCGGGGCATGCACTCGTTCGAGGTGCGCTTCGACGGCTGGCGCGTCCCCGCGGCCGACCTGATCGGCGGGGACGGCGGTCTCGGGCGCGGCTTCTACCTGCAGATGCAGGCGTTCGCCAACGCGCGGCTGCAGACCGCCGCCAGGGCCGTCGGGGTCATGCAGTCGGCGCTGGAGCTGGCCGTGGACTACGCGCGGCAGCGGTCGGTCTTCGGCCGGCCGCTCGCGGACTACCAGCTGACCCGCGCCAAGATCGCCAGGATGGCCGGATCGATCGCCGCCTGCCGGGCCTTCACGTTCGCGGCGGCCCGGGCCGTGACGGCCGGCGACGGCCAGCTGGAGGCCGCGCAGGTCAAGCAGCTCGCCTGCCGGGCGGCCGAATGGGTCACCAGGGAGGCCCAGCAGCTGCACGGCGGCTACGGGTACGCGGAGGAGTACAGCATTTCGCGGCTGTTCGTGGACGCGCGCGTACTGTCCATCTTCGAGGGCGCCGACGAGGTCCTCGCCCTGCGGGTGATCGCCCGCAGGCTGATGAAGCCCTGACGGGCGCTGTGCGAAATCGGTTGGCGGAGGCGGCGGATCGGCCGAGATCATGGCCCCCATGTCGATCCGTACGGCCCGCGAAGCCGATCTGCCCGCCCTGCTCGCCCTCGCCGTCGCCTTCTACGAGGAGGACGGCTTCACCACGCCGGAAGGCGACCTCAAAGCCAACCTCACCACCTTGATCACCTCGCCCGCGGCCCGGGTCGCGGTGAGCGAGGAGGACGGCCGGGTCATCGCGTTCGCGATCACCACGACCTCGTTCGGGCTCGAGTCCGGGCTGATCGCCGAGCTCGAAGACCTCTACGTCGCCCCGGAGGCGCGCAGGCGCGGTGAGGCCAACCGGCTGATCGAGGACAGCCGGAGCTGGGCCGCGGAGCTGGGATGTTCCCTCCTGGAGATCGTGATCGCGCCCAACGGCAACGACGTGAGCCATCTGTTCGACTTCTACGGCAAGCGCGGATTCCTGGACGAGGGACGCCGCCTGCTCAGCCGGCCGCTGTCCAGGACGTGAGACGGCGGGGCTCACGCCCTGGTGGCGACCTGGAGGTGCTTGCGGACGCTCGTGGCGGCGGCGCGGTCGCGCCACCAGTGCAGGCCAGCGGCGCCGGCCTGCTGTTCGAGGGCGGTGAGGTGGGTGGTGGCGGCGTCGTGGTGCCCGGAGGCGGTGGCGAGCAGGGCGAGGTACCAGTCGACCGGGCCCATGCACAGCACGGCTGACAGGGCCGAGATGCGGCCGCTGTAGGGGAGCAGGGCGGTGTAGGCGGTGCGGCACTCGTGGGTGCGGCCGAGAGCGGCGACGGCGGCGGCGCGCAGGCAGGTGGCCGACAGCCAGGACCAGTCCCGGGGCGGGGCCGGGCGGGGGCCGCCGTTGAGGCGCCGGGCGTGGTCGAGGTGGCCTTCGGCGCACAGGTGCAGGGTGGTGGCGTCGTGGTGGAGGGTGGGATGGACGCCGCGGATGGCGGCGATGAGGGGCGCGGCGTCGGCGATGGCGCCGCGGTGGTAGCTGAGGGCGACGCGGCCGGTGGCGACGGTCTGGCGGGCGTGCCGGAGGTTGAGGTGGCGGGCCTGGTCGTCGGCGTCGTCGTAGAGGCGGTCGGCCTCGTCGAAGCGGCCGTCGAGGGCGAGCCGGTTGGCCTGCCAGAGGGTGTGCTGGAAGCGGGGCCAGGGCAGCGGGTGGAGTTGCAGGAGGGCGCCGCAGCGGGCGGCGGCCTGGTCGGCGGCGGCCACGTCGAACGCCTCCAGCCGGCCGCAGGCGTCCACCATGCCGGCGAGCAGCTCGACCTGAGGGCTGTCGGTGTGTTCCGCCAGATCGTGTAACTCGCCGGTGAGGTCCGTCAATCCGGTGAGGGCCCGGGGCCGGTGCATGGTGAGACGGCGGTCGTCGCGGGTGCGGGTGCGGGCGAGCGGGCGGGGGTTGTCCACCTGGTGCCGGTCCGCCTGGTGCCGGTCCGCCTGGTGCCGGTCCGCCGGGTGCCGGTCCGCCTGGTACGGGTCGCGTAGCAGCGACAGGGACGGCGTGCCGAGTGCGGTGAGGGCGCGTACCACCAGCCCGGCGCCCGCGTCGGCGCGGTCGGCGGCGCGTAGGGCGGCGGCTCCGGCGCGGCGGGCGGCCTCCCGGTCGCCGGCCGCCTCCAGGGCCTGGACGTGGTGGAGCAGCAGTTCCACGTGCTGGGCGGGGTCGCCGCCCGAGGCGTCGTGGGCGGCCACGGCGTGGCCCCACCACCTGGCCGCCTCCGCGTACGCCAGGCGCAGGCCGGCCTGCTCGGCGGCGGCCACGGCCCAGTGCACGGCGTCGCCGTACGAGCCCGCCTGGACGGCATGGCAGGCGATGGCGGCCACGTCGGCGGACGGGCGGGCGGCCAGGGCGGCGGCCAGGTCGCGGTGGATGGCGGCCTTGCGCCGGGGCGCCAGGCCCCCGGCCAGCACCTCCCGCACCAGGTCATGCACGAACACCAGCCGCCCACTCCCAGCCACGGCCGGCTCCACGCGAAACGCACCCCCGCCCCCGAGAAGCAGCCCCGCCCGGCCGGGCGCATCCTGCGCGACGGGCAGTCCCGCGCCGCCCGCGTCACTGGAGACGGGCAGTCCTGCGTCGGTCGTGAGGTCGAGCGCCTCGCTGGAGGCGAGCAGCCCTGGCAGGGCGGGGTCGGCGCTGGGCGTGAGCAGGCCCGCGCGGGTCGCGAGGTCGAGCAGGTCGTCCGCTTCGGGGCCCGCGACCTGCGCCACGATCGCTGGGTCGAACTCCCTGCCGAGCACCGCCGCGACCGCCAGCACGTCCGCGACCTCGGCCTCGAGCTGCGAGCGCACCAGCGCGGCGACCGCCTCAGGGACGGCGTCCACGGCGTGCCCGCCGGCCCGCAGCCGGAGGCATTCCCGCACGAAGAAGGGGTTGCCGCCGGTCCGGTCCGCCAGCCGCGCCGCGGCCTCGGCGTCGAGCGCCACCCCCATGCCGGCCGCCATGGACCGCACGGCCGCCGGTGCCAGGCCGCGGACGCGCAGGCGGACCAGGTCGTAGCGGGCCAGCCGGCTCAGCGGGTCGTCGAAACCGGGACGGAACGCGGCGACCAGCGTGACAGCCGCGCCGTCCAGCCGCATGATCAGGTCCCTGAGCAGGTCCAGCGACGCGGCGTCGGCCCGCTGCAGGTCGTCCAGGACGATCACCAGCGGCCGGACGCGCGAGGCCGCGGTCAGCCACCGCGCGACGGCGTGCGCGTCGGCCGGGCGGTCGGCGTCGAGCAGGCCGGACAGGGGCTGCCGGTCGCCGGGCGGGCAGTGCTGTTCGAGCGTCCGCAGCACCTGGACCCACGGCCACAGCGGCGGCAACCCTTCGGCGTCGTGGCAGCGCCCCCAGAGCACGAGCTGCCCGAGCCGGGCCGAGCAGTGCTCGCCGAACTCCTCCAGCAGGAACGTCTTGCCGATCCCCGCCTCGCCGCTCACGGTCGCCAGCCGCAGGCCGGTGGCGGCGGCCCGCTCGGGCAGCGCCATCAGCTCGGCGAGCCGGTCGTCCCGGCGAGCCGATCGCCCGGTCCCCGCCGGCCCGGGCTGGGCCGGCACGACCAGGGTGGCCGGGCCGGCGGCCGGCTCCAGGGAGTCGGCCTGGCGGAGGATGTCCTGTTCGAGTGAGCGCAGCTCGGGGCCGGGGTCGAGGCCGAGCTGGTCGGCCAGCAGCCGGGCCGCGCGGCGCAGCACGGCCAGCGCCTCCGCCTGCCGCCCGGTGCGGTACAGGGACAGGGCGAGCAGGCACCACAGCCGCTCGCGCAGCGGGTTCTCGGCCGTCTCCGCCTCCAGGTCCGTGATCACGGCCTGCGGGCGGCCCAGGTCGAGCAGCGCCCGGGCGCGCCACTCGAGCGCGACCAGCCGCAGCTCGCGCAGCCGGCTCACCTCGGTGAGGGCCCAGGGCTCGTCCCCGAACTCCCCGTACGGCGTGCCCCGCCACAGCCCGAACGCGGCGTCCAGGCAGGCCAGCGCCTCCCCCGGCGACTGGAACTCCGACCGGCCCACCAGCTCCTCGAACCGGGACGCGTCCACGTCATCGGCGGCCAGCAGGTAGCCGGGCGGCCGGCCGATCAGCACCTTGGGCTTGGCCCACGGGCCGCGGTCCGGCTCGATCGCCCGGCGCAGGTTCGACACGTACGAATGCAGCGACGACAGCGCGCTGGGCGGCGGCGTGTCCCCGTACAGGTCATGGATCAGGGCGTCGGCGGAGACCACGACCCCCCGCGCGATGAGGAGCCGGGCCAGCACCGCGCGCGGGCGGGCCCCGCCCAGGCCGACGGGCTCCCCGCCGTCGGCACGGACCTCGACAGGTCCCAGAACTCGAAATTCCACAGCACGTCCGGTTCGACTCAGGCGGATCTGGAGAAGAGCGTGGCCGCGGGCCGCAGGGCCATCAGCAGGCCGAGCGTGGCGTACCCGATGACCAGGTGGGTGCCGCCGACCCAGCGGGCCAGCTGCTCGCCGACCAGCACGTAGCAGGGGACGGTCACGACCGCCCAGCTCTCCGCGATCAGCGGCCACCAGCGCAGCACCCCGCGCCACCGCGCGGTGGTGGCGAGCTTGACGCTGATCGCGGCCATGCCCAGCATCGACAGCGGCCAGCAGATGTCGAGGAAGGCCAGCCAGGTCGCGTCCTTGACGTCGTCAGGCAGGACGCCGTGCAGCAGCGACCAGACGCCGGCGAGGCCGAGCACCGTGGCCTCGATCCTGAGCGCCACCGCGGCGGCCCGCGAGGTGCCGATCGCCCGCGTCTTCATCTGCGCCCAGAGCAGGCAGAAGATGCCAAGTTGGAACGCCAGCCCGGTCAGGTCGATGATCCGCTCGCCCACGCCGACGCCTTGCGTGCCGTGGATGAAGATGGCCGTCGCCCAGGTCAGCGAGCCGACCATCAGCCCGATCCCGGCGCGGCGGATCGCGCTCTCGCTCACCGCCGGTGCGGCGCCGGTGTAGTGGGAGGAGTTGAGCACTTGGGTGTCCGTGCGGGCCCGTGCCGGCTCGTTGGTGATGTGGGCGTCCATGAGGTTCCTTCCGGTTTGTTGCGATGCCCCCAACGATGTCGGCCTGCTGTTCCGGGCCGGCAGAGCCGCCGGTCCCTGATCCGGTCCCGAGGCGCCCTGCCGTGTCCCGGGACAGGCTGTCCCGGGACAACGGGACACAAATCCGGCGACAATGCTCAGGTGACAAAAGCCAGCCGCCTGTCCGCGGTCCCGGCGGCGCTCGCGGTCGTGCTCACGGTCGGCACTGTGCTGCTGGACGTCCGCAATTCCGGGATCCCGCTGCCGCCGAACGCGGGCCTCGAAGCCGTGAGCTGGCCGGCCGCGGTGTCGGGGCTGGCCCAGGCGGTGCCCGGCGCGCTGCTGCTGCGGCGGTTGCCCCGGCATCCCGTCGCCTGGGTGCTGACCCTGTCGGGCGTGCACTGGGCGCTGAACGGCTTCTCCGGCGCCTGGTCGGTGTACTCGATCTACACCTCGCCCGGGGCCTTCGGAGCCGCGCCGGCCTACTGGTTCTACGCCCGGTTCGGCGCGGCGCTGCTGATCGGGCTGCCGCTGCTGATCCTGCTCTTCCCCGACGGGCGGCTGCCCGCCGCCAAGGGCTGGCGGCGGCTGTCGATCGCCGGCCTGGGGCTGGCCTGCTACCTGCCGCTGGTGTGGATATTCGTGCCGGTGTCCGCGACGACGCGGTTCGAGGGCGGCCCGCTGCCCCCGGAGGTTTTGCGGCTCGGCATCGACGCCGTCAGCCTGGAGCTGCCCTATGAGGTGTGGGCGGCCCTGCTCACCCTCGCCCGGGCGGGGGCGGCGGTGAGCCTGATCATCCCCTTCGCGGTCATGGTCCACCGCTACCGGCGGGCCGACACGGAGCGGCGCGCCCAGATCCGCTGGCTGACCTGGGCCGCGCTGGCCGACATGTTCGTGCTCATGGTGCCTCTGAAGCAGCTGTCGTCGGTGCTCATGTGCGTCGGGATCGCGCTCACCTCCGCCGCGGTGCTGATCGCGGTGACCGAATACCGCCTGTACGACATCGACCGGCTGCTGCCGGCGACCTTCCTGTACGGGATGCTCGCGGTCCTGGTGGTCGCGATCGACGTGGCCGTGTTCACCGTCGCCGGCAGCGTGCTGGGCGAGCGCGACTCCGCGCTGGCCGCGATCGCGATCGTCTCGGTGGCCTACGCGCCGCTGCGGACGTGGTTGTGGCGGGCGGCGCGGCGGCTGGTGCGCGGGGCGCGCGACGACCCGTACGCGATGGTCTCGACGCTCGCCGAACGGCTGGAGGTCACCACCGAGCCCGACGCGCAGCTCGCCGCGCTGGCCCACACCGTGTCAGAGGCGTTCCGGCTGCCGTACGTACGGGTGGAGATCGAGCGGCCGGGCGGCGTGCGTACCGTGGTCGAGCACGGCGCCCCGAACGGGCCGCAGCTGTCTCTGCCGGTCGCCTACCGCGACGAGGCCGTGGGCCGGCTGGTCCTGTGCCGGGCCGACCTGACCGAGCGGGACCAGCGGCTGCTCGGCGACCTCGTCCGCCAGGCGGCCCAGGCGGCGCGGGCCAGCGAGCTCAGCGCCGACCTGCAGCGCATCCGCGCCAGGCTCGTGACCGCGCGCGAGGAGGAGCGCCGCCGGATCCGCCGCGACCTGCACGACGGTCTCGGCCCAAGCCTCGGTGCCGTCGCGCTGCGCATCGAGACCGCCCGCAACCTGGCCGCCACCGCGCCCGCCGAGTCCGACCGCATCCTCGAGCAGACCGCGGCCGAGGTGTCCGTCGTGCTGGCCGACGTCCGCCGCCTGGTGCACGACCTGCGCCCGCCGGCCCTCGACGAGCTCGGCGTGCTGCGCGCCGTGGAACAGCAGGCCGACCGGGTCCGCTCCGGCGGCCTGCAGATCGTCGTGAGCGGCGACGACGCGCTCGGCTCGCTGCCCGCGGCGGTGGAGGTGGCCGCGTACCGCATCGTGTCGGAGGCGCTGGCCAACGTGGTGCGGCACGCCGCGGCGACGCACTGCGAGATCATGCTCGGCGTGCGCGGGGGGACTCTGGAGATCACGGTACGCGACGACGGCCGCGGCATCGGTCATGACATCGAGGCCGGGGTCGGTATGTTGTCCCTGCGCGAGCGGGCGGCCGAGCTCGGCGGGGACTGCCAGGTCACCTGCCCGCCCGGCGGCGGGACGCTCGTGAGCGCGCGACTTCCCCTCGAACAGACCACGGAGGTGGCCGGTGTCCGATGAGACGATCCGAGTGCTGCTCGCCGACGACCATCCGGTCTACCGCGACGGGCTGGCGGCGCTGCTGGCCTCCCTGCCCGGCATCGACGTCGTGGGCACCGCCGCGGACGGCCGGCAGGCCGTCGCGCTGGCCGCCGACCTGCAGCCGGACATCGTGGTCATGGACGTCAGCATGCCGGAGCTGGACGGCATCGAGGCCACCCGCCGGGTCGTCGCCGACAGCCCGCACATCGGGGTGGTCATGCTGACCATGTCGGAGCAGGACGCCACCCTGTTCGCGGCGATGCGCGCCGGGGCGCGCGGCTACCTGCTCAAGGGCGCGAACCAGGGCGAGATCGTCCGCGCCATCCAGGCCGTGGCCCACGGCGAGGCCATCTTCGGGCCGTCGATCGCCCGGCGGGTGACCGAGTTCTTCGCCGCGCCGCCCACCGAGGACACGGCGTTCCCGCAGCTCACACCGCGCGAGCTGGAGATACTCACGCTGATCGCGGCCGGCCGGTCGAATCCGCAGATCGCCTCGGAGCTGTTCCTGTCGCCCAAGACCGTGCGCAACAACGTGTCCAACATCTTCGCCAAGCTGCACGTGGCCGACCGCACCGAGGCCATCATCCGTGCCCGCGACGCGGGCCTCGCCCGCTGAGACCTTCCCAAAAGAGGGGGTCGTCAGGGGTTGCGTCTCCTAGGAGGGCGACTCCAGGTGCTGCTGGATGGCGGCCATGACATCCTGGGGCGAGGCCGCGCGGCTGAAGGTGGCGACGACGATCTGGTCGCCCTTGTCCTGCGGCTGCTCCAGGTGGCGGAAGGTGGCGATCACGTACCGCAGCGCGTGGTCGAGGGGACCGGCGGGGTCGTACGTGCCGCCCGCGCGCAGCCATCCCCGCAGCACCTGGTTGTGCGCGGCCACGACGGAGGCGGCCATGAGCTCGGCGCGCAGGCCGGCGTCGGGGGAGTCGCCCAGCCATTCGCCGACGAACTCGCGGAACAGCCGCTGGTAGCGGGCCACGCTGGCGATCTCCCTGTCGCGTAGCGCCGGCACCCGGCGGACCAGGCGATAGCGGCGCAGCGACACCTCGGCGTCGTCGACGTAATGGGCGAGCACGATGCGTACCGCGTCGGTGATGGCGACGATCGCGGTGTCGGCGGTCGAGGCCCGCAGCCGGGCGGCGATCCGCTCCAGCAGGGTGTCGTGATCAGGGAAGATCGCGTCTTCCTTGGAGCGGTAGTAGCGGAAGAACGTGCTGCGGCTCACGCCTGCTCGCGCGGCGATGTCGTCGACGGTGGTCTCGTCGTAGCCGTGCTCGTCGAACAGCGCCACGGCGGCTTCGGCGAGGCGCTGGCTGATGGGCGGTTTCGGCACGTGGTCATTGTCTCGAAAGTTAGGGGTATCCAAGCGATCGAAACTGAGTATCGTCAATATGAAACTGAGTCTTATCGGTGGGACTTATCGGCGGAGTGGTGAATGTCAGCGCAGGGCACAGCGGGCAGCCTGGCCCGCCTCAAGGAGCGGTTGGACGAGGCAGTTCACGTGGGCGAGGCCAGGGCGGCGGCCAAGCAGCACGCGAAGGGCCGGCTGACCGCCAGGGAGCGGATCGAGCGGCTGCTGGACGCGGGCTCTTTCGTCGAGCTGGACGCGCTGGCCCGCGGCGGACTCGTGTACGGCGACGGCGTGGTGACGGGCTACGGGACCGTCGACGGCCGCCAGGTGTGCGTCTTCTCGCAGGATTTCACGGTGTCCGGCGGCAGCCTGGGGGAGGTGTACGGGCAGAAGATCTGCAAGGTCATGGACCTGGCCATGAAGAACGGCGTGCCGATCATCGGCATCAACGAGGGCGCCGGGGCGCGCATCCAGGAGGGCGTGGTCTCGCTCGGCCTCTACGGCGAGATCTTCCGCCGCAACATCCGGGCCTCCGGCGTGATCCCGCAGATCTCCCTGATCATGGGCGCGTGCGCGGGCGGCCACGTCTACTCGCCGGCCCTCACCGACTTCACGATCATGGTGGACGAGTCGTCGCACATGTTCGTGACGGGCCCGGACGTCATCAAGACCGTCACCGGCGAGGACGTCACCTTCGAGGAGCTGGGCGGCGGCCGGGTGCACAACAGCCGCAGCGGCATCGCCCACTACCTGGCCCATGACGAGGACGACGCGCTCGACTACGCCCGGGCGCTGCTGTCGTACCTGCCGCAGAACAACCTGGACGAAGCGCCGCACCCCGAGTTCGAGGCCGACCTGGAGTTCGGCGCCGACGACCTGGCGCTGGACGCGCTGGTGCCGGACTCGCCGAACCAGCCGTACGACATGCACGAGGTCATCGCGGCCCTGCTGGACGACGGCGAGTTCCTGGAGGTGCAGCCGCTGTTCGCGCCCAACATCGTGGTCGGCTTCGGGCGCGTCGAGGGCCGGTCGGTGGGCGTGGTGGCCAACCAGCCGATGCGCCTGGCCGGCACGCTCGACATCGACGCCTCCGAGAAGGCCGCCCGGTTCGTCCGCACCTGCGACGCGTTCAGCATCCCGGTGCTCACGCTCGTGGACGTGCCCGGCTTCCTGCCCGGCACCGAGCAGGAGTGGAACGGCATCATCCGCCGCGGCGCCAAGCTCCTGTACGCCTACGGCGAGGCCACGGTCCCGCTGGTCACGGTGATCACCCGCAAGGCGTACGGCGGGGCGTACGACGTGATGGGCTCCAAGCACCTCGGCGCGGACGTGAACCTGGCCTGGTCCACCGCGCAGATCGCGGTGATGGGCGCCCAGGGCGCGGTCAACATCCTGCACCGCAAGCGGCTGGCCGCCGCCGACGACCCCGACGCGCTCCGGGCCGAGCTGGTGCGCGAGTACGAGGACACCCTCGCCACCCCCTACCTGGCGGCCGAGCGCGGCTACGTGGACGCGGTGATCGCGCCGAGCGAGACCCGGCGCGAGGTCACCCGCGCGCTGCGGCTGCTGCGCGGCAAGCGCGACGCCCTGCCGCCCAAGAAGCACGGGAACATCCCGCTATGAACGTGATCAAGGGTGACCCCTCGCCGGAAGAGATGGCCGCGCTCGTCGTGGCGCTGCGCGCCCTCGCCCACGACGACGTTCCCGAGCCGCCCCGTAGCAGCTCGCCTGCGCGCCGCCGTGTGCTGCGCCGCCCGTTGGTGACCGGCCCCCGCGGATGGCGGGAGTCGAGCTGGAGTCTTGGAGGATCCCTGTGAGCACGACCTTGCGCAAGGTGCTCGTCGCCAACCGCGGCGAGATCGCCGTCCGGATCGTCCGGGCCTGTCGCGACGCCGGCATCGCCTGCGTGGCGGTCTACGCCGACCAGGACCGCGACGCGCTCTTCGTCCGGATGGCCGACGAGGCGTACGCGCTGGGCGGCGCCACGCCGGGGGAGACGTACCTGTCGATCGAGAAGATCATCGAGGTGGCCGCGCGGTCGGGCGCCGACGCGGTGCACCCCGGCTACGGCTTCCTGGCCGAGAACGCCGGCTTCGCCGAGGCGGTCATCGACGCCGGGCTGGTGTGGATCGGGCCGCCGCCCGCGGCGATCACCGCGCTCGGCGACAAGGTGCAGGCCCGGCACATCGCCCAGAAGGTCGGCGCGCCGCTGGTGGCCGGGACGGCGGACCCGGTCGCCGGGGTCGACGAGGTGCTGGCGTTCGCTGAGGAGCACGGCCTGCCCATCGCGATCAAGGCCGCGTTCGGCGGCGGCGGGCGGGGGCTGAAGGTGGCGCGGACCGCCGAGGAGATCCCCGACCTGTACGACAGCGCCGTGCGCGAGGCCGTGACCGCGTTCGGGCGGGGCGAGTGCTTCGTGGAGCGTTACCTGGACCGGCCCCGGCACGTGGAGACCCAGTGCCTGGCCGACGCGTACGGCAACGTGGTCGTGGTCTCCACCCGCGACTGCTCGCTGCAGCGCCGCCACCAGAAGCTCGTCGAGGAGGCGCCCGCCCCGTTCCTCACCGGCGAGCAGGAGGCCCTGCTGCGCGAGAGCTCCAAGGCGATCCTGCGCGAGGCCGGCTACGTCGGGGCCGGGACCTGCGAGTTCCTCGTCGGCCAGGACGGCACGATCTCCTTCCTGGAGGTCAACACCCGCCTGCAGGTGGAGCACCCGGTCACCGAGGAGGTCACCGGCATCGACCTGGTGCGCGAGATGTTTCGCATCGCGGCGGGGGAGGAGCTCGGCTACGACGATCCCGAGCCGCGCGGCCACTCGATCGAGTTCCGGATCAACGCCGAGGACGCAGGCCGCAACTTCCTGCCCGCCCCCGGCACCATCACCGGCTGGCGCGCCCCCTCCGGCCCCGGCGTCCGCCTCGACGCCGGGTACGAGCAGGGCGAGACCGTGCCCGGCTCCTTCGACTCGCTGATCGCCAAGCTGGTCGTCACCGGCGCCACCCGCGAGCAGGCCCTCCAGCGCGCCGGCCGGGCACTGGCGGAGTTCGGAATCGACGGCATGCCGACCGTGCTGCCGTTCCACCGGGCCGTCGTGGCGGAGGAGGCCTTCACCGCAGACCCCTTCACCGTGCACACCAGGTGGATCGAGACCGAGTTCGACAACCGGATCGCCCCCTATGACGGCGTGCCCGCCGAGGCCCCGGAGCAGGGCGAGCTCGAGCGGATCACCGTCGAGGTGGCGGGCAAACGCCTGGAGGTCGTGCTCCCCGCCGGCACCGCGAAGCCGCGTGCCGCCAAGGCCGCCGCCCCCCGGCGCGAGAAGAGGGGCGGGGCCAAGGCCGCCGCCGGCGGGAACGCCCTGGTCAGCCCGATGCAGGGCACCATCGTCAAGGTGATGGCCGCCGACGGCGACGACGTGATTGCCGGCGCCACCATCGTGGTGCTGGAGGCCATGAAGATGGAGCAGCCGCTCACCGCCCACAAGGCCGGGACCATCGTCGGCATGTCCGCCCAGGTGGGGGCCACGGTGGCGGCCGGCACCGTGATCTGCGAGATCAAGGACCCGGCATGACGCCGAGCCGAACCCCACCGGTCAGCGCTTGAGGCGCAGGCCGCGCAGGAAGCCCCACAGCCCGCCGGTCCGGGACGACGCCGGTCCGGCCTCGCCCGGCGCGGACGGCTGCGGCGCGGGCGCGTCGGTGCCGCCGGAGGCACGCTCGCCCGCCGGTACGTAGCCGTCGGCGAGCTCGAACTGGACCGGCAGGGCCCGCAGGGCGCGCATGAAGGGGGAGGGGCGCCAGGGCAGCTGGTCGGCCGGGAGCGCAAGCTTGATCTTGGTGAGCCGGCTGAAGAGCCGGCGTACGGCGATCGTCGTCATCTGGGTCGCCAGCCGGTGTCCCAGGCAGCTGTGCGGCCCCGCGCCCCAGGCCAGGTGCGCGCGGGTGCTGCGGATGGCCTCGTGGTCGAGCGCCCCGGCGAAGCGCGGGTCGGCGTGGGCGCCCGCGACGGAGAGCATCACCGGATCGCCGGTGGCGATCGTGTAGTTCCCCATCTTCACGTCGGTCTTGGGGAAGCGGAAGGTCAGGTTGGCCATCGGCGGGTTGAGCAGCGCGACCCGGTTGACCGTCTCGTCGATCGCGCCCACCGACAGGCTCGCCCGCACGTCCCGGTTGGAGACGACCTCGACGACGACGTTGCAGACCAAACTGGCGGTGAAGTCGAGCAGGCCGGGCAGCATGAGCAGCTCGCGGGCCAGCTCGTCCAGCGTGAGGTCAGGACAGGCCGCGATCATGTAGGAGGGCAGGTCCTCGCCGGGCCGTTCCCGTGCGGTGGCCGCGAGCTCCGTCATGGCCGCGTACAGCCGCTCGAACGCCGCGGCCGCGTCGGGCCCGGCGTCCACCATCCGCCAGATGTCCATGACGACCTCTTCGCCGCGCGCCGCGGTGAAGCCGAGCATGCGGTTGGCCACCATCAGCGGGAGTGGCCGCGCGTACTGGGCGGCCAGGTCGGCCCACCCCGTGGAGCCGCCCTCCGCCAGCACGGCGATGAGGTCGTCGGCGTACTGCACGACGGCCTGTTCGAGCAGCTGGGCCTGCGGATTGGCGTGGTCCTGGAACGGCGCCAGCGCCTGCGTCCACGCGTTGCGCAACCGGCGCTGCGCGGCGCCCTCGGAGAAGGCCGAGTTGTTGATCTGGAAGACGGGCAGCAGCGGCCAGTCCGCGGGTATCCGGCCCTCGACGTTCATCCGCCACCTGTCCACGTTCTTGGTCCAGATGCCGCCCGAGTTCTGCAGGACGCGGAGCACCTCCTCGTAACCGAGGACGAACCAGACCGGCATGCCGAGGAGGTCGACCGGGGCGACCGGGCCGTACCTCTTGCGCAGGCGCTCGTGGACGAAGGCGGGGTCGGCATCGTAGTCCCTGGTCAGCAGCGGCTCTACGGACATCGACATCAGTGGTTCTGCGGGCTGCTGGGGCCACGGGTGGGTCACGGGGATGAACTACCTCTCTGGTTGCCGCCGCACTCTGGGAGATTTCGGCCGGTTCGCTCAAGAGATCTGAAAGCATCACGTAAAGCGCCAGTCATGGCAAGAGGAAAGTGTACGGCGTGTCCTGAATCATGGACGCTGCGTGGTCTCGGCGGCCCTTCAAGTGATCTGCTATCAAACGTCATCCATCGATGGTCATAATTCACGCGTGAGCCCTGAACCCCAGAAAATAGGCCCATACACCATCATCCGTCTCTTAGGTCAGGGCGGTATGGGGGTCGTCTTCCTGGCCCGGGACCCGGGATCCCGGCTCGTCGCGCTCAAGACGTTGCGCGAGGGACCGGCCAGTGACGCGGGCTTCCGCCGCCGGTTCACCAGGGAGGTCGAGGCGGCGCGCAGCGTGGCCCGCTTCTGCACGGCGCCGGTGCTGGACGCGGGCATCGACGGTGAGACCGCGTACATCGTCACCGAGTACGTGGACGGCCCCGATCTGGCCGGCGCCATCAGGAAAGGCGGCCCGATGGCCGGGGCCGACCTGGAGGCCCTGGCCGTCGGCGTGGCGACCGCGCTCACCGCCATCCACCAGGCCGGGGTCGTGCACCGCGACCTGAAACCGCAGAACATCCTGCTCAGCCCCGTCGGCCCACGGGTGATCGACTTCGGCATCGCGCAGCTCGTTGAGCCGGACGCGAGCCGGTCCACCGGGATCGTGGGGACGCCCGCGTACATGTCGCCGGAGCAGGCCACCGAGGGCCGGATCACGGCCGCGAGCGACGTGTTCGCGTGGGGCGGCGTCGTGGCGTACGCGGCGACCGGACGGCCGCCGTTCGGGACGGGCGGCGCGCCCGAGGTGCTGTTCAGGGTGGTTCACCGCGCTCCCGAGCTGACGGGCCTGGACGAGCGGCTCAGGCCCCTGGTGGAGCAGGCGCTGGACAAGGACCCGGCGCGGCGGCCCACGGCGCAGCAGCTCCTCGACCGCCTGCTCGGCCGGGAGTCGGTGTCGGTGGACACCGGGGTCCGCACGGTGAGCAACTCGTGGGCGGCCTCGTCGGCCCGCCGCCGGGACGCGCCGGTGGCCGGCCGCTGGAAGGCCCCGGTGGCGGTCGCGGCCGCGCTCCTGGTGACCGGGGCGACGGTCGCCGCGGCCTGGCGTCCGTGGGAGACGGCCGCCCACCGGGGAACTTCCCTGGTCACCGCAACCTCTCAGGCGGCGTCCGACGGCAGCGTCCCCCCGCTCGCGCAGAAGGACACGTCCGTGCGGAACCTGGACGCCCAACGGGTGCCCGTCCACATCACCATCGACAACCTGTACCGCGTGGACGGAGACCTCCGGCTCGAGCTGACCGTGAGAAACGACGCCAAGGACGGCGCGTACGCGGACCTGTACACGATTCTGGGCCGGGACTCGGAGGATCTCTCGAGCATCGGCCTGACCTACAAGGGCGGGTCCAAGACGCTCCGCCCCTACATCGACGAGGACGGCTTCTGCATCTGCTCCAGCTGGACCTCGATCAACAACATCGCCCCGGCCAAATCCCTCCTCCTCGTCGCGGAGTTCGACAACGTGCCGTGGACGGCGAAGAGGGCGGACCTTGACCTGCTGGCGCTCGGGAAGTTCCAAGACGTCCCCATCACCTGATCCGGGCACCATAGTGGAGCCCTGGCGGGATATGTCCTACTCTGGGGCTGCGAGGGGAGTACTTCCCAAGTGCCGATCCGGTCAGTACGGACGTACCATGCGTCCCCGGACGGCCGCCCGCTACCCCCGGGTGAAGGAGACCTCGAACGGCTGAGCACGTTCGAGGAGGTTTCATGTCCGCGGGGACATTTCTGGCTGCGCCCGATCAGGGCAGCATCGCGTCCGTCACCTTGTGGGCGGTCACTGTGGCCGCCCTGGTTCTGCTGTTGGTGATCGACATCCTGCTGACCCGGCGTCCGCACGAGGTCCACATGCGCGAGGCCCTGGCTTGGTCCGCGTTCTACCTGGTGCTCCCGCTGGGCTTCGGCGCGTACCTGTGGGGCGCCTTCGGCACCGGTGTGGCGGTGGAGTTCTTCACCGGATACGTGGTGGAGAAGTCGTTGTCGGTGGACAACCTGTTCGTCTTCATGCTGCTCCTGACCGCCTTCGCCGTGCCGAACGAGCTGACCCAGCGGGTGCTCCTCTACGGCATCGTCGGGGCGCTCGTCCTGCGCGTGGTCTTCATCGCGCTGGGCGCGGCGGCGCTGCAGAGCGGCACGTGGGCGTTCCTGCTGTTCGGGGCGGTCCTGATCGTCACCGCCGGCAAGGTGCTCAGGGAGGCGCTGAAGGGGGAGGACCAGCACGTGGACGTCTCCTCCATGCGCAGCGTCCGGCTGCTGCGCCGGTTCGTCCCGGTCACCCCCGACTACCGCGGCTTCCGCCTGATGGTGCGCGAGCACGGACGCCTGGCGGTCACCCCGCTGGCCCTGGCCACCGTGGCGGTGTTCGCCACCGACATCGTCTTCGCCGTCGACTCGGTGCCCGCCGTCTACGGCGTGACCGAGGACCCCTTCCTCGTCTTCGCCACCAACGCCTTCGCGCTGCTGGGCCTGCGGGCGCTGTACTTCGTGCTGCGGGACGCGCTGGCCAAGCTGCGGCACCTCAACCACGGCCTGGCCGTCATCCTGGCCTTCATCGGCGTCAAGCTGGTCCTGCACTGGGCGCACGGCATCTGGGCGTGGGTGCCCGAGATCCCCACCCTCGCCTCGCTCGGCGTCATCGTCGGGGTCCTGCTCACCGTCACGCTCACCAGCCTGTACGCCGGCCGGCGCGCCGACGATGCCGAGCGTCCCAAGGTGCTCCAGCACGACGCGGTCGACCAGTGAGACCGGCGACCGGGCGGGGCCGCGCGGACCCGGTCGTCAGGGAGAGGCGGCGAGGCCGTCCAGGGTGACGGTGATGTGGCGGTCGGCGGCGGCGGGGGACACCTGCTCGTGGAGCCACGCGGCGGCGGACGTGAGAGCGGTCACGTCCGCGCCGGTCGCGTCGGCGCGCAGGGCGCCCGATTCGCGCCCCTGCGCCACGAGCCGCTCGCCGATCTCGGCCATCCGGACGCACGAGGCGTGCAGCTCCGACGCCTCGTCGTCGAGGCCGCCGGCGATCAACGCCGCCAGGCCGCGATAGGTGGCGGCGTGCGCGGTGGCCGCGCGGACCCAGGCGGCGAGCGCGTCCGGCGCCGGGCCGGTCAGGAGCCCGTCGCCGAGCTCGAACAGGGCCGCGTTGCGGTCCCTGAGCAGCGCGCCGATCAGGGCGCGGCGGCTGGGGAAGTGGCCGTAGAGCGTGCCGATGGCCACCCCGGCGCGCCGGGCGACGCCCTCCAGGCTGGACTCCACGCCCTGCTCCCTGAAGGCGGCGTCGGCCTCGGCGAGCAGGCGCTCGTAGTTGCGGCGGGCGTCGGCGCGGGGCCGTCGGGTCGTGGTCATGCGGGCTTCCCTAGTAATTCGAGGCTGCCTCGATATAGCCTTAATCGAGGTTGCCTCAGTTTAGCGGAAGGCTTGTCATGATCTTGGTTACCGGAGCCACCGGATCCATCGGCACGCACCTCGTGCGGCTTCTCCAGGAGAAGGGGGTGGAGTTCAAGGCGCTCGTCCGCGACGAGGGCAGGGGGCGGGCCCTGGGCTGCGACGTCGTGATCGGGGACTTCGACGACCCCGGCTCCCTCGCCGCCGCCATGAAGGGCGTCGACCGGCTCTTCCTCAACGCCGGCGGCGCCCAGCCGGTGGAGGGCGAGCAGCCGATGGTCCGCCAGCAGAAGGCGGCGATCGACGCGGCGCGGGCCGCCGGGGTGTCGAGGGTGGTGAAGGTGTCGGTCTCGGGCGCCCAGCGGGGCGGCCGCCTGGCCCAGGGCGCGCACTGGGAGATCGAGGAGTATCTCAAGGCGTCGGGGCTCGGCTGGTCGATGCTGCGGCCGAGTGGATTCATGCAGAACTTCCTGACCGGGACGGCGGCCTTCACCGCCGAGGGCAAGCTCCTCGACGGTTACGGGGGTGCGCGGGTGTCGTACATCGACTGCCATGACATCGCCGCCTGCGCCGCCGCCCTGCTCACCGGGTCGGGCGGCCTCGGCGAGACGTACGAGCTCACGGGCCCCCAGGCGCTCACCTACGCCGAGCTCGCGCAGGAGCTCTCAGCCGCGCTGGGCCGGACCGTCGGGCACGCCGAGCTGTCCCCGGACGAGCTGGCCGCCGGGGTGCGCGCGCAGGGGCTGCCCGCGCGGTTCGCCGACGACCTGGCCGAGCTCTCCCGGCAGGTGGCGAGCGGCTCGCTGGCCGCCACGACGACCGCGGTCAGGGACCTGACGGGTCGTGAGCCCCGGACGTTCGGGGAGTTCCTGGCGGCCGACGCGACGGCACTGCGACGGGCCTTCACGGCGGGCTGAGTCGCCGTTCATCGACTCGTGAGCTCGCCGGGGTCCTTCGCCAGCGCGGCGAGCCACTGCAGGAGCAGTGCCCGCTCGGCCTCGGTCAGCGCGCCCGGGCGGCCGGTGGTCAGCAGGGCCGAGAGCCGCAGCGCCGCCGTGGCCAGCGAGGTGTCGCCGGGCGCGGCGGCGTCGTCCACGAGCAGGGCCGCGTGCACCGCGTCGCGCACCCGGTGCGACAGCTCCGGATCCCGGTACGTCTCCGGCTGCGTCACCAGACTCAGGGCCACGCCGATGTTGGCCGACATGACGGCCTGCGCGGCGGCGTCCGGGTCGACGCGGAGCCGGCCGGCGGCGGCGCACCGGACCAGCACCTCCCGCAGCAGGCGCAGTGCCTCCTTCGCCGCGCCGGGCACCTCGGCCAGGCTCGGCGAGAACATCATCCGGTAGACCGCCGGATGGGCCACGGCGAACGCCACATGCGTGTCCCAGCCCTCCCTGAGGTCGGCCACGGGGTCGTCCGACGGCCGTGCGGCCCGCTTGACCGCCAGATACCGGTCGAACCCGTGGTCCACGACGGCGCTGAGCAGGCCGTTCTTGTCGCCGAAGAGCCGGTAGAGGACCGGCGCCCCCACCCCCACGGCATCGCAGACCGCCCGGGTGGAGACATCCCTGTCGGGGGACTCGTCGAGCAGCTTCTCGGCCGCCTCCAGCATCTGGGTTCGAACATCCATGAAACAACGATAACAGCATGCTCGTAGCGGCGCTACGAAGTTGTGATAACGTTGCTCTCGTAAGAGCGAAACGCTGCTAAGCCAGGGGGTTTGACATGGCACATCCTCGTGTCGCGCTCGTCACCGGAGGGTCGGGAGGCATGGGCAGGAGCATCGCGGAGCGCCTCGCCGCCGACGGCATGACGGTCGTGGTCCACTACGCGGGCAACCCGGCCCGGGCCGAGGAGACCGTCGAGGCCATCACCGGCCGGGGCGGCACCGCGAGCTCGGTGCGGGCCGACGTCGCAGACGAGTCGCAGGTGGCGGCGATGTTCGACGAAGTGGAGGAGCTGTATGGCGGCGTGGACGTGGTCGTGCACACCGCGGGCGTCATGCTCCTGTCGCCGCTGGCCGACCTGAAGCTCGACGACCTCGACCGCATGCACCGCACGAACATCCGCGGCACCTTCGTCGTGGACCAGCAGGCCGCCCGCCGCGTCCGCCCCGGCGGCGCGATCATCAACTTCTCGTCGTCGGTGACCAAGCTCGCCCTCACCGGCTACACCGCGTACGCCGCCACCAAGGGAGCGGTCGACGCGATCACGCTCATCCTCGCCAAGGAGCTGCGCGGGCGCGACATCACCGTCAACGCCGTCGCCCCCGGGCCCACCGCCACCCCGCTGTTCCTGGACGGCAAGGAGCAGGAGGTGATCGACCGCCTGGCGGGCCTGGCGCCGCTCGAACGCCTCGGCACCCCTGACGACATCGCCGAGGTGGTCGCCTTCCTCGCCGGCCCGGCCCGCTGGGTGAACGGCCAGATCCTGTACGCCAACGGCGGAGTCGTCTGACGCGAGCATTGACACCTCGTAGGCGATAAGTGGAACAATGCGCGTTTTGTGTTATCGGAACGGTGACACTCCTGTCTCCTGATCGGAGCAGCGGAGGCTCCGGATCGAGGTGATGGATGTACGCGCGTCCGACGTACGAGGTCGAAACGGTGCTCGCGGCCAGGGCGGGCGACCGCGACGCGATCGACGAGCTGGTCAGGAGCCACCTGCCGCTCGTCTACAACATCGTGGGCCGCGCCATGAACGGCCACCCCGACGTGGACGACGTCGTACAGGAGACGATGGCCAGGGTCGTGACCGGCGTGTCCGGGCTGCGCGACCCCGACAGCTTCCGCTCCTGGCTCGTCGCCATCGCCCTCAACCAGGTACGCGAGTGGCGGCAGGCGCCGCACGCCGCGCTCGCCGCCATCGACGAGGCGATGGGCCTGGCCGACGCGGCCTCCGACTTCGCCGCGCTCACCGTCACCCGGCTCGGCCTGTCCGGGCAGCGCAAGGAGGCCGCCGAGGCGGCCCGCTGGCTCGACGCCGACGACCGCGAGGTGCTCGCGCTGTGGTGGATGGAGGTGGCCGGCGAGCTGGCCAGGGCCGAGCTGGCCGCCGCGCTGGGGACGAACGAGCAGCACGCCGCCGTACGCGTCCAGCGCGCCAAACGCCGCCTGGAGACCGCCCGCGCGGTGGTGCGCGCACTGGCGGTCCGCCCGCCCTGCCCCGAGCTGGCCGCCGTGGCGCAGACGTGGAACGGCGCCCCGTCCGACCTGTGGCGCAAGCGGCTGTCCCGGCACGTGCGCGACTGCCCGGTCTGCGGCGAGCACCTCGCCGACCTGGTGCCGGCCGAGCGGCTGCTGGCCGGGCTCGGCCTGGTGGCCGTCCCCGCCGGCATCGCCGCCGGTCTGCTGGAGATCGCGCGTACGGCCGCCGCGCCGGCGCTCAAGGGCGGCCTGCTGGCCAAGGGCAAGGTGGCGGCGGGCTCGGCGCTGGCCGCCAAGCCGATCGCGGTCACCGCGGCCGGCGCCACGCTGATCGCCGGGGGAGCGGTGGTCGTCCAGACCCTCCTGCCCGAGCCCGCGCCGCCCCGCCGGGCCACGCCGGTGGTCGTGTCGTCCTCGCCCGCCTCCTCGCCCGTCTCCTCACCTCGCCCGGCCAGGCCCGCGCGGAGCCCGTACGGACTGACGGTCGACGCGGTGGACCAGGCGCCGCCCAGGAACCGGCCGCCCGCCCCGCTGCCCCGGCGACCCGGCGGCACGGTCGCCATCGGCGGCAAGCACGGATACTCCAGGTTCGGCGGAGCCCCGTCGATCACCCACAGGGGCGACTACGTCACCATCTCCGGCCGCGGCTACGTCCAGGTCCGCTGGGGCATCCTCTACCGCAACCGCGTCGGCCCCTTCCTGCCCGCGACCTGGACCGGGCTCAAGGGCAAGCTGTTCCACGTGGCGTCGGGCGGCGGCCGGCGGATGGACGACGAGCAGGCGCCCGGCGTCACCTGGATGGGCTCGCCCGAGACCGGCTTCGTCCGGCTGCCGCGCGGCCAGCAGCAGATGTGGCAGAACGAGTTCTACTACCTCGACGGCCGCGTCACCCTCCACAACAACGAGAGCGGCACGGACATCGACCTCACCGTCGCGCCCAGGACCTGGCAGGAGGTCTGGGCCGACCTCTCGGCCAGGCCCGACCCGGCCAAGGGCATCGTCCGGTACGGCCTGACCCGCGACACCGGCGACGACCGCGCCCCCGTCCCCCAGTACGTCACCAGGGCGGCGAACCCGGAGCGGATCCCGCAGCGAAGCCGGGTCTGAGATTTGTGTTATCCGGGCCGGCCGCGGCGGTCTCCTGTGACGAGAGTGACCCCTGAGGAAGGATCCATATGACCACGCAGCCCTCCCGCCGGAGCGTGCTGAAGGCGGCCGCGGCGACGGGCGCCGCCGCCGTACTGCCCGCGACCGCGGGCGCCGCCGTACTGCCCGCCGTGCCCGCGGCCGCGGCGGCCTTCAAGCATCCCGGCCTGCTGCACACGCAGGCCGACTTCGACCGGATACGGGCCCAGGTGAACGCCGGCGCCCAGCCGTGGAAGGCCGGCTGGGACAGGCTGACGGCCAACGGGCGCTCCAAGAGCACCTGGAAGCCGCGCCCGCTCGAGACGGTGGTCAGGGGCGGCACGGGCGCGAACCACGTCCAGCTCGCCATCGACGTGGCCGCCGCCTACCAGAACGCGCTGCGCTGGAAGATCAGCGGGGAGAAGGCGCACGGCGACGCCGCCCGCGACATCCTCAACGCCTGGTCGGCCGCGCTCAAGGCGGTCACCGGCAACGCCGACCGCTACCTGGCGGCCGGGATCCTCGGCTGGCAGTTCGCCAACGTCGCCGAGATCATGCGCGGCTACCCCGGCTTCGACTTCGAGCGCTTCACGAAGATGATGCTGACGGTCTTCTACCCGATGAACGACCGGTTCCTGAAGGAGCACAACGGCGCCTGCATCACCAACTACTGGGCCAACTGGGACCTGTGCAGCATGGCCTCCGTGCTGGCCATCGGCGTCCTGTGCGACGACCGCGCCAAGGTCGACCAGGCCGTCGAGTACTTCAAGCACGGCAAGGGCAACGGCTCCATCATGAACGCGGTGCCGTTCCTGCACCCCGGCGGGCTCGGGCAGTGGCAGGAGAGCGGCCGCGACCAGGGGCACACCAGCGTCGGCGTCGGGTGGATGGGCGTGATCTGCGAGATGGCCTGGAACCAGGGCATCGACCTGTACGGCTACGCGGAAGGGGGCGGTGGGGACTACGGCGGCTCCAAGTACGACCACCTCGGCTTCGGCACCCTGACCTTCACCCGCGCCACGGCGGGGAGCGGCGGCGGGCTGCTCGCGACGGGGGTGCCGAGGGTGTTCCGGTCGGTCAACCGCCCGCAGGCGTACATCCAGGCGACGGGCCGGCTCGGGGCGGAGCCGGTCACCCTTCGCGTCGTGCCCGGTCTGGACGACGCCAAGGCCTACTCCTTCGTCGACCCCGAGGGGCACTACCTGCGGCATCGCGACTTCCTGATCCGCTTCGAGGCCAACGACGGGACCGCCCTGTTCCACGCCGACACCTCCTTCCACCCCACCCCACCCGCCTAACCCCCGAGGTCAGGCCCCGCCACCCGGCCGCCTGAGCGCCCGTCGACGGCAATGCCCACCCCGCCCACCCACCCCACCCACCCGCCCCGTCCACCTGGCCCGCTCACCCGGCCCGCCGTTCGGCTGGCTCGGCGTACGTCGGCGACGGGGCGGTTTTACCGCGCGTCTCCCCGAGGGACCCCAGCCGAAGTGCGGCCCGTACTACGGCTGGGTCCTTCGGGGGAGCGCGAGGAGGGGAGCCGTCGGCCGGTGCTGCCGTCCGCTCGGCCAGCCCCGGTGCACGGCCGCGCTCGGCCCCGCCCTGCCCATCCGCCCGGCCCCGCTGGTCCGCCTCGCCCCGCGTCCGCCTCGCGTCCACCCCGCCTCGCGCTGGCCCCGCTCCGTCCCAAGGCGGGCGGGGGTTAGTCGGCGTGGGCGTATTGGGTGGCTTGGAGGCGGTACAGGGCGGCGTATGAGCCGCCCACGCGCATCAGGCTCTGGTGGGTGCCGTGCTCCACGACCTTCCCGCCCTCGAACACGTAGATGCGGTCCGCGCGCGTCACCGACGTGAGGCGGTGGGTGATGAGGATGACCGTGCGCCCGATGGCGGCCAGGCCCGCGACCTTGTCGAAGATCTCGATCTCCGCCCTCGGGTCGAGCGCCGAGGTCGGTTCGTCGAAGACGAGCACGGACGCGTCCCGGAACCACGCGCGGCCCAGCCCGATGCGCTGCCACTGCCCTCCCGACAGCTCGGTCCCGCCCATGAACTCCCGGGCCAGCAGCGTCTCCCAGCCGTCGGGGAGGGAGGCCACCACGGCGTCCGCGCCGCTGGCCGCACCGGCGCGCCTCAGGCGTTCGCGGTCCTCGGCCTGGTCGGCGCGGCCGAGGGCCAGGTTGACGCGGGCCGTGGCGGGCCAGCGGGCGAAGTCCTGAGCGACGAGGGCGACCCGGTCGAAGACGCTGCGGCGGCTCAGGAGCTCGATGGGTACGCCGCCCCAGCTGACGCTGCCGCCGGTCGGCAGGTAGAGCCCGGCCAGCAGCTTGGCCAGGGTGCTCTTGCCGGAGCCGTTGGCGCCGACGAGGGCCACGATCTCGCCCGGCAGGATCCGGACGCTGACGCCGTCGAGCGCGGGCCGGGCCTGCCCGGGGTAGGCGAAGGTGAGGTTGTCGGCCCGGATCTCGACGGGGTGCGGCGGAAGGGGTACGGGTCCGCTGCGCATGCGCTGCCTGGCGGCCTCCGCGCAGGCCCGTTCCCATTCCATGACGAACAGGCCCTGCTCGTACACCTGGTTGATCGACATCACCAGGCTGGTCAGCCCGGCCTTGGCGGTGCGGATGGCGATGACGGCGGCACCGGCGGCGGCGAGCGGGATGGCGTCGGCGATCAGCAGCCCCGCGAGGGTGGCGTACGTGATCGCGGTCGCGACGCCGGAGACGGCGTCCCCGGCGAGCGAGAGGCGGGCCTCGTCCTGGCCCAGCCGGGCCTGTTCGCCCTCGGCCCGCGAGGAGAGCCGGCCGTAGTGCCCGAGCAGGAACGGGCCCGCGCCGTGGGCGCGGATCTCAGGTGCGACGTCGGGCCGGGTGAGCAGCCCGCTGAGCACCTCGAGCTGCCGGGTGAGCTCCAGTTGCCGCTTGACGGAGGCGAAGCGGGCGCGGGCCGAGCGTACGGCGCTCCAGCCCTTCGGCACGACCGTGGCCAGCAGGAGCGGCAGGAGCAGCGGATGGAGCACCCCGAGCACGCTCCCGACGGCGAGCAGGGTGGTGAGCCCGGCGAGCAGCTGGGCCGCCTGCGTGATCACGATGCGCGCCGAGCGGGTGCCCTGCCTGGCGGCTTCCAGGAGGTTGTGGAACCCCGCCTCCTCCAGCGCCGCCAGCTCCGCGCCGGCGGCCCCCTCCAGGAGGCGCGTGTAGGCCAGGCGTTCGATCTTGGGCCCCAGCCGGCTGACCGCCGCCTTGCTGATCGCCCGCATGACGCTGCCGGTCGCGGCCGCGCCGGCCATCGCGGTCAGCGCGGGGACGCCCGCCGCGATCCGCTCCGCCGTCGGGCCGCCGGTCATGAGAGGCACGAGCACCCGGTACGTGGCCAGCAGCGTGACCACCGTCGCCACCCCGCCGAGGAACTCGGCGACCAGTACGGCGACGAGGGCCCTCGGCGCCGCCTGCCGCGCCAGCCGCACCGTGACCGAGATCAGGCCGGGCAACTCGCGCAGCATCGACACGAAGCCGGTACGCAGTCCCGCCCCTTCGTGCTTGAGCTGGCCGATCGACAGGCGGATGCCCCGGCCGAACAGCGGGTCGCGCCCGGGGACCCCGCGGACCGACGCGTCGTGGGCGCCCGCGCGATGCCGCCCCATCAGGCCGCCAGGAACATGGGCGCGGCCTCCAGGTCACCCGTCACGGCCAGCAGCGCGAGGGCGATCCCCGCCGCGCCGTTGAGCAGGCCGGGTCCGGCCACGTCGAAGCCGAGCGGCAGGCGGCTGTCGTAGGCGGCGCACAGCCGATCGAAGAGCATCTCCACCGCCGTTCCGAACTCAGCGCCCGTGAAGGTCGCCGTCATCAGCATCAGCCCGGCGAGCCCGTGACACACGCCGAGCGATTCCAGCCCCCACCCGTCCGGGGCTTCGAGCAGCTCGGCCATCGCGGCGCGGGCGGCGCGGCGGTAGCGGGGCTCGTCCAGCGTCTCCCCGGCCAGCCACAGCGCCCGCGCCACGCCCGGAACCCCGTAGCACCACGACGCCCGCCGCGGCGAGGAGTACGTCCGCGCGCCGTCCACACCCGCGGGCCACGCCGTCCCCCACTCGTCCTGGACCGCCGCGTCGAGCAGCCACTCGGCCAGCGCCTGCACGGCGGGCCGCGCGAGCTCCCCGACCTGCCCGCTGAGCAGGGACAGTACGGCGAGCGGCCCCGCGACCCCGTGGGCCAGGCCGCAGTCGGCGTATCCGTCCCCGACGGACCAGCCCGGCGGGATCCGGCGCATGGGGAACGGCGGGCACGCCGAGGCGCCCCGCACGAGATCGCGGGCCACGGCCTCCAGGCCGGGGGACGGAGGTCTCATGAGCAGGTAGGCGGCGGCGCCCGCCGTCCCGTCGATGAGATCGTGGCCCGCCACGGGCCCCACCGCCGCGTCGAGCCGCCCGAGCACCTTCCCGTAACGGCCCGCGCGCCGCCCCATCAGCGCCGCCGCGACCCCGAATCCGGCGAGCCCGCCGGAGAAAAGTCCGGCCGTTCCCGCCGGTCCGCTAAATGTGACGTCCTTAAGAATATGATGCCCGGACACGTCCCATTCTGAATTCGGCGCCAGGCCATCCAGCACCGCATAAAGCGGGACTAGTCCGAGTTTTCCGCGCGCCAGCGAATCAGGCCCCGGAGAAGGGGCCGGAGAAAGGGTTTCCGGCCGGGCCAGGCGGGCCGCCACCTCTTGCGCGATGGCCAGGGCGGCGGCCCTACGTGCGTCGGTGATCAGATGCACCGGCCCGGCGCCTTGGCCCCGTACGTGGGCGTACACGTGCCGCAGTCCTGCGTGTGGGCGCACGTCCCGCTCCACGACACCTGGGTCCCGCAGGTCTCGTCGGAGCCGCTGCAGGCGTAGATCGACGGCACGGCGCCGGACTCCATGACGAGTTCGATGTCGAGGTCGAACACGTCCTCGCTGAGGTCGATCTGGGCCACTGGGCTCATATCGTCTGCCTTTCTTCGTTGATTTCCCTCGTAAGAGTTGATCGGGGAGTGACCTTACAGAGCGGACGGACTTGAGGCCGCCGTTTCGAATAACTTGAAAGGGTTTTACGGTCGGAGAAAATCGATGGTACGGTCCTCAGTCAACCCGGACAGAGGCAAGGGGGCAGCGGGTGACCGACAAGGCAGGATTCATCGCCGCCGACTTCGCGTTGCTGCGGATGGGCGCGCTCCCGGCGGCGCGCGGGCACGAGACGCGCAGCGACCACGGCGACCCGGCGGGATACCTCCGGACCGTCACCGCCGACCCGCTGGTCAGGGAGGCGATCGCGGTCTCCAGCCCGTCGCTCGCCCACACGCTCGACGCCGTGCACGAGGGTCGCCCGGTCGACCCGAAGAAGTTGCGCCGCGCCGTCGTCTCCGCGACCCGCTACGTGCTGCGCATGGCCACCAGGCCGACTCCGTTCGGCCTGATGGCGGGGGTGGCGGCGGCCCGCTTCGACGACTCGGCCAAGGCCAGGATCGGCGCGCACCACCAGAAGGGGGTGCGCCCCGACACGGCCTGGCTGCTCGCGCTGATCCGCGACCACGAGCGCGACCCCGAGGTGCTGCGGCGGTTGCGGGTCGTGCTCAACGACCTGTGCTTCGCCCGCGGCGACCGGCTGGCCCTGCCGTACCTCCCGCAGGACGGCGAGGGCGCGGTGCTCGAGGTGTCGGTCCGCCTGACCGCTCTGGTCCGCGCGGTGATGGAGCGGGCGCGGCGGCCGGTGCTGTTCGGCGAGCTGGCGGACCAGCTCCGCGCGGCCTTCCCGCAGGGGACGCGCGAGCAGGTGGAGGGTGTGCTCGCGCAGCTCGTCGAGCGTACGGTGCTGCTGACCGAGCTGGTTCCCCCCGACGACGCCCCCGACCCGGTCGCGCACGTCGCGAGCCGGTTGCCGCCCGACGAGGGGCTCGCGGCGGTCTCCGCGGCGCTGCGCGCCTACACCGAGCCCGCGCCGGGCGAGGGGATGTTCGCCTGGAACGACCTGCTCCGCGCCACCAGGCGGTTGCGCCCCGACCACCACGCGCCGCACGTGGACCTGAAGCTCGACGTGGACGTGCGGCTCCCGCGCGAGGTGGCGGCCGAGTTCGAGTCCATGTCCGGCGTCCTGACCCGCATCACCCCGCCCGACCAGGGCTCCGACGCTCTGCGCCGCTACTTCGAGGAGTTCGTGACGAGGTACGGCATCGCCCGGCTCGTCCCGATCAAGGAGCTGCTGGACCCCGAGTTCGGGCTGGGCGCCCCGGCCGGCTACCGGGCCTCCGAGCGCGCGGACGCCGACCCCGAGCGAAACCGCTACCGCGACAAGGTGCTCGGCGAGCTGGCCCAGGGCGCGGTCTTCGACGGCGTGCGCGAGGTGGAGCTGGACGACGCCACGCTCGCCCGGCTGGCCACCGCGGACGACGGGCGGTTGCCCGAGGTGCTGGAGATCGGCGCCCACCTGCTGGCCGACTCGGTGGAGGCGCTGGACCGGGGCGACTTCCGGCTGGTGCTCGCGAACATGCCGATCTCGCGCCGTGGCGGGGCCCTGAGCGGGCGGTTCACGTACCTCCTCGGTGAGCTGCGCGACCAGACGGCGCGGCTGTGGCGCGAGGGCGGGGGCGCGGTGCCGGCGCAGGTGACGTTCCAGCCGGCGTGGTCGCGGATCTCGAACGTGGCCCGCGTGCCGATCCTGGCCGACCGCACGCTGCCCATCGGCCGGTACGCCGACCGCGGCGACCCGTCGGTGCTCACCCTCGACGATTTGGCGGTGGGGGCCACCGGCGAGCGGCTGTTCCTGTTCTGCCCGCGGCTCGGCACGGAGATCGTGCCCGCCACCCTCCACATGCTTGTGGTCCCCCGCGTCGCCCTGGAGCTGGTCCGCTTCATCTACGAGCTGGGCGAGGACCGGCACCGGGCGTGCCAGGTTTGGGACTGGGCCGGAGCGGGCGCCACGCTGCCGTTCCTGCCGCGCGTGCGCCGCGACCGCACGATCCTGGCCTCGGCGATCTGGAGGCCCGCCGCCGAGCTCAACGACAAGAAGGCGCCGGACGCCGACTGGGACCGGAGCTTCGACGCCTGGCGCGAGCGGTGGCGGGTGCCGGACGAGGTCTACCTGACCAACGGCGACAACCGCATCGGGCTCGACCTCGACGCCCCGCTGCACCGCCGGATCCTCCGCGACGAGCTGGCCCGCAGGCCGAGCACCCTGCTGGTGGAGTCGCCGGGCGGCACCGGGTTCGGGACGGCCTGGCTGGGCGGCCACGCCAACGAGGTGGTCGTGACGCTCCGCTCGGCCGCGCCGGAGCCCGCGGTGCGCACCTCGGCCCGCGCGGGGACGCAGGTCGTGCGGCACCATCCCGGCGGCGAGTGGCTGTTCGCCAAGCTGTACGCCTCGGCCGACCGGCACACGGACCTGCTCAGGCAGCGGCTCCCCGTCCTGCTGGACGCGCTGCCCGAGGGCGTCGACCGCTGGTTCTTCATCCGCTACTTCGATCCCGCCGCCCACCTGCGCCTGCGCTTCCACGGGGATCCGGCCCTGCTCCACCGCGGCGTGCTGCCCCTGGTGCACGACTGGGCCGCCGACCTGTGCCGGGCCGGGCTCGCCCGCACCGTGCAGCTCGACACGTACGAGCCGGAGATCGACCGGTACGGCGGGGCGGAGGCGCTGGAGGCGGCCGAGCGGGTGTTCGCGGCCGACAGCGACGCGGTGCTGGCGCAGCTGCGCCTCCAGCTCGACCTGCGGCCGGAGCTTCTCGCCGCGGCCAACTACGCCGACCTGGCCCGCGCCTTCCACGGGCCGGGGTGGGAGGAGCGGCTGCTGGCCGAGTACCCGGTGGACGAGCACCATCGCGCGTTCCAGGCGATCAGGCGCAACGCCGTCGAGGTCGTCGGCGGCGCGGGCCTCGACCCGCGGCTGGAGGAGATCTGGCGGGCCCGAAGGCCGGCGGTGGCCGCGTACGGCGAGCTGATCCGCTCGCTGAGGCGCAGGTCACCCCTCCAGGCGCTGCTGCACATGCATCACAACCGGCTGGTCGGCGCCTCCAAGACCGCCGAGAGCGCCTCGTACGCCATCGCCCGCGGCGCCGTCCAGGCCCTCCGCGACCGGGCGAGGCACGGGCGATGACAGAGATAGCGGAGATCGTCGAGGAGGTCGCGCGGCGGCTGGCCGACCCCGTGGAGGTGGCCCGGGTGGCCTCGGCCAACCAGGACCGGCTCTCCGACGGCCGGCAGCCGCTGGTCTGGCACGCGATGTCGCTGAACGAGGGCTATCTCGGCGTCGCGCTCCTGCACAGCGAGCTCGGCCGCCGCGAGAGCGCCCACGCGTTCCTCGCCGCCGCCGCCAGATCCCAGGCGGGGCGGCACGGGCTGATCGACGGGCTGCCGGCGCTGCTGTTCGCGATCAGGGCGGCGGTGAGCCGGCCGGGCGACTACGCCGGGCTGCTGGCCCGCGCGGAGCCGGCCGTGCGGGAGCTGATCAAGCATCGCGCCGAGGACGAGACGCGCCGGGGCGAGGTGCGCTTCAGCGCCTACGACGTCATCGAGGGGCTCACCGGCCTGGGCCGCCTGGCGCTGTCGTACGGCGACACGGAGCCGCTGGCGTACCTGATCGCCCTGACCGAGCCGAGCTCGGAGAACGTCCCCGGCTGGCTCGTGTCGCACGCCTCCGTCATGGGCGCGCCCGCCGGCGAGGGCCACTTCAACCTCGGCCTCGCCCACGGGATCCCCGGCCCGCTGGCCCTGCTCGCCATCGCCCACCGCGAGGGCTTCCGGCTGCCGGGTCATGAGGAGGCGATGGAGCGCATCGCGACCTGGCTGCTCGAATGGGCGCACGACGGCTCCTGGCCGCCCGTCGTCCCCCTGCGGCAGCAGCTCGAGCGAGCCGTCCCCGCCAGGCCGCCCACCCGGCCCGCGTGGTGCTACGGCGCCGCGGGCGTCGCCCGCGCCCTCTTCCTGGCGGGGCAGGCGCTCGACCGGCCGGAGTGGCGGGAGGCCGCCCTGCTCGGGCTGCGCACGGCGCTCGCCCGCCCCTGGGACGAATGGGGCATGGTCGACGCGGGCCTGTGCCACGGCTGGGCCGGGATGCTGCACGTCACCTGCCGCGTGGCGCGGGAGACCGGCGACGAGGCACTGCTCGAAGCGGCCGACGGGCTGGCCGCGCGGGTCGCCGGCGAGTTCCGCCCCGAGGCCCCGTTCGGCTTCCGGTACTCCGCGACGGGAGGCGCCGAGGTGGCTCCGGACCGCGTGGGGTTGCTCGAAGGAGCGGCCGGGATCGCGCTCGCGCTGCACCACTACGCGGCCGGCCGGCCACCCGCGACGGGCTGGGACGCCGCCCTGCTGCTCGACTGACTTATGAGGAGATGGACCATGTTGAGCCTCGCCGACCTCGTGGGGGACGAATTCCCGGCCCGGCGGGCGGTCTTCCGTCCGGGCGCGGTGCCGGATCCCGGCGAGATCGCCTCCGTGGCGGACGTCGACCGCGTCCTCACCGGCAGCGGCCTGCGGGCGCCCGGGATCCGCGTGGTCAAGGACGGGGCCGTCATCCCCTCGGCCCACTACACGTCGCCGTCGACCTTCGGCTACGCCGGTCTCGACGACGTGGTCGATCCGGGCAAGGTGGTCCGGCTCTACCGCGAGGGCGCGACCCTCGTCCTGGGCACCGTGAACCTCCTGCTCCCGCGCCTGCACGAGCTCTGCAAGACCGTCGAGCGGGACGTCGGGCACCCCGTGGACGCCAACGTCTATGTCGCGCCGCCGGGCGCGCGGGCGTTCGACGTCCACTGCGACGCCCAGGACATCATCGTGATCCAGGCGCACGGCGCCAAGCAGTGGACGCTGTTCGACGACATCGTGCCGAACCCCGGCGGCGGGAAGGTCGTCGCCACCGAGGGCGACGGCTCCACGTACGAGCTGCGCGCGGGCGACGTGCTCCACGTCCCGCGCGGGATGCCGCACCTGGTGCGGACGGCCGCCTCCGCCTCCGTCCACATCACGATCAGCGTCAACACCCTGACCTGGGCGGGCCTGCTGAAGGGGTTCGTCACCGACCTCCTGCGCTCCGACGAGTACGCCGTGGCGCTGCCCATGGGCGCCGGCCTCGCCGAGCGCGTCCAGCCCATGGTCAGGCAGTACGCCGACCGTCTCGCGGCGGCGCTGACCGAGGCCGCCACCGCGCCCGCCGTCCACGAGATGATCTACAGCAGGCCCGCCTTCGGGGAGGCGCACCAGGGCGGACTCTTCAGCCAGGCGCTGCTCGGCGTCTCGATCGGGCTGTCCGACCGGATCGCGCTGCGTCCCGGCACCTGGCCGCTGATCGGCGAGTCGCGGATCAAGACCGGCGACCGGACCTTCCGCGTGCCGGGCGCGGTCGCGGCGGCCTGCGAACTCCTCACGAGCGGCCCCGTGAAGGTCAGCGAGCTCTCCGGCAACCCCGCCGAGGCCGTCAAGATCGCTCAGGCTCTGGTCGAGCTAGGTCTGTGCGCGCCGCCCGCTCCCTGAGCACGGTCTTCTGGATCTTTCCCGTGGAGGTCTTCGGCAGCTCGCAGAAGGACACCGCCTTGGGCGCCTTGAAGCGCGCGATCCGCCCCCGTACGTGCTCGATCAGCTCGGCCTCGGTGGCCCTCCACCCGGCGGCCAGGCTCACGTAAGCCACGGGCACCTCGCCCCAGTGGGCGTCGGGCCGCGCGACGACCGCGGCCTCCTCCACCGCCGGATGGCTCACCAGGGCGTTCTCCACCTCGACCGAGGCGATGTTCTCGCCGCCCGAGATGATCACGTCCTTCGCGCGGTCCACCAGCCGCACGTAGCCGTCGGGGTGCAGCACCGCCAGGTCGCCGGTCCGGAACCAGCCGTCGGGCGCGGCCCCGGCCGTGGCCTCGGGGTCGCGGTGGTAACCCACCATGACGTCGTTGCCGCGTACCGCGATCTCGCCGACCGTGGTGGCGTCGGCCGGCACGTCGCCGCCCTTGTCGTCGACGACCCTGATCCGCTGGGCGATCACGTTGCCCACGCCCTGCCTGGCGGTCAGGGCGGCCAGCTCGCCGACGTCCAGGTCGCGCCACTCGGGCTGCGGCTGGCAGATCACCGCTGGTCCGTACGTCTCGGTGAGCCCGTACAGGTGGATCACGTCGATCCCCGCCCGCAGCGCCCGCCCGAGCAGGACGGGGCTCGGCGGCGCGCCGCCCACGCAGGCGAGCAGGCGCGGTTCGAGCGGGTCGGCGGGCGCGGCCGGGTGGGCCAGCAGGGACGTGAGCACCGTCGGGGCGCCGCACAGGTGGGTGACGCGCTGCTCGCGGATCAGCCGCCAGGCCGTTCCCGGCTCCACCTTGCGCAGGCAGACGTGGCGGCCGCCGGCCAGGGTCACCGCCCAGGGGAAGGACCACCCGTGGCAGTGGAACATGGGCAGGGTCCACAGGTAGCCGCTCGCGGCGTCGAGCCGGGTGTGCATGGCCATGGCCAGGGCCTGCAGGTAGGCGCCCCGGTGGTGGTAGACGACGCCCTTCGGCCGCCCGGTCGTCCCGCTCGTGACAGCCGGATGTTCATCGGCACCAGGACCGCGCCGGCCGCCGGCACGCCGAACGTCGCCTCCAGCAGCAGGTGACCGTTGGCGCTCAGCGCCGCCACCCGGTCGCCCGGCCGCACCCCGGTCGCGGCGAGCCCGCCGGCCAGCCGCCGCACCCGCTCCCACAGCTCCGCGTACGTGAACGCGAGCTCCCCGTCCACGACCGCGACCCGCCGCGCGAACACGGCCGCCGACCGTTCGAGAAAGCTCGTCGGGGTCAGGGGCTCGAACGACAGACCGGGCATCGACCCTCCCCGGGGGATGTTGGGGTGCCGCTATTGATCGTCGCACGCGGGCACGGGCGCGGCCAGCGGGAACCGGGCGAGGACGCCGTTCACGTAGCTGAAGACCGCGGAGACGACGGCCGCGCAGCCCGCGATCGCGAAGCTCCATCCCGCTCCGGCGCCGGACAGCACGGCCCCCGTCACGGCTCCGGCCAGGCTGCTGCCGACGAGCCTGACCAGGGCGTTCACGCCGCCGGCCGCCGCCGTCTTGGCCGGCTCGACGTGCTCGACCGCCATCGTGCCGAGCGCCGCGTACCCGAGGCCGATGCCGACGCCCAGGACGGCTGAGGCCGCGTACAGGCCGAGGGGCGTCCCGGAGGAGGTGGCCAGCCCGAACGCCGTGCAGGCCACCAGCACCGACCCGGCGCCGACCAGCGCGGACGCCGAGAACCTGCGCATCAGGCGGCCCGCCGACAGCGACACGGCCAGCATCAGCAGCGCCGCCGGCAGCAGGTACAGGCCCACCCGCAGCACCGAGGCGCCCTGCGCCTGGGCCACGGCCGACAACGTGGTGATCGTGCCGAACAGCGCGAACCCGAGCAGCAGCGAGGCCACCGTCGCCCCGACCGTGCCGCGGTGGAGCAGCATCGGGATCTCGATCAGCGGTGACGCGCTCCGCCGGGCCTGCACCACCCACCCGCCGAACAGCACCGCGCCCGCCACCGACAGCCCGAGGACGCCTGGCGACGTCCAGCCCCAGGCCGCGCCCTGGCTGATGGCCAGCAGCAGGCAGACCAGCCAGCCGGCCGTCAGGATCGCGCCCGCCACGTCGGGGCGCCCGCGCAGCGCGGGGCCGGCGGGCTCGCGCACGAAGACGACGACCAGGGCGAGGCTCGCCGCGCCCAGCCCGGCCAGGATCCAGAACAGCGCCTGGTAGGTGCCCCCGGCCAGGCCCGCGAGGATCATGCCCGCGCCGCTGCCGAGCCCGATCATCGCGCTCAGCACGCCGATGGCCGTCGGGAGCCGGTCCCGCGCCACGGCCTGCCTGGCGATGCCGATGGCCAGGGGGAGTAAGGACGCGGCCACGCCCTGCAGCACCCGGCCGGCGATCATGACGGGCAGCGTGGTGGCGAGGGCGCTGAGCACCGATCCGGCCACCAGCAGGCCCAGCGCGGCCAGCGCCACGGGGCGCCGGCCGTAGAGGTCGCCGAGCCGCGACAGCAGCGGGATGGTGACCGCGCCGGAGAGCAGGGCGGCGGTGAGGGCCCAGGAGACGGCGGTCAGGGGCGCGTGGAGCTGCCGCTGCAGGACGGGCAGCATCGGCACCACCGCCGTCATCTGCAGCGTCCCGACGGCCACGCCGAACGCGAGCACGCCGATGGCGGCCCAAGGGTTTTTATACACGTATAGAAAGTAGCATGGCGCCGGGATATTCCGTGGAGCCGCCCGGAGCCGGGTACCGCTGGGCCTGGAGGGGGAGCCCGCCGGACCCGCTCCCGCCGCAGGGCTCCTGGGAGATCGTGCACTGGTGCCCGGAGGCCGCGGACGCGGCCATGAGCGGCATGCCGGTCGCGGTCGTCTGGCACTTCCAGCTCGGCCCTCGTCCCTGAACGACCCGCACCCCGGTGAGGCCTTTCCTGGGCTAGGTTGAGGCTCGAGGAGAAGGAGGCGACATGCGCACCAGGCTGCCTGCCGCGTTGCTCCTTCTCCTGTCGTGGTTCCTGCCGCCCTCCGCCCACGCCCAGGTCGCCTCGCACGTCGTGGCGGTGCAGGCGAGGGTCCAGGAACACCCGGGGCTCCAGCGGGAGCCGTACCGGGAGGCCGTGGGTCAGGCCCGGCACGGCCTGCTCGGCACCGCCGGACCCGCGGGGCCGGCCGTGCTGCCGTCGGTCCTGCCGCGGCCGCGGCGGGCCTGGGTGGCCGTGGTCGCGAGCCCGGCCGCCGACGTCCCCGCCGACCGCCGGCCGGCGGCGGCCCCCGCGCGGGGGCCTCCCTCCACAGGGTGCTGAAGATCCCCTTTTCGCACATCTGAGCCTGTGGAGGCTTTCATGTTCCGTGCGCCTGTTTGGCGTGCGGTGACGGCCCTTGCCGTCATCGCGATCTCCTCGGTCCTGGCCCTGGTCAGCGCCCCGCGCCTGGGCCTGGACCTGCGCGGTGGCACCCAGCTCGTCTTCGAGACGAGAGACTCGCCCACCGTCAAGGCCGACTCGGCCGCCACCGACCGCGCCCTCGACGTGCTCCGCCAGCGGGCGGACGCGCTCGGCGTGGTCGATCCCACCCTGGTCCGCTCCGGCGAGCGGCGGATCATCGTCGAGCTGCCCGGCGTGCTCGACCCGCGGCAGGCGGCCGAGGTCATCGGCCGTACCGCGCAGCTCGCCTTCCACCCCGTCCTCGGTGACGAGGGCGGCGTACGCGACGAGAACGGCGGGCAATTGCGGCTCGGGCCCGCCGCCATCACCGGCGACGGCATCGCCGACGCCGTCGAGCAGAGCGACCCCCAGCGCGGCCCCGGCTGGTGGGTGAGCATCGACTTCCGCGACGCCGGCGCCTGGCAGCGGATGAGCGGCGCGGCGGCGTGCGAGCCGGTGGGCGACCCCAAGCGCCGGATCGCGATCGTGCTCGACGACGAGGTCATCTCCTCGCCGCCGCTCGACCCGTCGATCCCCTGCCGTACCGGCATCCCGGGCGGGAGCGCCGACATCACGGGCTCGTTCACCCACGAAGAGGCCCGCGACCTGGCCGTGCTGATCAAGGGCGGCGCGCTGCCCGTGCCGCTCACCATCGTCGAGCAGCGCACGGTCGGCCCGACGCTCGGCGCGGCGGCCATCGAGGCGAGCGCCAAGGCGGCGGTCGCCGGGCTGGTCCTGACGGCCGCCTTCATCGTCGCGGTCTACCGGATGTCCGGGCTGCTCTCGACGATCGCGCTCGCCTGCTACGGCCTGATCTCGTACGCGGCGCTGGTGGCGATGGGGGCGACGTTCACGCTGCCCGGGCTGGCCGGGTTCGTGCTGGCGATCGGCATGGCCATCGACGCCAACGTGCTGGTCTTCGAGCGGGCCAGGGAGGAGTACGACCAGGGACGCGGCCGCGGGCTGAAGGCGGCCCTGAACCGGGGGTTCAGGAACGCCTGGAGTGCCATCGCCGACTCCAACGTCACCACCCTCATCGCCGCGGGCCTGCTGTTCTGGCTGGCCTCGGGGCCGGTCAAGGGCTTCGGCGTGACGCTGGCCGTCGGCGTGCTGGCCTCGCTGGTCTCGGCCATGCTGATCACCCGCGTGCTCGCCCACGCCGTCATCGGGCGGGTCGGGCCGCGCCTGTCGGGCCTGGGCTCGCCGGGAGCCGTACGGACCTGGCTGACGCGCAGGAACCCCCAGCTCATGAAGGCCAGGAGGCTGTGGCTGGCGATCGCGGGCACGCTGGTGGCGGCGGCCGTCGCCGGGCTGCTCGCCCGCGGGCTGAACTTCGGCGTGGAGTTCACCGGCGGGCGGCTCGTCGAGTTCGCCACCGCGAAGCCCCTGTCGGCCGACGCGGCCGGGCAGGCCGTCTCGCGGGCCGGGTTCCCCTCGGCGGTCGTGCAGGCGAGCGGCGACGGCGTCACCGTACGCGCCGGGCGGCTCGGCCTGGACGACGTGGCCAGGATCGAGCAGGAGCTGGAGCGGCAGGCGGGGGAGGTGACCAAGCGGAGCGAGGAGTTCGTCGGCCCGAGCCTGGGCCAGGAGCTGCGCCGCAACGCCCTCGTCGCGCTCGGCGTGGCCGTGTCCATGCAGCTGGCCTACCTGGCGATCAGGTTCAGGTGGACGTTCGGCGCGGCGGCGGTGCTGGCGCTGCTGGTGGACGTGACCGTGGTGGCGGGCATGTTCGCGTGGCTCGGCAAGCCGGTCGACGGGATCTTCCTGGCCGCGATGCTGACCATCGTCGGCTACTCGGTCAACGACAAGGTCGTGGTCTTCGACCGGGTACGCGAGCTCTGGTCGCTCCGTAACCCGTTCGCCACGGCGGTGAACTCGGCCATCCTGCAGACCATGCCGCGCACGGTCAACACCGGCCTCGGCGCGCTGTTCATCCTGCTCGCGCTCATGGCCTTCGGCGGGGACTCCCTGCGGGACTTCGCGCTGGCGCTGGTGACGGGGATCGTGGCGGGCACGCTGTCGTCCGCCTTCGTGGCCGGGCCGCTGGCCGTCTGGCTGTCGCGGTTCGACCGGAAGCCGCCTCCTGGGCCGCCCGTCAAGCGCCGGCGTGCCTCGGGGGCTGTGGTTTAAGTCCTTATTTGGGGACTTGAAAGTCCTCGTATGGGGATATAGCGTAATCCGCATGTATGCGATAGTCAGGCACTACAGCGCGGACGCGAGCGCGATCACCGAGATGGTGAAGCACGTGGACCGGGAGTTCGCCGACCGCGTCCCCGAACAGGTGGGATCGGTCCTCTACACCGCCGTCGACACCGGCGGCGGGACGGTGATGACGATCACGATGTTCGGGGACGCGGAGGCGGCCTCCCGCGCCGAGAGCGCGGTGATCGGGGTCCAGGAGAGCCTCGGGGCCCGGTTCGGGGTGCGGGAGACCGCCGTCGAGCGCGGCGAGGTGATGGTCAGCCGCGCCACGCCGTCCGTCGTCGGACGGATCAGATTCGAACCGTAGAGGCGGGAGAGGGTCACGAGTGATGAAGAGGGCGGGTTCCGAAGTCCCGGAGGCCCAGCGGGCCGATCCTCTCGTGCGGCTGTCGCTCGAACAGCTACGCGAGCGCACGAGCATGAAGTGGCGCGTCCACCCTGCTGACGTGCTGCCGCTCTGGGTGGCGGAGATGGACGTGCCGCTGGCTCCTCCCATCGCCGAAGCGCTGCACAGGGCGATCGACCTCGGCGACACCGGATACCCGTACGGGACCGCCTATGCCGAGGCTCTCGCGGAGTTCGCCCAGGAGAGATGGCGGTGGGACGGCGTTCGCATCGAGCGCACGGCCGTCGTGCCCGACGTCATGATGGGCATCGTCGAAGTCCTCCGCCTGATCACCGCCCCCGGGGACGCGGTCGTCGTGTGCTCGCCCGTCTATCCGCCCTTCTACGCGTTCGTCACGCACGACGCCAGGAAGATCGTCGAAGCGAGGCTCGGCCCGGACCTGCGGGTCGACCTCGACACCCTGGAAGAGGCATTCGTACGCGCGCGGAGCCAAGGCCGTCGCGCCGCGTTCCTCATGAGCAACCCGCACAACCCGACCGGCGTCGTCCACACGCGTGAAGAACTGCAGGCGATCGCCCGGCTCGCCGGAAAGCACGGCATCCGGGTGATCGCCGATGAGGTCCACGCCCCCCTCGTGCTGCCCGGAGCCACCTTCATCCCGTTCCTCAGCATCGAAGGATCCGAGAACGGCTTCGCGCTGACCTCCGCGTCCAAGGCCTGGAACCTCGCCGGTCTCAAAGCCGCCCTGGTCATCGCGGGCCCCGACGCCGCTGACGACCTTCGGCGCATGCCCGAGGAAGTCAGCCACGGCCCCAGCCATCTGGGCGTCATCGCGCACACCGCGGCGTTCCGCGAGGGCGGAACCTGGCTCGACGAGCTGATACGCGGACTCGACGCGAATCGCACCCTTCTAGGCCAACTGATCGAAGAACACCTCCCCGAGGCGCACTACCGGCCGCCCGAGGGCACCTACCTCGCCTGGCTCGACTGCACCTGGCTCGGCCTGCACAGTGACCTGCAGGGCGACGAACTCGGCGTCGTCAGCGACGTCGCGGGACCGGCGAACACGTTCCTCGACCGCGCCCGCGTGGCCCTGAGCTCGGGGCACGTGTTCGGCTCCGGCGGGGCCGGCTGCGTGCGGCTCAACTTCGCCACCTCGCCGGCCGTCCTGCGCCAGGCGCTGTCCAGGATGGGGCGCGCGGTGCGCGAGCCCTGACACAGCCGGCCGACGCCTCACGTCCTGCAGAGGAGCACCGCGATGTCGTCCATGCGCTGCTCGGCCGTGGCCTGCTTGATGAGCGACTCCGCCAGGTCGTGCAGGGGCTGGCCGGACGAGGGCATGAAGCGCTCCGCCAGGTCGTCGATGGCCTCGCCGATGCTGCGCCCCGGCTCCTCGATGAGGCCGTCGGTGTAGAGGGCCAGCACGGAGCCGGGCGGCATCGGCACCTCCGTGGTGGCGTACTCGGCGTCGGGGTCCACGCCGAGCAGCAGCCCGGGGGACGAGTCGATGGCCTCGGTACGCCACCCGGGCCGGCCGAACAGCGGCGGCAGGTGCCCCGCGCTGGCCAGGCAGGCGATGCGCTTGCGCAGGTCGATGTTGACGTACAGACAGCTGGTGAACCGGTCGGGGGACAGCTCGCTGAGCAGCCGGTTGGTGCGCGCGAGCACCTCGCCCGGGCTGGCCCCGGAGGTGGCGTGGGCGTGGATGGCGGTGCGCACCTGGCCCATGAGGGCGGCCGCGGTCACGTCGTGGCCCTGCACGTCGCCGATGACCGCCGCGGCCATGGTGTCGCTGAGGCGGATGAGGTCGTAGAAGTCGCCGCCGATGTCCATGCCCGGGGTGGCGGGCAGGTAGTGGGCGGCCAGTTCGAGGCCGGGGATCTCGGGCAGCCTGCGCGGCAGCAGGCTCTTCTGCAGGCACTGGGCGAGCTGGTGCTTGACGTCGTAGAGCCGGGCCCGCTCGTACGCCTGCGCGATCAGCCCCGCGAGCGCCGTCAGCGTGGCCCGCTCGTTGGCGCAGAACTGGTGCGGCCGGTCGTAGGCGAGGACGCACGTGCCGATCGGATGACCCGAGGTGACCAGCGGCAGGAAGGCCCAGGCGGACATGTCGTCCGAGCGGATGGCGCCCGGATACGCCTTGCGTAGTTCGTCCCATGTGGAGAAGAACGACGGCTGGCCGGCGTCGAAGGAGTGGTTGGCCGGGTCCGGCGGGATCACGGGACGTCCGTCGAAATCCTGGATGGCCTGAGGGCTGTAGCCGCGCGAGGCGTCCACGCGCAGCCGGCCGCCCTTCGAGGTCAGGATGGCCAGGGCCTGGACGTTGTAGACGGGCATGACGTGGTCGGCCACCAGGTCGACCACCTCCTGCGCGGTCACGGCCCGCGAGAGCTTGGTCGCCAGGTGCAGGATCTCGTGCAGCGCGACGTGCGGTGACGACCGCTCGGCGCCGGCCACCAGGTGACCCGGGCCACGGGCGCCGACGGCCGGAGTGATGCGCACGGTGATCCCGGACAGGCCGGGGAAGAAGCGGAACGACAGCTGGCGCCCGGCGGGGTTGCGCGCCGTGAAGTGGGTGACCTGGCGGCCGACGACCGCGGCGCGGTAGGCGTCCTCGTACGCGGGGTCGTTCATCCACGGCAGCGCCTCGGTCAGACGTTTGCCGAGCAGATCGGACGCGGAGCTGAACAGCAGGTCGGCGGCCGGGGCGCTCACGAGGGTCACGCGCCCGTTCACGTCCAGCGAGCCGTAACCCTCGGGCAGCCGGTTCAGGCAGTCGAGCGCGACCAGGTCGGGCCGCGGGTCGGCCTTGCGCTTCGGGTCCAGCACGCGGGGCCGCGGGCCCGGCCTGATCGGCTGCCCCTGCTCGGCCGCCTCCTGGAGCACCTCGGCCATCTGGGCGCTGATGTCCTCGATCCGGTCGAGCTGGCGCTGGGTCAGCCGGGTCACCCGTCCCGCCGGCCACAACAGCACGAAGCCGCCCCAGACGGTGCCGTGGGACATGAGAGGGTGTGCGGCGGACGCGAAGTCGTACGGCACGGACAGCGCCGCCGACGGGAACTCGCGTGCCAGGCCCTCCCTGTCGGGGACCCAGACCAGCCGCTGCTCGCACACCGACGTGGCGATCGGCGCGCGGTCGTTGGTCCTGACCCTGGCCCACGCCTTGGCGATCATGGGGGGAAGCCCCAGCTGGCTGGCCATCTTCAGGACGTCGCCGTCCTCGTCCAGGAGATAGAGGTTGCCTATGTGCGCCCGTGTGCTGACGACGGCTTCGACCAGCAGCTCGTCCAGGAGGGACGAACCGGTCGCCAGGGCGCCGTTTCCCTGCACCGCCTCAGCCCGTTTCGCTCACGATGTGCGAGCGCCCGAATTGTCTGAAACCTCGCATATGGGCAGAATACACGCACGTACGTAGCAGATTGCTTACGGTGCGCCAGGGCGTAGATCTAGCGGAAGGGCGCTGAGGAAGATCTCGCTTGACGTGTTTGCGAAATGTTCGTCATGAAGCGGCCCTCCCGTTCGGACATTCTTGAAGCCCTGAACGGCGATCACCCGGACAGCTTGAGCACCCCGCTCAGCCCCGCGGCCCGTTGATCGATCGGCAAGCGGAGGTAAAAGTAGCCCTCCGAACGCCCCTGCCGGGGCCCTGCGGCGGCCCGGGCCCGGCAGGGGCGCCCAGGGGTCACACCTGGATGTAGTCCGTTTCCATCAGATGGGCCAGGGCCTTGAGCTCCGCGCCGCGGTGGCCGGTGCCGAGGGCCCAGTGGTGGGACATGCCGGTGGCGCTCCAGTCGTCGGTCCACTCGCCGGGGTCCCGGCCGAAGTCCACGCGGGACGTCGTGTTCCCGATCTGCAGGTGCGGCCCGTCCACGGTCTCGCCCTCCGAGGCCACCAGGGCGAAGCGGCCGTCGCGGCGCTGGATGATCCCGAACGCCGTCACCGGCCCGTGCTTGACGTCGAACTCCACGGAAACACCCCACCCCCGCTTCCCGTGGTAGACGCCGAGCCCGCGCAGGAGCGGCCTGCGGGCGCTGATGGCCAGGTGCGCGGGGCCGTCGTGTCCCATCTCGACGTGGCCCCGGTGGAAGTCCAGCGCCTGGAGCTCGGTGAACGACCCGCCCGCGCCCAGCCGGTCCATGATCAGCATGGCCAGGCTGGTGCGCAGCTCGTACTCGCCGGCCGCCGGGATGCCGCGCGCGGTGAGCAGGGACGCGCCCAGGATCATCCCGGCTCCCAGCCGCTCGTGCGTCTCCCCGTCCAGGCCGCGGTGATAGTACGCCAGGCTGTCCAGCGAGAAGTCCTCCACCAGCCGGTCCAGGCCGACGGAGACGCGGCAGGCCCACTCGAGGTCGGTGCCGTTGACGCTGTCGGCCAGCTCGAAGATCTTCTCGGTCTCGGCGCGCTTGGCGGCGACCTCGGCGTCGGTGACCTTCTCCACGCGTACCCGCAGGTCGTCGAACTCCAGCACCTCGACGTGCCCGCCGAAGTTCGCCGAGACGAGCGTGAGGTCGGTGGAGACGTCCAGCATGCCGGGATAGAGGTGTCCCATCAGGCCGTGGCGGCCGTGCCGCAGGGCCGCGCGGGCCCCGGCGGCCCGCACCCAGCTCGTGATGCGGGTCCAGGCGCGCTCGTCCTCCAGGTAGCCCGACACCGAGCGGAACGGGATGCCGCACCGCTGGAAGGCGTTGGCCATCTCGGGCAGCGGGCAGGCGCCGCAGTAGGCGAGCCACTGGCCGGTGTCGAAGGTGGCGTGGTCCATCGACTCGGTCGGCTGCAGGTTGATCAGCAGCACGGGCGCGCCGCTGCGCTGCGCGATGGGCACGAGCATGGTGGCCGTCATGTACGTCGTGAGGAACCCGACGATGAGATCGCAGTCGGCGGCCCGCAGCTTCTCGGCCGCGACCGCGCCCTCCTGGGCGTCGGAGATGAACCCGACGTCCACGATCTCCGCGTCCAGCTCCCGCATCCGTTCGGAGACCCGGTCGGCCGATCGCTGGAGCTGGGGGAGGAGGTCGGGGAACTGCGGCCAATATGCGCCCAGCCCGCCGGCGACCAGTCCGACACGGGTCTTCGTCTTGCTTGCCACGGTGATGCCCTCCTGAAGGGTGAAGGGAGGATGCCGGGGGAGTTTCGGACAAAAGTATAGATCTTTTCCAAAACCTCACCAGAGGGCATCAGGGGTGGAGCGTGCGGTTCAGGAAGTCCAGGACCGTGTGAGTGAGGGTCAGCCGGTGGTCGGACAGGGCGTGGTCGGTGGGGAACAGGTGGTGCTCCAGCCGCGGCACCGGATGCGCCTCGTAGGCCCGGACCAGCGGATGGTGGTGCGTCTCCGCGGGCGTGACGGGGTCGCGTCCCGTGCCGATGAGCAGCACGGGCCGGTCGGCCAGGCGGGGGGCGAGCGAGGCCAGGCTCCACTCCTGGGCGTTGGCCTCCATCTCGGCCACCAGCGCCGCGCCGCTGGTGTCCCGCAGTGGCAGCAGCTCGCCCTCGAAATCCCGTACGTACGCCGCCCGCACCGCCGGATCCGCGAGGCACGCCGCGGCGGCCGGGCCCACGTCGAAGCACGCCACCGAGGCGACCGCGCGTACCGCCGGATCGGCGGCGGCCGTCATCAGAGCCGCGAACCCGCCCATGCTGTGCCCCACCACGCCGAGCCGCGCCGGGTCCAGCCGGGAGTCCTCGCGCACCGCCTCCACCACCCGGGCCGCGTCCTCCAGCACGTGCCGCCACGAGTAGGACCCGCCCACGCCCCACGAGCCCCGGTAGTGGAACACCAGCGCCGCGTAGCCGGCCCGGCGCAGCGCCTGGGCCAGGTCGAAGTTGCGCTCGTTGCCCGGGAAGCCGTGCGGCAGCACCACGATCGGATGGGGTCCGGGCCCGGCCGGGAGGTGCAGGACGCCGAGCAGCCGGTGGCCGCCACTCTCGAACGTGACCGCGGGCGTGCTGGCCGGCGGCGTGAGAGTGGTGGGAGGGTCGTACACGTCGGTCACGCGGGTCTCCGTCCGTCATCGAACCGGTCGTTTCGATGCGAAACTTAGCAGAGACTTGGAACCGGCCGGTACCATCTGACGTATGCCCGTACCCAAAGGCGCGTCCCTCGACCCCGTCCAGACCCGGGCGACCATCCTGCGCGCCGCCACCGGCCTGCTCTACGAGCGCGGCCTCGACGGCATCGGCGTGGCCGAGCTGTGCGCGACCGTCGGCGCGTCCAAGGAGACGCTCTACCGGCACTTCGGCTCCAAGGACGGGCTGGTCCAGGCCGTGCTGGAGGCTCGCAGCGACCACGTCGTAGGCTGGCTGCGCGAGGCGGCGCAGGCGGCGGGCGACGACCCGGCCGCCCAGCTCGCCGCCGTCTTCGACGCGCTCGACGGCTGGTACGCCGAGCCCGCCTTCCGCGGCTGCGCGATCGTCAACGCGTCCACCCAGTGGCACGACGGCGTCCCGCGCACCCTCGCCGCCCGGCATCTCGACCGCCACCTCGACCTGTTGACCGGCATCGCCCGCCGGGCCGGCGCCCGGCGGCCGGAGGTCCTGGGCAGGCAGCTGCTGATGCTGGTCGAGGGCGCCACCGTGCTCGCCGACCACCACGGCCTGCGCGACGCCGCCGCCACGGCCAAGCAGGCGGCCCTCGCCCTGCTGCGCCAGCAGGGCGAGGGCACGGCCTGAGATCCGTCAGCGCGGCGGCGGGAGGGTGTGGAGGTTGCGCGGCGTGACCGAGCGGGCCAGCCGGTACGCGGCCTCCGCGTTCACGAGCCCGGACCCGGTCGGCCCGTCGTAACCGTCGGTGGCCACCTCGCCCATCGCGCTCTTGCCGTCGACCACGTCCCGCGCCGACGCCTTGAGCACGGCCTTGACGAGGGCCGGCGACAGCCCCGGCTGCGCCTGCTTGAGCAGCGCGCACACCCCGGCGACCTGCGGTGAGGCCGCGCTGGTGCCGCTGATCACGGCCCAGCCGTCGTCCTTGCCCGTGCCGTCCTTGTTCGGGTAGCCGGGCCCCGCCAGGCTCGTGTCGATCTCGTCGCCCGGCTCGACGGGCAGCATGATGTAGATGGCGCGCGGCTGCTTGCCCACCAGCCCGCACACGTCGGGCACGTGCCGCCCGGCGTAGATGAGGCTGTCGAAGCTGCTGGCGTAGTCGGAGGCCTCCATCCTGAACTCGCCGTTGGCCATCGTCTCGTCCACGAAGACGCCGCCGACCGCGATGACGTCCGGCATCATCGCCGGGAAGGCGACGTGGCCGTTGCCCGCCGAGAAGCAGACGACGATGCCGCGCTCGCGTACCGCCTCGATGACCGCCAGCTCCAGCGGGCGCAGCGCGTTCGGCAGGGAGGTCACGTTGGGCAGGTGGAAGCCCCAGCTGTTGGTCATGACCGCCGGCGACAGGTCGGAGGCCGTCTTGAAGGCGAGCGTGGGGTTGGCCCCCATCTTGACGCCGACGAAGTCGATGTCGCGGGCACTGGCGAAGATGTTCGCAGCCTCGGCGGTGCCGTGCCCGTACTCGTCGTGCTGCACCGCGGTGGCGTCGGGAGCGAGCGTGGCGTTGTAGTTGTAGCCGTGGTGGTCGTAGAAGGGGTGCCGGTAGAAGCCCGTGTCGGGCATCGCGACCAGCACGCCGCGGCCCGTCACCCCGCGGTCGTGCACCTGGTGCGCGCGCAGGAGGAGCGCCACGTCGTCGGGCACCCGCAGGTGGTGGTAGCCGACGCGGGGCGGGATGGGGGAGGCCCCGAAGAAGCGCGGCGGGGCCTGCGGGTAGGCCCGCTCGATGTACGGCTCCAGGTCCGGCGGGATCGAGAACGGCTCGCCGCTCACGTGCGACAGATAGGACACCTGGGCACCGGTCGTGGAGGTCACGTCCGGCGGACGGCCTGTCAGTTCGGCCTGGCGCACCTCCACGTGGGTGCCGAACGTGCTCTCCCACAGCGATCGCGGTCCCTCGCCGCTGATGGAGTACGTGCCGACGTGCCGTACCGTGAAGCCCTTGGCCTGGAGCGCGTTCGCGGTGCGCTCGGCGAGGCCGGGGGCCGGCTTGAGCTGGTCGAGGCTCGCGGTCTGCGCCGCCGAGGATTCGGCGAACATCGAGGCGCCGCTCTCCGGCCGCAGGGCCGCTTCGAAGTAGACGGTGTCCTCACGTCGCTCGGTCATCGTGGTCATGTCGCTCCTTTGCGAGATGAGACCGGTGGACGGGTCGTCAGAGGGCATGGAAGTCGGGCGGCTCCACCCGGTGCACGGCGACCACGTCCCCGCTCAGCTCGGCGGGCACCGCCGGCTGAGGCAGGCCGAACACCCGCTCCCACACGTCCCTGGGCGCGCTGACGCTGATCGTCGTCCCGATGTGGAGCACCTTGAGCCCGAGGCACGCCAGAGCGGCTGCCGCCTGGCGCTGCCGGCCAGGCGCCGCTTCGACCTCGGCCGAGACGATGTCACCCTCAGCGGCCATGCCCTCAGGCTCCGCCCGCGGGGCACGCCGCGACACAGGGAACGGCCCAGGGATTACCCTGGGGTTGCGACCCTCAGCGGCCGGTCCACTTGATCTCGTACGCCTTGAGCGCGTACTCCTTGCCGTCCACGGTCGTGGTCACGGCGGAGTCGGCGGTGTTGACCAGCAGCAGCTGCTGCGGCTGCGCGAGCACCCTGACCTTGGCGTCCGACGAGGTGACCTGCTCCAGCTCGGCCCCGGCGGGGAACCACTTGACGAAGTTCGCCAGCAGCCGGCCGGTGCCCGTCTCGGCGCCGCTGCGCGGGTCCCACAGGCACGGCTGGCAGTCGCGGTCCTTGGTCTGCGGGTTCCAGTACAGGGCCGTGGCGGCGCCGCTGCTCGCGAACTCGATCATCGAGGCGGCCTGCACCGCGATCCGCTTGTTCTCCGGCCAGGTGGTGCCGTCCTCGGGCACGAAGTACCACTCCGACCACCAGACCGGCAGGTCGCCGACCTTGTCCCGCAGCCACTTGGTGACCGCGCCGAACTTCGCCAGCGCCCCGAACTCGTCGGGCAGCAGCTCGTGCGCGTCGGTGGGCGAGGCGCCGTCGACCACGACGAAGTCGGCGCCCTTCTTGTTCTCGAACCAGTAGTTGAAGGCGTCCAGGACGTTCTGGTTGACGACCCCCCAGTCGCCGCGCAGCTCGGAGTTACCACCCTTGTTGCTGTCGAAGCCGAGGTATGGGCCGCCGACCTTGGCGTCGGGCCGGGCCTGCTTCACCGCGGCGTACACCTTGTTGTACAGCTCGGTGTAGCCCTTGTAGTCCGCGGGCTTGGAGTGGTCGCGCCAGAAGCCCTTGAACTCGTTCCAGACCATGAAGTACTTGACGTCCTTGTACCTCGTGGCCACGGCCGCCGCCAGCTTGGCGAAGTCGTCGAAGTGCTCGGGGTAGGGGGCGTCCTCCAGGTGCTCCTTCCAGGCCGACTCCTCGGTGGGACCCTGGGGGCCGCCCTTCATCCAGTCGGGGGCGCAGCAGAGCGTGACGACGGGGACGCCGCCGGACTCCCTCATCAGGTTGATCCGGCTGTCGAGGTCCTCCCAGAAGTACTGCCCCGGGTAGGGCTCGGGGTTGAGCGCTCCGAACCCCATGATGTGCTGGTTCTGCAGCATCGGGGTCTGCGAGAGCCGCCCGGCGACGTCGCGTTCGAACTGCGGGGTGATGTTGTTGGCGCTGACGCCCGTATGGGTGAAGCCCCAGCGCGGCCAGCCGTCGTCCACCTTCGGCGGCGCCTCGGGCGCCGCCTGGGACGTGGCGGGAGACTGCTGCTGCTCCTTCTGCTGGGCGCCCGTGGTCCCCTGCTCCGCGGGCCCAGCGAAGGAACAGCTGGTCATGGCCAGCGCCATGACGGCCGCTAAGACGCTCGCTCTGCCGAGCCTCCGCAAGATCGATCCCCCGCTAGTCGATGCCACCCGATTCTCACCTGATCCTCGCCACTGGTATACCGTCTGTAGCGTTCCACGGGTCGCCTGAAAGGGGCACATCGGGAGCGGGGTTCACAGCTAATCGTTATCCAGCATCGGGTCCGGTCAGAATCCGGGCGGCGGGGTGGCTGACGGGCCCGGCACCACGTGCAGGACGATCACGCCGTCGTTGTAGGTGTCCGCCGTCGCCACCTGCCAGCCTGGATCGATGCGGGAGGCGGGCACGTCCTCCTCGACACGCCAGCCCTTGTCGCCGTTCCGCAGCGGCCAGTCGAGGGCGTAGGACACCTTCAGGTGGTGCTCGCGCACGACGCCTGCCGCCTCGGCCGCCGAGCGTCCCTGGAGGTTCACCCCGGCCAGCGCCTCGCCCGGCCAACTGGCGTCGGCGGGGTAGGCGTACTTCTCCCCGGGCTTCGCCGGGCGGCCCAGCCTGACCTCAGCGGGCCCCTCGATGTCCGCGGTGACGCTGAAGGCCGTGATGCAGTCGTCGACCCGCTCGGGGCAGCTGTCCCCGGTGAACGTCGCCTTCGCGTCGGGGTCGGACTTCTCGAATCCGAAGACGGAGCCCGGCTGCCGCGGCGAGACGGGGATCAGCGTCACCGTGAGGTTGTCCAGGCCGACCTTGTGGAAGGCCTTCTTCAGTTCGGCGGGATCGGGGTCGCCTTCGGTGAAGTAGAAGGCGTACTCGTCGCCGACGCGGTCGATCGTCACGGCCTGGCTGGCGTACACCTGCTCGGACGCTCCGAACAGGGACGGCCCCACGACGACGGCTCCCGCCAGCGCGGCGGCCACGGCCAGGCCGAGCAGGGCGCGGCGAGGGGAGGGCATGAGCCGGCGCCGGGCCGGAGCGGGTTCCAGCGCCTTGGCGAAGCGTTTGCGGGCCCGGTGCAGGCGGATGCGGGCGGCGTTGCGGGAGCAGTCCAGCACCTGGGCGATCTCGCCTGGGTCGAGCTCCTCCCACAGGGCCAGGGCGAGCAGCTCGCGATCGGCGTCGGAGAGCATGCTCATGGCCTCGTCCACGCCGTCGTGCTCGCTCTGGTGCTCGTTCTGGTGGGAGGTGGCGGCGTAGAGGTGTTCGATCTCGTCGGTGAGCTCGGTGTGCCGGGTGAGGCGGCGCCGCTCGCCGCGGCGGTGGTTGGCCAGGACCCGCCGGGCCACGCCGTACAGCCACAACCTGCCGGCCTCGCCGTCCGGGAGTTCGGCGATCCGCCGCCAGGCGATCACATAGGTCTCGGCCACGACGTCGGCGGCGTCCTCCGGAGAGGAGCACCGCCGCACGGCGTAGCCGAGGATCTGCTCATGAGTGCGCCGGTAAACCGCCTCGAACCGGGACTGGTCGTCTTGTTCATTCACGCGTCATCCTCACGCTGTGGGGTCTCACTCCCTACGTGTTCGCGGACGACGGCAGAATTTCAGCCCCGGTGGGCGTCAGACGTATCCGGTGGAGCCGTCCGGGCGGATGGGGAGGACGCGTTCCCAATGCACGTAGTCGTCGGTGCGCAGGGCCGACTCGTCGATCTCCACCCCCCAGCCCGGCCGGTCGGGCCGCAGCTCCAGGTAGCCGTCCACCGGCAGGTACGGGTCCGGGCACCACGTCGTCTCATCCGGCTTGTACTCCAGCAGCTTCAGCCCGTGATGGGCGGCCGCGAAGTGCACGTTCACGGCGGTCGCCAGCGGCCCCATCGGGTTGTGCGGGGCCACGCTCGCGAAGTGCGCCTCGGCGATGGCGGCGATCCGGCGCAGCTGCGCCAGCCCGCCGACCACGCACACGTCCGGCTGGACGATGTCCGCGCCGCCGGCCGTCAGCAGGGCCAGGAAGTCCTGCGGCAGGAACAGCGACTCGCCGGTCGCGAGCGGCACGTTGAGCTGGGAGCGCAGGTGCCCCCACGCCGGGATGTACTCGGGCCGGATCGGCTCCTCGAACCAGAGGGGGTCGTACGGCGCCAGCGCGTTGCCGAGCTGGATCGCCTGGCGCGGCTCGAAGATGCGGGCGTGCGCCTCGAAGGCGAACTCCCACTCCGGCGGGCTGATCGAGCGGATCTCGGCGAAGTAGTCGGCCGCCTCCTTGACCACGTTGCCCCACCGGCCCGCGTACAGGTCGCGCCGGTACGGGCTCAGCTTGAAGGCGGTGAAGCCGTACCGGTCGTTCAGCTCCTGGGTGAGGTCGCGGCAGGCGGGCGGGTCGGGCGCGGTGTAGACGCCGCAGTAGACCGGGACGCGGTCGCGTACGTTGCCGCCGAGCAGCATGTAGACCGGCAGGCCCGCCGCCTTCCCGGAGATGTCCCACAGCGCCTGGTCGATGGCCGCGATGGCGGCCAGCCCGATCGCGCCCGGCGGGAAGCGGGCCTCCTGGAGCAGGCGGCGCACCACGTACTCGACCCGCCGCGGATCCACCCCCTCGATCTGCCGGAACATGTACTCCAGCACCGGCGGCAGGGCATGGTCGGGGCCGTGGTTGTAGGCCTCGCCCCAGCCGGACACGCCCTCGTCGGTCTCGATCTTCACCAGCAGCCGAGGCCGGTTCCCGACGCGCTGCATGTACGTCCGCAACGCGGTGATCTTCATGCTCCTCCTCCGTGCCAGGCGGCCAGGATCGTGGCCACCTCCTCGCGTACGGCGTCGGGCAGCGCCCGGCTGGGCGGCCGGACGTCGCGGCGGCAGAGCCCGAGCTGCGCGAGCGCCTCCTTGACGACCGACACGTTGTCGGCCGAGGCGTCCGCCCCACGGAGCTCCTCGAACCGCCTGATCAGCTCCCACACCTCCATCGCCGCCGGATAGTCGCCCGCGCGCAGCGCGTCGCGCATCCGCAGCGTCAGCGAGGGCGCCGCGGTGACCAGGCCCGAGGTGAAGCCGCGCGCCCCGACCGCCCAGTACGCCGGCGTGTACGGCTCCGCGAGCCCGCACAGCCAGGCGAACCGGTCGAGCCCTGCATCCCGGGCGACCGACGCGAACCTCACCGGGTCGGGCACGGCGTACTTGACCCCGACCACGTTAGGGCACTCCTCGCCGAGCCGCCGCACCTCGCCCCCGCCGACGCGCGGGCTGCGGATGTAGGGGACGACGCCCAGCTCGGGCACCGCGCGGGCGATCTCGCGATGGTAGGCCACCCAGCCCTCGGCCGACACGTACGGGTGCACGGGCTGGTGCACCATCACCATGGGCACGCCCAGGTCACGGGCCTGCCGGGCGGACTCCACGGCGGAGGCCACGTCCAGCCCGACGCCCGCCAGCACGGTGGCGTCCTCACCTGCCGCCGCCACCGTGGACTCCAGCATCTGGCGCCGCTCGGCCGGGCTGAGCGCGTAGAACTCGCCCGTGTTGCCGTTCGGCGTGATCACGTTGACACCCGCGTCGACCAGCCTGCGCACGAGCTTGGCGTTGGCGTCGAGATCCACGGCGCCGCCCTCGTCGAAGGGCGTCACCGTGACGGCCACGACGTCGTTCAGCACAGTACGCAAGAATCAACCTCTGCTTTCGTTCAGCGGGCGGATCTTCACCGCGAACCCGTAGATGAGCGTGCCCAGGATGGCCATCGCCCCGGCGAAGAGCATGGGCCCGGTGTAGGAGTTGCCGCTCAGCGTCAGGAAGAACCCGATGAGGATCGGGCTGATGATGTTGCCGATCTGCGAGCCGAAGTTCTGGAAGCCCGCGACCGAGCCGACCACCGACGGCGACGGGGCCACCTCGGCGGGCAGGCTGAGGATGGCGGCGCCGGCGAAGGAGTGGGCGCAGTTGCTGACCGACAGCAGGATCATGACGGCCACATTCCCCGGCACGAACGTGGTCAGCGCGATCGTGGAGGCCAGCAGCATGCCGGTGATGATGGGGATCTTGCGGGCGCGGGAGATGGGGACGCCGCGGCGTACCAGCCAGTCGGAGAACGCGCCGCCCGCGATCGTGGCGCCGACCCCGAGCAGGGCCGGGATCGAGCCGAACACGCCCAGCTGCAGGATCGTGAAACCGCGGTCCTCCACCAGGTAGCTCGGGTACCAGGTCAGGAAGAACGCGCCGGTGGCCGAGCGGCAGATGTAGCCGAGCACCAGCCCCCACACGGTCGGATAGCGCAGCAGCGAGATCCAGCGCATCTTCGGCCCGGTGTCGGGCACGGCCGAGTCGCCGCCCTCGATGTAGTCGAGCTCGGCCTGGGAGATGCGCGGGTGCTCGCGCGGCGAGCGGTAGATCATCAGCCACCCGACCACCCAGAACAGGCCGAGCACGCCGATCACGACGAACGCCGCCCGCCAGCCGAAGGCCGCGATGAGCCCGGTCACCACCGGGACGGACAGGGCCACGCCGACCTGCTGGCCGGTGTCGAACAGGCTGGAGGCCAGCGCCCGCTCCTTACGCGGGAACCAGGCGGAGACCACCTTGATGTTGGCCGGCTGCACGGGGGCCTCGCCCATGCCGAGGCCGAGCCGGCAGACCACCAGCGAGGCGAAGCCACTGGCCAGGGCGGTGGCGGCGGTCCACAGCGACCACCACACGACGGCGATGGGATAGATGACGCGGGGGCCGAACCGGTCGAGCAGCCAGCCTGAGGGGAGCTGGAAGATCGCGTAGCTCCAGAAGAACGAGGAGAGCAGGATCCCCTTCATGGTCTGGTCGAATCCCAGCTCCTGCTGCATGTAGGTGCTGGCGACGCTGAGGCTGGACCGGTCGAGGTAGGCGATCGTCAGGCCGAGGCCCGAGAGTGTGATGATCGTCCAGCGGAGTCGGGACCGTGCGGGTCGCGCTGTCGCGGGCACGGCGGGGGCGGGCATGGCGGAGTTAGACTGCATTTCGAGCTCCATGCTGCAAGTCAGTGCAGTGGCCACGCCGGACCGCCGGATCGCGTTCCCAGCCGGCGTCGTTGGCGCGACGCCCTCCGGGGTTCCGTCCGGTCCAGCGCGTGGTGAGCCGTCATCAACGGTGTGGCCCGTGTCCGCGGGTCACACCGGACGGCTCTCTTCGTACGAGCCCCCTTCGTGAAGGTACTGAAGTCGGTAATTGACGCGACTGTAACGGAAACAGCGGTCATATACGAGATGCGATGTAAGATATCTTCTTGTCATGAGCATCGCGTCACCAGTCTTCGGCGGGCAGCCCAGGTCAATGTCCTCGCGGGGCACGGTCGTCCTGGAGGCGATCAAGCACGCGATCCTGACCGGCGCCCTCCAGCCGGGCCAGCCCCTGGTCGAGACCGACCTGGCCCAGCAGCTCGGGGTGTCGAAGACGCCCGTGCGCGAGGCGCTGAAGACCCTGGCGGGGGCCGGGCTGGTCACCATGAGCGAGTACAAGGGCGCGACGGTGCGCACGGTGGACACCGCGCTGATGGAGTCGGTCTACGACCTGCGCGTGCTGCTGGAGCCGGAGGCGGTCGCCCGTACGGTCCAGCGCGGCGCCGACCTGACCCCGGCCGCCGACGCCCTGCGCCGCGCCGACGAGGCCGCCGACCGGGCCGATCGCAGCCTGGCCAACCGCGACTTCCACCGCGCCCTCTATGCCGGGTGCGGCAACCCGCTGCTCGTCTCCACCCTCGACTCCCTGCGCGACCAGACCGCGCTGATCTCGGCGGCGGCGTGGAGCCGGGCGGCGACGTGGGAGCGCGAGGCCGAGGAGCACCGCGGCATCCTGCACGCCGCCCAGGCCGGCTCTCCGTCGCAGGCCGCCGACCTCCTCCGGGACCACATCTGCCGCTTCGTCGAGCGCGTCCACGCCTCCGGCGGGCTCACCCCACCTCCAAATCCCACTCCCTGACTCCCGCCGACGCTCCGGGGCGCGGAACTCCGGGGATGGCGTTGATCGTTGTGGCCTGCGGCAGACAACCCAACCCGATCTTCGACAGGGAGAACAGAGCCGTGGTCTTCAAACGGATGCTGGGAGCGTTCGGCGTCGGCGCGCCCTCGGTGGACACCGTGCTGTCCACCCCGCGGACCCAGCCGGGCGGCACGCTGCGTGGGGAGGTACGGCTCAAGGGCGGCGACTTCGACGCCGAGATCGAGCACATCACCCTCGGCCTGGTCGCGAGGGTCGAGATCGAGCACGGCAACGGCGAGCACGGCGGGCTCGGCGAGTTCGCCAGTTTGCGGGTCTCCGGACCGTTCACGCTGCGCAAGGGGGAGGACCGGGTCGTCGGGTTCGAGCTGCCGGTGCCGTGGGAGGCGCCGATCAGCGAGATCGCCGGGCAGCCGCTGACCGGGATGGCGGTCGGCGTGCGTACGGAGCTGGCCATCGCCAAGGCCGTCGACAAGGGCGACCTCGACATGATCGCGATCGAGCCGCTGCCGTCGCAGCTGCGCATCCTGGAGGCGTTCCTGGGGCTCGGGTTCGCGTTCAGGTCGGCCGACCTGGAGGCGGGTCACCTGTACGGGGTGCACCAGCAGCTGCCGTTCTACCAGGAGATCGAGTTCTACCCGACCGGCCACTACGCCGGCCGGGTGGGCGAGGTCGAGGTGACGTTCGTGGCCGACCCGGCGGGGCTCGAGGTGGTGCTGGAGGCGGACAAGCGCATCGGGCGCTTCTCGTCGAGCGACGCCATCGGCCGCTTCCACGTCAGCCACGACGACGCCCTGCGTACCGACTGGGTGGGGGAGCTGGGCCGCTGGCTGGACGGCCTGTCCCAATATGGGCCGGTCCTCCACGGCGGACACTACGACCCGCACCACCACGGCGGGCACTACGACGAGCACCGCGGCGGTCCGGGCTGGGGCACGGTGGCCGCCGCCGGTGCCGCGGGCGTCGTGGGGGGCCTCGTGGCAGGGGAGATCGTCGAGGAGATCTTCGAGGAAGACGACGAGGGCGGCGACTGGTGACCCGCTAGCGCGGCTCCTGCGGCGACCGGTGCTCCGGTCGTCGCAGGCCGCGCCGGGTGTCCGAAGTGAAGCGCTCCGTGATCGTAATCGTGCAACCAGGCTGTAAGTGGGACGAAACCACCGGCAATAGGTTGGAGATCGTTACCCGATCGATTCCGATCTGAAGGAGCCGACGTAATCAGCACCACTATGTGGAGCGAACTGCGCATCACCTCCGCGCCGCAGCTGTCCATCTCGATCTCGCCTCACCTGACCGCCCTCGCCATGATCGCCGACGCTCTCGCGGGCCGCCGCCGCGGTCTGCCGGAGCTCTGGCGCAAGGCGATCAGCTCGCGGATCAGCCCCCAGGGGCACCAGGCGGTACGCCCACTCGCCGCCCCCGGCTACTCGGTGGTCCCCGACAGCATCGTGCCGCGCACCCCCACCGGTGGAGACATCTCCGTGCAGGCCCAGATCGGCGCCCTGCGCGACCTTCCGCCCGACAACCTGCTCAAGGATCTGGAGCAGGCGTTCGGCCAGGGACCGCTGCCCGCGCACTGGCGCTCGGCGGCCGAGCGGCCCGCCCGCTGGCTGCACGGCTACACCGACGCCCTCGCCGGGGTCTGGAACACCACCGAGCCCGTGTGGAGGCGGGCCCGCGCGCTGCTGGACAGAGAGGTCCGGCGGGTCGGCGTCGCCGCCGTCCGCGGCGGCCCCGAGCTGCTGCTCGGCGCCCTCAACAGCCGCATCATGTACGGCGAGCGCGGGCTGCTCATCGCCGACGTGGAGTCGAGCACGTTCGAGCTGGGGGATCGCAAGATCGTCCTGGTGCCGATGCTGGCGGGCAAGGACGCGGTCATCGTCAGCCTGGACCACGACGAGGCCGTCTGGATCGCGTACCCCATCCCCGGAGCGGAGACGCTGTGGCACCGGCCCGTCGCGCCGGCGTTCGACGACTTGTCGGCGCTGGTCGGGCCGGTGCGCGCGGATCTGCTCGTCGCGATCGGCCGGCCCATGACCATGAGCATGCTGGCGGCGGGCATGCAGGTCGCGCCCAGCAGCATCACGTACCACTGCGACCGGTTGAGCGCCGCGCAGCTGATCACCAGGGAGCGGCGCGGGCGCGAGGTGTGGATCACGCGCACGCAGCGCGCGGAGGAACTGCTGGAGGTCTTCCGCCGCTGAGCCGGGCGCGCCGGGGTTTCCCGCCCCGGCGCGCCCGGCGGGCAGGCGGTTGACACGGCCACACCTTCACCACGAAACTCTCCCGAAACACCGCAAGGTGCGTACTGTAAACGTTTACGGGAGCGGTTGATGCGCAAACCCCGCTGGCTCGCCGTGCTCGCCGTCCTGGCGTCACTGACCTTCCTGGCCGCTCCGGGCGAGACGGAGGTACGGGCGGGCGGCACGCTGACCACCGGCTCCGCCCCGTCGCAGGCGCTGGGCGAGAACATCGCCTTCAACGTCTACCTGCCCAGCGGCTACGACCGCGGCACCGACCGCCACCCCGTGCTCTACCTGCTCCACGGGCGGGGCGACACCATGCAGGCCTGGACCCGGGTCAGGACCCTGCTCGACGACATGATCCGTACCAAGCGCATCCCGCCCGTCATCGCCGTCATGCCGGACGCCCCCTGGAGCGAGCGCGGCGGCTGGTACGTGGACTCCCGCTACACCGGCGCCGACCTGCCAGGAGAGCCGGTGGAGACGGCCCTGACCAGGGACCTGGTGGCGTACGTGGACGCGACGTACCGTACGGCGCCCATCAGGGAGGCCCGCCTGGTCGGCGGGTACTCGATGGGCGGCGCGGGCGCGCTGCGGTTCGCACTCGCGCACCAGGACCTGTTCAGCGCCGCCGCCGTGCTCAGCCCGGCCGTCTACACGCCGCTGCCGCCGTCCGACTCCTCCACCCGCGACTACGGGGCGTTCGGCAAGGACGGCGAGAAGTTCTCCGACGAGGTCTACCGGGAGCTCAACTACCCGGCCCTGCTGCCGAAGCTGGACCCCGACCTGCCGGTGCGGCTGTTCGTGGCGGTCGGCGACGACGAGTACGCCAACCCGGACCCCGCCGACGCCCGCCACGACCTGGACTTCGAGTCAGCCGCCCTCTACAACGCGGCCCGGCGCTCGCCCGCGCTCTCCGCGCAGCTGCGCGTCATGGACGGCGGTCACGACTGGACGGTGTGGGAGCCCGCCTTCGAGCAGGCCATGGCCGAGCTGGGCCCGGGCCTCAGCGTCACGCCGCCGACCGGGCTGCCCGCCCCGCTGTACGGAACGGCCGGCCCCGACTGGGCCGGGGGAGTGGCGGCCCACGCGGACGGCTCCCTGACCATCGGGTACGCGGCCGGCGGGAACGCGGTCCTCACCCGCGTCGGCGGCTGGACCAAGCAGCTCGGCACCGCGGCCGACGAGCGGTTGTACGGTGTGGCGGCCCTGCCGGACGGCGGCGTGCTGGCGGCCGGATACACCAAGGGCGACCTGGACGGGCGGCACGCGGGCAACACCACGGACGACGCGTTCGTGGTCAGCCTCGACGCCGCCGGAGCCGTCCGCTGGACCACGCAGTTCGGCGTGCCGGGCGTGGCCGACCGCCTCTACGGCCTGGCCGCCTCGCCCGACGGCGGCGCGTACGTCGTGGGCTACACCAAGGGCGCGCTGGACGGGGCCAACGCCGGCGACAAGGACGCCATCCTCGCCCGCCTCACTCCGGCCGGCGAGGTGTCCTGGATCCGCCAGTACGGCGGCGCGGGCGAGGACAAGGCCTACGGCGTCGCCGCGGACGCCTCGAACGTCTACGTCACCGGCGGCGCCAGTGCCGTCCTGCCAGGCACGACCACGCCCGGCGGCTGGCTGGCCGCGTTCACGACGGACGGCACCAGGAAGTGGGCCGCCACGGCGGGCGGCACCGCGAGCGACCGGCTGAACGCGGTGGCCGTCACCACGATGGGCCTGGCCGTGGCCACGGGCGGCATCGGCGGGGACGCGTACACCGCCGCCTACACCAGCCAGGGCAAGCAGCGCTGGCAGCACACCCTCGCCACCACCGCCACGGATGCCGGCGCCGCCGTGGTCCCGCTCGCGGGCGGCGAGGTCGAGGTCGCCGGCTACACCCGGGGCCGGGTGAGCGTCCAGGCGGGCGGCGCCGACGTACTGACGCTGCGCCTGGACGGCAAGGGCAGGCAGCGCGCCGCTGCCCAGCTCGGCACCGCCAGGGACGACGGCGTGGACGCCTTCGCCGAGCCCAACCTGTACGCGACCGCCACCCCGTCGGGCGAGGTGGCGATCACGGGCCTGACCTACGGCGCCCCGAAGGGCGGCGACGCGCCGGGCAACGGCGACGTCTTCCTCGTCAGAACGTCACCAGCGGATCCCCGATGAAGTCGGCGATGAAGTTCACGAAGAAGAAGCCGAAGAACAGGAAGTTGAGCACGAGGATGACGTAGTGCCACGGGCGCGGGCGGGCCGGGCGCGGCAGCTTGCTGTTCAGATACATGAGCAGGAACGGATAGATCAGCGCGCCCAGGTTCGACATGTTGGCCGACCACTCCACCAGGCCGACCGGCAGCGACTGGAAGATGACGATCGAGATGAGGACCAGCAGCAGGATCATGAACGGGTAGTAGAACCGGCGCGGGTCCCCCGCGATCAGGGCGCGCAGGCGCGGGCTGGTGGCGTTCGCCGCGTCGGTCGTCACCCGGACCATCGCCTCGAAGATGCCGAGCTGGGTGGAGAAGAGGATCAGCACGCCGATCACGAGCGCGGCGTAGAAGCTCACCCGCCCGTACTGCTCGCCCAGCGCGCTGGCCACGAACGTCGGCACGTTGGCCCGGGTGGGCTTCTCCCCGGCCATCGTGACGGCCTGCGCCATGAGGATCGTGGGTAACAGCATGCCGAGGATCGCTCCGACGAAGAACACGCCCCACATGTCGGTCAGCAGCAGCCGGTACCACCTGCGCCACAGGCCCCGGTTGAGCTCGTCGTCGGGGAACGTGACGCCGCTGGCCAGGATCTCGCGCCGCTCGCCGCGCAGGCCGGAGATGTAGCCGACGCGGTGGCCCATGCCGTAGCCCTTGTCGCGGTAGTGGCCCATGACGTACCAGTTCAGGCCCGAGGCCAGCGCGGTGAACCCGGCCAGGGCGCCGAGCTGCGTCGCCGTGATCCCGGCGGGCGGAGCGGCCGGGGTGAGGAAGCCGCGGATGCCCTCCCACCACTGGCTGAACGGCACCACGAGCAGGTCGACGGCCACCAGGGCGAGGAGGATGGTGCCGACCATCACCCAGTTCGCCAGCTCGAGCGCGCGGCTGATGCGCTTGGCCCCGGCGGTGATCAGGAACACCAGCACCAGCAGGCCGACGGCCCACCAGCGCGGCTCGACGTCGTTGGCCGCCGGCGGGACGCCGTGGACCAGCGCGTACACGCCCTGACCCGCCGACGCGGCCCATCCGCCCGCGATGAACGCGAAGATCACGATGAGCACGGACAGCGGCACCCAGAGCGGCCACCCCGGCGGCACCCGTCCCCACCCCACCACCGGCGTCTCCCCGGTGGCGAGGACGTACCTCGAGCACTCGACGTTGTAGAACGTCTGCAGCAGCGCCGAGACCACGATGACCCAGCCGACGCCGACGAATCCGTACTGCCCCACGTTCAGGGGCCCGAGCAGCCACTCACCGCTGCCGATGGAGATGCCGAGCGCGATCAGGCTCGGCCCTACGGCGTACTTGAACAGTTCCTTGGTGCCGATCTTGGAGACCTTGAAGACCTCTTCCGGCGTGGGTAGGTCGGTGACTTCGAGATCCGGTCGGCTTACTCCGAGTGGGTGCGACATCTCACTGCCTCCTGCCGCCAGGGTGATCCTTAACTTGGTCGGCTACAAGACCCAAATGCCATACAGAATGCGGAATGCCGTGCCCCTCCGCCCCTTCCCCTCGTCATAGCGGTCGCCGTTGACGTCGCCGATCCGCCCGGCATCCAGCACTCGCCCGCACCGCCGCCCGGGCCCCGAAATCCGTGCGCCCGCCATCCGCCGGATCCCGCCGGAGCCCAGTGGACCAGGAGCTTCTGCCCGTTCGACTGCCGCTCTCGGCGATGGAGACCACCTCCAGGGTGCCGCCGATCACCTCGGCATGCGCCCACGCGCGGATGGCGCCGTACCCACGGACGGGACGGGTGACCTCGCCGTCCGGGGCAAAGGCGGCAACCAGGGCGTCCAGGTCGCGAGCATTCCGCCGAACCGGCTGTCAGCGTCGGCCCGCTACGGACGCTCCCGGTCCCGCAGCGCTGCCAAGGCCTTTTCGATCCGCCGTACGCGTGTCTCGGGCTTCTTCGCGCTTTCGATGGCGAGCACGTGCTCGCGCTTGTGGCTGTAGGCCAGGCGGTCGTAGGCGGCGCGGGCGACCGGATCGGCGTCCAGGGCGTGGGCGAAGTCGGCGGGCTCGACCACGACAGGAGGCTCGGCATCGAGTTCCACCTCGACCTCGTCGCCGGTCACGACACCAGCGGCCTGCCGGTTGGCGTTGCTCAGGCCGAGCAGGTAGCGGCCGCGGATGATGGCGACCCTGCTCTTCCATGAATGCCCGTTGATCGTGATGGTCACCCTCGGCCGCTTGCCTGCAGCGAGCGCCTCCACGACTCCTTCGGGAACTTCCAGCCCTCTCATGGGCTCTGCAGGCTCGACGTAGGCTCGAAATTTCATGATCTGCTCCCGCTGTCTTGCCGGCCCGCCCCGCCCCAGATACCGGTCCGCTTTCCTCGCCGAGGCTATCGCCGTGCCCGGGACGGCTGCGGCAACGATGATCAAGCACCGCGCCTGGTCATGGACGAGCGCGGCACGCGTCCAGCCGTCCTGGGCCCTCGCCCCGGTGAGGGTGGTGACGGCAGGCGGCCCGTTTCCGTGGCCGCGTTCAGGGTGCCGGTCGGCCCGTCGGCTGGGTGAATCGCAGCATGTTGCCGGAGGGATCGAGGAAGGCACAGTCGCGGACCCCGTCGGGCTGGCTGATCGGTTCTTGCATCACTTCGGTGCCCGCGGCCTCGATGTGCTCGAAGGTGGCATCGCAGCTGTCGGTCACGAAGACGAGACGGCCCAGCAGGCCCTTGGCCATCAGGTCTGCGAGCGCCTGCCGGTTGGCCGGCGAGACACCCGGGTCCGCGCCGGGGGAGTCGAGGACGATCCGCACGTCCGGCTGCGACGGCGGGCCGACGCTCACCCGTCGCATCCCCTCGGACCCGTCGTCGTCGCGTATCTCGAAGCCGAGCACGTCACCGTAGAAGCCGAGCGCCTCGTTGAGGTCGTGGACAGCGAGAGTGCAAGACGAGAGCTTGAGATCCGTGCGGGTCAAGGCCGCTCCTTGTCGCCGGCGGCAAGAATGACGATGTCGAGGTCGCGAAGCCGGTCGGGGTCGGTGCCGATATCGATGCGGGTGATCTTCCCGTCGTTGACGGTGAACGTGAAGACGGCCTTCGGCCGGCCGAGGTGCGACCAGACGGCCGCCGGTACGCCGTCGACCAGAGCGAGCCGGGCGGCCTGAGCTCGTCCGGCGAAGAAGGTCGCCGCCGCGTGGTATCCGCGGATCTCGCCGACCACGACGTCCGGATCGAGCAGCTCGAGCAGGGCCGCGAAGTCCCCGCTCCGGGAGGCGGCAAGGAATGCCTCGACGATGTCCCGCTTCGCCGACCGCGCAGCATCGGATGTGCTCGCAGCTCCCTGCACCCGGCGCCGGGCCCGGCTCGCCAGCTGCCGGGCCGCCGCCGGGGATCGGTCGATGATGGCGCCGATCTCGCCGAACGACACGGCGAAGACGTCGTGCAGGACGAACGCGAGCCGCTCGGCGGGAGTCAGCGTGTCCAGCACCACCATCAGCGCGACACCGACCGAATCGGCCAGCAGCGCCTCGTCCTCGGGGCCGGCCTGGCCAGGTGGATGGAGGCTCACGTGCGGCCCGGCCGGCTCGGGCGGCAGCGCCCCGGCCGACTCTTCACGCCGGGTCCGGCGTGCTTCGAGCATGTTCAGGCAGACCCGGGCGACGATCGTGGTCAACCACCCTCCCGGGTTCTCCACCTGCCCGGTGTCGGCGCGGCCGACCCGCAGCCACGCCTCCTGCACCGCGTCCTCGGCCTCGCCCGGTGAGCCGAGCATCCGGTAGGCCACCGCGCGCAGGCGGTCCTGGTGCTCGGCGAACCGCTCGCTCAGCCAGTCCTGCTCGGCCATCTGTCACATTCCTCCGTTTCGCCGGTCATATCAATTGACCGGCGGAACCAGGCCGATGTGACATCCGGCTCCGACCCGGATGTCCGGCCTGCGGGTTCAGGCGGCACATACACCTCAAGCACAAAGGAGACAAGGCGTGAAAGCGCACGTCAGCTCGATCCTCCTCGGCGTCCGAGACCTGGACCGGGCCAAGCAGTTCTACACGGAGGGGCTCGGCTGGAAGGTCGAACACGACTACGGCATCTCGGTGTTCTTCGAATCGGACGGAGCCTCACCTGTTGGCTTCTACGGCCGCGAAGGCCTGGCCGACCAGGTGGGCACGAGCCCGGAAGGCAGCGGCTTCAGCGGACTGGTCCTCACCTACGTCGTCCGTAGTGAGGCGCGAGTCGACGAGATCATCGCGGAGGCCGCGAAGGCCGGCGCCACGATCCTCAAGCCCGCCGGCGCCATGCCCTGGGGCGGGTACGGCGGCTCCTTCGCGGACCCGGACGGCTACATCTGGAGCCTCGGCTACAGCGCCCGGGGAGAGGACCAGCCCTACGCGGAGTAGCCGCCGAGAAAGGTCTCTGGCGAGTGGGTGACGCGGCCCTTGCCGGGCACGCCGGCCGGACTCCGCCGAACCGGTGATCCCTCGGCACGACCGACGTGACCGGCACCGACGAGGAGGTTCGGCGTCGCCGCGGGATCGTGTCGACGCCGAACCACCGCCCGTTGTCGGACGAGGCCTTCGCGCCGTCCGGCCAAGTTTCGCCGGGCCAGTTCGTAGGTGGTGGCGATGAGCCGCCCGGCACGCTGCCACCGGTCGCGGTGCTCGGAGCACAGACCCTGTCCGGCTGACCCGAAACGGCAGGTGGCGACCGTGCAGCTCAGAAGCTTGGTGCGGCCCTGCAGCGGCGACCCGGGGTCGGCGATGAAGGCGTCCTTGCCGGGGTAGCCGGTGACCGCCACCAGGTGCCACGGGAGCCTGGTCGAAGCCGAGCAGAAGGCCCTGGCCGAGGCCACGGCTCCGCGACGGGACGCCGCCGTCTCCTGACCCCGTTCACTACCCTGATGTGTACGTTTCCCAGACCATCTCGGGCGTGAAGCGGTTGTCGCTGCAGTCCTTGAGTCTGAGGAACTCCGGATTTCCCGTCGTGCTCTTGCTCAGACACATCGGGTGGGCCGGGGCGTTGGCCCGGGAGCGGAAGACGTACTTGTTGGGGCCCATCGGGATGGCCATCCAGACGGTGTTGCTGCTGCACGGTCCCAGACCCGCCGCGGTGCCCCCGCCGTCCTGCATGCGCCCGCCGCCGAAAAGGATGCATCGTCCCGTCAGTTTGTTCTCCAGTTTGACCTCGCCGATTTTTCCGGTGGTGGGAAATCGCACCTTCCACAGCTGCGAATCCTTGGCGAACGTGCTCGCGTTCAACCGGACCAATCCAGTGATCTTGCCGTCGGGGGCCCATTGCACGTCCATGGCGCGAAGGGCGAAGGGAGCGGTCTTGTCCTTCGTGGTGCCCCGGAGGTGGAACCATCCGGCGGGCATGGCGTTGGCGGGGGTCGCCGTGAGGGGAACGAGTCCTGCCGCCAGAATCGCGGCGCCGGTCAGAGCGGTGAATGTTGCGCGACGCACGGGAGTCTCCTCGCACCAGTGGTCCAGTGGGGCACGCCTTGTGTATGGCGGATCGCTTTCATGCGGACTGATGGCGGCTTGCGATCTGTCCTTGTGAGACCGATGCCGGACGTTCAGTAGACGGCGCAGCCGATACGGACCGCGACCTTGGGCGACCAGCGGCCCGAGGTGACGTCCTGGGCCCGGGCGTAGGCGTTGGCGGGCTTGCCCGGGGCCGAGCAGTCGAACTTGCCGGTCTGCATGCCCCAACTGCCACCGGGGTACGCGCCGTTCTTGGCGGCCCTGACCGTGCCGCTCCAGAAGAGCTTGCCGGTGTCGTAGTAGATGAACAGTCTCACCTGGCCGACGTTGTAGTGGCTGCCGTTCAGTTTCAGCCGCTCGATGTCGTCGGTCGAGGTGGTGGAGGCGGTGCCGTCGCCGTTGTCCTGCGGTCCGAGGCGGTATTTGGTGATCCACAGCTTGGCCGTGACCCTGCGATCGGCGGCTTCGGCGTTGTCCCGCAGCGCCTCGTCGCGGCTTTTCTGGTTGACACAGACGTCGTCACCCGCGAAGGCTTCCCGCCACACCATTCCCTTCACACAGGTGTGCGGGCCGTACGCGCCCGGTACCCAGTTCATGTATTTGAGCCGGTTCTCCAGCGCGGTCCTGTCGCGGACCTTCGGGGTCACGCAGACCCGGTCGGTGGGACGCGCCTCCCGCCACACGTAGCCGACCAGGCAGGTGTCCGGGCCCGGTGCGGTGGACGCGGCAGTGGCGGAGGCGGGCATCAAGGCGATGGTCAGACCGGCGGCCGCGCCGAAGGTGACGTACTTCATGATCTTCTCCTTGGGGTCAGCAGTGCTTGCTCAGCGACACGTACTCGACCAGGTCGAACAGGTCGGAGTCGAACCGGCCACTGGCGAGCCAGCGGTACCTGCGGAACTGGACGGGCAGGTTCTTGACGAACTTCGTGCTGCTGCTTCCGGCCACCCGGATCTCCCCGAGCACGGCACGGTCCGCATCCAGCAGTCGCGCCCACATCAGCCAGGCGTCATCGCCGTCCACGCTGAACACCGTGGCGTCCAGTCGCGCGGTGCCGTTCGCGTACAGCGTCCACGTCGCGCCGGAGGAGATTTCGCAGTCGCCCGCGTACATGGGGCGCTTCCAGGTGAACGTCTTCTCCTCGAGGGTGGCGGCGCTCGCCCTTTCGGCGGTCGGTACCGCGAGGGCGAGGGCGATGGCGGCTACGGCTGTGCTTATCGTTCTGCCTGCGCTTCTCATGAAATGTTCCCTTCCTGGCGTTTCTGTGGGGAGATCAGGTTGCGCTCGGGGAGGACTCCGGGCGTGAGTGGGCGCCGGTCCGGCTCTGAACGCCGGCGGTCCTGCGGAGTCAGCGGCTGTTGAGCGCGGTACGAAGCCCGTACCAGCCGATGGCGGCGATGCGCGCGACCTGCAGCGGGTATGCGATCGTGACGGCGACGCGGCCGAGCTTCTCGGCCGGCGCACGATGACGTACGCGATGCCCGCGATCTACAGCCGGCGTGGCATCGCCTTCGACAGCAGCGTCCCGATGAGCGCGACCAGCATGGCGGCCGAGATGGCGATCTGGGTGCCGGCGATCGCCGGGACGAGATGCGCGTTCAGGATGTCGAAAAGCTGGGGCTCCGGCAGTATCGCGGGGTCGGCCGCGTACGCGAACGGCAGGGTGTCCGCGGTGATCGTGAGCGCGAAGAGGATCATGCCGACGCCGGACAGCATGCACCCCCGGCTGCGGTCATGTAGCGGTTTCAGGTGAACGTCGCTTGGTCGAAGACAGAGGCACTCGCCGTCCCTGAGCAGTACGGCGCAGATGGTCATGGCGACACCTGTGGCCCGGCGGATTTCGTCATGGAGGGTTCTCTCCAATTGGTGATCGGCCTGGTCCGGCCCCCGCGGGCGGGCCGATGATCTGGTATCCGTGGCGGGCGGTCACCTCGGTGAGCCGCGCGGGGTCGGGTGGGCCGGCGCCGAGGGCGGCGATGTCGGCGGCGAAGCGCTCGAACCCGGTCGGCCAGGTCAGTTGGAGCAGTCGCAGGGGGTGGTCCTGGCGGTTGACGAAGGCGTGGGGCTGCCCGCGAGGCAGCAGGACGAAGGCACCAGGGCCCGCCGGCCACGTCCTGTCGCCGCAGGAGACCTGCATGGTTCCCGACAGCACGTAGAAGGCCTCATCGTCGTGTCGGTGAAGGTGCAGGGGAGCGGCGAAGCCGGGCGGGCACTCCTGCTCGATGAGAGTCAGAACCCCGCCGGTTTCCCGTTCGCCCGCCTTCACGGTCATGGTGGTGCCGAGGAACAGATGGACGGTGCCGGAGCCGGCGGGCAGGTGCAATGCGCTCATGGCCGCTCCTGGAACGTGTAGAGCCGGATCTCGATGCCGTCCGGGTCGGTGATGCCGCTGATCAGCCACCCCACGCTGCCTTCGGCGATCTCGGAGTGCCCCACGCCCAGCGCCTCAAGGCGGTCGGACCAGGCGTGTAACGCATGAAGGGTCGGCACGCCGAGCGCGACCGGGTCGAACCCGCTCAGGGCGGCGGCTCGCTCGGGCTCCTCGCGGAGCGCGAGCATGAGGCTCTGGCCGGCGTCGCGTAAGGCGGCGCCGCGCAGCGCGCCGTCCTCGACGAATTCGATCGCCACCTCAAGGCCGAGCACGCGTCTGTACCACTCCAAACTCTTGTGGATGTCGGAGACAGGGAGCTTGACGTGGTGGAACCCACCTAACGCGGTCATGAACCACTCCTGGCTTTTGTAGTGCGACTATAGAGTGACACTCTAAAGTGGTACTCTAAATCAATGCCTGACGTCAAGAACCCCAAAGGGCGCTCCGCGCAGACCAAGGGCCGCATCGTGCAGGCCGCGTACGAGCTGTTCGTGGTGCGGGGATATGCCGGGACGACCTTCCAGCAGGTCGCCGATACGGCCGAGGTGTCGGTGCAGACTGTGTACTTTCACTACGGGAGCAAGAGCCAGCTACTCAAACACGTGGTCGACGCCGCGTCCGCCGGAGACGACGAGCCCGTGCCGCTTTTGGGCCGGGCCTGGTTCGCGGCCCTGCAGGCGGAGCGGGACCCTGCGGCGGTCGTGCGAGGGTGGACCCACGCGAGCGGCGTCATACTCGATCGGGTCGCCCCCGTACTGGCGGTCGTCCGTGACGCGGCAGCCGTCGACGCCGACATGGCCGACCAATGGGCGGCCAACAGCGAGCAGCGTCAGACCGCGCATGGGGCGTTCGTCGCCATCCTGTCCGGGCTGCGCGCCTTGCGGCCCGGCCTGACCGAACGGCGAGCCACCGACATCACCGTCGGGCTGCTGTCGCCGGACCTGTTTCTCGTGATGATCCGCGAATGCGGATGGACGACGGGGCAGTGGGAAAGCTGGGCCGCGGACCAACTGTCGCACGCCCTGCTGCCGCACTGACGATCAGGAAATTCAGTCTTCGGGCTGCTGAAGCTGCCGGCCATCTCCAACCGGCCCACACTGGCCGGCCTGCGGGGCTACGCTGGCCG
>NZ_JBITHZ010000006.1:99548-457991 GCF_044458585.1 Nonomuraea sp. NPDC050451
CCGACCTGCCGACCTGCCGACCTGCCGACCTGCCGACCTGCCGACCTGCCGACCTGCCGACCTGCCGACCTGCCGACCTGCCGACCTGCCGACCTGCCGACCTACGCTGGCCGGCCTACCGGCCTACCGGCCTACCGGCCCACGCTGCTGGGCGACCTACCGGCCCACGGCTGGCTGACCTGCCTGCCCACGCTGGCTGACCTGCCTGCCCAACTGGCTGACCTGCCGGCCTACGCTGGCCGACCTACCCGCCCACGCTGGCCGACCTGTCGGACCAGAAGGGCCGGGGGATCAGCGCTGAGGCCGACTATGACGCGTTGAAGACCTTCGTCTGAGCGAAGATCGCCTGCGCGAGATCCGCCGGATGTGGTCGGACGTGCTGCGGGTGGTCGCCTCGATCAACACCGGCACCGTGCGCGCCTACGACGTGGTCACGATGCTGCAGCGTGACGGGCATCCCATCGCGCTGGGCGAGGCGCCCCCTACGGCCGGATCTTCAAATCCGGGCGACCGTGAGGCAGGGGCCGGGAGCAGCAGTGGGGTCGAGTTCGAGGCCGGTGGTGAAGGCGGTGGTGGGGCGGCATCGGGGGTCGTCGCGCAGGCGCTGGCCAATAACGTGCAGGCGGCCAGTGACGCCGCCGCCCACCGCCCGCGCAGGAGTCGCGCCGTCATGGTGGCGATGATGTGGCGTCTGGGCCCGGCAGGTCCAGGACCTGGGGTCATAACCGAAAGCTATCGCCGTCGGGAACGATCTTCCCAAGATCGACATCACCGCTCAACTGGCCGCATGTGCCGTCAGCTGAGGACATACCCGAGCGATCTTGGTTGAGGGCGTCGACAAAGTGACGAGAGGTTCCGGGCGTGCCGTTACGCCGCGTTACGGTGATAACTACTTAGAGTGACAAAGTCACTTCGTGATATCGGGGGGAGATCATGAAAGGTAACTTCATAGCGGCCGGAGCCGGTGGTGCGTTGATCGTCGCCGCTGCGCTCGTCGGCATGGCCGGCCCGGCCAGCGCTAGCCAGGGCGATCTTTGTGTGTCCGACGTCTGGAGCACGCTGAAGATCGACAAGTGGGGCGTGTACGCGGGCCGCCGCGATGCAGGCGCCTGTGACAAGCGCGACGGCTCGTACCGTAAGCACCAGGACGACAAGAAGTATTACGACAACGACAAGTACGAGAAGGACTACGACTCCTACGACCAGGAGAAGAAGGACTACGACTCGTACGAGAAGGACGATTCCTACGAGAAGGATGACTCCTACGGGTACGACGAGAAGAAGGACGACTACGACCGGTACGAGAAGGACTACGACTCCTACGACTACGACCGGTACGACAAGAAGCACGACAAGAAGAAGCACGACGAGAAGTCCTACGACTACGACGAGTCTGAGAAGTCGTACGACTACGACTACGAGAAGTCTTACGACTCCTACGACTACGACCGGTACGAGAAGAAGTACGACGAGAAGAAGTACGACGACGCCGGTTACGACAAGAAGAAGGACGACTACGACCGGTACGAGAAGGACTACGACTCCTACGACCGGGACGAGAAGAAGTACGACGACGAGAAGAAGTACGACTCCGACCGGTACGAGAAGGACTACGACTCCTACGACTACGACCGGGACGAGAAGAAGTACGACAAGAAGCACGACGAGAAGTCCTACGACTACGACGAGTCTGAGAAGTCGTACGACTACGACCGGGACGAGAAGGACTACGACGCCTCCGAGTACGACCGGTACGAGAAGGACTACGACAAGAAGTACTACGACTACGCCAGTTACGACAAGAAGCGCTACGACTCGTCCGAGAAGAAGAAGTACGAGTACGACGAGAAGAAGTACGACTCCTACGACTACGACGACGAGAAGAAGAAGTACGACTCCTACGACGACGAGAAGAAGTACGACTCCTACGACGACGAGAAGTACGACTCCTACGACGACGACAAGAAGTACGACTCCTACGACGACGACCGGCGCGACAAGAAGCACGGCAAGAAGGACGACGACAACGACGACTACGGCCACAAGCACCACCACCACTGGGGGTGGCCCTACAAGTGGGACGCCCACGGTTGGTGGCCTTGGAACGGTGACTGGGGCCACCACGGCTGGCCTTGGGGCGTTCGTTTCTGACGGACAGTATGATTCGGGCTCTCGGGGACGCGCGGTGGCGCGCCCCGGGACCCCACCCCGCCGCACATTCCCACCCCTGTAAACCGATCTCCGCAGCAGGGTGCTCGATCTCCGCACTCAGCGCTTGATGGGAATGTGCGCCCCTCCTCACAGTTGTCCGCGCCACTGCTCACGTAGTCGGATGCGGCACCACCCTCCCCCCCTGCACGGCAAGCAAAGGGCGCTGCTCGCGCCTGCTGGATTTGACGTCTTCCAGCCCCCTGAGCGGTTGGGCAAGCGCATTCGGGCACTATGTTCTCCGGCGTCTGTATGGCCCTGCGAAGGGCGCTGCCTGCGCTGCCGGATGTTGCGCCTTTCGGCCCCCTGTGCGCCGAGCGAAGTGCAGCCAGGTGCTATTTCCTCCGAGGCCAGTGTGGCCGTGGGAAGGGTCTCGGTTGCGTAATTGAGCGTGACGCCTTCTGGCCCCCGTGCGCTCTAGCCAGTGCAATCGCGTGCGATGTCCTCCGACGTCTGCGTGACCAGGTGAAGGGTGCTGATCGCGCCCTGCTGAATGCGACGTCTTCTCGCCCCGTGTATCGGGTGAAGTGCATTAGAGCGATGTATCCTTCGAGGCCGGTGCGGCCGTGGGAAGGGCCTTGCTTGCGTAATCGAGCGTGACGCCTTCTGGCCCCTCGTGTGCTCGGGAAAGTGCAGTCGGATGCTATGCTTCCGGCCCTTGCGCGGCGGCGGAAAGGGCGCTGCTCGTGCATTGGATGTGATGCCTTCGGGCCTCTGCGTGTCAGGCGAAGTGCATTCCTGCGCTAGGTTCTTCGACGCCTGTGTGGCCGTGGGAAGGGTGCGGCTCGTGGAGCCGGGTGTGACGTCTTCTGGCCCCGTGCGGTCGGGCGAAGTGCAGTCGGACACCATGCTTTCCGCGCCAGGTGTGCCTGGGCGGAGGGACTCACGAAGGTCCTGCGAGGTGAAGGGTGAGGTCACGTGGCTTGGTGGTGGGCTGTGGCGGTTTGTTCGCCGCGGCGGCCGTACCAGGCGCTCCATGCCGCCACCAGCGCCAGTGTGCCGATCAGCAGGGCGGACGACAGGCCCGCCATGATGTCCACCGGGAGCAGGTAGATCAGCGGGATCCGCACCGCCGACTCGGTGAGCAGGGCTGCGGCCCAGGTCAGCGTCATGACCATGTACACGCGCCGGAACTTCGGGTCCGCCTGGTACAGCACATCCCAGCGGGCCGCGGTGGCGGCGTCGTCGGCGCCGAAGCGTTTGGCCATCCCGTACGCCGCCGGGTGGCCCGCCATGCAGGTGGCCACCAGTACGGCCGCCATCACGCCGGTGCTGACGGACTTGACGGCGAGCATGAAGCGTTCGTCGCCGGTGAGGAAGGCGAGTGCGAGCCCGAGGCCGAAGATCAGGCACATGAAGGCGGCGAAGCCGTCCAGCCTGCGTTCGCGGATCCCGACGTGGGCGGCGCGCACGAAGCCCGTCAGGGAGGCGCCCAGCAGGGAAAAGTGCTCGCTCACGCCGAGCGTGCGTAAGGCGTAGTAGGCGGCGACCGGCGGCAGGACGTCCCACAGGGCGACCTTGATCAGAGAACGGTTCACGTGCGGCTCCTTTCGTCGGAGCGTCGGCCGTTGTGCCCGTTCGCCCCCTTAATGCGAATTATTTCGCTTCAAGCTAAACATGCTGGGAGGTCCTAATGCAAGAGGTCTCGCGTTAAGGTGGCTGCATGCAGCCCTCACGACGGCCCGGCGGTCGTAGCGCGAAGGTCCGCGCGGCCGTCCACGATGCGGTCATCGACCTGTTGCGCGAGGAGGACTGGGACACGTTGAGCATCGCCCGGGTGGCTGAGCGATCAGGTGTTCACCAGGCGACGATCTACCGCCGCTGGGGGACGCTGCCTGCGCTGGTCGATGACGCGGTGACCGAGCAACTCGCGAAGGGTTCGCCGGTGCCCGACACGGGCTCGCTCCGCGGCGACCTGGAGGCGTACGCGATGCAGGCGGCGGCCGACGTGGCCGGTCCGCTGGGTCGTCTGTACGTGCGGGCGGCCCAGATCAGCACGCGCAGTGAGGACTATCAGACGTTCATGACGGAACGGGCTGTGCAGCTCGAGGTCATGCTGACGCGGGCGCGCGAGCGTGGCGAGGATCCGCCTGAGCTGCTGGAGCTCATTGAGGTGATCCTGGCCCCGATCTACTACCACGCGATCTTCTTCAACCGGCCGATCGGCCCTGAGCACGCCAGGACGTACGTGGACCGACTGCTCAGACTGCGGGCTGGTTAGACGACTGCCGACAAGGCTGCGGGCCGGTTGGGCGATTCCCAAGGCTGCGGGCTGGCCGGGCATGCGTGGGCTGGTTGCTCGGGCCGCTGGGCGTCTGGCTGGGCGTGTGTGGGTCGGCTGGTCAGGCGGCGGTATGGGTGGACGCCCGGGGCGTGTGTGGGCTCGCTGCTCGGGCTGCAGGCCGGCTCAGACTGCTGGCTGGGGGTGCGTGGGCTGGCTGCTTGGGCTGCAGGCCAGCTCAGACTGCTGGTCGGCTGGGTGTCTGGGGCTGGTCGGGCTGCGGGTTGGCTGGGCATGGCGGTTGGCCGGCTCAGGCAGCTGGCCAGTTGGGCGTGCATGGGGCGGTTTGGGGTGCTGGCCAGCTGGGCGTGCCGTGGGTCGGCTCGGGCTGCTGGCCGGCTGACGTAGGTGGTCGGCTCGCCGGTGGGGTCGGGTGGTTAGCGGTCGACGATTTCGTTTTTGCCGATCACTACAACCCCTCCCCTGGTCAGGGCGAACCGGGTGCGGTCGTAGTCGAGGTCGAAGCCGATCCTGGCGCCGTCAGGGATCACGACGTTCTTGTCGATGATCGCCTTGCGGATGACGGCGCCCCGGCCGACCTTGACGTTCTCCATCAGCACGGAGTCCTCCACCAGCGAGTGCGAGTGGAGTACGACCTTGGGCGACAGGATCGACCGGATCGCCGTGCCGCCGGAGACGATCACGCCGGGCGACACCAGCGAGTCGATGGCCCGCCCCACCCGGTCGCCGTCGTTGTGCACGAACTTGGCCGGGGGCAGCGGATCGTGGCCGGTGAAGATCGGCCACTTGTCGTTGTAGAGGTTGAAGACGGGGTGCGCCGAGATGAGGTCCATGTGGGCCTCGTAGTAGGCGTCGAGCGTTCCTACATCGCGCCAGTAGCCGCGGTCGCGTTCGCTGGAGCCCGGCACGATGTTGTTCTTGAAGTCGTAGACGTCGGCCCCGCCCGATTTGACGAGCATCGGGATGATGTTGCCGCCCAGGTCGTGCTTGCTGGTCGGGTCGAGCGCGTCCTCCCGCAGCGCGTCGATCATCGACTGGGTCTTGAACACGTAGTTGCCCATCGACGCGTACACCTCGTCGGGGGAGTCCGCCAGCCCCACCGCGTCCTTCGGCTTCTCCCTGAACGCCACGATCCTGCGCCCCTGCGGATCGGTCTCGATCACGCCGAACTGGTCGGCCAGCGACAGCGGTTGCCTGATCGCCGCCACCGTCACGTCGGCGCCCGAGTCCTCGTGCTGCTCGACCATCTGCCGCGGATCCATCCGGTAGATGTGGTCGGCCCCGAACACGATCACGTGCTCGGGCATCTCGTCATAGATCAGGTTCAGGTTCTGGAACAGCGCGTCCGCGGACCCCGAGAACCACCGCGGGCCGAGCCGCTGCTGCGCGGGCACGGGCGTCACGTAGTTGCCGAGCATCGCCGACAGCCGCCACGTGCGCGAGACGTGCCGGTCAAGACTGTGGTTCTTGTACTGGGTCAGTACGACGATCTTCAGGAAGCCGCCGTTCGCCAGGTTGGACAGGACGAAATCGACGAGCCTGTATATCCCCCCGAACGGCACCGCCGGTTTCGCCCGATCCGCCGTGAGCGGCATGAGCCTCTTACCCTCTCCACCTGCCAGCACAACCGCAAGCACCCTCCGGGACCTCATGCCCAGGACGCTACCCTCAAATGGCCGATCTATCGACGAATCCCGGCATGGAGACCTCCCTTCGTGTCCAGATTTGTTGCGCAATGGACATCGGGAGATCATTGAGCGGCCCAGGTTGACCTCAAGCGCGAAACTCGCTGCTGGTGGTGGCCCGCCGGGCGCGGCCCACCATAAGGTCGTCTCATGCGTGTTGATCTGCTCAGCCGGGAGTACCCGCCCGAGGTGTACGGCGGGGCCGGGGTGCACATGGAATACCTGGCCAGGGAGCTGCGGAAGCTGGCCGACGTACGCGTGCGCTGCTTCGGAGCCGACCGCACCGAGCCCGGCGTCTCGGCCTACCGGGTGCCCGAGGGACTGGCGGCCGCCAACGCCGCGCTGCAGGTGCTCGGCGTGGACCTGGAGATGGCCGCCGCGTGCGAGGGCGCGGACGTCGTCCACTCGCACACCTGGTACGCCAACTTCGCCGGGCATGTCGCGAAGATGCTGCACGGCATCCCGCACGTGATCACCACGCACAGCCTGGAGCCGCTGCGGCCGTGGAAGGCCGAGCAGCTCGGCGGCGGCTACACGATCTCGTCCTGGGCCGAGCGCACGGCCCTGGCGAGCGCGGACGCGGTCATCGCGGTGTCGGAGGGGATGCGCCGCGACGTCCTGTCGGCCTACCCCGAGATCCCGCCGGACAGGGTCAGCGTCATCCACAACGGCATCGACACCGCCGAGTACGCCCCCGACCACGACCTCGACGTGCTGGAGAAGCACGGGGTGGACCCGCGCCGCCCGTACGTCGTCTTCGTGGGCCGCATCACCCGGCAGAAGGGCCTGGTCCACCTCCTGCGCGCGGCGCGGTCCTTCGACCGGGACGCCCAGATCGTGCTGTGCGCGGGCGCGCCGGACACGCCGGAGATCGCGGCGGAGGTCACCGAGCTGGTGCGCGGCCTCGACCGCGACGGGGTGTTCTGGATCCAGGAGATGCTGCCCAAGCCCGAGGTCATCCAGCTGCTGACGCACGCGACGGTGTTCGTGTGTCCGTCGGTGTACGAGCCCATGGGGATCGTGAACCTGGAGGCGATGGCCTGCGAGACGGCCGTGGTGGCGACGGCCACCGGCGGCATTCCCGAGGTGGTGGCCGACGGGGAGACGGGCCTGCTCGTCCCGATCTCCCAGGGGGCCGACGGCACGCCGTACGACCCCGACCGCTTCGCCGCCGACCTGGCCGAGCGCGTCAACGCGCTGCTGCGGGATCCGGCGCGGGCCGAGGCGCTCGGGGTGGCGGGGCGGGCCCGGGCCGTCGAGCACTTCTCCTGGGAACGCATCGCCCACCGCACCATGGACCTGTACGCGACCCTGCGGCCCTGAGCCTCGCCGGCGGTTCCGGCGACGGCGGTGGAGGTCCCTTGGAGGGGGCGACCGCGCCGTGCGAAGGGGCCCTGGTGGGGGAGTGGCGATCGTGCTGTGCGAGTGGGGTCGTGGTAGCGGTGATCGCGCTGTGAGAGCGGCCCTGGTGGGGGAGTGGCGGTCGTGCTGTGGGAGTGGGCCGTGGTAGTGGTGGCCGTGCTGTGAGAGTGGGCGTTTGTCGGGGTGGCGGTCGCGCTGTGCGAGTGGGTCCTGGTAGTGGTGAGCGTGCTGTGAGAGCGGGCCTTTGCTGGGCGGCGGTCGCGCTGGGGGAGCGGGTCCTGGCGGGGGCGACCGCGCCATGTGGCCGGGCACTCAGGGGCTGGCGTGCTGTGCGGGCGGGTTGTGGTGCGGGCGCAGTCGCGGACGGCTGCGTCCCCGTCGGTCGGCTGGGGCGAGGGGAGTGGGACGCGCCGCCCCCGGGCTCACACCAGGCCGCGGCGGCTGGCCTGGGCGCCGGCTTGGAAGCGGGTCTCCGCGTTGAGCTCGTCCAGGAGGTGGCGCAGCCGGCGGCGGAGGGTGCGCGGGCTGGTGCCGAGCTGGCGGGCGATGGCGTCGTCCTTGAGCCCGGCCGCGAGCAGCGCCAGGAGCCTGCGGTCCTCCAGACTGAGCGCATTGGCCGCAGGGCTGAACGCACTGGCGGTAGGGCCGAGTGACCCGGCCGCAGGGCCGAGTGGCCGGGCTGCAGGGCCGAGTGGCGCGGCTGCAGGGCCGAGTGGCCCCTCCGCGGGGCTGAGTGCCCCCGCCGTTGGGCTGAGTGGCCCGGCCGCAGGGGCGAGGTCCGCCGCGGACGGCCCAGGGTCTGTCGTCTCCTGCAGCGGATCACCGGGCTCGTGCCACAGCTCCGGCCGCACCGGAAGCGCCTCGCGCCACATCCGCTCGAACAGCTCCACCAACGCCATCACCATGGTGGACCCAGTGATCAGCACGCCGCGCGTCAACGGCGGGTCCATCTGCAGCGGCATGACGGCCCGCCACCGGTCGACGATCGCCATCTTGAACGGCAGCTCCGGCAGGACCCGCGCCTCCTCGCCGGCCTTGATCAGGCTGCCCACCTCGTCGAGCGCCCCCGCGTGGTCGAAGGCCTCCGGCACGTAGATGGTCCGGTAGCGGACGCCGCTGCGGAGCAGGCCGGTCTGGAGCGGGTTGTGGTAGTCCAGCACGTACGGGGGCCGGTCGAAGGTCAGCACCTCCTCCTTGGCCTCCTGCTGCAACCGTACGTACCACCGGGCCTGCTCCTCTGGCCCGGCCAGGACCTCGAGCTGGCCGCCCTCGTCCGTGCCCTGGCCGACGATGCGGAAGGCTGCCTCCAACTCGTCGGCGGTGTCGGTGAGCCGGTCGAGCTCGCCCTGCATGCCGCGCACCAGCGAGCGGATCGCGGCCCCAGGGTTCGTCGCCGTCCAGCGGGGCGAGCGGCCCCACAGGCGGCTGACCAGCCCCTTGGCGCGGAGCCGGCTCAGGGACGACTGGATGCGCCCCGCGCTCTCGCCGCTGCGTCTGACGAGCTCCTGCACGGTGATGCCGGGGCTGGCCAGCACCCCGCGGTAGACCCGCTCGTCGAAGGCGCTGATGCCCACGACCTCCAGCGCCCGGCTGTCCTCAAGCATGCCCACGATCTTGGCCAATTCCGGCAGTTGCCGCAATAGGCCACATCAACCACCTTGTCACCAAATTTCACTGACAATTAGAAATCGGGATGTGCTTCAGAGAACCGCCCTTCTGGGCGTCGTGGTAACGGCCCTCATCGCGGCCGCCACGCCGGCCCAGGCGGCCCCCACCCCCGCCCCCTCCATCAAGGCGACCCCGGGCTCGACCCAGCCGGAAAAGCCGTCCGGACCGCCCAAGACGATCACCCTCGTCACCGGCGACAAGGTCACCATCCGCGAGCTCCCCGACAAGCAGACCCAGCTCGACGTCAAGCCCGGCCCCGGCAGGGAGAAGGTCACGTTCGTGCACCGCCGGGGCAAGGACGGGCTCAGCATCGTCCCCACGGACGCGATGCCCCTCCTGGCCGCCGGCCGGCTCGACCCCCGGCTGTTCAACGTCACCCGGCTCGCCGCGCTCGGCTACGACGACGCCGCCAGCCCGGCGCTCCCGCTGATCACGACGTACCCGGACCAGACCGTCGCGGCCACGCTGCGCGCCGCGGGCGGGCGCCCGCTGCCCGCCATCAACGGCGTCGCCCAGAGCGAGCCCCGCACCAGCGCGGGCACGCTGTGGAAGGCCCTGACCGGGCAGGCCAGGACGGCCGCGGCCGCGCCCGAGAAGATCTGGCTGGACGGCAAGGCCAAGCTCTCCCTCGACGTCAGCGTCCCGCACATCGGCGCGCCCCAGGCATGGGCGGCCGGTCACACCGGCAAGGACGTGCCCGTCGCCGTCCTCGACACCGGGTACGACGCCGACCACCCCGACCTCCAGGGCCTGGTCACCAAGGCCCAGAACTTCACCGACGAGCCCGACGTCCGCGACCTCAACGGCCACGGCACCCACGTCGCCGCCACCATCGCCGGCTCCGGCGCCGCCTCGGGCGGCAGGTACAAGGGCGTCGCCCCCGGCGCCAAGCTGCTGATCGGCAAGGTCTGCGTGCGCACCGGCGACTGCCCCGACTCGGCCATCATCGAGGCAATGACCTGGGCGGCCGAGAACGGCGCCCGCGTCGCCAACCTCAGCCTCGGCGAGCCCGACTCGGTCGGCGTGGACCCCGTGGAGCAGGCCGTCAACAGCCTGTCGGAGAAGTACGGCACGCTGTTCGTCATCGCCTCGGGCAACGACGGCCCCCAGATGCTCGGCTCCCCGAGCACCGCGGACCGCGCGCTCTCCGTCGGCGCCTCCTACCGCGACGACGACACGGTCGCCCAGTTCAGCAGCACGGGCCCGCGCGTGGGCGACGGTGCGGTCAAGCCCGACCTGATCGCGCCGGGCGTGGAGATCGTCGCCGCGCGGGCCGCGGGCACGGGCCTGGGTTCCCCGGTCGACGACTCGTACACCTCGCTGAGCGGCACCTCCATGGCCACCCCGCACGTGGCCGGGGCCGCCGCGATCGTCGCCGGGCAGCACCCCGACTGGAAGGCCGACCGGATCAAGTCGGCGCTGATGGCCTCCACCGCGCCCGGTGACGAGCTGGGCGCCTACGTCCAGGGCTCTGGCCGCGTGGACGTCGCCCGCGCCGTCACCCAGCAGGTCACCGCCGAGCCCGCCACCCTGAACCTGGGCGAGATCGAGCTGCCCAGCCCCGCGCCCAAGGAGCAGACGCTCACCTACCGCAACGACGGCGACGCCGCCGTCCGGCTGGACCTCAGCGTGATCGCCAAGGACGGCGAGGGCGCGACGGTGACGCCGTTCAAGCTCGGCGCCACGGCCGTGGAGGTGCCCGCGCACGGCACCGCCCAGGTCAAGGTGACCGCCCAGCCGGGCCCGGTCGGCATGTTCAGCGGCACGGTCATCGCCAGGAACGCCGACGCCACCGTCCGCACCGGCATCGGCATGCGGGTCGAGCCGGAGAAGCGCGCGCTCAAGCTGACCTTCACCGGCACCGACGGGCAGCCCGCGCAGGCCGCGTTCGCCGGCGTGATCGACCTCGACGCCAAGGAGCAGCGCAACTACGACATCGCGAACGGCACGCTGGACCTCAGGCTGCAGAAGGGCCACCGCTACACCGTCGTCACCCTCATGATGGACAGCGACGGCACCCTGGTGATGGCCGCCGACCCGGAGTTCACCCTCGACGCCGACCGCACCGTCGCCGCCGAGGCCCGCAAGGCCCGCCCGGTCACCGTCCGTACGGAGGAGCCCACCGCGCGGCTGGCCATCGGCATGCTCGGCCTGCTCCAGCTCGCCGAGGGCGTGCAGCCCATGGGCGTGGACGTCGACCTGGCCGGCATGTGGGGCGCGGACCGCGTCGAGGGAATCAAGGCCATCCCGACGAGCCGGACCGTGAGCAAGAACTTCGCCTTCTACCGGTGGACGCAGTGGGCCAAGCCGAAGGCCGACGGCAGCTACGACGACAGCCCGTACTTCTACCACCTGATGAAGGCCGAGCCGCGCATCCCTGCCGACCCCGGCTACCAGCCGCGCCGCCGTGACCTCGCCGAGGTCACCTCCACGTACGCCACACAGCAGGACGCCAAGTTCGGCGAGCGCTTCGCCCTGCCGGTGCTGTACGGGAAGGAGCTGGCCTGGATGCCGTACGGCCAGGTGTCGCGCTTCTCGCTGCCGTTCCGCAGGACCGAGTACTACACGCCCGCCGACACCGGCTGGTACCCGTCCTTCATCCAGTACCTGACGCCGCCGGAGGGCTGGAACGACGTCGACCAGTTCTTCTTCGGCGAGACCACCTTCTACCGGGCCGGCCAGAAGACCACCGACCGCTGGAACACCGGCGTCTTCGCGGCCGCGCTCAACCCCGACGGCGACTACAACTGGCGCGACGGGAACACCATGCAGTTCTCGGCCGGGCTGTTCGAGGACAGCACGCCGGACCGCGTCTCCTACGGCGAGTACACGGCCCCGCAGGCCAAGGTCTACCGCGACGGCAAGGAGATCTACGCCGCCGACTACCTGCCGGGCCCGGTCGACGTGCCCGCCGAGACGAAGACGAGCGAATACCGGCTGACCATGACCGCCGACCGCGAGGCGAAGCAGACCAAGTTCTCCACCCGGGTCAGCGCCGAGTGGAAGTTCAGGTCGAAGTCGGCCGAGCCGGGCAAGCGCCAGGTGCTGCCGCTGCTGACCGTCAAGATCGCCCCCGAGCTGGACGACCGCAACCGGGCGGCGGTGGGTCACATGAGCATCCCGCTGAGCGTCCAGCGCCAGGACGGCTCGCCGGACCTGCCGCTGCGCAAGCTCACGGTGGAGATCTCCTACGACGACGGCCGCACGTGGCTGCCCACGCTGGTGCACCCGGCGGGCAAGGGCACGTGGGCCGCGCAGACGTGGCACCCGGTCAGCGCGCGCGGCGGGTTCGCCTCGCTGCGCGTCAACGCCGCCGACACCGGCGGCAACGGCTTCACCGAGACCGTCATCAGGGCCTACCAGCTCAGATGACGTGATGGGAGCCCCGTCGCGCCCTGACCGGGTGCGGCGGGGCATCCGTCATTTCACGCGTTCGAGCACGACGACCGGGATGTCGCGGTCGGTCTTCTTCTGGTACTCGTCGTAGTCCGGCCAGGTACGGGCCATCAGCCGCCAGAGCTCCGGCTTCTCGTCCTTCGCCGCCGTACGGGCGCGGGCCTTGAACTTGTCGCCCTTGACCTGTGCCTCGACCTCGGGATTGGCCAGGATGTTCTTGTACCACTCAGGGTGGTCGGGATCCCCGCCCTTGGACGCGACGACCACGTGATCGTCGCCGTGCTTCTGATAGATGAGCGGCGTCGTGTAAGACCGGCCGGACTTGCGGCCCTTCGTGGTGAGGAGGAGGACTGTCGTGTTGTTCCAGTCATGTCCCTCCTCGCCGTTGGTCTCCTGGTATCGCCGTACATGTTCCTTGCCATAGAGCATGATCGACGACTACCCCTCAAGGGCGTGACCTCACCGTTACTCGCCGGGGTCTGTACGAGAAGTTAACAATCCTGGCAGACTGCATGTGTGTAAGCGCTTACAGTCCAAAGTGGAAGCGCTTACATAATAGGGAGACGCTCGATGGACGTGACCATCTACGAGGTGGCCCAGCGGGCCGGCGTGTCGATCGCGACCGTGTCCCGGGCGCTGCGCGGCACCGGCCCGGTCGCGGCCAGGACGCGCGAGAAGGTGCTCAAGGCGGTCGAGGAGCTCAACTTCACGCCCAGCCGCCTCGGGGTGAGCCTGGCCGAGGGCCGCCACGCCGCCAACGGCATCGTCTTCCCCGACCTCGCGGGCCCCTACTACACCGAGGTCCTGCTCGGCTACGAGGAGGTCGCCTCCGAGCTGGGGCGCTCCGTCGTCATCCTGTCCACCAAGGGGCGCACGCGGGTCAACGACCTGGTCAAGGACCTCGCCGGGCGGGTCGACGGCATGCTGATCTTCGGCCACACCGTCCCCGAGCCGCTGGTCGCCGAGCTGCTGCGGCTCGGCATGAGGCTGGTCTTCATCTCGCGCGACCCGCTGACCGGCGCCGACACGCTGCGCAGCGAGAACAGAGCCTCGGCCGGAGAGCTGGCCGCCCACCTGGCCGGGCACGGCTACGAGCGCTTCGCCTTCCTCGGCGCGCCCATGACCAGCCGGGACGACGTGGACGAGCGCTGGCAGGGCGTGCGGGCGGTGCTCGGCGGCGCGATCGAGGCCGTGGACACGCGCCACTACACCGTCGAGTGCGGCTTCGAGGCCGCCAGGGACCTGCTCAGAGGCCAGGGCAGGCCCGAGGCGATCATCTGCTCCGACGACGAGGTGGCGCTGGGCGCGCTGCTGGCCGCCGAGGAGCTCGGCCTGAGCGTGCCCGGCGACCTGGCCGTGACCGGCTGGGACGACATCATGGCCGCCCGCCACGCCCGCCCGGCGCTGACCACCGTACGCCAGCCCATGCGCGAGCTCGGCGCCCGCGCCGCCCGCGCGCTCGACGAGCTGATCACCGGCGCCCGCGACCTGCCCCGCCACCAGAGCCTGCCCACCGAGCTGGTGGTCCGCTCCAGCTGCGGCGACCACCCCGAGACGTCACCGAGCCCTGACCGCCGAGCCGGAGATCCGTTCCGGCCGCGGTGACCAACCCCCAGGAGGTAGTCCGTGAACACCACCACCCGGCGCGCCACGGGAGGCGTGCTGGCCCTCGCGATCCTGGCCGCCGGCTGCGGCCGCAGCGCAGACAGAACTCCTGAGCAGGCACAGAACGTCACGACCGGCAAGATCACGGGGGAGGTCACGGTCTGGGCGATGGGCGAGGAGGGCAAGGCGCTCGGCGCGTTCGTCAAGGACTTCGAGGCCGCCAACCCGGGCGTGAAGGTCAACGTCACGGCGATCGGCTGGGACGTGGCGCACGACAAGATCACCGCGGCCATCGCGGGCAGCGCCACGCCCGACGTGAGCATGGTCGGCTCCACCTGGTCGGGCGAGCTGGCCAAGACCGGCGCGCTGGAGCCGACGCCCGGCAACCTGGTCGACAAGTCCGTGTTCTTCCCCGGCGCCTGGCAGACGGTCGACGTCAACGGCACGGCGTACGGGGTGCCCTGGTACGTCGAGACCCGCGTCCTCTACTACCGCACGGACCAGGCGAAGAAGGCCGGCGTCGAGCCGCCGAAGACGTGGGAGGAGTTCACCGCGTTCGCCAAGGCGCTCAAGGACAAGGGCGGCGCCAAGAACGGCTTCAACCAGAGCTACACCCAGGGAGCCTCCTGGCAGGAGGTGCTGCCTCTCATCTGGCAGGCGGGCGGCGAGATCGTCAAGGACGGCAAGTACACGTTCGACACCCCCGAGGCGCTCACGGCGCTCAAGCAGTACGCCTCGCTGTTCACCCAGAAGCTCGCCCCCAACAACACCCCGGAGGGCGCCTTCCCGCAGAGCTTCATCAAGGGCGAGGTCGGCGGCTTCTTCTCCGGCCCGTGGATGGTCGGCGTGCTGAACAACGACGGCGGCCCCGGCTTCAAGGACAAGTTCGACGTCGCGCCCTACCCCAAGGGGCCGGTCTCGGCGACGAGCTTCCTGGGCGGGTCCGACATGGTGGTGTTCAAGAAGGCCAAGAACCGCGACGCGGCCTGGAAGTTCATCCAGTGGCTGAGCGAGCCGAAGGTCCAGGCCAAGTGGTACACGACGGTGAAGTCGCTGCCCGCGGTCGTGCAGGCCTGGCAGGAGCCGGAGCTGACCGCCGACAAGCAGCTCGCGGTCTTCGGCGAGCAGCTCAAGGACGCCAAGACGCCGCCGCCGTTCCCGACGTGGGAGCAGGTGGCCAGGGTGCTGGAGACCGAGCTGGAGAAGCTGGCCCGGGGCGCGCAGACGCCCGAGCAGACGCTCAAGGCGATCCAGTCGCAGGCCGACACGATCGGCACCGGCCTGTGAACGGGCTGGGCGGCTCTCGCGCGGCGCCGACGCGGGAGGCCCTATGAGCATGGCGGTTCCCGCCCGGCGGGTGGCGCCGATCAGGCTCAGGGGCACCTTACGCCAGGCCGGCATCGGCTGGATCTTCATCCTGCCGTTCGTGGTGCTGTTCGCGGTCTTCTACCTGGGCCCGCTGCTGGTCGGCATCGGCATGAGCTTCACCGACATGCGCAGCACCGACGTGAGCGACCCGCTCGCCGTCAACGTGGTCGGGGTCGACAACTACCTGCGGCTCATGAACGACGGCGCCATGCGCAAGGCGGCGCTCAACACCGTGGTCTTCGTGGTCACCGCGCTGCCGCTGACCATCGGGCTCGGGCTGGCCGCGGCCGTGCTGCTCAACTCGGGCATCGCCCGGCTGCCGGCCGCGTTCTTCCGGCTCGGCTACTACCTGCCGAACATCACCAGCATCATCGGCATCGCCGTGGCCTGGAAGTTCCTGCTGGAGCCGGAGGCCGGGCTGGTCAACCGGCTGCTGGAGCTGGTGGGCGTCCAGGGCCCCAACTGGCTGCAGAGCACGTCCACGGCCCTGCCGTCGATCATCGTGATGACGGCCTGGCGCAGCTTCGGCTTCAACATGGTCGTGCTGCTGGCCGCGCTGCAGAGCATCCCGAGGGAGCTGTACGAGGCCGCCGAGGTGGACGGCGCCGGGCGCTGGGCCCGCTTCCGCGCGGTCACCGTGCCCTCGCTGCGGCCCGTGCTGCTGTTCTGCACCGTCTACAGCTCGGTCGGCTTCATGCAGTTCCTGGAGGAGCCGCTGGTCATGACCAGGGGAGGCCCGCTCGACTCCACGCTGTCGGCCTCGCTGGCCATCTTCAACCAGTTCGGGGTCGGCAACTACGGCTACGCGGGGGCCGCCTCGTCCGTGCTGTTCGTGGTGATCGTGGCGCTGGCCGTACTGCAGCTGAGGCTGGGGAGGCGCAGATGAGCCGGACCCGCCGCCAGCGGGCGGTCGTCTACCTGGGGCTGAGCCTGGGGCTGGCGCTGGTCGCCGGGCCGTTCCTGTGGACGGCGCTCAGCTCGGTCAAGCCGGAGCGGGAGATCAGGCGCGACCCGCCGACGTTCTGGCCGGAGACGTTCACGCTGGACAACTTCGTGGAGCTGTTCCAGCGGGTGAACATCGGCAACGCCTTCGCCAACAGCATGCTCATCGCGCTCGTGCTGGTCGCCACCAACCTGCTGTTCTGCTCCATGGTCGGCTACGCCTTCGCCAAGCTGTCCTTCCGCGGCAAGAACCTCGCCTTCGGCCTGGTGCTGGTGCAGCTCGCGATCCCGGCGATCGTGCTCATGATGCCGCAGTTCGTGCTGATCGCGAAGCTCGGCATGGTCAACACGTTCATCGGGATCATCCTGCCGACCGTGGTGACGCCGCTCGGCGTGTTCATGATGCGGCAGTTCATCGCCGACCTGCCGGACGAGCTGATCCACGCGGCCAGGGTGGACGGCGCGGGAGAGTTCCGGATCTTCTTCACGATCATCCTGCCGCTGTGCGGGCCGCCGCTGGCCACGCTGGGGCTGATCACGTTCCTCGGCTCGTGGAACAACTTCCTGTGGCCGGCCGTGGTCGCGCAGAGCGAAAACATGTACACCCTCCCGGTCGCGCTCAACATCCTGAACGGGCACGAGGCCACCCACTACAACCTGCTGGTCGCCGGCTCGGTCGTGGTGATCGCGCCGATCCTGTTCCTGTTCGTCTTCCTGCAGCGCTTCTTCATCCAGGGCATCGCCACCACCGGCCTCAAGTAGAGGAGCCCCCATGCGCAAGACAGTCCTGTCCGGCGTGTTAGTGCTGGCCCTGACGGTGCCGGCCGTCCCCGCCCCTGCCCTCGCCGGCGCCTCCGCGGACGCCACCCTGCTTCGCTACGCCAAGGACACCTGGCGCTCGATCGCCGCCATGGTGGAGCCGGCCACCGGCCTGCCCGCCGACAAGGTGACCGGCGACCTCGCGACCAGGGCGAAGGTCACCTCGCCCACCAACATCGGCACGTACCTGTGGAGCACCCTCGCCGCCCGCGACCTGCGCCTGATCAGCGGCGGGGACGCCGCCGCCAGGATCGCCAGGGTGATCAAGGCGCTGGAGCGGCTGGAGCGGAACACGCCCACCGGCCAGTTCTACAACTGGTACGATCCCGGCACCCTCCAGTTGATCCACACCTGGCCGGAGACCGGCGATCCGGTGCGCCTGTTCGCCTCCAGCGTGGACAACGGCTGGCTGGCCGCGGCCCTGATGATGGTCCGCAACGCGACCCCGCAATACGCCACCCGCGCCAACCGTCTGCTGACCTCCATGAACTTCGCCTCCTACTACGACCCCGCCGCCCGCCCCGACGCGGGCACCGGGCTGATCCGAGGGGGCTTCTGGCCCGAGCCGCCCGACGGCTGCCACGTCGCGAGCGACTACGCCGGCACCGGCACGACCGTCTACTCGACCTGCCACCACTACGGCGCGCCCGCCGAGACCCGCATCGGCCAGTACGTGGGCATCGCGCTCGGCCAGCTCCCGCGCGAGAGCTACTTCGGCCCGTACCGCACCTTCCCCGACAACGGCTGCGACTTCGGCTGGCAGGACCAGAAGCCGGTCGGCTCGTGGAAGAAGTACCTGGGCGTGAACGTCTGGGAGGGCACGTACGCCTACCGCGGCATGCGCTTCGTCCCGAACTGGGGCGGCTCCATGTTCGAGGCCCTCATGCCGGACCTCGTGGTCCCCGAGGCGAAGTGGGCGCCCAAGAGCTGGGGCCGCAACCACCCGGTGTTCGTCCGCGCCCAGATCGAGCACGGCCTGAACGAGGCCGAGTACGGCTACTGGGGCTTCTCGCCGTCCAACGACCCGCACGGCGGCTACCGCGAGTACGGCGTGGACCCGCTCGGCATGGACGAGCCCGGCTACACCTCCGACCGCGAGCGCACCAGCACCGACCCCGGTTACGAGGGCTGCCGCCCGGCCAAGCCGGAGCCCGCCGCCTACGGCGACGGCGTGGTGACGCCGCACGCCAGCTTCCTGGCGCTGCCGTACGCGAAGGCCGCGGCCATCGACAACCTGGACAAGCTCCGCCGGAACTTCGACGCCTACGGCCCCGGCGGCTTCTACGACGCCGTCGCGGTCCGCTCGGGGGTCGTGTCCAAGTGGTACCTGGCACTCGACCAGGGCATGGTGATGGCCGCCCTGGGCAACGTGCTCACCGGCGGCGACCTGCACCGCTACTTCGCGGGCTCGGGCGTGGAGGCCAAGCTGCGCCCGGTAATGGAAATCGAGGAATGGAACGTCTCTTCATGAACATGGCTGCCCACCGCGACTGGCAGGAGCGCATCGGCCAGGAGTCCGGCGCGATCACCCCGGCCTCCCGGCCCGAGCTGCCGGCCCCGACGGGCCTGTCGGCGGTCCCGGGAGCGGGCCAGGTGACGCTGACCTGGGACGCCGTGCCCGGGGCCATCGGCTACGTGGTGCACAGGGACGGCGCGCCGGCCACGCCGCCGGACGTGGACGTGCCCGCCGTCCCGTCCTGCCGGTACGTGGACACCGGGCAGGGAGCGGCGTCCTACCAGGTGGCCGCGGTCGCCGCCGTGGACCACGCCGGCCCGCTGTCCGAGCCCGTCCACGCCGCCCCGCTCGAAGGGCCGGCCGGGGTGTCGGTCCACGTGGACGCGGGGCGGGTGACCCGCGAGCTGCCGCGCCCGTGGGCGTACATGGTGGGGTCGGAGCACCTGTCGCACCTGCTGAGCACCGACGAGAGCGGCGGCCGGCCCATCGGCGAGGAGCTGGCCGAGGCGCTGCGCGTCATGCGTGACGAGCTCGGCGTCCAGACGGTCAGGGCGCACGCCATCCTCTGCGACGACCTGGGCGTCTACCGCGAGGTCGACGGTCAGGCGGTCTACGACTTCAGCCGCGTGGACGAGGTCTACGACAAGGTGGTGGCGCTGGGCCTGCGGCCGATCGTGGAGCTCAGCTACATGCCGCGCGACCTGGCCGCCGACCCCTCCAGGACCGTCTTCGGCTACGGCGCCGTCGTCTCGCCGCCGAAGGACTTCGAGGCGTGGAGCGACCTCGTCAGGGCGCTCGTCGAGCACCTGGCCGAGAGGTACGGGATCCACGAGCTGATCGACCACTGGGCCTTCGAGGTCTGGAACGAGCCGAACCTGGCCGTCTTCTGGACCGGCACGCCCGAGGAGTACTTCCTGCTCTACGACGTCACCGCCGCGGCCGTGAAGAACGTCCACCCGGACCTGCGCGTCGGCGGGCCCGCCTCGGCGGCCGACGGCTGGGTGGAGGAGCTGCTCGCCCACGTCGAGGAGTCGGGCGCGGCGCTCGACTTCGTCTCCAGCCACACCTACGGCAACGCGCCGCTCGACTGGCGTCCCGTCCTGGACAGGTACGGTGTGGACGTCCCCATCTGGTGGACCGAATGGGGGCCCACGCCCACCCACTTCCACGGCATCGGCGACGGGCCGTTCGGGGCGGCGTTCCTGCTGCACGGCATGAAGTCGGCCGCCGGCAGGATCGCCGCGCTGTCGCACTGGGTGGCCTCCGACCACTTCGAGGAGCTGGGCCGGCCGCCGCGGCTGTTCCACGGCGGGTTCGGCCTGCTGACGGTCGGCAACCTGCGCAAGCCCCGCTTCCACGCGCTCACCCTGGCCTCCCGGCTGGGCGACGCGGAGCTGGCCGCCACCCTGGAAGGCGACGTGGCCGGCGTCGAGGCGTGGGCGGCCAGGCACGAGGACGGCAGGATCGGCGTGCTGGTCTGGAACGGCACCCTCAACCACGCCCAGGCCGACGGCACCCCCGAGCTCACCCGTACGGTGTCCCTCACCGTCGACGGGCTCGGCGACGGGGAGTACACGCTCACCCACCACCGCATCGACCGCGACCACTCCAACGTGCAGGCGGCCTGGCAGGCGATGGGCGGCGGCGACTGGCCGGCGGACGAGCAGTGGGACAAGCTCCGCGCCGCCAACACGCTGGACGAGCTGGCCCCTCCGGCCACGGCCGCCGGCAGCACGGTCACTCTTGAGTTCGATCTGCCCATGCCGGGCGTGTCCTTCATCGAGCTGACACCGTAAAGGGCGATACCGTACGGGGCGATGTGGAGGTCAAGGGCACGGTTCTGTACGGGCGCGCACGCCGGTGAGAGCCTGTGCCCATGACCGAACCGGCTCGGGCGCTGGCCGCCCGCATCGAGCGGTTCGAGCAGGCCGCGGATCCCGACCTGATCTGGGATCCCGCGGCGCTGGTCGAGGCCGAGCAGGCGATGCGGGCGTGCGCCGGCGACCGGACCGACGCCGTCACCTGGCGCCTGATCGGCATGCTCCACCTGGCCCGCTACCGGCTGGACCAGCGGTTCACGCAGGACGCGGCGGTGGCGGGCACGTTCTTCGCCGCCGTGGCCGTGGTCGATCCCGGGCGGCTCCCGGAGCGGCTGCGCGGCGCGAACGCGCCCCCCGGCGACTCGGCCGGCACGTGGGCGGGGCTCGTCGAAGAGGTGTTCCAGCATGTGGACCCGGCGGCGTACCCGCACGTGGAGCTGCTGATCCACGCCCTCGTGCGGCGGGCCATGGCGCAGCCCACGCAGGAGGTGGCCGACCGGCTCGGCGAGCTGCTGTTGCAGCAGTCGGCGCGCTCGCCCGACCCCGCCTGGGCGCCCGGCGCGCTGGCGCTGCTGGGCGACGGGCTGGTGCGGCTGTTCGGGGCTACGGGCGAGCTGGAGGTCGTCGACGACGCCGTGCACGTGCTGTTCAGGGCGGCGCTGGCCGAGCCGGCGCACGTGGACGAGCTGGCCACGGCGCTCGGGCTGGCGGCGTTCGGCGACGAGGAGCTGGCCGGGGCGTACGTGACGGCCGCGCAGGCGCCGCCCGCCGGTCAGGAGCGGTCGCAGGCGCTGCTGGCGCTGGTCGAGCTCACCTGGGCGCGCTCGACCGGCTCGTACGCCGACCGCGATCTGCTGGCGTTCATCCGGGTCGGGCAGTGCGCGCTGGACTTCTGGCACGAGAAGTGGGCCCATCCCGGCGTGCTGGCGCCGTACGCGGCCGGGCTGGTCGAGTGGTTCGTCGTCACGGGGGACGAGCGCTCGCTCGAGGCCGGGACGGAGATGCTGGAGGCCCTGCACATGACGCCCGGCGAGACGGCGCGCGGGCTCGGCACCGACCCCGTCGTGCGGCTCGGGCTGCTCGGAGACCGCCGCTGGAACCGCTACGGAGTCACCGGCGACTCCGACGACCTGGAGACCGCCGTCGAGGTCATGCGCGAGGCGGCCGGCCAGGCTCCGCGCGGGCACCCCGACCGCGCCAGGCTGCTCGCCAACCTGGCGAACGCGCTGCTCAGACGGGCCGTCGTGACGGGCGGAGACCCCGGGGAACCGATCGCGGCCGCGCGTGCCGCGCTCGCCGCCCACGGGGAGCGGGATCCGGCCCGGCCCAGGGTCCTGATGCTGCTCGGCCAGACGCTCAAGCTCGATCTCGACGCCAGGCACGCCGACGAGGCGATCGCCGCCTTACGCGAGGCCCTGGCGGCAGGTGAGCTGCTGTCGCCGCGGGCGGAGGCGTACGGGCTCGTCTCGGAGGTGCTGCGATGGCGGGCCGCGCACTCGGGACGGGTGGAGGACCTGCACGAGGCGGTGGCGTCCGCGCGCCAGGGACTGGAGCTGGCCGTGAAGTCCGGCCAGGACCCGGCGCCCGCGCGGCGGGTGCTGTGCGGGGCGCTGCTGGCGCGCTTCTCGGCGCGGGGCGACCCGGGGGACCTGGGGGAGGTGCTCGAGCTCGCCGGGGAAGGGGACCCGGAGCTGCTGTCGCAGCTCGGCGCGGCACTCGACGGGACACCGCCGCCGGACGAGCGGCTCGCGGGGGCCGCGACCGAGCTGGCGATGGTCACGCGGGACGACGACGTGGCGGTCGAGCTGCTGCGCTACGCCGAGCGGCAGGCCGGCTCGCCCGGCGAGTTCCTGCTGGAGTCCGGGCTGCGGCTGGCCTCGCTCGGGCGGCTGCGGGTGGCCTGCGTCGTGCTGGGGCGGTCGGCGGAGGCGTTCGGCTCCGATGAGGGGGCTCGGACGGCGTACGCGCTGTCTGAGCAGGGGCGGGTGTACCAGGAGCTGGGCGAGCTGGTCGCGGCGCTGGAGTCGTTCGCGCGGTCGGCGGCCGTCTACGGCTCGCTGGGCGAGGTCCGGGCCGAGGCGCTCCAGCTCGGCAGCATGGGCGTCGTGCTGCTCAGAGCCGGCGACCCCGTCCGCGCCCTCGAACACCACCACCGCGCCATCGCCCTGTGCGAGAGCGCCGGGCTGGCGGCGGAGGAGGCGGTCCAGCAGGGGCACGCCGCCGAGGCGTTCCTGGCCGCCGGCGACCCGGGCGGCGCCGTGGCCTGCGCGGTCCGGGCCCGCGAGCTCCACCGGGAGCTGGGCGAGACCGTGCCGGCCGCCATGGCGCTCGTTCACGCCGCCCGGGCGGCCCTCGACCAGGACGACCTCACCGCGGCCGCGGAACGCATGGCCGCCTGCGCCATCGAGCTGGAGGCCGCCGGGGCGTGGGAGGACGCGTGCCGGGTGCTCGACGCGCACGCCGTCCTGCTGGTGGAGCGCGGCCACCCCGGCCAGGCCGCCGCGTGCGAGACCCGGCTGGTGGAGATCGTGCGGCGCAGGGGCGAGCGGCGCGAGCCCGCCGACGAGTGGTACCGCATCGCGGGCCGCCGCCGCGGCCGCGGCGACGCCGACGGCGCCAGGATGGCCTTTGGGCTGGCCGAGCGCGAGTACGAGTCGCTCGGCCACTACGACGGGGCCGCCTCGGCGCGCTACAACCTGGGCGCGCTTTCCTACGCGGAGGGGGAGGCCGGGCGGGCGCTGGAGGAGTTCGGGGCGGCGGCGGAGGCGTTCGCCAGGTTGCGTGCCCCCGTCAAGGAGTCGTCCGCGCTGACCATGCGCGCCTCCTGCCTGACCGCCCTCGACCGCCACGACGACGCGCTGGCCGACCTGGAGCGGGCGCTGGAGCTGGCCGCCGCCGAGGGTGACGTGGGGGCCGTGCTCATCGCCGTGCTGGGGCGGGCCGCGCTGGACCTGCGGCTCGGCTCGTGGGACGAGGCCGCGGAACGGCTGAACTCGGCCCTGGGGCTGTCCGCCGGTGACCCGCTCAAGGAGGCCGTCGTCCGCGACCGGCTGGCCGCGCTGGCGGCCCGTACCGGCGACCTGGACGCGCAGGTGGAGGCGCTGGAGCTGGCGGTGGCCGGATTCCACGCCGGCGACCAGCCCCGGCTGGCGGCGCTCAGCTCGATCAAGCTCGGCTTCGCGCTGGAGGAACGCGGCGAGTTCCGCCGCGCCCGAGCCGCCCTCGAAGCCGGCCTCTCCACCCTCACCCCACCCCTTGACCTGGCGTCGTCCGGCGGCTCGGCGCAGTCCAGCGGCGCCTTCGAGCTCATCGCGGTCATGGGCGGGGGCCTGGACGCGGAGCTGCTGTCGCGGCTGGCCCGCATCCAGCTCACGCTCGGCGACGTGACCCGCGGCCACGCGACCCTGGGCCAGGCGATCAGGGCGGCGGACGGCGACCGGGCCGAACGGCTGGAGACCTGGCTCCGCATCGAGGAGGCGGAGGCCGCGGGTGACCTGGAGACCGCCCGCGCCCTCGCCGAGCAGACGCTCGCCGCGAACCCCGTCAACGGCCGCCCCCTCGCCTCCGAGTACCACTCGTTCCTGCTGGCCAAGCTCTCCGCGTTCTGCCGGGCGCTGGGGGACCTGGAGGCCGCCCGCGCGTACGCCGCCCGCGGCTACGAGCTGAGCGACGCCCTCATGATCGACCACCTGCGCAACCTCGGCGCGGCGGCCCGGGAGCTGGGCCGCCTGGACGAGGCCGCCGGCCACCTCATCGAGGCGGTCGCCCGGGCCCGCGACTCGGACGCCGCGCTCCCCGCGGACCTCGTCCAGGCGCTCGACCTGCTCGGTCGCGTCCGCGCCGACCAGGCCCGCTGGACGGAGGCGGCGCACGCCTTCGACGAGGGGCTCGAGCTGCTGTCCTCGCCGGTCTGGCGCGCGCTGCGGGCCCCGTTGCTGGCCGGACGGGCAGGGCTCCACCTCAAGCTGGGCGAGCTGGCGGAGGCCGAGGCCCTCTACCGGCAGTCCATCGCGATCGTGGAGGAAACGGGTTCCCGTACGGACCTCGCCGACAGCTACGCCGACCTGAGCCTCGTCTGCGCGCTGCGGGACTCGGCGGACCAGGCCAGACTCTTCGCCGAGCGGGCCCTGGACCTCGAACACGCCCGCGGCCGGACCCGCGGCGTGGTCCTGGCGCTCATCCTGCTCGCGCGCCTCGAGGACACCTCCCGAGCCGAGGTCGACCTGGCGGAGGCCGCGGCCCTCGCCCAGGAGATCGGATATCGGCCGGGGGAGGCGCTCGCCCTCGGCCGGCTCGGCGCGCTGTACGTGGCCACCACCTCCTACGCCCGAGCCCACCGGCACCTGTCGGAGGCGATCGGGCTGCTGGAGGAGCTCGGACACGAGCTGGAGCTGGGAATCGCCCTGCACAACCGCTCCGTCGCCGCCGAGCGACTGGGCGACCTGCCGAGCGCGCTCGCCGACGCCGAACGGGCCTGCGACCTGGGCCAGGCGTACCGCGACCACGCGATCCGGCTCGCGGTACGCCTGGGCCGCGGCCTGGCAGCCTGGCGGCACCTGGAGCACGCCAAGTCCACCACCCTGACCGCCCACCTCGGCCACCCCCACTGGCCGGAGCCGGTGGGGGGTGATGACGAGTCCTGGCCTTGGCTGGCCGAGGACCGGCCCACCGCCGCTGACCTCAGCCATCGGCGCTGGCCCGTGCCGGACGGCGTGCCCGCCGAGCTCGTGGAGGCGGAGCGGCGCGGGCTCGACACCGTGCAGACGCTCAGGTCGGCCGCGCGGAACACCCGAGACCCGGCGGAAGCGGCGACGCTGCTCGGACGCGCCCGCACCGCCGAGGCCGAGGTGGAGGCGCTGTGGCGCCGGATGGAACCCCTCGCCCCAGGCTACGTCGCCCTGCACCGGGACCCGCCGCTCGACCAGCTCAGCCTCGACGCCCTCGTGACCTCCGAAGGCCGACCCGGCAGCGGGATCGCCGTGGTCGGCTTCCATCTCGGTGAGGAGAGCGTGACGGTGCTCGCCCACCGCACCGGCTGGGCCGAGCCGCGCGCCTTCCCCACCACCGTCGGCCACGACCTGCTGGCCGACTTCACCGCCACCACGGTCGGCCGCCGTCCCGGGCTGCTGGACATCGAGGCGCGCCGCCACCGCGCCGCCGTCTGGCGCCGCCTGGCCGACCTCCTGCTGTCGGACGCCCTCAGCACGCTCGGCGACGACCTGGACCACCTCTATCTGGTCCCGCATGCCGAGCTGCACCGGGTCCCGCTCCACGCGCTCGCCCCGAACGGCCGCTCGCTCCTCGAACGCGCCCCCGTGACCTACGCCCCCTCCGTCGCCGCCCTGACCCGCCTCACCCGCCGAGGCCCCGCGACGGGCACCCGATCGCTGGTGCTCGGATACAACCCGGATCCCGAACCCGAAGGCGAGGTTCGGGGCGCGCTCGAAGCGGCGGCGCGGGACGCCGGTGCCCTGCTGGGCGCCCCGCCCCACACCGGCCCCGAGGCCACCGCGACCCGGCTCCCCGGCGACTGGGACGTGGTGCAGCTGTCGTGCACGGCCGTGTTCGACCCGGGCGACCCGTTCGGCTCGGGCGTCAGGCTCGCCGACGGCCTCCTGACCGGCAGGCGGCTCATGAGCATGGCCGTGAACGCCCGGCTCGTCGTCCTCGGCTCCCACGAACGCGCCACCACGCCCGGCGGCGGTGACGACGTGGCCGGCCTGGCGCACGCGTTCCTCCACGCGGGCGCCAGGTCCGTGCTCCTCCCGCTCTGGCCGGTCTCCGACGAGGTCACCAGGGCCCTGATGCGTGACGTCCACACCGGGCTGCGCTCCGGCCTGGGCCCGGCACGGGCGCTGCGGGAGGCCGTGCTGGAGCTGCGCGACCTCTACGGACCCGCCGAGCCCGACCTGTGGGCCCCGTACGTCCTGGTGGGCCTGCCCTCCTGACGAGACGGCGAGCCGGCCCGTACGGTGGGACGCAGCAAGACGCGAGGGGGAAGATGGACAGCCAGCGGCCGATGCGTGCCGATGCGCGGCGCAACAGGGAGCGGATCCTCCAGACCGCCCGAGAGGCCTTCGCCGCCGAGGGCCTGGCCGTGTCGCTCGACGAGATCGCGCGCCGGACCGGGGTCGGCCCCGGCACCGTCCACCGCCACTTCCCGGCCAAGGAGGCGCTGGTCGAGGCGGTGCTCGCCGACCGCCTCAGCGGGCTCGCCGAGCAGGCCCGCCAGGCCGTGCAGGCGGATCAGGGCGGGTCGGCGTTCTTCCCGTTCCTGCTCGGCCTGGTCGGCGAGGCCCGCGCCAAGCAGGACCTCGCCGACGCGCTCGCCAGGGCGGAGGTCGATCTGTCGGAGCTCACCCGGCGACTCGCGCTGGACCTGCGCCGGGCCTGCGCCGAGCTGCTCGCGCGGGCCCAGGAGGCCGGCACCGTCCGGGCGGACGTGGACGCCGAGGACGTGCGGGCCGTCGTCCTCGCGGCGATCACCGCCGAGCGGCAGCGCGCCGACCCCGGACGGCCGGGGCGGATCGCCGGTCTCGTGCTCGACTGCCTGCTGGTCCCGTAGGAGGGCTCAGTCGCCCAGCCACTTCGAGTCCGGCATGAGCGTGGCCGCGACCAGGTAGCCGAAGAAGCCGATGGCCAGGCCCACCGCGTACGCTCCGAACACCTCGGCTGCTCCCACCAGCGCGGTCACCGCCCCGCCGCCCACCGCGGCCAGCACCGGGGCCAGCACCGCCGCGAGGTCGGTCAGGCCCGCCGCGCCCTGCCTGCGGCGCAGCGTCCCGTACGTGATCCAGCCGATCACCAGCCCGAAGCAGATCGCGCCGAGCACGGCCATGCGAGGACCTCCTCGTCGTCAGCCCGCCACCGTGTCGCGCGGCGGCGGCCGTGGGTCTGATCGCCGTTCACGATCGCACGAGGCGCGCCCGCCTGGCTAGAGGTAGGTCCTGGTCGCGCTCACCAGATCGGGGGTGGCGTCGCGGGTGTCGAAGTAGAGGGCGGAATCGGGGGTGCGCTCGCGGACGTCGTGGTCGCGGATCGCGAACACGGCCGGGGCGACCCCCACGTCGCCGTAGCGGCCGGTGACGGCCTCGCCGATCGCCCGGCGCACGTCGCCGACCACGTCACGCGACGTGTGGCCGGGGCCGGAGGCGGCGAGGTAGCCTAGCATGCCCGCGAAGCGCAGCTCCACCTCGGCGGCGGGGCGCTGCTCGGGCAGCACGGGACGGTCCAGCCAGAACACCTTGCCCGCGAGGAACGCCTCGTAGTCGTCGCCCTCGTGGCGGAGCACGCGCGCCGTCTCGGCGAGCAACTCCCCGAACTCGGCCAGCTCCGACTCGGGCGGCAGGTCCGTGGTGACGAACAGGGGCACGATCAGCGCGTCGAGCATTGGACTATCCCTCCGTGAGGAGGCTCATCGTAGGACCCGGCACCGACAATCCCGGTTCACGCCACTCCCCGTGGCGCTCTAGCGTTCGGTCCACTCGTCCTGTAACGCCGAGTGCACGATCGAGTCGCGCCACCCGTTCGGCGTGTGCACGTGGTGCCGGATCCGGCCTTCCTCCACCATCCCGGCGGTCAGCATCGCGAGCTGGGCGGGTAAGTTCGCCGGGGAGCGGGCGCCCCAGACGCGGTGCAGCCCGAGCTGCTTGAACCCGAACGACAGTAACAAGCGCACGAGGTCCGTGCCGACCCCGCGCCCCCACTGGTCGGGGTGGAGGCCGAAGCCGATCTCGGCGCTGTGCGGGTGGTCGGCCTCGATGTGCAGGCGGGCCACCCCGATCACGTCGCGGCGGGCCGTGTCGATCACGGCCAGCACGTAGAGCCGGCGTGGCTCGGCCGCGGCCGCCTCCAGGGCCTGGTCGACGAGCCGCGCCACCTCGGCCGGGCTGCGGGGTGCGAACGGCATGTGCTGGGTGGCCGCGGTGTCGCCGTAGACGGCGTGCAGCGCGGCCACGTCGGCCTCCGTGACGTCACGGAGGCCGAGCCGTTCGCCGTCGTACACCACCCGCCGCATTTGCAGACGGTAACGCGAGTCCCGTGATCTCTACAAGCCCTTGTCAAGTGGCGAGTTGACTCCCGTAAGCTCGCGCGACAAGTTCGGCTACGGCGCTGTGCGCGCCGAGCGGCTCCGCGTGCCCGGCGTTGATCGAGGAGGCGGCCTGCTCGACGATCCCCGTGGGGGCCTCGTGGCCGATCATGCAGGGCGCGATGGCCAGGCGCTCGGCGCCCGCCGCGCGCAGCCGCTGGGCCGCCATCGCGACGCCCGGCTCGCTGTCGAGCGAGGCCGAGACGACCGGCAGCGTGAGCCTGGACGCCAGGAGCACCGCCGTGGCCTGCACCGCGTGCACCGCGCGCTCCCCGCCCACCGTGGCCATGATGACGCCGTCCACGGGGCTGGAGACGTTCAGCAGCCGTACGCGGTCGGCCCTGGCCAGGCCGCGCTCGGCGAGCCTGATGTGCAGGGCCTCGGCCAGCAGCGGGTGCGGGCCGAGCGCCTCGGTGACGACGGCGCCGCTGCCGCTCGCCGCGACTGCCTTGCCGATCTCAGCCAGGACGACCGGATCGTCCCAGGTGAGCAGGGGCACGATGACGGCGTCGCGGCCGGAGGGCAGGGAGTCCGCCAGGTCGGTGACGCTCGTCAGCCGCACCTCGATCTGCGGGTGGTCGACACGTACCACGGCCGCGATCTCTTCGGCCACGCCGGACGTGGCGCCGGGGGTGGCGAGCACGAGCATGGGGGCGTCCGGCGGCAGGGACGTGGGCACGGGACGGCGGTGGCGACCGCCGCCCGGCCGGGGGGAACGTTCACGTACAGGCAGGCTCACAGCCGCGCAGTTTATGCGTATTAGGTGGAGGTTGTTCTGTGAATAGGTGGCGATTCCGTCACAACCCAGACGCTGCGCGCAAAACGAGTCAACCACACCTTGACTACCGCGACGGAACCACGACGGACTGGGGATTCCCGGGGGCGTAAACCGTGATGCCCTGCGGCAGCGACTTGAGCTTCTCGATCTCCGCGCACGCCGGGCATTTGTCGTAACCGTCCTGCCTGGCCCGGTTCGCGTCCGCCTCCGCCTTGGCCTGGGCCACCTTCGCCTGGGCCTCGGAGACGGCCGCCGAGGCGGCCAGTGAGCGGTCCACGGCCTGCTGCACCTCGCCCGGCAGCGTCACCTTGGCCAGCGTGAAGCGCAGCCCGGTGAGGAAGTCGCCGCCGAGCGTGGCCGGCAGGTCGCGGGCCAGCGAGGCGTTGACCGCGTTCTGCACTTTGACGATGTTGGCGTTGCTGTCCTGCGGCTTGAGCGTGGAGCTCTCCAGCAGCGAGCAGGACGGCACGAGCTCGGCGCAGCGCATGGCGCCGATCTGGCCGCGCAGCGCGTTGTCGATCACGGGGCGGACCGCCTGGCCGAAGAACGCCGACCAGCCCTCGTCCCCGTCCCATGCGTAGAGCGAGCGGTCGTCCTGGGCACGGAAGGTACGGGTGCCGTACTTGTCGTCGAACGTCTTCAGCGTCTCGTGGTCCAGGTTGAGCGTGAAGTAGAGGGTGCCTTCGATGCCCAGGTTCACACCGTCGCTGCTGGGCACCGTCACCACGTCCACGCCAAGCGTCGTGGCCCGCTTGGGGTCGGCGGTGATCGTGTAGAAGCGCTGCTGCGCCGGATAGAGGTGAGTGGACGACCACATGCCGGTCCAGGTCACGCCGGAGCCCGGGTTGATCACCTGGCGTACCTTGTTGTCGTCGAGCGGGCCGCCGTCGCGGACGACGGCCACCTCGCCGCCGCTCGTGCTCTCAAAGCCCCCCAGGCCCCCGACGAGCAGGGGGACGGCGATGAGCGCGGCGACGACGATCAGGGCGATTCTCATCAGTACCCCTTCCGCGCGGGCGGCGTCGGCAGCCGCCGCCCGCGACTCTTCGCGGCGTGGTCCGGCTCAGGCGAACGGTCCGACCTGGCCGGGCAGGGTGGCTTTGACCTTGGGCCCCGCTGCCAGGTCGAGGTGGCGGGTCTCCGGGGCGATGGCCAGGCCCAGGGCCGTGACCGCCAGGGCGGCCACCACGTAGATCGACACCGCGACCGTGGTCTTGTACGTGTCGAACAGGCTGAGGGCGATGATCGGGGCCAGGGCGCCGCCGACGATGCCGGCCACCTGGTAGCCCATGGAGGCGCCGCTGTAGCGCAGCCTCGTGCTGAACAGCTCGGCGATGAAGGCCGCCTGCGGCCCGTACATGGCGGCATGGGTGACGAGCGCGACCACCGCGGCCAGCGCGATCAGCGGGAACGACTTGGTGTCGAGCAACGGGAAGAACGCGAACACCCACACCGCCGCGCCCACCACGCCCGCGAAGTAGACCGGCCGCCGCCCGAACCGGTCGGACAGCGCGCCGGCCAGCGGGATCAGCACGAGCTGCAGCGCCGAGCCGATCAGCACCGCGTTGAGCGCGTACGAACGCGGCAGCTTCAGCACCGTGGTGAGGTAGACGATGATGTACGCGGTGAAGGTGTAGAAGGCCACGTCCACCCCGATCCGCGCGGTGAAGGCGGACAGCAGGGCCCGCGGGTGCGTGCGCAGCACCTCCAGCAGCGGCATCTCGGCCTTGGCGCCCTGCTGCTCGACCTGGGCGAACAGCGGCGACTCGCTGACCCGCAGCCGCACCCACAGGCCCACGAACACCAGCACGCCCGACAGCAGGAACGGCACCCGCCAGCCCCACGACAGGAACGCCGCGTCCGACAGCGTGAACGACAGGAGCGTGAGCAGCCCGGTGGCCAGCACGTATCCGGCGGGCACGCCGACCTGCGGCCAGCTCGCGTTGAAGCCGCGCCGCCGCCCGTCACCGTGCTCCAGCGACATGATCACCGCGCCGCCCCACTCGCCGCCGAGCCCCAGGCCCTGCACGAACCGGAGCGCCGCCAGCAGGATCGGCGCGAGCACGCCGGCGCTCGCGTAGCCGGGCAGCACGCCGATGAGGAACGTCGAGACGCCCATCACCAGGAGCGTCACCACCAGCACGGTCTTGCGCCCCGCCCGGTCGCCGAAGTGGCCGAACACGATGCCGCCGAGCGGCCGGGCGACGAACGCCACGGCGTTGGTGGTCAGCGACGCCAGCGTCGCGTTGAACGGGTCGAGAGCGGGGAAGAACAGCTTGGGGAAGACCAGGGTCGCGGCCGTGGTGTAGAGGAAGAAGTCGTACCACTCCAGCGACGTTCCGATCAGGCTGGCGAGGATCACCCGCCGGGTCTGTTGCGCGGAGCCTGTCATTCGATCGCTCCTTGTTCGTCTAGGGGGTCCTCTTCAACATAAGAATCGTTGAACAATTCGACAAGAGGTTTGCTCCATGATTCGCTGTCAAATGTGGATAACGTGGTTGCCGATCTCGCTCAGGACCGCCCCCGGCTGGGCCGCAGCAGCACCGCGGAGCGGGTGGCCGACATCCTGCGCGACCGCATCAGCGAGGGCTTCTTCCGCCCGGGGCAGCGGCTGTCGGAGGAGTCGATCTCGGAGGGGCTCGGCGTGTCGCGCAACACGCTGCGCGAGGCGTTCCGGCTGCTCGGCCACGAGCGGCTGCTCGACCACCAGCTCAACAGGGGCGTGTTCGTCCGGCTCCCGTCCGCCGAGGACGTCGCCGACCTCTATCGCGTCCGCCGCGTGCTAGAAGGGGCGGCCGTACGGCGCGGCCCGGCCCCCGAGGCGCTGGCCGTGATCAAGGAGGCCGTGCTCGACGCCGAGCGCGCCGCCGAGCAGGACGACTGGCAGGGCGTCGGCACCGCCAACATCCGCTTCCACCAGGCGCTCGTCTCGCTGAACGAGAGCCCCAGGATCGACGAGGCCATGCGCCAGCTCCTGGCCGAGCTGCGGCTGGTCTTCCACGTGATGGAGAACCCGCGGGCCTTCCACGAGCCCTTCGTCGACCGCAACCGGACCCTGCTCGGGCTCCTCGAGTCGGGGCACTCCGAGAAGGCCGCCGCGTACCTCGACGACTATCTCGACCACGCCGAACGGCTGCTCATCGAGGCGTACACGCCGTAACGTCTGTGGCATGGACCGGATCTTCACCGTTGACGAGGCCCGCGAGCTGCTTCCCGGCGTCATGCGTGACGCCCGCGAGGTGATCGCCGCCCGCGCGGACCTGGCCGAGATCGACTTCGACCGGCGGAGCTCGGGGAGCTCCCCGCTCGGCGGCCTCGCCGAGATCAAGGGGCTGCAGGCCCGCATCGAGGAGATCCTCAGCGGGTGGAATGAGCGGGGCATCGAGGTCAAGGGCATCGCGCCGGTGCTGGTCGACTTCCCCGCCGTGATCGACGGGGTGTCGGTGCGGCTGTGCTGGATCGAGGGCGAGCGGGAGCTCGCCTGGTATCACCGTACGGAGCTCGGCTTCGCGGGCCGCCGCCCCCTGGACCCCGGGAGGGCGTGAGCGGCAGCCGTGGCCGATCTGTGACCAACCGGGCACGTCAAGTGGGTGTCTAACGGTGTGAGCGAAAGGATCACACCGATGAGGCACCCCTCAGCGACCGCGGCCCTGCTGGCGTCGGCGGTCATCGGCGGGTTGGGGCTCGCGCCCGGCGCCGCCCACGCCCAGTCAGCGTCCCCGGTGGCCCGCGCCGCCTGGGTCAAGACCTGCACCCACAAGAAGGACGACGTCGACTACCCCTGCGGTCACTGGCAGCTGATCATGCGGGACGGCAGGAAGGTCGCCGTGCCCGGCGCGGCCATTTCGCAGACCGACGCCAAGGGCAACGAGATCCACGACACCAACACGTTCGCCATCAGCGCCGACGGCCGCGTGATGGCGTACGAGCGCAAGGGCGACCACCGCCTGGTCGTCCAGCCGGTCGCGGGCGGCCCGGCCAGGACGCTCCCCAAGGCGGCGGTGCCCAAGGGCGTGGGCACCTCCGACGTCGGCGTCTACCTGTCTCCCAAGGGCGACACGGTCGTGATCGACTACGGTGACGAGTCCGTCCGCCTGCCCGCCAAGGTGATCACGGTCGCGACCGGCAGGATCACGACGCTGCCCCGCGGGGAGGACCTGGCCGGGTTCAGCGGCGACGGCGACGAGGTGCTGACCAAGCGCTACCTGAGCGACAACACGCTCCGCCTGACCGCGCACCGGCTCGGCGGCGGTTCGATCAGGGCGACGCCGCCCCAGCTCGTCGCGAACGCCCCCACGCTCGCCCTGGCCCCCGACGGCCGGACGGTGGCGGTGTTCACCGCGGGCAACGCCGACACGAAGAAGCCGCCGAGGGTGCGCACCTACGACGTGGAGACCGGGCAGCTGTCCGGCGGCGCGGATCTGCCGCTCACGCCCGGCGTGCCGCCGGACCTCGCGTGGTGGGGCCCGGACGGCCTGCTCCACGCCACGGTGGAGAGCGGTGACATCGGGGAGACGGCGGTGGTACGGGAGCTCACCGTCGATCCCGAATCCGGGGCGGTCAAGCAGACCGGCCGATACACGATCAGCAAGACCAGGTACGCCTATGTGAAGGCGGGGGAGTGAACGACATGAAAGCCAAGATCTTCGCGGTCCTCGCGGCCGCCGTGGTCGCGGTGCCGGGGGGCGTCGCGTACGCGGAGCCGGACGCACACCACGGGCACGACAGCGTCCGGTACGCCGCCATCAAGAGCTGCGGCAAGGACGGGGACGCCAAGCCGTGCGGCGACTGGCGGCTCGTCATGCACGACGGCAGCCAGAGCATGCTGCACGACGCCCAGACGGTCGCGCTCGACGTGAAGGGCAAGAAGCTCGTGTACGCCTCGGCGCCCATCGCGGTCAGCGGCAACGGCCAGCGGGTCGCGTACATCACCAAGACCGGCAAGCTGGCCGTGCGCACGCTCGGGGGCGGCGTCAAGCTGTTCGGCAAGGACGCGCTGCCCCGGGTGGACCAGAGCAACGTCACCCTGCGCCTGTCCGACGACGGCGCCCGGCTGGCCGCCGTCATCTCCGGCGAGAAGGTCCGGAGCACGCGCGTGTTCGACACCGCCACCGGCGCCCGGCTCGGCTCCGTGCCGGGTGACATGATCGTGCTGGGCTTCAGCGGCGACGGGGGCGAGGTGCTCACCAGCGCCGACGGCGACGAGGGCGTCACCGACCTGGCCGTCTACAGCGACACGGGCGAGCAGCTCGTACGCGGCACGCCGCCGCAGGTCGTGTCGTCGAACTCGCCGCAGGCGCTGTCGGCAGACGGCCGCACGGTCGCGGCCCTCGTGGCGGGCGGCAAGCCGCAGCTCGTCCTGTACGACATGCAGAGCGACCAGGTCGTCGGCCGCAAGAAGATCAAGCTGCCGGCCGGGGACATCGACATGGTCGACTGGACCGGGGACACCCAGGTGACCGTCCACCTGGTCCGGTACCTGGAGAGCGGCAACAGGATGACCATCGTCCAGATCGACACCGAGACGGGCGCGGTCAAGGTCCGGGACCAGTACCGGATGCTGAAGGGCATGTTCGTCTTCGCGGCGTGCGGCGGCTGAGGCGGCGCGGGGCCCGGGGAGGCGGCGGGGATTCCCCGGGCCCGCACTGGCATAACCTTCTCGAGGTGGAGGTTCACTCGACCAAGGCGATGGCCGCCAGGGCCGTCGACCTGTGCGTGGCACTGCTGCACGAACGGCCGTCCGTCGAGTCGGTGTCGCGGGTCCTGCGCGACCACGGGGAGATCGGGGACCTCGACCTCGGCGAGGCCGACGTGACGGCGATGCGGGCGGCGGCGGCGCGGTTGCGCGAGGTCCTGGGCGCGGCCACCGCCGGCGAGGCGGCCGACCTGCTCAACCGGCTGCTCGCCGGATCGGCCCGAGCGCCCAGACTCACCAGCCACGGGGGCACGACGAGCTGGCACGTGCACGTCGACAGCGGGGACGACGCGCCGTGGGGGGAGTGGTTCCTGGCGTCGTCGGCGATGGCGCTGGCGGTGCTGCTGGCCGACCACCAGCGCATTCCCGGCGGGCTGTGCGCCGCGCGGGGCTGCGGGCGGCCGTACCTGGACTTCGGGGACGGCAGCCCGCGACGCTACCAGAGTCGTCCGCAGTGCTCCGGCCTTCAAGACGGAGGTGAAGCGGATCGTCCCGCGGAGCTGGGCAGGAACAGCCGGTTCGGCGCCAGGGCGAACCGGCGTCACTGGGTGGTGTCGTGATGGTCCTGGTGTTCGGCCCACCATTGGTAGGGGACTAGGACCGCGTATGGGGTGCCGTTGCGTTCCACGATGGTGGGTTCGTTCAGGTAGCGGGCGGCGTTGACGCGTTCGCCGATGTGTTCGCGGATTTCTCGAATTCCCATGCGAGTAGCCATAGATCCAATGGTGCACTGTGTACCGTGCAGCTTCGTTACTCCTACCGGATCGACCCGAGCCTGGGTCAGCAGATCGGGCTGGCCAAGACGTTCGGGTGCGCCCGGGTGGTGTTCAACGACGCCCTCGCGATCCGCAACCAGGCTCACGAGAACGGCGAACCGTTCGTCACCGACGCCGAACTGTCCGTCCGGGTGATCACGGTGGCGAAGAAGACCCCCGAGCGGGCCTGGCTTGCCGAGGTGTCGGCGGTGGCGCTGCAGCAGGCCCTGGCCGACTGCAACGCCGCGTTCCGCAACTTCTTCGACTCGATCGCAGGCAGGCGCAAGGGGCCGAAGCTGGGGCCGCCGCGTTTCCGGTCCCGCAAGGACAACAAGCAGGCGATCCGGTTCACCAAGAACGCCCGCTTCGCCATCACGGCGGACGGGAGGCTGCGTCTGCCCAAAATCGGGGATGTCGCGGTGCGCTGGTCGCGGGACCTGCCCGCCGAACCCTCCTCGGTCACGGTGATCAAGGACGCGGCGGGCCGGTACTTCGCCTCGTTCGTGGTCGCGGTCAAGCCTGAGCCGCTGCCCGAGACCGGTGGCGAGGTGGGGATCGATCTGGGGCTCGGTCACTTCGCCGTGCTATCTGATGGCCGCAAGGTCGACTCGCCTAGGTTTCTGCGCCGGGCGGAGAAGAAGCTCAAGCGCCTGAACAAGGTGCTGACGAGGAAGGAGAAGGGCTCGGTGAACCGGGCCAAGGCTCGCCTCAAGGTCGCCCGAGCGCACGCCAGGGTCGCCGACGCGCGCCGCGAGTTCTGCCACCAGCTCTCCACGAGATCATCCGCGAGAACCAAGCGGTGTACGTGGAGGACCTGGCGGTGAATGGGTTGGCGCGGAGTCGGCAGGCCAAGAGCGTGCACGACGCCGGGTGGTCGGCGTTCACCGGCATGCTGGAGTACAAGGCCAAGCTGTATGGCAGGACGTTCGCACGCGTCGACCGGTTCTTCCCGTCGTCAAAACTGTGCTCGACCTGCGGGACGGTCGCTGACAGCATGCCACTGCGGGTGCGGGAATGGGCCTGCCCGTGCGGGGCGGTCCACGACCGCGACATCAACGCCGCGATCAACGTCCGCAACGAAGGACATCGAATCGTCGCCGCTGGACGGAAACCCATGCCTGGAATGGGCGGGAAGCGGAGACGTAAAACGCCTGTGGAGGCCGGTAAGACCAAGCCGCCCGCGCGCACGCGCCGGCGGAAGGGCACGGTCGGCGAAGCAGGAAGCCACGGAAGTGCTGCCGCGTGAGTACGCGGCAGCACAGGCCGAATCCCCGAGCTTCAGCCCGGGGAGCGCGTCAATGCAGCACCCGCTGCGCCCGCGAACGCGCCGCCGCCCACCGCTCACGCACCTCGTCGCCCGCCACGGGCTGAGCGCGAAGTTTCGGCTCTATCGCGGCGCCCGGCTGTGAACACGGCCACGGCGGCGGCCTGGAGCACCGCGCCCGCCAGCAGGGCCGAACTCGCCGAATACGCCGCCAGCGCAGGCCGGGCCTGTGGCGGGTCAGGTCGAGCTGGTGATGACCGCGAAGCGGGCGCCGTAGGGGTCGGCGAGGAAGGCCATGCGGCCCACTCCCTCCACGTCCATGGCGGGAGCCCGCATCGTGCCGCCGAGCTGTTGCGCCATGGCCGCCGTGGCGTCGCAGTCGGGCACCTCGAAGTACGGCAGCCAGTGCGGGCTGTCGCCGGGCTGGAGCTGGATGATCCCGGCCATCGCCGAAGCCTCACCGCCGTCGGCGGGCGAGATGACGGGGTAGGACATGTCACCCATCGGCAGGTCCTCGATGCGCCAGCCGAACACCGACTGGTAGAAGGCCCGGATGGCGGCGGGGTCGGGGGTGTGGAGCTCGACCCAGCCGAGAGAGCCCGCTTCGGTGACCATGCCGAGCCCCTTCGTCCGGCCCGGCTGCCACACCGCGAACGCGGCCCCCGCCGGGTCGGCGAAGACCGCCATGCGGCCCTGGCCCTCGACGTCGCTCGGGGGGAAGAGCACCGTGCCGCCCGCCTGCTCGATCGTCTTGGCGATCACGTCGACGTCGGGCACCTGGAAGTACGTCAGCCACGCCGGGCTCCAGCCGTCCTGCGTCACCTGGCTGATCCCGGCGACCGTCTTGCCGTCGACCTGGCAGAAGCGATACTGCATGTACTCGGGGCCCAGCGTGACGGACTCCCAGCCGAACAGCCCCGTGTAGAAGGTGTTCGCCGCCTCCGCGTCGGGAGTGTTGACCTCGATCCAGCAGGGAGCGCCCGGTAGGTAGTCGGTGGTGAGCATGGCCTGCTCCTTCGTGTGACGAAGCGATGGGTGGCCTCTTCACCTCGCGGTGCGGGCTGAGGGCGATGCCACTCGTATCCGGCGATTGCCAGCCTCGCACGACCGACCGGCAAAGGCGAGCCGACACCCCAGTCGAATGCATGTTTGAACAAAGGCATACACTTGGCCCTATGACAGCCTCGTTCCAAGCGTCTCTGCTCGGCCTCGACGAGGAGCTCGGAGTCGGGCCGCTCGGCGCCACGGTCCGCAGGACACACCTCGACCACGGCGCCTGGATCGACCTGCGGCCGGGCTGGCTCACGGGGGCCGACACGCTGTTCGAGCGGCTGGTCGAGACGGTGCCGTGGCGGGCGGAGCGGCGGCGCATGTACGACCGGGTGGTGGACGTGCCGCGGCTGCTGAAGTTCTACGACGAGGACGAGACCCTGCCGGATCCGGTGCTCGAGGACTGCCGCCGGGCACTCGACGATCATTACGGGGATGAGCTGGGGGAGCCGTTCCGTACGGCGGGGCTCTGCTTCTACCGCGACGGCCGTGACAGCGTGGCCTGGCACGGCGACACGATCGGGCGGGGGAGCACCGAGGACACCATGGTGGCGATCGTCTCGGTCGGCGACCCCCGCCCGCTCCTGCTCCGGCCCCGTGGCGGCGGGCCGTCCATCCGGCGGGATCTGGGGCACGGGGATCTGATCGTGATGGGCGGGAGTTGCCAGCGCACGTGGGAGCACGCGATCCCGAAGACCTCCCGCCCGGCGGGGCCGCGCATCAGCATCCAGTTCCGCCCCCGCGGCGTCCGCTGACACCCCCTACGCGGTCAGCGGAGGGTCAGGTGGGCGAGGCGGCCCTGTTCGCCGGAGGCCCAGCAGGAGAGGTCGCGCGTGCAGGAGACCGTGTCGAACGATCCGTTGTCGAAGGTTTCCCAGGCGCGCCCGCCCGACCACGTCACGTCGCTGCCCGAAGGCCCCACCGCGATGGCGGCGAACGGCAGGTGGGGGAGCCACGTCACGCCGGAGCGGTAGGCGGGCGGCGGGGCGGTGGCGGGTTGCCAGGTGGTGGCGCCGTCCCGGGTGAGGGCGGCGGCGCTGGGGGAGGGCTGGTCGGGGCGGTAGTCGCCGCCGACCGCGAGGCCGTGGTGGCGGTCGCGGAAGGCCAGGCCGAAGACGCCGCGTGCCGGGTCGCCCGCGGGGATCGGGGTGTCGGAGACCGTCCACGTACGCCCGCGGTCGCCCGAGTGGAACACCCGTGACCGCTCCGCCCCGCCGGTGGCCAGCCAGGCGTCCCGGCCGCCCGCGGTGACCAGGCACTGGCCGCTCGCCGCGAACCCCGCCTCGCCCGGCAGCGCCTCGGGCATCCCGTCGGCCGGCAGCACCCGCCAGCTCCGCCCGCCGTCGTCCGTGGCCAGGATCCGGAACCGGCCGTCCACCGGGTCGCTCATGGCCAGCCCGTGTCGCCGGTCGAAGAAGGCCAGGCAGTCGTAGAACGCCCGGGGCTCGTCGTTCCTGAACGTCTCCGTCCACGTGCGCCCGCCGTCCTCCGTCCGGTAGACGCGCGAGTCCGTGCCCTCGCCGATCGACAGCGCCACGGCCCTGCGCTCGTCGAACGCCTCGATGTCGCGGAACTGGAGCGCGGAGGTGTCGGGCGGGGAGACGTTCTGCCAGCTCCGCCCGCCGTCGACGGTCCTCAGCACGGTGCCGCCCGAGCCCGAGGCCCACACCACGTCCCGGCTGACGGGCGACAGGCCGCGCAGGCGCGCGGTCACCCCGGTCTCCTTGAGCTCCCAGCCGAGCTTGGGGGTGCCGGCGTGGGCGGGGCCAGCGCGGACTACCGGGGCGGCGAGTACGGCGGCGGCCGCTGACAGCGCACTCAACGCGATTCGAAGCTTCATGTCGGGCAAACTAGCCCAAAGGATCAACACCGTCCATGGTGTCCGCCCGGCTCAGGGGTCAGGCGGACTCGCGGGCCGCGCCCCAGGACAGCAGGGCCTCCGCCGTGTCGAAGCGGCGGCTGGAGACCGACTCGCCGAGCAGCACGCCCACCAGCGTGTGGCCGCGCTTCTCGCCCGCGAACGCCAGCGTGAACCCGGCCGCCCGCGTGAACCCGGTCTTCAGCCCGATCGCGCCCGGCGTCCCGAGCAGCTTGTTGGTGTTGCGCCAGCTGTACGAGCGGTGCTCGGAGGTGGCGTCCAGCGAGTGGTACCGGGTCCCGGCCACCTCCTTGATCAGCGGGACCTGCACCGCCTTGACCGCCAGCACGCTCTGGTCGCGGGCGGTGGAGTAGCCGTCCCCGCCCCGCTTGGGCAGGCCGTCGGCGTTGACGTACTCGGTGTCGTTCATGCCCAGCTCGCGCGCCGTCGCGTTCATCTTGGCGACGAAGCCGCCGACGCCGGGGCCGTACGTGCGGGCGAGCGCGTGGGCGGCGTCCGCGCCGGAGGGGAGCATGAGGCCGTACAGGAGCTCGCCGACGGTGAGGCGGTCGCCGGGCCGCAGGTCGGCGGTGGTGCCGCCGCCGTCCTCCGCGTACTGGACGTCCTCCCGCTTGATCTGCACCACGTCCGTGGGCTTGGCGGTCTTCAGGACGACGTACGCGGTCATCATCTTGGTGACGCTGGCGATCGGGAGGCGGTCGTCGGCGTTCTTGCTGAAGAGGATCTTGCCGGAGGAGGCGTCCATCAGGTAGGCGGCGCTGCCGTACACCGTGGGCGCGTCCTGCTGGACGGCGTGAACGGGGGCGGCGGCGGGAGTGGCGGCGGCTGCGGGCGCGGTGAGCCCCGTGACCAGGGCAAGGGCACCTGCCGCAGCGGTCAGGTGAGCTTTCCGGATACGCATCGCTCCAGATTGCCGCGCTCTTTGAGCTGCTTTTGCCGAAATAACCGAAATTTCGTGACAAAGGGCGCGGAAAGCTCGGCTACGCCGGAGGAATCGTTCAGGTAAATCTTTTGCCGGACGTCCAGAAGTTGTCGGTCACGCGCTCACCCGCCAGCAACTCGGAGAACAAATCCTCCCACAATGGCATCACCAATTCAGGCGCGTACGCACGCGACGCTTTGTGCGCTGCCTTCCCCATCCGCACCCGCAGTTCCCGGTCCCCCATGACCCGGCTCAGCGCGGCGGCCAGCGCGTCCACGTCCCGCGCCGGCACGAGGACGCCGTCCACCCCGTCCGTCAGCACGTCCCGGGGCCCGGTCGGGCAGTCGAAGGCGACCACGGGCAGCGCGTGCGTCATGGCCTCGATCATCACCATCGGCAGGCCCTCGAACCGGGAGCTCAGCGCGTACACGGAGGACTCCGCCAGCTCCTTGTCCAGCCGCTCGGTGCGCCCGCGCAGCGACACGTGCTCACCCAGCCCGAACCCGTCGATGAGCCCCTGCAGCTGACCCCTGCGCGGCCCGGTGCCGAAGATGCGCAACCGCCATTCCGGATTTTCCCGCACCACCTGTGCGAAGGCCGTGATGAGCAGGTCGAACCCCTTCTGCGGCACCAGCCGCCCGGCCGCGACCACGACGGGATTGACCTGCTGGGAACGTTCCTGGTCGGCCTGATGGACCGCGTTCGGGATCTGCACGATGGGGGTCGAGGGCAGCAGGCGCTGGTACTCGAGCCGGTTGGTGCGCGTCAGCACGGTGACCGCGTCGAACCGGCCGTAGTGGCGGGCGATCTCCCTGCGGATGGTGTCGGGGTACGCCGACAGGTTCATGTGCTCCTGGGCGACCTTGACGACGTCCTTGGCGGCGCGGCGGGCGGCGATCAGGTTCAGGGCGGGCCTGGTGGTCACGAGGACGCCGTCGCGCAGGCTGGAGACGTACTCCATCGCCGCCCACTCCACCCGCTCGGTGAAGTAGTCGGCCGCGAACTCGCCCTTCGGCACGATCTTGCCGCGTACCCTGCGCCAGGCCCTGCGCCCGAACGAGTCCGGCACCCTGCCGGCGCGCTGGTCCACCAGCGTGGTGATCCCGACCTGCGGGTCGAGCGTGAACTGGGGGGTGTCGCGTCGCCGCACCAGGCTGACCAGCTCGACGTCGTGGCCCGCGGCGGCCATCGCGTTGGCCTGGTTGACGACGGTGCGGATGGTGCCGCCCATGCCGTACGCGTGCAGCATGAGATAGCGGATCTTCACGTCACGTACCCCCAGGTCCGGCACATGGGTTTCAGTGCGTCCGGGACCTGGTCCGCGGCGGGGAGCTCCCGCGCGGGCTGCACGGCGCCGGAGCGGATCTTGTCGCGCCAGTCCCCGAGGCCCTTCTCCAGGACGGCCTGCTTCCCGTACGCGAGCATCCCCGGCTCCCACGCCAGGCCCAGGAACTCGCAGATCTCGCGCGTCACCGTCTCCGGATCCGTGCTCAGCTCCTCGTACCTGACGGTCAGGCCGGGCAGGGCCGACCTGGCCCGCTGCACGGCCTTCATGTACCGCAGCGCGTCCAGCGCGGCCTCCTCGGGGGTGCGCTTGTCGGGGCTGGCCTCGTGCCAGGACGCGGCGATCGACGCGGGGTGGCGGAGCAGGAAGACGAAACGGGCATCGGGCCAGCAGGCGGCGATGCGCTGGTAGGCGAAGGCGTTCGCGGGGGTCTTGTCCACGATGACCCGTTTGCCGCTGCGGACCAGCTCCCGGTGCAGGACGCGGTCCCACAGCAGATGCTCCAGATCGGCCTGGTTGTGGCCGAGCGCCGCCATGGCCTTGGCCGCCAGGGTCGTGTCGAACTGCACGCGGAGCCGGCGTACGTGCAGCTCATGGGGGGCGTGCAGGGCGGAGTGGGCGTTCAGAATCGCGCGCAGGAGCGTCGAACCGGACCGCACGGGGGACAGGAGGAACACGGGGGAGTCGAGCAGCCGGTCGGTCGCCGGATCCGCGGGCGGTCTGATCTCGGGAACGGGCTGGGGAGGAGCCGCTTTTCCTACACGTTCGATCTGGAATCCGGTGAACCTGACCAGCGCTTTGTTCATTTTGCGCTGCCAGTTCATGCCGAGGCAGACTACCCATCGTTCCTGGCAATTCCCTGGCAACGGTAAACAGCGGACGTAATCCCATATTTACCGCTACGCTCGCGCGCGTGGACGATCTCGATCGCGTTTCCTGGGGCAAGCTGAAGCACGCCTACGGCAGGGCCACGGACGTGCCCGGCCAGATTCGGGCGCTCGCGTCCGCCGACGAAGGCGAACGCCAGAAAGCCATGTCGGCGCTCTACGGCAACATTTTCCACCAGGGCACCCGCTTCCCGGCCACCCCGCACGCGGTGCCGTTCCTGGCCCGCCTGGCCGCCGACCCCGCCACGCCCGACCGCGAGCCGATCCTCTATCTGCTCGCCTCCCTGGCCCTCGGTTACGAGGAGGGCCACCTGCCGGAAGGCGTCGGCATCGCGCGCTGGCGCGAGGAGAGCGCGGGCGTGCAGTCCAGGAGCAAGGAGGAGTCCGACGCCCACCTCGAGCAGTGGGTCAACGAGGCGCCGAACGACGCCGTCCGCAGGGACCGGGCCTACGTCCGGCAGACGTACGACTACAAGCTGGAGCGCATGTTCGACGCCGCCATGCTGGCCTCCTACGACGCCGTCAGGGAGAACCTGCCGATCTCCCTCCTGACCGACGGGGATCCGCAGGTCAGGACGGCCGCGGCGTACCTCGTGAGCTGGTTCCCCGAGGAGGCGGACACCACCGGGCCCGCACTCGCCGGCCTCGCCGAGGCCGACGCCGACCCGGTCACGGTCGCGACGGCGATGTTCGCGCTCTCCCTGCTGCCCAGGCCGGCGGAGGCGATCGAGCGCGGTCTCGGCCACGCCGACGGCCTCGTACGCGACGTCGCCGCCCTCGCGCTGGTCAACCTGCACGGGGAGGACGTGCCCCGGCAGGCCCGCGACGCCGTCGTCAGGCTCCTCACCGCCACCGGTCCCACCCGGCTCCCGTACGCCGAGGGCGACCTGGCCACGCTGGCCGCCCGCGTCAGCAAGCGACGCCTGCCGGGCGAGGCGCCCGCCAGGGCGCAGGCCCTCATCGCCCGCCTGGCGGCCGCGAAGCCCATGGACGCCTTCCCGATCGCGGGCGACCTCCTGGAGACCGTCGAGGACGCGCCGGAGCTACGGCGGGCCGCCCTCACGGCCATCGCCGACCTGAGCGACGACGCGTGGAGCTGGATCAACCTCCAGGAGGTCCTGCGCGCCCACGGCGTCCCGGACGACCGGGACGCCCTGCGGGAGCACCTGCGGGATCACTGACCGGCCAGGCCGGTGTGGGCCACGCCCCGGACGATCTGCCGCTGGAAGAGCACGAACACCACCAGCAGCGGCAGCCCGGCCAGCACGACCGAGGCCATGATCTGCGCGTACCGCAGCCCGAACGTCCCCTGCACCACGTTGGCCAGCCCGACGGGCAGCGTCATCGTGTTCGGGTCGGTGGAGACCAGGAACGGCCAGAGGAAGTTGTTCCAGGTCGTGATGAACGTGAAGATCGACACGGCGGCCAGCACCGGGCGCGACAGCGGCAGCACGATCGTGAAGAACACCCGCCAGCGCCCGGCCCCGTCCACGAAGGCCGCCTGCTCCAGCTCCGGCGGCACGTCCTGGAAGAACTTGAACAGCACGTACACGATCAGCGGCGCCGCCACCTGCGGCAGGATGATCGCCCACCACGTGTCGACCAGCCCGAGCGCCACCATCTCCGCGAACAGCGGCGCGATCAGCACGTGCGGCGGCACCATGATCCCGGCCAGGATCACCGCCAGCAGCACCCGCTGCCCCCTGAACTGCGTGCGCGCGAACCCGTACGCCGCCATCGCCGAGAACAGCACGGTCAGGAACGTGACGATCACCGCGGTGACGGTCGAGTTGATCGCCCACTTGACGATGCCGCCCGTGCCCAGGACCAGCCGGTAGGAGTCCAGGGTGATCTCGCTGCCGAACCACTGCAGCGGGACCTTCGTGGTCTCGGTCTCCGGCTTGAGCGAGGTGGCGATCGCCCAGGCGATGGGCGCGAGCCAGACGACCGCCAGGGCCAGGGCGACCACCAGCAGGACGAGCTGGCTGAAGCTGAACCGCTTGGTCATGACGAGACCTCCGCCCGCTTGCGGAACAGCCGCAGCTGCGCCAGGGACACGATGACGATCAGGACGAACAGGATGTACGAGACGGCCGAGGCGTAGCCGGTGCGGTAACCGGTGAAGCCGACGTCGTAGGCGTACTCGATGATCGGCCTGGTGGAGTCCTGCGGCCCGCCGGCGGTCATCAGGTAGATCTGGTCGAACACCTTCAGCGACGCCAGCAGCTGCAGCACCACGATGAGCGCGGTCGTGCGGCCCAGCAGCGGCAGGGTGATCGAGCGCAGCTTGTCCCAGGCCGAGGCGCCGTCGATGGCGGCGGCCTCGTACAGGTGCTGCGGGATCGACTGCAGCGCGGCCAGGTAGAGCAGGAAGTTGAAGCCGACCGTCCACCAGACCGTGGTCAGCACCATCGACCACATGGCGACCGAGGGGTCGCCCAGCCACAGGACGTCGGTGCCGAGCGTGCCGTTGAGCAGGCCGTAGTCGGGCGGGTAGATCATCTGCAGCCACAGCAGCGACACGACGGCGGACGGCAGCAGGAACGGCCCGAAGAACGACAGCCGCCACAGCCACTGCACGAACCGCAGATGGTGCACCAGCAGCGCGAACCCGAGGCCGAGCAGCACCAGCGGGACCGTGCTCAGCACGGTGAAGACCAGCGTGTTCCACAGCGAGTGCCACATGCGCGGGTCGGTGAACGCCTCGGCGTAGTTGGCGAACCCGACCAGGTGGTTGTTGCCGCCCGCGATGTTCACGCTCGACAGGCTCATCCGGAAGCCGAGCACCGTCGGCCAGACCAGGAAGGCCAGGTAGATCAGCAGGAACGGCGCCACGAACAGCAGCCCGTGCTGCGTCCAGCCGCGCCGGACCTTCGCCTCGGCGACGGGGGCGGCGGTCGCGGGGGCCGCGACGGTGGTGGTCATGCGCCCTCCTTCGTCGGTTCCTTGACCTCGGCAAGCTCGGTCATGGGCGCTCCTCGGCGGGGAAGGGGTTCGGGGCGGACAGCAGCCGGTTGAGCGCCGCCTTGGCCGCGGCCAGGCCCTCCTCCGGCGTGCGGTCCCCGGTGATGACCGGGGAGAAGGCCTGCCCGAACTCGAGCCACAGCCGCGACGCCGACCCGGTGAACCACACCTGCGGGTCGAGCGCGACGTCGGTGATGACCGAGCGGTACTCCGACTGCGGCTGGAGAGACAGGTACTCGGGCTCCTCCAGCGCCGGCAGGTACGCGGGCACGTGCCCGGCGACCGCCCAGTCCGCGCTGTTCTTGACCAGGTAGGCGATGAACCGGTACGTGGCCCGCTCGACCTCGGGGTCGCGGTTGCGCTGGTGCGGCAGCACGAACGAGTGGCAGTCGGCCTGCGCCGCCCCCGAGCCGAACACGTTGGGGAACCGGGTCATGCTGAACGGCGTCTTGCGTTCCTTGAGCCCGGTGGTCTCCCAGTCGCCGTTCCACAGGAACGCGGCCTGGCCGTTGGTGAAGTTGGCCACAGACGCCCCGTAGTCGGTGCGCCGGTCGCACAGCCCCTCCTCCCCGAGCCGGCGCATGAACCGCAGCACCTCGAGCGCCTTGGCGTCGTCGATGGCGATCTTGGTGCCGTCGTCCGACAGCAGCGTGCCGCCGCTCTGCGGGTAGAGCGAGTACCACACGCGCCAGGGCCCCACGGTGCCGATGCCGAGCGCGTCGTAGGCCAGCGGGGGCTTGCCGCCCATCACCTCCTTGGCCTTGTTCAGCGCCGCGACCAGCTCGTCCACGCCCGTGGTGGGCTTGAGCTTGCCGTCGGGGCCGAGCAGCCCGGCCTTCCCGCAGATGTCGGTGTTGTAGTACTGCACCATCGGGTGGGCGTCGAACGGGATCGCGTACAGCACGCCGTCGAGGTGGGCACGCTCCCAGATGGGCGGACTGAAGTCGGCGGCCCGCAGGCCGACCTCCTCCAGCAGCTTCACGTTGATGGGGTCGAGGATCTGGCCCGCGCCGATCCCGGCCAGGCGGGCCAGGTGGCAGGTGGCCAGATCGGGGGAGCGGCCGCCGGAGCCGGCCATCGCGATCTTCGTGTAGTACGGCTCGCCCCAGGCGAGCACGTTCTCCTCGACGAAGGTGTCCGGGTTGTCCTTGGCGAATGCCTGGACCATCTTGTTCATGATGATCCCGTCGCTCGCGCCGAGGAAGTGCCAGTACTGGACGCGGGTCTGGGACGAGCCGAACCCGACGGGGATGGCGCATCCGGTGGCGGCGGCGCCGGCGAGTGCGAGGCTCCCGCCGAGAAGCAGGCGGCGGGAGATGTGAGGGGGATCTTGCACGGTGGCCTCTTCCTGCGAGCTGTCGCTTTCCGCTGAGGTCGGGGGCCGTTTGTTTCGTTGGGGTTACCCGAGTGTTAGCGGTAACACTCGGTGTGTCAAGTCCCCTCCCCGACCAGCCCGACATGGTCGTGCGCCCTCTTGACCGGCCTCCTTGTTATCGCTAACAATCTGGATCACGTAACGCCCGCGAAACCCAGGAGATCTCTCCGTGCACCAGGCCAAACTCACGCTCGATCCCGCCTTCAAGGTCGCCCCGGTCCGGCGGCGCACCTTCGGCACGTTCGTCGAACACCTCGGGCGCTGCGTCTACACCGGCATCTACGAGCCGGGCCACCCGTCCGCCGACGAGGACGGCTTCCGCGGCGACGTGCTCGACCTGACCAGGGAGCTGGGGGTGTCCACCGTCCGCTACCCGGGCGGCAACTTCGTCTCCGGCTACCGCTGGGAGGACGGCGTCGGCCCCGTCGACCAGCGTCCCCGCCGCCTGGACCTGGCCTGGCACAGCACCGAGACGAACGAGGTCGGCGTCGACGAGTTCATGCGCTGGTGCCGCAAGGCCGGCGTCGAGCCCATGATGGCGCTCAACCTCGGCACCCGCGGCATCGAGGCGGCCCTCGACCTGCTGGAATACTGCAACCACCCGTCCGGCACCGCGCTGGCCGACCAGCGCATCGCCAACGGCTCCAAGGAGCCGCACGGGATCAGGATGTGGTGCCTGGGCAACGAGATGGACGGCCCCTGGCAGACCGGGCACAAGACCGCCCACGAGTACGGCCGGCTCGCCGCCGAGACCGCCCGCGCCATGCGCATGGTGGACCCGTCCCTGGAGCTGGTCGCCTGCGGCAGCTCCAGCTCCAGCATGCCGACCTTCGGCGCGTGGGAGGCCACGGTGCTGGAGGAGGCGTACGACGTGGTGGACTACATCTCCTGCCACGCGTACTACGAGGAGAAGGACGGCGACCTGGGCAGCTTCCTGGCCTGCTCGACCGACATGGAGTACTTCATCCGCTCGGTCGTGGCCACCGCCGACGCGGTCGGCGCCCGGCTGAAGTCGCGCAAGCGGATCGACATCTCCTTCGACGAGTGGAACGTCTGGTACCTGTCGCGCTTCCAGAACGCCGCCCCGCCCGCCGACTGGCCGGTCGCGCCGCGGCTGCTGGAGGACCACTACCACCTGGCCGACGCCGTCGCCTTCGGCGGCCTGCTGATCACCCTGCTGCGCAACAGCGACCGGGTCACGGCCGCGTCGCTGGCCCAGCTCGTCAACGTCATCGCACCCATCGTGACCGAGCCGGGCGGGCGGGCGTGGCGCCAGACCACCTTCCACCCGTTCGCGCAGGCGTCCCGGCTCGCCGCCGGTGACGTGCTGCGGGTGGAGCCGGTGTCGCCCGCGTACGAGACGGCGCAGTTCGGCGAGGTGCCGCTGCTGCACGCAGTGGCCACCCACTCGGAGGAGGGGACGACGCTGTTCGCCGTCAACCGCTCCACCGACGGGCCGCTCTCCCTGGAGATCGACACCCGGGCGCTCGGCGGCGCCCGCATCGTCGAGGCCACGACCCTGACCGACCCGGACGTCTACGCCCGCAACACGGCCGACGACCCGGAGCGGATCGCGCCCCGGGCCAACCCGGACGTGGAGCAGGACCCGGCCCGTGTGCTCCTGCCCCCGGTCTCCTGGAACGTGATCCGCCTGGCCCGCCCCTGATCACTCACGCCAAGGCCCGCCCCTCGCCCTGACCCGAGACGTGCGCATACGCGGCCCGGCCGCCGGAGCATCGGAGCTCATCGCCGCCGTCACGAGGGCGGCATAGAGCGCCGACGTCGCTTGAGGCGGGAGCTGGCTGGTCACCTCGCCGGCGGTCGGCCGGAGGAGGCGGGCGTGTGCACGGCGTCGCACGGCCACGGGGGCGGCACTGATCGCCGACCTCGCTTGAGGCGGGAGCTGGTCAGGCGCGGGACGGGCCGGCGGAGACGAGGCGGCGGGCGCCGGGGTGACCGGGGCAAACCTCCCCGCTACGCCTCCGCGGCCGGGGCGGTGCTCTCCCTCACGACCAGCTCGGGCTCCACCAGCCGCCGGGCCTCGACCGAGGCCCCCGCCATCCGGTCCAGCAGCAGGTGGAAGGCGTGCCTGCCCACCTCGCCGAAGTCCTGGCGTACGGTCGTCAGCGGCGGCCAGAAGTAGGCCGACTCGGGGATGTCGTCGAACCCGGTCACGCTCACGTCCTCCGGCACCCGCCGCCCGGCCTCGCGCAGGGCGCGCAGCACGCCGAGCGCCATCTGGTCGTTGGCCGCGAACACGGCGGTGACCTCGGGATCCCGGGCGAGCTGCTGCCCGAGCTGGTAGCCGGAACGCGAGCTCCAGTCGCCACGCAGCACCTCGGGCACCGGCCGGTCGGCGGACTCCAGCACGCCCCGCCACCCCTCGATGCGCCCGTTCGCGTCGAGCCAGTCGGCCGGCCCGGCCACGTGCCACACCGTGTGATGGCCGAGGCTGAGCAGGTGCCGGGTGGCCCTGGCGGCGCCCGTACGCTGGTCCACCTTGGCCACGGGCACGGGGATGTCGTCTCCGGCGTCGACCGCGACCACGGGCATCTCGGCCGGCAGATGCCGCAGCCCGTCGGCGGCCGACTCGTGCGGCGCGACGATGATCACGCCGTCCACCGCCTGGTCACGCAGCCGTTCCACGCCCTCCTCCATCGACCTGCGGCTGAGCGAGGGCAGGCTGGCGATGCTCACGTTGAACCCGGCGTTCCTGGCGGCCTGCTCGATGCAGTAGAGCGTGGAGGCGGGCCCGTACAGGGTGGTGTCGATGCTCACCACCCCGAGCACCCCGGACCGCCCGGTGACGAGCTGGCGCGCGGCCTGGTTGGGCCGGTAGTCGAGCTCCTGTACGGCGGCGAGCACGCGCGCCCTGGTCTCGGCCCGCACCCGATCCGGCGCGTTGAGCACGCGCGACACGGTCATGGCCGAGACTCCGGCGAGCACGGCTACGTCCATGAGCACCGCAGGCCTGCCGTCCCTGGATTTCACGGAGGCTCACCCCCTTGCCGATAACGCTAACAGCCGCCGACCCCGAACGCGCGGACCATTATCACCGCCCGACCCGCCTCCAGAAAAGCACGGCCTTTCACGACGTGCGCTTCCCGCTCGGGATTCCAGACAGCGCCCCCTCCGACCCCGAAACCTGCGCTCGCTTCGTTCGCCGTGGGCCCGCCCGTTGCCTGGTTACGCGGTGGGCCTGCTGGAGCCCACCCGGAAACCCCCGCTCGCTTCGCTCGCCACCCCCCACGTCGTCTGGTTGCGCGATGGGCCGTGGGGAGCACGCCCCGATCTCGGGCGGGGTAGCTTGCCGGGCCGCCCTCGTGCTGCCCCAGCCCTGGAACACGGACACGTCATCAGTCGTCGTCGGTGGACAGAAGCGCCGTGTCAGGCGCCTTCGACGATCGTAGATCTAGGGCGCGGACCCCTGGCTTCAGCCATGGGGGTAAGCCCTTCTGTCGAATCTTTGAGCGATAGATAGATCAACTCCGTATATTGATCCGTGTGGCTGTGACCTTGCGCACGAACAGCAACATCGCCTTCCAGTGCGCCTTTCACGTGGTGTGGTGCCCAAGTACCGCAGGCCAGTGCTGGGCGGCCGGATCGAGACGCGACTGAAAGAGCTGATCCGCGAGGTGATCGCGGACAAAGACGCGTGGCCGGTGGAACTGGAGGTCATGCCCGACCACGTTCACCTGCTGGTCGAGGTGGACCCGCAGTTCGGGATCCACAAGTTGGTCAAGGCCATCAAGAGCCGCTCTTCCCGCGTCCTGCGTCAGGAGTTCCCGAGCTTGACATCGAAACTTGCGACGCTGTGGACCAACTCTTACATCGTGGCCACCGTGGGCGGGGCACCTTTGGATGTGGTCAAGCGGTACGTCGCCAACCAGAAGAACCGGTGATCGCGGATGCTGACCGGACGTCAGTACCGCTTGGACCTGACCCCTGGTCAGGCAGAGTTCGCTGAGCGGATCGGCGCCGTCTGCCGCAGTGTGTGGAACACCGCCCTGGAGCAGCGCCGCACCTACCGCCGTCGGGACGCGTGGATCGGTTACCACGAACAGGCCCGCCAGCTCGCTGAGGCCAAGGGCGAGTTCACGTGGCTGGCAGAGGTGCCCGGCCACTGCCTTCAGCAGACGCTCATCGACCTGGACCAGGCGTGTGCCCGGCACGGGACCTGGAAGGTCCGCTGGAAATCCAAGGCCAAGACGCGGCCGTCGTTCCGGTTCCCCGAGGGCGCCAAGATCGCCATCGAGCGGCTCAACCGGCGCTGGGCGCGGGCGAAACTCCCCAAGCTCGGCTGGGTCCGCTTCCGCATCACCCGCCCGCTCGGCGGCAGGGTCAAGAACGCCACCGTCAGCCGGGACGGCACGCACTGGTATGTCAGTTTCCTCGTCGAAGACGGCGTGGTCACGCCGGAGCGGCACGACCACCCGGGCAGCGCGGTCGGTATCGACCGAGGTGTGGCCAAGGTCGTCACCCGCTCGGACGGCATCTTCCACCACCAGCTCTTCGCCCGCGAGCGGGAGGTCGAACACGCCGCCACGCTCCAGCGTCGCCTGGCCCGCACTCAGAAGGGCTCTGCCCGGCGCAAGCACGCCGCCGCGAAGCTCGGCAAGGCGCTGGCGAAGGTGCGGCGTCGCCGCGCTGACTTCGCCGCCAAGATCGCCCATACCCTGGCCGCCGGCTTCGAGCTGATCGTGTTCGAGGCCCTGGCGACCAAGAACATGACCGCCGGGGTGGCGCCCAAACCAGACCCCGGACAGCCGGGCGCGTTCCTGCCCAACGGGGCCGCGAGCAAGTCTGGTCTGAACCGGTCCATCCTGGACAAAGGCTGGCACCGGATCGAGTTGGCCACCCGCAGCAAGGCCCGCTACACGGGCACCCACGTGATCACCGTGAACCCGGCGTACACCAGCCAGACGTGCAACGTGTGCACGGTGGTGGATCGGAAGTCCCGCCAGAGCCAAGCGGTCTTTCGGTGCACCTCGTGCGGACACACCGAGCACGCCGACGTGAACGCCGCCAAGAACATCCTCACCGCCGGGAGGGCGGAGCACGCACAACCCAGACCGGGTGCGCGGGCTGGGGCGCGCAAACCACGCAACCGTGTGGGCCGGAAGGCGAACCGCCAAGCAACAGCAGCTCAGGGCCACGCTACGGTGAGCCCCGAGCTGGCTGGAATCCCCCCGACTTCAGTCGTGGGGAGCGCTTCAACTGCCACTCCTACATGTACGCGCGCAGCACCTCCTCGAAGGGTCCGAGGGCGGCGACTTCTACCTGCTGCGCGGCTCGTACACCAACCACATGCTCCGCACGCCGGACGGCTGGCGCATCGAGCGCGTCGTCCAGCACGTCGGCTGGGCCGACGGAAACCGCGGCGCGGTCGCGGAGGCGGTGGCCCGGACCCGGGCGAAAGGGATCAGCGGTTAGGTAGCGCCCGGCGGGGTGCTATGGTGTGAAAAGCTCGTGATCAGAAGCTAGGAGACCAGACGTGGCAGGTGACGACGACATCTCCGGGTGATACCGGAGGTTGAGCGGCCCCGGCAGGCGCACATTGACCGCCGCCGATGTGGCCCTCGTCGTCGTTCCCCGAAACCCCTTTGCCGGGCGGCTTCGGCGCGCCCGCGTTCTTTCACGAGGTCTTCTCGCATGTCCGATGCGTTCATCATCTGCTCCAGCCTGTCCTTTTCCTGGCCTGACGACACGCCCGTCTTCAGCGACCTGTCCTTCACCGTGGGCGGCGGCCGTACGGGCCTCGTCGCCCCGAACGGCGCGGGCAAGAGCACGCTGCTCAAGCTGATCGCCGGCGAATACCGGCCCGGAGGCGGCAGCGTGTCCGTCAGCGGGCTGCTCGGTTACCTGCCGCAGAGCCTGCCCCTCACCGGCGACCTGACCGTGGCCGAGGTCCTCGGCATCGCCCCGGTGATCGCCGCCCTGGACGCCATCGAGTCGGGCGACGCCAGCGAGGAGCACTTCACCACTATCGGCAACGACTGGGACATCGAGGAGCGCACCCGTGCCCAGCTCGACCGGCTCGGGCTCGGCGACCTGGTGTTCGACCGCACGCTGCGGACGCTGAGCGGCGGCCAGGTCGTCTCGCTCGGTCTGGCCGCGCAGCTGCTCAGGCGGCCCGACGTCCTGCTGCTCGACGAGCCGACGAACAACCTCGACCTCGACGCCCGCCGCCGGCTCTACGATGTGCTCGGCGACTGGAACGGCTGCCTGCTCGTGGTCAGCCACGACCGCGCGCTGCTCGACCGGATGGACCGCATCGCCGAGCTCGACCGTGGCGAGGTCCGCTTCTACGGCGGTGACTTCACCGCGTACGAGGAGGCCGTACGCGCCGAGCAGGAGGCCGCCGAGCGGACCGTGCGCAGCGCCGAGCAGGAGCTCAAGCGCGAGAAGCGAGAGATGCAGCAGGCCCGCGAGCGCGCCGACCGCCGGGCGAGCAACGCCGCCCGCAACCTCAAGAACGCCGGCCTGCCGCGCATCTTCGCCGGGAACATGAAGCGAGGAGCCCAGGAGTCGGCCGGGCGGGCGGGCCAGATGCACGCCGCCCGCGTCAGCGACGCCAAGGCCAGGCTCGACGAGGCCGGGCGGGCGCTGCGCGACGACCAGAAGATCACGCTGGAGCTGCCGGGCACGAACGTGCCCGCCGGGCGCACGGTCTTCCACGGCGAGCACCTGCAGGCCCGCAACCTGTTCGCCGAGCCGGGCATCGACCTGACGGTCCGCGGACCCGAACGCATCGCGCTGACCGGCCCCAACGGCGCGGGCAAGTCGACCCTGCTGCGCCTGATCAGCGGCGACCTGGAGCCCGACGGCGGCACGACCAGGCGGGCCGACGGCCGGGTCGCCTACCTGTCGCAGCGGCTCGACCTGCTCGACGTCGAGCGCACCGTGGCCGAGAACCTGGCCGCGTTCGCCCCCCGCATGCCGGAGGCGGAGCGGATGAACCTGCTCGCCCGCTTCCTGTTCCGCGGCCCCCGCGCGCACCTGCCGGTGGGCGTGCTGTCGGGCGGCGAACGGCTGCGCGCCACGCTGGCCTGCGTGCTCTGCGCCGATCCGGCGCCCCAGCTCCTGCTGCTAGACGAGCCCACCAACAACCTCGACCTGGTCAGCGTGGGGCAGCTGGAAAGCGCGCTCGGTTCGTACGAGGGCGCGTTCGTCGTGGTCAGCCACGACGAGCGGTTCCTCGCGGAGATCGGGGTGGAGCGGTGGCTGGAGCTGTCCGGCGGCCGGCTGCTGGAGACCGGAGGGCCCGCCGGTGAGTGACGCGCTGCTCGCCCGCGACCTCGTACGGACGCTGGGCACGCGGCGCGTGCTCGACGGCGTCACCCTCACCGCCGCCCCCGGCCGCCGGATCGGGTTGATCGGCGAGAACGGCGTGGGCAAGTCCACCCTGCTGCGGCTGCTGGCGGGGGTGGACCAGCCCGACTCCGGCGCCGTCGTCCGCCCCGCCGACCTCGGCTTCCTGCACCAGGAGCTGCCGTTCGACGGCCGGGCCACGATCGCCGACGTGCTCGACGACGCCCTGCGCGAGGCGCGCGCGGACCTGGCCGAACTCGACCGGCTCACCCGGGCGCTCGCCGACGCCCCGGACGACGCCGCTCTGCTCGAAGCGTACGGGGCCCGGCTCGACCAGGCGCAACAGCGCGAGTCCTGGGACGCGGACCGGCGCGCGGAGATCGTCCTCGACCGGCTCGGCCTGGGCGGCGTGCCGCTTTCCCGCGCGCTCGCGTCGCTGTCGGGCGGGCAGCGCGGGCGGCTCGCCCTGGCGGCGCTGCTCATCAGACGGCCCGCGGCGCTGCTGCTCGACGAGCCCACCAACCACCTGGACGACGCCGCCGCGATGTTCGTGGAGGAGCAACTGTGCGGCATGACCGGGGTGGTGGTCGTGGCCAGCCACGACCGGGCGTTCCTGGACGCGGTCTGCACGGACCTGGTCGATCTCGACCCCGCGGTGGACGGGCCCGTCCGGTACGGGGGCGGGTACGGCGCGTACCTGGCCGAGAAGCGCGCCGAGCGGGAGCGCTGGGAGCGGCGGCACGTGGAGGAGCAGGAGGAGCTCGGCGAGCTGCGCCGGTCCGTCGCGGTGACGGCGCGGCGGGTGGCGCTGGACGGGCTGCGGCGCGACAACGAGAAGATGGGGTACGGGCACCGCGGCGGGCGCGTCCAGAGCCAGATCTCGCGCCGGGTGCGCAACGCCGCCCGGCGGCTGGCCGAGCTGGAACGCGACCAGGTGCCCCCTCCACCGGCGCCGCTCCGCTTCCACGCTCCCGCCCTGGCCACTCACGCGCCGGAGGATGCCGCTCCTGCCCTGGCCGCCCACGCGCCGGAGGACTCCGCTCTCGACGCGCCCCTGCTGTCGTTGCGCGGGGTGCGGGTGCCGGGACGGCTCGCCATCGACCGGCTCGACGTGTCGCCCGGGGAGCGCCTGCTGGTCACGGGGCCGAACGGGGCGGGCAAGTCGACGCTCCTGGCGGTGCTGGCCGGCCGGCTCGACGCGGAGGGCGAGGTGCGGCGGCGGGGTGGGCTGACCGTCGGGCTGCTGGCCCAGGACACCGTGTTCGAGCGGCCGGACCGCACGGTGCGGGAGACGTACGAGCTGGCCCTGGGAGCGGAGCGCGCCGAGTCAGTCCCGCTGCGCTCCCTCGGCCTGATCGGCGCGCGGGACGTGGACCTGCGGGTGGGGGAGCTGTCGGTCGGCCAGCGCCGACGGCTCGCGCTGGCGCTGCTGGTGGCGGACCCGCCGGAGGTGCTCCTGCTCGACGAGCCCACCAACCACCTCTCGCCCCGCCTCTCCGACGAGCTGGAGGAGGCGATGGGCGCCGCAGGACCCGGCGCGATCGTGATCGCCAGCCACGACCGGTGGTTGCGAGCGCGCTGGCAGGGCCGTCACGTCCGGCTTTGTGACTCTTGACGGACGGCGTCGCCGTGCGGCCGATCACCTACCGCCGGGTGTGAGCCGTGCCAGCTCGGCGCGGGAGGTGATGCCCAGCTTGGGGAAGGCATTGTAGAGGTGGGAGGCGACCGTACGCGGGCTCAGGAACAGTTGGGTGGCTATCTCGCGGTTGGACGCTCCCGTGACGGCCAGCCGTACGACCTGGAGTTCCTGCGGGGTGAGAGAGGCCAGCGGGTCGTCGGTGGCGCGGTTGGGGACCGAGACGCCGGCGGCGCGCAGCTCACCGGCCGCGCGAGCGGACCAAGGCGCGGCACCCAGGCGGTCGAACGCCTCCTTGGCTCTCTGCAGATGGCTGCGGGCCTCGGCGCGGCCTCGGTGTCGGCGCAGCCACTCGCCGTAGACCAGGCGGGTACGCGCCTCGTCGAAAGGCTGGTCGCCCTCGGCGTGCAGGGCCAGCGCCCGCTCGAACAGCCCGCCTGCCTGATCGTCGGAGGCCAGCAGTGCGCGGATGCGGTGGAGGACGGCGAGAGGTACGGCCTGACGCGTGGCCTCGGCCCACTCCGTGTACGCCCGCAGCCGGTCCGACATGCGCTGTCGATCTCCCACCCGGACAGCGGCCTCGATGTAGTCCGCCCAGCAGTAGCGCCAGATGAAGGCATGGCGCGTGGGACCCGCCATCGCCCGGTCCACTCGGTCGAGCACGGCTTCGTAGCGGCCCAGCCCGAAGTCGAGGATCACCCGCGCGCACTCGGCCTAGCAGGCTGCGGGCATCCAGCCGCGGGCGTCGGCCTCGCGGATCGCCTCATCGGCCAGCGCCGAGGCCTCCTCCTCCGCGCTGGCGACCGCGGACAGCCAGGCGTGCACCCCGGCCAGATAACCGCGCCACAACGGCTGGCCCAGGTCAGCGGCCAGCGCCATCCCCTCGGCCGCCGTGGCGCGCCCGGCAGGGTGCCTGCCGTTCAGCAACTGGGCGATGGACAGAAGAGTCATCGCCTGCGGCAGGCGCCCCAGCCGTCCCTGCGTCCGGCAGTCCTCGACGAGTTCGACCGCCTCCTTGAGCATGCCCACCAGGTCGGCGCGGTGCAGTGACTGGAAGGCGACGACAAAGCGCAGCTCGGACGGCATGTGCTCGGCCGGGTCCGGCGTGAGGTGGGCCTGTCCGGCCACCGAGCCGCCCTCGAGAATCAGGCGAAAGGCCTTGTTGATGCCGCGCACCACTGCGGGCAGGCCCGCGCCGTCCGGGGTCAGTTCTTCCGTACGGCGGGCAAGCGGCACCTGGTCGGGGTGGGTGGCGCTGGCCCAGATGTAATACCCGGCCATGCCGAGCAGCGACAGCCTGGTGGGCAGGTCGTCGGCCGCCTCGGCGCCTTCGTGCAGCAGGCGGGCGGCCTCCAGCGGCCGGCCCGCCTCTATCTCCAGCTTCGCGCGCACGTGGGCCAGCTCGGCCAGGACGGCCCGCCTCGGCGTCGTCGTCTCGGCCAGGTGTCGTGCCCTGTCCACCTGCTCACCCGCAAGCAGCCACAGGCCCGCCTCGACCGCGGCCTGGGCTGCGGCCGTCCACCGGCGTACGGCTTCGGCGGTATCGGGGGACAGCTCCGCCGCCCGCGCGTAGGCCGCCGACACCGCCGCCTGCCCGCCGCGCAGCCGGGCGCGCACGGCCAGGCACTCCAGCTGCCCGGCCACCTCCTCGTCGGGCTGCAGGGTGATGGCGGCCAGGTGCCAGGCCCGCCGGTCATCGTCGACCGCCTCCGCCAGCGCCCGGTGGGCGGCCATCCGGGCGGCGATGTCGCAGGCCAGCAGAACCGCGGTGCGCACCAGCGGATGGTGGAAGACGACACTCACCGAGGACGTGCGGGCCAGGCCGGCGCGCTCGGCTGCGGCGAAGTCGACCAGCGAGGCGCCGAGCAGGCCGGCGGCTCGTGCGAGCACGTCCAGCTCGTCGTGATGATCGAGGGCCGCCACCAGCAAACAGGAGCGGGTGGCCTCGGGAAGCGCTGCTATCCGGTCGCGGAAGCCGAGCAGCACCCTCTCCGTCACCGGCTGTGCCGTACCGAGGGAGAAGGACAGCGGGACCAGGGCGCTCCTGCGCTGCTCGGCGGTGAGCATGCGGGGCAGCTCGATCAGGGCGAGCGGGTTGCCCTGAGCCTCGGCGACGAGCTGGTCGCGTACGGTAGGCGGCAGGTCCGCCGCCTGCTCGGTGAGAAGCCTCCGCGCGGTCTCGGCGTCCAGCTTTCCCGGCCGCAGCTCGGGCAGCTCGGTCGTGCGGAAGGCTTCTCGGGCGGCGAGCAGGATCATGACGGGTTCGGCGTGCAGGCGGCGCGCGGCGAACAGCAGCGCGTCGGCCGATTCGCCATCCAGCCACTGCGCGTCGTCGACCAGGCAGAGCACCGGTGTCTCGGCCGACAGCTCCACGAGCAGGCTGAGGGTGGCCAGCCCGACGAGGAAGCGGTCTCCCCGCGGGGCGTCGCCCAGAGCCAGCGCGCCGCGTAACGCCTCCGCCTGCTGCGCCGGCAGCGGCTCGAGGTGATCGAGCACCGGACGGAGCAGCCGGTGCAGGGCGGCGAACGGCAGATCGGCCTCGGACTCGACGCCGGTCACACGCAGCACGCGCCCCCGCGCTTTCGCGGCGGCGTGCTCCAGGAGAGCGGACTTGCCGATGCCCGCCTCGCCACGCACGATCAGTGTGCCCGACCGGCTCTCGAGCAACTCGCCGATGACGGACAGTTCCGCCTGACGCCCGTACAACATCGGACCCCCACCTGAACGGGACTGGTTTCAAACCCAAAGAGAGCGAGGGTCCAATGCGTGGCCATCCGTCTGATCGTCACGCAGGCGACCAGAGCGCACGCAACGGGCGCGTGCCTTCCTCGACGTAGTCGGCGATAGGCCGGTCGCCCCCGCCCAGATACCACTGCTCGAGCGCGGCGAAATAGCCGAAAGCCAGGGCGTTCGCGGTCACCCGCGCCTGCGTTTCGGTCAGCTTTCCGGCCGAGGCGAGGCTCGGCGCGATCCGCTGGCTCGCTCGGTCGAGGGTGGCACAGACGGCCATCCGCACCGACGGTTCTGCGAAGAAGTAACGGACCCTGCGCCACGGATTTCCTTCCTGCTCGTACGCACGAACAGCTCGGAGCAGGCTTTCGACCGGATCCGCGGGATCCAGGAGCTCTTCGAGCATCTCCGGGCTCATGGCGTCGAACTCGTCGGCGACGATGAGCGCTTCCTTGGTGCCGAAGTAGCGATACACCGATGACGGCGAGACCTCGGCCGCGGCCGCGATCTCCTCGATCGTGACGGCGCCGAACCCCCGCTCGTCGAACAGATCGAGTGCGCGTTCCTGGATGGTGCGCATGGCTTGGAGCCGTTGGCGCTCACGAAGTCCGCTCACGCCACGAAGGCTATCAGAAAGTCACTCCCAAATGACATTGGACTCGCTGAAAACATCTTGTACAGTGACTCTCTATTGAAAGTGACTGTCACGAAGGGCTTCGCCATGACAACCAAGCAAGTAGCTCTCGGGATGATGTTTGGCGGAGCCGTACTGACTCTGATCGCAGCCCTCTTCCCGCTCATCGACCAGCCGGCCCTGGCGGACCACCTCAGAGCGGGATACCCCGCATACGGACCGGAGGAGATCGGCGGCGCCGTCACCGCGTACACGGTGATCGTGGCCGTGGTGGGAGCAATAGGACTCCTCGGCTGGTTCGCCACTGTCTGGGCGGTCCGCGTGGGCAAGGGCTGGGCCCGCTGGCTGGCGTCCGGGCTGCTCGCGATCGCGGCCGTCATCGCGGTGGCGGGCCTCACCGTCCAGGACGTCAACGGTCAGGTCGGACTCGCGCCACTGGTGGGCTGGATTCAGGTGCTTCCCTGCGTCGCCGGACTCGCAGCAGTGGTGCCGCTGTGGAGAAGGGCGTGATGACGCTTCGGTCCATCGGGCGGTGGGTGTGGTCGCTCAAGCGCTTCATGTACCGGGGCGGGCGGGCCGACGCGGTGATGCGGCTGGCGAACCGTCTCGACGTGATGCTGTATCGGACCGGGTTACTGTCGCCGCGCCGGGCCGCAGTGCTCAAGGTGGCAGGACGCAACAGCGGCAAGCTCACCTCGGTGCCTGTTGCGGTCGCGAAACACCGGGGCGCCGATTACCTCGTGTCGATGCTCGGGCCGGATGCGAACTGGGTGCGAAACGTCCGAGCCGCCGGCGGCCGGGCCGTTCTCGGCCGCCGAGGTCGCGAGATCCCGATCATGCTGGTGCAAGTCCCGCCCGAGCATCGCGCCGAGATCCTCCGCGGCTACCTGGCCATCGCGCCCGGAGCCAGACCCCACCTCGGACTCACTCCGACGGCGCCGCTGTCGGAATTCCGCAAGATCGCCCCCAACCATCCTGTTTTCCGGATCCTCCGGCGCGGGGCGGAGCTGCTCTCATAGTTCGCTTGACAACCCCATACAAGGCACGCCGCCACGCGATACAAGCAGCGCGTCGCAGCCACGAACCCGTGCCGATGAACCGTAGCGCCATGACGGCCTCCACTGCTCCGAACGTGCGCCGGTCATCAAGAGAGGCCACTGAATCGGGTCAGCACGAAGTCAGCACCCGTGCTGACAACACCCATGGTCAACCAGGAACAACAAGAAGCCCCAGACTCCCGGCATACGCCGTGAGCTGGGGCCTGGTCTGCTGTGAAGCATGGTGGACGATACTGGGATTGAACCAGTGACCTCTTCCGTGTCAGGGAAGCGCTCTCCCGCTGAGCTAATCGTCCGTGGAGCTGGAGACGGGATTTGAACCCGTGTGGACGGCTTTGCAGGCCGCTGCCTCGCCTCTCGGCCACTCCAGCGAGTCAAATCTTCTCCCGAGCGGAAGACGGGATTCGAACCCGCGACCCTCACCTTGGCAAGGTGATGCTCTACCACTGAGCCACTTCCGCGTTGCTGCCTCGACAACTCTAGCGCGTCCGCCGACCGGTTGGTTACGTGAAGCGGGCTGTGCGCCTACTTGCGGAGCTGGCGTGCCACGCTCCGCTCCGTGGCGGGCAGGCTGAGGAAGATCTCCAGGATGCGGGTGAGGCGGTGGACCTCGATGCGGTGGAAGGCGGGGCCCTCCGAGCGGGCCAGGAGGAGGGAGAGGGCCAGCGGCGGCAGCGGGGCGTGGATGACGTGCAGCCCCTTCTCGAGGGTGACGGCCGTCGGGCGGGACGGGGTCTCCTCCGGGACGACCAGGTCTTTCGGGGCGCGCCAGCTGGCGTAGACGACGCGCCGATCCGCCGCCGTGGCGGCCCAGTCGGCGCTGAAGAGGACCGGGAGCGAGTCGATGAGCGTGGTGAGTGCCCGGTCGCCGGCCGTGGTGATGTACTTGAGGATCTCCAGCTCAGGGTACGTGCCCGGTGCCTCGCGGGTGGTCCAGATGCCCTCGACCGCCACTCCCTCCACCGTCTCCAGGCTCTTGACCAGCGACTGCCTGGGCGTGCTCTCCGCGCAGAAGATCGTGATGTCGTCGACGGCCGTGCCGGCGCCCCGGTCGAGCACGGTCACCTGCGTGATGTCGGCCCCCGACGCCCCCAGGGCCCTGGTCACCTGTGCGAGTGAACCCGGCTTGTCGGGCAGCGCCACCCGTACACGAAGAAGCATCCATCCCTCCCCTGAAGATGCGAATAACAGCCTATCCGCGAATACCGGTTACGGCCTGACCTGCGCTACAACTGATCGAGTGAAGATTGGGCCGATTGGGGTTTGGCCGCCCGTGGTGCTGGCGCCGATGGCGGGCATCACGAACGCGCCGTTCCGGGTGCTGTGCAGGGAGCAGGGCGCGGGCCTGTTCGTCTGCGAGATGATCACGACGCGCGGGCTGGTCGAGCGTAACCCGAAGACGCTGCGGATGATCAGGTTCGCGGAGTCGGAGCAGCCCAGGAGCATCCAGCTGTACGGGGTGGATCCCGACGTCGTGGGGCGGGCGGCCAAGATGATCGCCGAGGAGGACCTGGCCGATCACATCGACCTCAACTTCGGCTGCCCCGTGCCCAAGGTGACCAGGCGCGGGGGTGGGTCCGCGCTGCCGTACAAGAGGAATCTGCTGCGGCGGATCCTGCGGGAGGCGGTGGCCAACGCGGGGTCGTTGCCCGTGACGATGAAGATGCGCAAGGGGATCGACGACGATCACCTGACGTATCTCGACGCGGGGCGGATCGCGGCCGAGGAGGGTGTCGCGGCGATCGCGCTGCACGCCCGTACGGCCAAGCAGCACTACGGGGGCGTGGCCGACTGGGAGGCCATCGCCCGGCTGAAGGAGGCCGTACCGGAGATCCCCGTGCTCGGGAACGGCGACATCTGGTGCGCCGACGACGCCCTGCGCATGGTGGCGCGTACCGGGTGCGACGGCGTGGTGGTCGGGCGGGGCTGCCTGGGGCGGCCGTGGCTGTTCAAGGATCTGGAGAACGCGTTCAACGGCAGCCCCGAGCGGGCCCGGCCCACGCTCGGCGAGGTCGCCGAGGTGATGGCCAGGCACGCCGAGGGGCTGACCGAGTGCTTCGACATCGAGCGCTACGCCGTCGCCGACTTCCGCAAGCACGTCGGGTGGTATCTGAAGGGGTTCACGGTCGGAAGCGAGCTGCGGCGCGAGCTGGCCACGGCCGAGTCGCTCGACGGGCTGCGAGAAGGGCTGTCGAAGCTGGAGCACGACCAGCCCTGGCCGCCGAACACGGACACGCCTCGGGGGAAGTCGGGGGAGCGGGCCAAGGTGCTGCTGCCGGACGGATGGCTGGACGACCCCTGGGACTGCGTGGTCCCCGACGGCGACGCGGAGTCCGACATCTCCGGCGGTTGAGCCGTCCCGGCGGTCAGCGGATGTTCCGCCTGACCCAGTCGAGGGCCTGGGCGGATGAGGACGGCGCGGTGCGGTGCAGGGTGAGGACGTGGCCGGTGCCGGGGATCACCGTCGCCTCCAAGGGGGCGTTCGGGTACCAACGCTTCTGCTGCGCCTGCAGGGCCGCCGTGCTCGTGCAGTCCGTGGCGCCCTCGCCGCAGAGCAGCCGGTCGTACCGGCCGACCATGATCATGGTGGGTACGCGGATGAGGCGGTTGTCGGAGACGGGCGGGAGGGACTCCAGGAACGTGTCCGGCTCCTTCGTCGCCTCGTCACGGGCGATGACGGCGGGCCGCGCGCCCGGCCGATGGTAGAACCAGTCGCCGCGGGTGCCGGGGCGGGTGGTGTAGTACGCCTCGTCCAACCGGCGCGCGGCCAGGCGCGGGTCCTGGGCGGCCGGGTGGATCGCCGCCGAGAACTCCTCGAAGGCGCGCTCGTTCGGGGTGCTGGACTCGCCGGTCAGGATGATGCCGTCCAGCGCGTCCGGATGGCGGATCTGGACGCCGCGGATGATCGTGGAGCCGACGGAGTTGCCGACGGCGACGACGCGCCTGTACGGCTGCCCGTCGAGCCTGCCCTGACGGGCGGCGAGCACCACCTGGTGGAGCGACGCCTGGTGGCTGTCCGGCCGCATGTCGGCCCCGGACGGCCAGGAGCTGCGTCCGGACCCGAGCCGGTCGACGGCCAGGACGGCGTACCCGCCCCGCACCATGGTCTCGGCGAACGACGGCCCGTCTCCGCCGCGTCGTAGCCAGTAGGACCGGTCGTACGTGCCGCCGGGGACCAGGATCTGGATCGCCTGGGCGGCGCCGCGGGGCCGGCAGAGGGTGCCGGCCATCCGCTGGTCCAGGAGGCCGCCCGCGGTGAGTGGCACGGCCACGGAGATCTGCTCGCAGCGTGGGGGGCCGGAGTCGTCCGCCGCGACTCCCGTCCCGGCCGCCAGTGCCGCGATCACGCTCATGCCTGCGGCCCCGGCTCGCCACTTCGCCGTCATGTTCACACTTCGTCCTCTCGCGCACCGCCGTTGTCGTACGGTGTACCGTACAGCATACGGTACGGCAGGCATGCAGCGATCAGGACGGGAGCGGAGGCAGCCGCGCTCCGCTCGCCACGGCGTGAGGTCGGTTCTAGTGCGGGCCGGTGATCTCGGTGCCGCAGGGGCCGCCGCCCACGGACGTTTCCAGCCGGACGGGTTCGCCCGACATCGTGAGCGTCGGGTAGTACTCGGCGATCCGCTCGGCCGAGCGCCCCACGTAATGGCAGATGAAGCTGCGCCTGAAGCGGTCGGCCGTGCTGTTCGGCTCCGAGCCGTGCACCAGGCTGCCGTTGAAGAACAGCACGTCGCCGGGCTCCATGTCCACCGGCACCTTCGTCAGGCCGGGCGGCGGCGGCACGTACTCCCTGGTGAACGAGATGTCCTGATCAGCCTCCTCCGGGCAGAACAGGTCCATGAGATGCGTCCCCGGCACGACCTCGAGGCCGCCGTTCGCCCGGTCCACCTTGTCGAGCGCCACCCATGCGGCCACGCACGTGCCCGGCTCGACCCGGAGGTAGAAGTTGTCCTGGTGCAGCGCCTGGCCCCTGGCGCCCGGCGGCTTGAAGTAGAACATGCTCTGGGCTGCTATCGGCTCCTCTCCTAGGATGTCGCGGAGAATCGCGGCGATGCGCGTGTCGAGCAGATACCGCAGGGCCAGGTCGTTCACCTGATGGGGGTGCATGATCCGCGGGTAGTCACGGAGGATGTCGTACGGCCGGCCGGGTTCCTGCGGCTGCGGGGCGAAGTGGCCCGGGATCGGCCCCTTGGCGTGCAGCGCCATGAACCCGTCGCGCAGCTCGGCCACCTCTTCCGGGGCGAGGAGACCGGGCACCAGCAAGTACCCCTGATCGTGGAAGTCGTTGAGCCTCATGTTTCCCACGCTAGAGAGCGGGATCGTGGAACGGTATGCCTGTGACCGCTGAGGACATGTCTGTTCCTGCTGCCGAGCTGACGATCGTCGGCCACTACGACAAGGCGCCCGGGTACGCCACGCGCCGTCCCACCGGGTCGCCGAGCTGGCTGCTGCTGTGGACGGAGGCGGGGGCGGGGTTCGTGGCGCAGGGCGGGGCGTCGTTCGAGGTCCGGGCGGGGGACCTGGCGGTGCTCGGGTCCGGGGTGTCGCAGTACTACCGGGTGCTGCCGGGCGCGGAGCGGTGGCGGTTCTGGTGGGTGCACTTCCAGCCCCGTCCCTCGTGGGCGGCCTGGCTGGGGCCTTTTGCCCGGGGTGACGGGTGCCATCTGGTCGGGGGCGTGCCGGCGGGCGTGCACGGGCGGATGGGACTGGCGTTCGAGCGCGCGCTCCAGGACGCCCGATGGGTGCCGGCCGCGTGGGTGCCGGACGCGCCCGTTCCTCCCTCGGCCTCTGCCGACGCGCCCCTCCCCGACGCGCCCGGTCGTGCCGTGGCCCCTGCTGAGGCGTGCCGTTCCGTACCGGCTCCTGCCGAGGCGCGGCTGCCCGCCGTCGTCCTGGCGGGGCCGGCGCGGGAGCTGGTGCTGGGGGCCGTCGAGGAGGCGCTCGTCCTGGCCACCGCGTCCGCGCGGCCCGAGGGGGTGCGGCGGCCGGAGGAGGGCGACGAGCGGGTACGCCGGGTGCTCGCGCTCATCGCCGCCGAGCCCGGCGCGGCCCACTCGGTCGCCTCGCTCGCGCGTGCCGTCGCGCTCTCGCCGTCCCGCTTCGCCCACCTGTTCGCCGCCGAGACCGGGCGCAGCCCGATGCAGGCCGTGCGAGAGGCGCGGGTACGGCACGCCGCGAGCCTGCTGGAGGTGACGGACCTGGACGTGGGGCAGGTGGCGGCGGCGTCCGGCTTCGTCAGCCCGTTCCACTTCAGCCGGGCCTTCAGCCGCCAGTACGGCCTGCCACCCCGCGACTACCGCGCCCGCCTCCGCCCGCACTCCTGATCTACGGCGGGACGCCCGGTTCTGCGCCCGGGGTGATGGGGAGGCGGAGGGAAGCGGGCGGTGGTCGCTGGCGTGGCGCCGTAGCTAGGCGGCGGGTGCGAGGGGTGAAGCGCCGGTGGGGGAGTAGGGCCGCCGAATGGGCGGACGACGTTTGGGTGCAGATGCTGCACCTTCAGGCGAGCGGAACCTTCCGGCGGGGTACGGCCATCGCCGCCCCGAGGGCGATGGCGGCATATCCGCAGGTCACGGTCAGACCCGCCCACGGTGGGAGCGGGTAATAGCCTCCGAGCAGTGACAGGTGCACGTCCACGTGCGCGAACGTGGGGACGCTCTGCGTGATCGCGAACCCGGCGGCAGGGGTGATCATCAGCAGCCATGGCGCCAGGCCCGCGGTCGCCAGCAGGTAGGGCACGACGACCAGCGCGATGGCCAGCCCGATGGCGACGATGCCCCGCTTGACCAGCGCGGCGAGGCCCAGAGCCAGCACGGTGGCGGCCGCGGTCAGCGCCGCGTAGCCGACGATCACCCGCAACTCGGTCACCAGGGTGATCGGCTGAACCGGGTTCTGATTCGCGCGCAACATCGCCAGGCCGACAGGAATCACGACCCCCGAGGCCACCAGCCCCGCCACGAACGCGACCGCGCCGACCACCACGGCCTTGGCCGCCAGCAGCCGCGCCGGATGCGGCTCGGCCGTACCGGTCCCGAGGAGCCCCCGCCGGTGTTCCACCGTGAAGAACGTGACCGCAGCCACGAGCACCGGGATCAGTCCCACGGCCCCGCCGATCAGCATGAGGTCGGCGCGCACACCGCCCTCCACCGTGGCGGGCCCGATGTCACCGCCCCCGGTCACGATGAGCTTGTCGCCGGACTCGACGACCCCGCCCGGGTGATGCGGGGTCTTGCCGTCGGACTCCATGGAGACGCCGACGTCGTCGCGGCGCCACGAACCGTTCGCGCCCTGCAGCGTGATCTGGTCGAAGGTGGCGGTGGCCTGGGCGAAGGCTTTCGCCATGTCCCACAGGACGCCTGGCGAGGTGGCGAACAGCCCGATCTCGACCGTCTCCGGCAGCCCGGTCAGTTCGACTGTGCTGACCTCGGTCCACGTCTTGCCGTCGTCGGACTCGTAGCCGGTGATGGTGTCGCCCGACCTGGTCAGCCGCAGCCACTGGGGGCCATTGTGCGGACCGCCGGCCACGTCGTGGGTGAAGTTGTACTGCATCCGCACGCCGTGATCTCCGGTGAGCATGACGGCGGCGTACGGTGTGCCCTGTTTGAGGCTCTGCCTGACGAGGAGCCCGGCCTTGGCCCACGGCACCACTCCCTCCTTGACGTTGCGCACCCCGGGTACGGCGTCCGGCAGCCGGATCTGCCCGGTCATGTCCGACACGCGGGCGGTGATGCTGCCGTTCCCCTTGAGCGGCTGGTGCACGAAGTAGTACTTGTCCTTCACCGCCGTGCCATCGGGTCCCACCAACGGCGCGGGGCAGGGGCCCTCCCCCTTCCCGGTCACGCAGGTGCTGCGGGCGCCCCCGGCGACCAGCAGTCCGAGCGACACGGTGACCAGCACGGAGGCCGCCATGGCGAGCGCCCAGCCGCGCGCGGTACGGAACTTGGTCCACTCCGCGCGCAGCAACTGAGGGAAACGGTCCTGCCCGGCCCGTCGGCTGGATCGGTAGGGCGTGGATGAACTCATGGCGACGGTTGTACGCGGGACCCGGTTCCAGCACGGTCGCAGCGGCTGCGACCCGGCTGGAACCTGGGATCCGGCATCGTCGAAGGCGGAGGCGGAGGGCGGGCGTCAGCGGGCCACAACCCCGTCAGCGGGTGACGGGGAGGGGGCCCTTGTCGGGGGTGAAGAGCTGGTCGTCGAGGTGGTCGACCGCGTAGTCGATGGCTCCCACCACCACGCACTCGTCCCCCAACGTGGAAGCTCGCACCTCCGGCATCCGCATGCACGTACGCTCCAACCGCTCCCGCAGCCGCCCCAGCAGCACGTCGGAGGAGCGGGAGAAGCCGCCCCCCAGCACCACCATCTGCGGGTCCAGGATGAGCACCATGGCGGCCGTGCCCACCGCGAGGTCGTCCACGTACCGCTCGACGGCGGTGAGCGCCACCGGGTCCCCGTTGCGGGCGGCGGCCAGCGTCCACCCGGCCGCGTCCTCGGGCGGCGTGCCCTCGGGGAGGGACGGGCAGGTGTTGAGGTGCTCGGCGGGGTCGAACCAGCGGGCCTCGGGCAGCATGGAGATCTCCCCGGCCGCCGCCCCGAACCCCCTGTGCACCTTCCCGCCGATGATCAAGCCGGCTCCCATGCGCCGGCCGACGTGCAGGAACACCACGTCCCTGGCGCCCTTGGCCACCCCGCGCCGGGTCTCGGCCATGGCGGCCAGGCGGCTGTCGTTCTCGATGAGGATCTGGCAGGGGAACATCTCGCGCATCTTGCCCGCGAGGTCGAGGTCGCGCCAGGCGGGCACGGCGGCCGAGTAGATGACGCGGCCCTCGACGTCGATCACGCCGACCGTGCCGACCGAGATCATCCACAGGTCGGAGACCGACGTGCGGCTGAGCGCCAGGCAGCCGGAGACGGCGCGCTCGATCGCCGCCAGGCGCTCCTCGATCGGGTCGTCGGGCAGCACCGGCTGCCGGGTCTCGGCGAGGATCTCGCCGTCCAGGTCGGACAGGGCGGCCCGGATGTTGTGACCCCCTATGTCCACCCCGACCAGGTAGCCGCTGTCGGCGCGGAAGCGGTAGCGGCGGGCCGGCCGGCCCATCGTGCCGGGGCTCGGCGGCACCTCCTCCACCCAGCCCAGGCCCATGAGCTCGTCGGTGACCTCCTTCATGGACGGCCTGGACAGGCCGGTGCGCTCGGCGAGCGCCGACAGGGTGAGCGGCCCCGCCCTGCGCAGCTCCCGGATGGCCGTCAGCGAGTTGAGCTGCCGCAGCCGGGACAGGTCGCCGCCGCGAACGTCCGCCATCGCCGTCCTTAAGTAGGTCTCCTCTGTAACCAGAGATTATGCCAGCGATTGACGGCTGTACGCGCCCCCTACATCTCCTGTTACGACGGCAAAAATCCGTCATTGACCCCACCCGAAGGCCGGTGCTACTAATGAAGCGCTCCTTCGTAAGTCGAGAGGATTGAGGATGTCGTTCGAAGACATCGGCGAGATCAGGTGCGGCCCTGGCGAGGCGCGGGTGTTCGAGCACGGCTGGCAGTCGTGGAGCCCCACCGGCGCGTACCGCCTGACGGACACCCCGCCCCGGCCCGCCGATGAAACCATCCAGATCCTCGCCTACCGCCCCGAGACCCCCATCCCCCAGGGGGTGTTCCAGGGCGAGGGGCTGCTGGCCGTCGAGCCCGGAGACGGGTCAGTCGAGCTCTGGTCCGCGCCCAGCCCCCTCCAGGTGCCCTCGATCAGGGCGCGTGAGGAGGGCGGCCGCCTGGTGATCTCCGCCGACGGCCCGGTACGCCACCACCGCGCCGAAGGCGGCCTGGACCGGGCCCTGCGCGACTGGGCGGACACCATGACGGAGAAGCGGACCTTCCCCGCCGTCCCGCCCATGTGGTGCACCTGGTACGGCTACTGGGACAAGGTCACCGACGCCGACGTCATCGAGAACCTCCAGCACTCCGAACGCCTCGGCCTGGGCGCCGACATGTTCCTCGTCGACGACGGCTACGAGGCCGAGATCGGCGACTGGCTGGAGGGACGGCCGGAGTTCGGCTCGCTGGCGCGGGCCGTGGACGCCGTCACGGGCGCCGGGCGGCGGGCCGGGATCTGGACCGCGCCGTTCCTCGTCGGCCACCGCAGCCGGATCTTCCGCGAGCACCCCGACTGGCTGGTCCAGGGCGCGTACGCCGGGCGCATGTGGGACCAGGAGCTGGCCGTGCTCGACGTCACCAACCCGGAGGCGGCCGAGCATCTCGTCGACGTCTTCCGCACGTTCAGGGCCATGGGCATCAGCCACTTCAAGCTCGACTTCATCTACGCGGGAGCCCTCGCGGGCGGGCGGCACGAGGACCTCGACCCGATCGCCGCGTACCGGCGGGGCCTGGAGCTGATCCGCAGGGGCGCGGGCGCGGACGCCACCCTGCACGGGTGCGGCGCGCCCATGCTGCCCAGCATCGGCCTGGTCGACGTCATGCGGGTCAGCCCGGACATCGCGCCCACCCTGCAGCCCAAGTCCGGCGACATCAGCCAGCCGTCCCAGCTCGGGGCCCGGCTCACGGGCGCGGCCCGCGAGTTCCTGCACGCCCGCTGGTGGGTGAACGACCCCGACTGCATCATCCTGCGCCCCGAGGTGGAGGCGCGGGAGGAGTGGGCCGCGCACATCGCCGGCACGGGCGGGCTGCGCGGGTCGAGCGACCCGATCGCGGCGCTGGACGACTGGGGCCTGGAGACGACCCGGCGTCTCATGGTCCCGACGGCGACGGACCCCTCGTGACCAGCCACACCGCGCGCGGCAGCCTGGTGGCGGACGTCAAGCCGGCGAAGGGGCGGCGCAGGCGGGGGAGCGGCTGGCACGCCTACCTCTTCGTCGGCCCCAGCCTGTTCGGGGTGATCGCGTTCCTGCTGCTCCCGATGCTCATCGTGCTCGTTCTCAGCCTCTTCGACTGGGAGCTGCTCTCGTCCCCCGAGTTCGTCGGGCTGGACAACTACCGCCGGCTGGCGGGGGACGGGCAGGCGTGGCACTCGCTCGGGGTGACGGTCGCGTACGTCCTGCTGTGCATCCCGCTCCAGACCGTGCTCGCCCTGACCCTCGCCCTGCTGCTCAACCAGCGCATCAAGGGCGTCAGGTTCTACCGCTCGCTCTTCGTGGTCCCGTGGATGGCCACGCCCATCGTCCTCGCCCTGATCTGGAACTGGATCTTCGACCCCCGCGACGGCGCCATCAACAGCGCGCTCGCCCTGGTCGGCGTCACCGGCCCCGACTGGCTGTCCGACCCCACGTGGGCGCTGCCCGCCGTCGCGCTGGTCAGCATCTGGCAGTACACCGGCTACAACATGCTGTTCTTCCTGGCCGGCCTGCAGGGCATCCCGAAGGAGCTGCACGACGCGGCCGAGACCGACGGCGCGACCCCGGCCCAGCGGTTCTGGCGGGTCACGCTGCCGCTGCTCAACCCCACGATGTTCTTCGTCAGCGTGACGAACCTGATCGGCGCCTTCCAGGTGTTCGACACGGTGTTCGCGATGACGGACGGCGGCCCCAGCCACACCACCGAGGTGCTGAACTTCCGGATCTACCAGACCGCGTTCAAGGAGTTCGACTTCGGCTACGCGGCCACGCTGTCGACGCTGCTCTTCCTGATCATCTTCCTGGTGACGATGGCGCAGGTCAGGTTCTTCGGCAAGCGCACCACCTACGACCTGAGCTGAGAGACCCATGGCCAAGCGAATCCTCCTGTACGCCGTGCTCGCCATCGGTGCGTTCATCTCCGTCTTCCCGTACCTGCTCGTGGTCCTGACCGCGTTCAAGACGCAGGGGCAGCTCAGCGAGACGGCCCCGTGGCTGCCGGGGCTGCCGCCGACCACGGACAACCTGGCCAAGATGCTGGCCGGCGACTTCCCCCGCTACCTGCTCAACACGGCCGTGATGACGGCGCTGCTGACGGCCGGGCAACTGGTGTTCACCACGTTCGCCGCGTACGCGTTCGCCCGGCTCCGGTTCAGGGGCAGGGACGCGCTGTTCTGGCTGTTCGTGGCCACGATGATGGTGCCCAGCGCCGTCACCATGATCCCGCTGTTCCTGATCATGCGGCAGCTGGACCTGGTCAACACCTGGTACGGCCTGCTCGCCCCGTACGTGCTCGGCACCCCGTACGGGATCTTCCTCATGCGGCAGTTCTTCAAGACCCTGCCCGCGGGTCTTGAAGAGGCGGCGCGGATCGACGGGGCGGGCCCGCTGACGATCCTCCTGCGCGTCATGCTCCCGCTCTGCCGCCCGGCGCTCGGCACGCTGGCGATCATCACCGTGATCTCGTCCTGGAACAGCTTCCTCTGGCCGCTGATCATCACCAGCGGCGACGACACCAAGGTCATCACGGTGGCCATCGCCACGCTCAAGCAGGGCATCGGCGTCGACTACAACCTCATGATGGCCGGCAGCCTGATCGCGCTGGTCCCGATGGTGGCCATCTTCATCTTCTTCCAGAAGCACATCGTCAGATCCGTGGTCCTCACAGGTCTCAAGTAAGAAGAGGTCAGCGAATGTTGCGCAACCCCCCGATTCGCTGGGCGCTGCTCGGCGCCGCCCTGCTCGCCCTCACCTCCTGCGGTTCGGGCGGCGGCGGCGAGTCAGATCAGGTCACGTTGACGTACCGGCTCTGGGACGACCAGCAGAAGGTCGGCTACGAGAAGGTCATGGCGGCCTTCGAGAAGGCCAACCCCGGCATCCACGTCAACATCGAACTGCTCCCGTACGACCAGTACTGGACGAAGCTCACCGCCGACGTCGTCGCGGGCACCGCGCCGGACGTGTTCTGGATGACCCCCACCCAGTTCCCCGAGTACGTCACCAAGGGCGTCCTGTCGCCGGTCCAGGTCGACGGGTCGAAGTACCACCAGACCGTCGTCGGCTCCTTCACCTACGAGAACAAGCTCTACGGCGTCCCGAAGGACTGGGGCATCGTCGGCCTGCTCTACAACAAGGACCTGTTCAAGCAGGCCGGCGTCGAGATGCCCGACAAGCTGACCTGGGCCAAGGACGGCACCGGCACCTTCCTCGACACGGCGCGCAAGCTCACCGTGGACGAGGCCGGCAAGCACCCCGGCGACGCGGGCTTCGACCCCGCCAAGGTCAAGACGTACGGCTTCGCCTCCTGGAACCACTACCAGACGCAGTGGATGAACTGGGTCAGCTCGAACGGCGGCAAGCTCGTCGACAAGCCCTTCGGCAAGTACGCCTTCAACGACCCGGCGTCGGTCGAGGCGCTGCAGTTCGGCGTGGACCTGGTCAACAAGCACCACGTCTCCCCGCCCGCCACCCAGACGAACCCGCCCACCGGCAAGGTCACCGACATGTTCAAGGCGGGCAAGGTCGCGATGTTCCCCGCCAACAACGCGCTGCTGCCGTTCGTGGCGCCGGAGGCCACGTTCGAGATGGGCGTCGCGGCCATGCCCGAGGGGCCGCAGGGCCGCTCGGTCAACCTGAACGGCCTGGCCGAGGCCGTCTACGCCAAGAGCAAGCACCCCAAGGAGGCCATGAAGCTGGCCGAATACCTCGGCACCCAGGAGCCGCAGAAGATGATGGCCGACGGCGGCTACGTCTTCCCCGCGCTCAACGGCCTCAGCCAGGGCTACGTCGACCACTGGAAGGCCAAGAAGATCGACGTCACGCCCTTCGAGCAGGAGGCCGCGGGCTCGACCTTCCCGCTGCCGGTCACCACCGGCTTCACCGGCTTCGAGACCAAGCTCAACCAGATCTTCAACGAGATGTACCTCGGCAAGCTCACTCCCAAGGCCGCCGCCGACCAGGCCGTCGCCGAAGGCAACGCCACCGTCAAGTAAAGGACCTCCATGATCACCCGGCGTTCTCTGTTCGCCGGGGGCGCGAGCCTGGGCATTTCCGCCGCACTGGGTGCCGAACCCGTGCGCGCGGCCGTCCGGCGCGCCCCTCTCTCCGACCCCTTCCAGCTCGGCGTCGCCTCGGGCGAGCCCACGCCCGGCGGCGTGGTCCTGTGGACCCGGCTCGCCATGAACCCGGTCGCCCTCGACGGCCTCGGCGGCATGCCGGACCGGCCGGTGCCGGTCCAGTGGCAGCTCGCCAAGGACGAGAACTTCCGGCACGTCGTACGGCGCGGCGTCGAGGTCGCCCGCACTGACGCGGCCCACAGCGTGCACGTCGAGCTCGACGGCCTCCAACCGGGCGCCGAGTACTTCTACCGCTTCAAGGCCGAGGGCGAGATCAGCCCCGCCGGCCGCACCCTCACCGCCCCCGCCCCCGGCACCCGCGGCCGCGCTCTGAACCTGTCGTTCACCTCCTGCGCCGACTACCAGGTGGGCTGGTTCACGCCGTACCGCAGGATGGCCGAGGACCAGCCCGACCTGATCGCCTTCCTCGGCGACTACATCTACGAGTACGGCGACTACAAGTACCCGGTCCGCGACCAGGCCGGCGGCGAGTGCCTCGACCTGGCCGGATACCGGTTACGCCATGCCCAGCACAAGGCCGACCCCGAGTCACAGCTGGCCCACGCCATCGCCCCCTGGGTCGTGGTGTGGGACGACCACGACATCGAGAACGCCTGGGCCGGCGACGTGCCCGAGCAGCCCGACCCGCCGTTCCTCGCGCGCCGGGCCGCCGCCTTCCAGGCGTACTACGAGAACATGCCGCTGCGCCGCGCCCAGAAGCCCAACGGCTCGGCGCTCAAGCTCTACCGCAGCATCCGCTGGGGCGCGGTCGCCAACCTGCACCTGCTCGACACCCGCCAGTACCGCGACCTGTACGCGTGCACCGGCAAGAGCGGCACCGTCGGTCCCGACTGCCTCGACCGCCTGGAGCCGAACCGCACGATCCTGGGCCGCGACCAGGAGGCCTGGCTGGACGGCGAGCTGAAGGGCTCGCGCGCCACCTGGGACCTGCTCGGCCAGCAGGTCTTCCTCATGGAGATGGACTGGACGAACGGCGAGGGCAAGGGCTACTCCAACGAGGGCTGGGACGGCTACGTCGCCTCCCGCAACCGCCTGACGGCCGCCATCGACACCTACAAGCGCAACGCCGTCGTGCTCACCGGCGACGTGCACAGCCACTGGGCCGGCGAGGTCAAGCGCGACTACCAGGACCCGGAGTCGAAGTCCGTGGCCGTCGAGCTGGTGACCACCTCGGTGACGAGCGCCGGCAACGGACTGGACGAATACCCCAACACGCAGGTGCTGCTCAACGAGAACCCGCACGTGAAGTTCTTCAACGGCCGCCGTGGCTACGTGCGCACCAAGCTCACGCAGCAGGAGATGAAGGTCGACTTCCGGTCGCTGTCACGCGTCACGGAGCCGTACGCCCCCGCCTACACCTCCGGCTCCTTCGTCGTCGAGCCGGGCACCGCCAGACTGAACCCCGCCTGACAGGACTCCCATGCGCATCCTCACGGCCGCCGCCGCGGCGGCCCTCCTCGCCGTGCCCTTCGTGCCGTTAGCCGGCACCGCCGAAGCGGCGGCGGGCCCGCCGATGGGCTGGAGCAGCCGCTCGCTCGGCTGCTCGGTCTCTGAGTCGTCGGTACGCAAGGCCGCCGACGCCCTCGTGCCCCTCGTCCCGCTCGGCTACCGGTACGTCATCGTCGACGACTGCTGGCTGGCCACGCAGCGCGCGGGCGGCGCCCTCGCCCCGGACGCCACCCGCTTCCCCGGCGGCGTCAAGGCCCTGGCCGACTACGTCCACGGCAAGGGCATGAAGCTGGGGCTCAGCCTGTCGGCGGGCACCAAGGCGTGCTCCGGCGGCGGCCCCGGCTCGTACAAGAGCGAGGCCGCCGACGCCGAGCAGCTCAAGGGCTGGGGCGTCGACTACGTCAAGTACGACTGGTGCAGCATCCCCACGGCCGACTTCCCCGGCCAGAACGTGCAGCAGATCGCCCAGGTCCTCTATCCGCGCATGCGCCAGGCCCTCGGCGCGGACGTCGTGTTCGCCATGAACAACGAGGACGGCAGCACCGTGCCGTGGCTCTGGGGCAAGGGCGCGGGCGCCACCACCTGGCGGACGAACGTCTACAACCGCCCCATCCCCGACACCTACGCCACGATGGTGGACATCTGGGAGACCAACCAGCTCAGGGCCGAGTACGCGGGCCCGGGCAGCTGGGCCGACCCCGATCTGATCCAGGCCGGGCGCGGCGGGATGACCGAGACCGAGTACCGCGCCCAGTTCACCCTCTGGGCCGTCGGCGCCGCGCCGCTGATCCTGCAGGCCGACCCGGCCGCCGCGCCGCCCTCGGTCGTGGCCAACCCCAAGGTCGTCGCCGTGAACCAGGACTCGCTGGGCGTCCACGGCACGTTCGTCAAGACCGACGGCTGGTACCACGTGCTGTCCAAGCCGCTGGCCAACGGCGACCGGGCCATCGCGCTGTTCAACGAGAGCGACCGGGCGGCCACCATCGCCACCCGGCTCGGCGGTTCGCGTTACCGGGTCGAGGAGCTGTGGAGCGGCGCGGTCGCCTCGTCCAAGGGCGAGCTCTCGGCCCAGGTCCCCGCGCACGGGGCGCTGCTCTACCGGGTGAGCGAGAGCCGCGAGCAGGCGCCGCCGCTGGTGACGTTCGAGGCCGACCCGCCCGCGTTCCTCGGCGACGACCGGCCCTCGGTGCTGGAGCCGGGCAAGGCCGGCGAGATCGTCACCCGGGTCACCAACACCGGGGGCACCGCACGGCTGCGCGACGTCGAGGTCGCGGCCCGCGTACCGGACGGGTGGCAGGTCGCCGCGCGCACGCCCACCAGGGCGAGCCGGCTCGACGGCGGCGAGACGCTCACTGTGAAGTGGGCCGTCACCCCGTCCGCCGGCACGACGCCGGGGAACTACGAGCTCACCTTCACCCAGGGCACGCAGAGCGCCGTGGCGGTCGTGACGGTCGCGACGGTGCCCGGCCCGGGGCGAACCTCCCTCAGCGACGTGGCCTGGACCAGCGCCAAGAACTACTTCGGCCCGGTCGAGAAGGACACCAGCAACGGTGACAAGGCGGCCGGCGACGGCAGGCCGATCACCATCGAGGGCGTCACCTACGCCAAGGGCCTCGGCGCCCACGCGCCCGCCGAGATCGAGTACTACCTCGCCGGGCGCTGCTCGACCGTCGAGTTCCAGGCCGGGATCGACGACGAGGTCGGCGCGGCGGGCTCGGCCGACTTCGAGGTCTGGGCCGACGGCGGCCGGGTCGCCCACTCGGGCGTGCTCACCGGCGCCATGCCCGCCCGCAAGGTCACCGCGTCCGTCGAGGGCGCCAGATATGTCCGGCTGGTCGCGACCAACGGAGGCGACAACGCGACCTCCGACCACGCCGACTTCGCCGACGCCGTTATCACCTGCAAGTAAGGAGTCTGCCGTTGTTGATCGTTCCCAAGCCCGTCAAGCAGGAGCCCAGGCCAGGGGCGTTCGTACTCGACCGCGAGACCTCGCTCGCCGCCGACCCGGCGCTCGGCGAGGTGGCCGCCTGGCTGCGCGGCGAGCTCGCCCCCATCGCCGGTGGCGAGCTGCTGCCGAGGGGCTCGGGAACGATCACCCTGGCGCTCGGCGACCTGCCGCCGGAGGCGTACCGGCTGACCGTCGGCTCCACGGTGGAGATCGTCGCGGGCGGGCCCGCCGGGGCCTTCTACGGGGCGCAGACGTTCAGGCAGCTGCTGCCGCCCGCCGCCTTCAGGAAGGCCGGGGGCGGCCCCTTCGAGGTGCCCGGTGCGTACGTCGAGGACGCGCCCAGGTTCGGGTGGCGCGGGGCCCTCCTCGACGTCGCCCGGCATTTCATGGTCAAGCGGGACGTGCTCCGCTTCATCGACCTGCTGGCCCTGCACAAGCTGAACGTCCTGCACCTGCACCTCACCGACGACCAGGGCTGGCGGGTCGAGATCCGCCGCTACCCGAGGCTGACCGAGGCCGGCTCCTGGCGCAGGGAGAGCCAGACCGGCTGGGACGGCCCCATGGACGGCCGCCCGCACGGCGGCTACTACACCCAGGACGACATCAGGGAGATCGTCGCCTACGCCGCCGCGCGGCACGTGACGGTGGTCCCCGAGATCGACCTGCCCGGCCACACCCAGGCCGCCATCGCCGCCTACCCGGAGCTGGGCAACCTCGACACACCCCTGGAGGTGCGCACGACCTGGGGCGTCGGCCACAACGTGCTCAACGTCGAGGACAGCACGATCAAGTTCTTCCAGAACGTGCTGGACGAGGTGCTCGAGCTGTTCCCCAGCCCGTACGTCGTGCTGGGCGGCGACGAGTGTCGCAAGGACCAGTGGCGGGCCAGCCCAGCGGCGCAGCGGCGCATCGCCGAGCTGGGGCTGCGGGACGAGGAGGAGCTGCAGAGCTGGTTCATCCACCAGTTCGACGCCTACCTGACGGCACGCGGCCGCAGGCTCGTCGGCTGGGACGAGATCCTGGAGGGCGGCCTCGCGCCCGGCGCGGTGGTCGCGTCCTGGCGCGGCGAGCTGGGCGCGGTGACCGCCGCCAGGAGGGGCCACGACGTGATCAACTGCTCGAACACCAGCCTCTACCTGGACTACCGGCAGGGGCCGGGGGAGGAGGAGCCGGTCCCGTTCGGGACGGTGCTGGCGCTGGAGGACGTCTACGCCTTCGAGCCCGTGCCCGCCGACCTGCGCGGCGAACCGGCGGCCGCCCGCGTGCTGGGCGCGCAGTGCTGCCTGTGGACGGAGCTGATCGACTCCGCCCGGCACGCGGACTACATGGCCTTCCCGCGGCTCACGGCCTTCTCCGAGACGGTGTGGAGCTCTCCCGAGCGCGACCTGGCCGACTTCCGCAGGCGGCTGGCGGCGCACCTGCCCCGGCTGGAGGCGATCGGCGTGGAGTACCGGCACGAGGACGGACCGCTGCCCTGGCAGACCCGGCCCGGCGTGCCGGGGCGGCCGGAGGATCCGGAGCGCTGGCAGGCCAAAGTAGACGCCTGGACCAGCAACCTGCGCCGCTAGATCTCCACTGTGCCGATATCCACGGGGCCGCCGCTGCGCCAGTAGACGTTGCCCTCCCTGGACAGCAGCCCCTCGTCCACCAGGTAGCGGCGCAGCGCCGCGTAGTCGTCGTGGAAGGCCCGCAGCGTCACGTTGACGTCCTTCTCCGGGTAGCGCACGCCCGGCTCGAACAGCGTGGCGATGTAGCGCAGCACCACGAGCCGCTTGTCGCGGCGCATCCCCATGGTCGTCAGCCGCCCGTCCACGAGGAACGTGCGCAGCACCCGCTCATCGGCGCTCAGCGCCTGCGCCGGCTCGGCCCGCGCCCGCAGCAGCTCCCTGAACCGCTCGGGCGCGGCCCGCCACTTGCCGCTCTCGTCACACGCCGCCAGGCCGCCGCCGGCCAGCTTGCGCAGCGCCTTGGGGGACAGGTCGTCGGTCTCGCCCAGCACCAGGGAGGCGAAGGTCCGTAACGTGTCGTCCTGAGAGAGCAGGCCGAGCACGCGCCTGAGGTCTTCGTCGTTCACCCCTACCATTTTGTCGCATGATCCCAGCGCTGTTAGTCGCGGTCGCGCTCGCCATCCCGAACAACTTCCTGCTGTACGAGAAGGCCGCCGCCACGAAGGACGACAACCCCGAGACGAGCTGGACGGCCAGCGGCAAGAAGTCCGCCGCCCTGGTCGTCAACCCGTGCCAGAAGGCCAAGCTCGCCCAGCCGGGCCGCGCTCAGGCCAGGACGCTCACCTACACCGCGGTGCCCGACTACTCCAAGTCCGAGCAGGTGATCCTCTACGTGACGGCCGAGGCCGCGGGCAAGGCCCTGCGCGACCTGGGCGCCGCCGTACGCGCCTGCTCCAGGTCCGGCTACCGCTACTCCGCCGTCGCGATGGACCTCGGCGACGAGGGGCTGAAGGTCACCGGCCAGGCCTACCAGGGCAAGAAGGCCGCCGTCGGCGGCGAGCGGGCCATCGTGACCCGCCGCGGGAACGCCCTGGTCCTCTACACCGTGGCCGGCGAGTGGGGCAAGCCCGCCAAGGCCGACTTCAAGCAGCAGACCAGTGACACCAAGCGCATGCTCGCCAAGGTCTGCACCATCGCCGACTGCTGATTGCGGGAAATGTCTCGATCTTGGGACATTGTCATGACACGACTCCGACGTTCCACCGAGGACACTTAATCGACAGGCGTGTGCCGGGGCGCCCTTGCCAGTCCGTTCCGGCACACGGCTTGTCATTTTCTGGGGCTGCATTGGGCTTCGGGGGCAGCCCCAGCGCAGCTTCTAGAGCCTGTTGAGGCCGATCACGTGCAGGACCGCGCGGCCCTCCTCGTCGGAGGCCGCCAGATCCACCTGGGCGTCGATGCCCCAGTCGCCGTCGCCGGCCGGATCCTTGATCGTCTGCCGCACCTTCCAGAGCCCGCTCTCCTCCTCGATCCGCAGCAGCGCGGGCCCGCGCGCGTCGGCGTCGGTGAAGATCTCCTCGTGGTCGGCGTAGTACGCGTCCAGCGCCGCGCCCCAGTCGACGTCGGGAGCCAGCTCCTCCAGCTCCTCCTCCTTCTCGATGGCGCACAGCTCGACCAGCCGGAACATCGCGTTGCGCACCAGCACGCGGAAGGCCCGCGGGTTGGCCGTGACCGGGCGCACCTTGGCCTCCAGCTGGTCCTTCTTCTCCAGCGCCTCGGCCGGGTTGGTGAGCTTCTCCCACTCGTCGATCAGCGAGGAGTCGACCTGGCGGACCAGCTCGCCGAGCCACTCGATCAGATCGACCAGATCGTCGGTCTTGAGGTGCTCGGGCACCGTGCGCGACAGCGTCCGGTAGGCGTCGGCCAGATAGCGCAGCACCGTGCCCTCGGACCTGGCCAGCTCGTAGAACTGGATGTACTCGCTGAACGTCATCGCCCGCTCGTACATGTCACGCACGACGGCCTTCGGGCTGACCGTGTAGTCGCCCACCCACGGGTGCCCGCGCCGGTAGGTCTCGTAGGCCCCGAGCAGCAGGTCCTCCAGCGGCATCGGGTACATGACCTCGGCCAGCTGCTCCATGCGCTCTTCGTACTCGATGCCGTCGGCCTTCATCTGCGCGACCGCCTCGCCGCGCGCCTTCTTCAGCTGCGCCGACAGGATCTGGCGCGGGTCGTCGAGGATCGACTCCACGATCGAGACGATGTCCAGCGCGTACGACGGCGACTCGCGGTCGAGCAGGTCGAACGCGGCCAGCGCGAACGTGGACAGCGCCTGGTTGAGCGCGAAGTCCTCCTGCAGCTCGATCGTCAGCCTGGCCCGCCGTCCCTGCTCGTCGGGCTCGGCGAACTGCTCCACGATGCCGCCCGCCAGCAGCGACCGGTAGATCGCGATGGCCTGGCTGATGTGCCGCCGCTGCCACTTGCGGTCCTCGTGGTTGTCGGTCAGCAGGTGCTTCATCGCCTGGAAGCAGTCGCCCGGCCGGTTGATGACCGCGAGCAGCATCGCGTTGCTGACCTTGAAGCGGGAGTTGAGCGGCTCCGGCTCGGCCTCCTGGAGCTTCTGGAACGTGTCCTCGCTCCAGCCCACGAACCCCTCCGGCGGCTTCTTGCGCGCGTAGCCGCGTCGCCGCTTGGGGTCGTCGCCGATCTTGGCCAGGGCCTTGGCGTTCTCGATGTCGTGCTCGGGGGCCTGGCAGGCGACGTAGCCGATGGTGTCGAACCCGGCCCGGCCCGCGCGGCCCGCGATCTGGTGGAACTCGCGGGCGCGCAGCCGCCGCACCTTGTTGCCGTCGTACTTGGACAGCGCCGTGAACAGCACCGTCCTGATCGGCACGTTGACGCCGACGCCGAGGGTGTCGGTGCCGCAGATGACCTTCAGCAGGCCCGCCTGGGCCAGCCGCTCCACCAGGCGGCGGTACTTCGGCAGCATCCCGGCGTGGTGCACGCCGATGCCGTGGCGCACCAGCCGCGACAGCGCCCGCCCGAACCGGGTCGTGAACCGGAAGCCCCCGATCATCGTGGCGATGGCCTCCTTCTCGGCCTTCGTCGCCATGTTGATGGACATCAGGGCCTGCGCCCGCTCCATCGCCGCCGCCTGCGTGAAGTGCACGACGTAGACCGGCGCCTGGCCGGTCTTGAGCATCTCCTCCAGCGTCTCGTGCAGGGGCGTCATCCGGTAGGAGTAGACCAGCGGCACCGGGCGCTCGGCGTGCTTGACCACGGACGTCGGCCGGCCGGTGCGCCTGGTCAGGTCGCGCTCGAACATCGAGACGTCGCCGAGCGTGGCCGACATCAGGATGAACTGCACGTTGGGCAGCTCCAGAATCGGCACCTGCCACGCCCAGCCGCGGTCGGGCTCGGCGTAGAAGTGGAACTCGTCCATGACGACCTGGCCGATGTCGGCCCCGGCGCCGTCGCGCAGAGCCACGTTCGCCAGGATCTCGGCCGTGCAGCAGATGATCGGCGCGCCCGGGTTGACGCTGGCGTCGCCGGTCATCATGCCGACGTTGTCGGTGCCGAAGATGGCGCACAGGTCGAAGAACTTCTCCGACACCAGAGCCTTGATCGGCGCGGTGTAGAAGGTGCGCTGGTCGCGCGTCAGCGCCGTGAAGTGGGCGCCCGCGGCCACCAGCGACTTGCCCGAGCCGGTCGGGGTGGCCAGGATCAGGTTGCTGCCGGAGACGACCTCGATGAGTGCCTCCTCCTGAGCGGGATAGAGAGTGAGCCCCCGCTCGGAGTTCCACTGGACGAACGCGTCGAAGATCGCGTCCGGGTCGGCGTCGATGTCTTCGGGCAGGCGGTCAAGGAGTAGGCTCACGCTCTCTATCCTGCCGAAGTTTGCCGTGTGGTCGAACCGGTCGGGGCCCCTTATCGCAAGTCGAGCTGAAGCAGCACGGTGTCGATCCAGCGTCCGTGCTTGAATCCGACCGCCCGCAGCCGCCCGGCCTCCTCGAATCCGAACGCCTTGTGCAGCCGGGCCGACGACGGGTTGCCCGAGTCCGCGATCACCGCGATCATCTGGCGGGCGGAGGTCTCACCGGTCTTCTCGATCAGCTCGCCGAGCAGCAGCTTCCCGAGCCCCCGTCCGGTGAAGCCGGGCGCCAGGTAGATCGTGTCCTCGACCGTGTGCCGGTAGGCGGGCTTGGGGCGGTACTGGGAGACGTAGGCGTACCCGGCGACCGCGCCGTCCACCTCGGCCACCAGGAACGGCAGCCCCGCGCCCGCGATGCCGTCCGCCTTGGCCCGCCACTGGTCGAGTCCGAGCGGCGTCTCGTCGAACGTGGCCACGCCGTCGATCACGTAGTGGGCGTAGATGTCGGCGACGGCGGGGAGATCGGCTTCGACGAGGGCGCGGATACTGGTCATGGCCCACATTCTGCGCAACGGCGTGTGACGGCGGTGTTTCGCGCTTCTCACGCTCGGGTCCACAGCGCCGTCCTCAGGACCGGGTCCGCGGCACCGTCAGCAGCAGCCCGCCGAGGAGGGCGAGCACCGCGAGGAACGGCCCGCCGCCGGGCGCGAACCCGCCCACCGTCAGCGTCAGCACCCCGCCGCCGATCAGCGCGACCGAGGCGAGCGTGCCGCCCCATCCACCCTTCCCGTACGGCAGCGCGGGCGGCGTCTCGAACCTGTGGAACCCCTTCAGCAGCGGCCACATCACCAGGCACAGCAGCCCGAACCAGATCGGCCACCCGGCCAGCCAGAACGCGCTGCCGGGCCGCGGCGTGTCGATCCCCAGCAGGACCACCACCACGCCGGTCACCGCGAACAGGGCCGGCATGTGCCAGAGGTACACGGTCATGATCCTGGGGCTCGCCCAGGCCAGCACGCGGCCGGTGCGCAGCCGGAGCAGCCACGGCCGCAGCAGGGTGACCAGGCCGATCTGGCCGATCCCGACGGCCAGCATGGCGAGGGTGGGCGGGGCCATGTTCGACACCTCGGCGCCCGGCAGGCCGATCATGCTGCCCGGGTACGGGCCGTACGCCACCAGCAGGGCCGCGATCCCGTACCCGCCGATCGCCAGCGCCCACGGCCGCCGCAGCCGGCCCTCGGCGTAGAAGAAGCCGAGCTGGTGCACCGCCAGCCAGACGAACACGACGTTCAGGTAGCCCAGCGCCTCCAACCCGGTCGAGAAGCGCACCACGTCCGTCAGCACCGCCCCGGCCGCCAGTGCCGCGGGGACGCGCAGGCCGTACCGCTCGTGCAGGCGCACCGCGTACGGGGTGACCGTGACGGCGATCAGGTAGACGGCCAGGAACCACAGGAGCTGGCCGGTCAGCCGCGCGCCCGTCTCCAGCGGCTGCGCCGGCACCCCCAGCGTGAGCAGCACGTGGGGGAGCGGGATCCACACCGCCGCCAGCGGCAGCAGCGGCCAGGCCAGCCGGCGCAGCCGCGTGGACAGCCACCGCTGCGGGCCCTTGTCCGCCCGGGCGAAGCTGATCGCGTTCGCCGCGCCGCCCGCGAAGAACACCAGCGGCATGACCTGGCTGATCCACGTCACCACCCACACGCCGGGCGTCGACAGCGCGTTCCCCGTCGTCAGCCGGCCGCCGTCATAGGTCAGCACCGGGATCGTCCAGTGCTGGAACACGATGAGCGCCATGCCGAAGACGCGCAGCAGGTCGATGAACGGGTCCCGCACCGCCGTGCGGGTGCCCGCCGCGCGGGATGGCGCCGCCGGCGCGGCGGTGGGGCGGTCCAGCAGGACGGTCATGGGGGGCCTCGATTTCGGAGAAAACGGATGGCTCAAGGCTCCCGCCGGGGGCGTCCGCGCACATTGCCGCTCGCCACCGTCTTGCGGTCGAGATCACGTGACCCTCCCGGGTAGGGCTGGCCCTACCCTCAGACACCCGTAGACCCGCTCGTGCCGGGCGCCGCCACGCCATACGGTGATCCCATGCGCTCCCGGATGAGGCGTGTCCTTCTCGACACCCGTTACACGCTCGTCGGCTTCCCCACGGCCGTCATCGGCTTCGTGATCATGCTCGCCGGCTTCGCGGCCGGCGTGGGCACGGCGATCGTATGGCTGGGCGTGCCGCTGCTGGCCGGCACGCTGATGGCCGCCCGGGGCTTCGCCGACGCGGAGCGCGGCTGGCTGTCCGACGTGCTGGACCGCCCGCCCGTACGGCCCCGCTACAAGCCCGCGCCGCCCGGGGCGGGCCGCTTCCGCCGGATCGTCAACCCGCTGACCAGCGGGCAGTCCTGGCTCGACCTGCTGCACGGCATCATCAACCTGCCGTTCGCCATCCTGTCGTTCGTACTCACCGTGGTGTTCTGGGCGCTGCCGCTGGCGGGCCTGACCTATCCGATCTACGGCATCGTCACCTCGCGCATCCCGGGCAACGTGGAGCTGCCCGAACTGCTCGGCCTGGGCGACGGCTACGGCGTCAACTCGATCTTCTACGTCTCCCTCGGCCTGGTCTTCACGCTGATCATGCCGTTCGCCGTGCGCGGCTCCGCGCTGCTGCGCGCCGGGCTCGGCCGGGCGCTGCTGACCGGCGTGGCCGAGCTGCAGGAGCGCATCGACGACCTGGCCCAGGGCCGCGCCGCCGCCGTCTCCGCCGAGGCCAACGCGCTGCGCAAGCTGGAGCGCGACATCCACGACGGCCCGCAGCAGCGGCTGGTCTCGCTGGCCATGGAGCTGTCCAGGGCGCAGCGGCAGATGGCCAAGGACCCAGAAGCGGCGCAGGCCACGATCAAGTCGGCCATCTCCGCCACCCGCGAGACGCTCGACGAGCTTCGCGCGCTCTCGCGCGGCATCGCGCCGCCCATCCTGTCCGACCGCGGCCTCGCGCCCGCGCTGGCCGCCCTGGCCGGGCGCTGCACGGTCCCCGTCGACCTCGACGTGCAGACCGCCGAGCGCTACCAGGCCGCGGTGGAGAACGCCCTCTACTTCGTCTGCGCCGAGACCCTCACCAACGTCGCCAAGCACAGCCGCGCCACCAGCTGCGCGATCCAGCTGACCCGCATCGGCGACATCCTCATGCTCACGATCGGGGATGATGGGGTCGGCGGCGCACACGTCGCCAAGGGACACGGTCTCGCCGGGCTGGCCGACCGGCTCCGCGCCGTCGACGGGGAGCTGAGCGTGCAGTCGCCGGACGGCGGGCCGACAGTGATCGTGGCGGAGGTGCCGTGCGGGTAGTCGTGGCCGATGACGCGGTTCTGATCAGGGAGGGCCTGGTCAGGTTGCTGGAGGAGTTCGGCTGCGAGGTGGTCGCGACCGTCGGTGACGGCGACGCCCTCGTGCGGGCGATCGCCGAGCACAAGCCGGACGTGTCGGTGGTCGACGTGCGCATGCCGCCGTCGTTCACCGACGAAGGGCTCAAGGCGGCCGTGGAGGCGCGGCGCAGGGTGCCCGGGGCGCCCGTGCTGATCCTTTCGCAGTACGTCGAGGTCTCCTACGCCGACGACCTGCTCGCCGACGCCAGGGGCGCGGTGGGTTACCTGCTGAAGGACCGGGTCGTCGACGTGGACGAGTTCCTGGAGGGCCTGCGGCGGGTGGCCGCGGGCGGGACGGTGTTCGATCCGCAGGTGGTGTCCCAGTTGATGGTGCGCAGACGTAAGGACGATCCGCTGGCGCAGCTGACGCCGCGGGAGCGCGAGGTGCTCGGGCTGATGGCCGAGGGGAAGTCCAATCCGGCCATCGGACGGCAGCTCGTGATCAGTGACGGAGCCGTGGAGAAGCACATCAGGAGCATCTTCAACAAGCTCGGCCTCTACGCGGAGGACAGCGACCAGCATCGCCGGGTGCTCGCCGTCCTGACCTACCTGCGTTCCTGACCCTCCCGGGGGCCCGATGGTTGAGGGGTGGTGGCCGGTCCGCGCGGCGTCGCGCGCGGACCTGGCCGCTCGGGGGATTAGCCGAGCGCGTCGACCAGCTTCTTGCGCTGCTGGGCGCCCAGGCCGCCGAGGCGACGCTTCTCGTCGACGCCCGCCTCCTCCATCAGCGCGGTGGCCTTGGCCGGACCGACGCCCTTGACGGCGCGGAGCGCCTGCGACACCTTGATCTTCTTCGCGATGTCGTCGTCGCGCTCGAGCAGCTGAGCGAACGTCAGCTCGCCGGCCTTGACCTTGGCGAGCAGAGCGGTGCGGGCCGCACGCGCCTCGGCGGCCTTGGCCAGAGCCGCCTGACGCTGCTCGGGGGTGAGAGTGGGAAGTGCCATCTCAGTTCTCTCCTCGGGGAGTTTACGTTCGGGATTCTGTTACCCGTGGTGCAGTGGCTAATCATGGCGGATACCAGCGGTTCGTGTTGCGAAAAGCGCCGCTCAACGTGTCCGCCACACTTCCGCGGCCGCTTCCGCGCACACCACGTCCTGCGTGATCGTGCCTCCGCTGACGCCTATGCCGCCGACCACGCGGGCTCCCCCACCGTAGTCCGCCCAGAGCGGGATGCCGCCTCCGACGCAGACGTAATCGTCCCTGGGCAGGCCGTACAGGTCGCCTCCCGGAGCCGTCCGCACGGCCAGCTCCGCGGTGGGTCTGCGCAGGGCCACCGAGGTGTACGCCTTGCCCTGCGCGAGACCGGGGCCCGCGATCTCCGCACCCTCCATACGCTGGAAAGACACCAGATGTCCTCCCTCGTCGACGACCGCCACGGAGATCACCGCGCCTTCGCGGATCGCCCGCCTGACGGCGGCCTCGGTCATGCGGAGCGCGAGCTCGAGATTCACGCCTGATTCCCTCGGATCGCTCGGGTCATGTTTGGTCTTCCTCCCATGCGTACAGGCCTTTAGCCGGGCACGGCAAGATCGCTAACATGGCTCGGAAGGGGAGCGGGCCGGAGGGGCTTCACCCCTTCAGCGTGGAATTCATCACATTCTGTCGCTCGGGCGTGTCGCGACCCTGGTCAGGCCGGTTTTGCCGCCACATTTCGACACACTCCGGCGTGAGAAAGGCGTCGAACACCGACTCCATCGCCCCCACGAGCGCCCCGCGCCAGCCCAGCGCCGAGCCCTCGATCCTGGGCGGGTGCTCGCGGCGGATGGCCATGAGGCCGGGCTCGCAGGCCGCGAGGAGCGCCTTCCCGGCGCGCTCGCGCAGCTCCACGCCGTGGCCCGAGAGAGTCACGACCTCGGGGTCGTGGGCGTTGACGAGTGCCGCGATGCCGCGTCCGAGCGCTCTGGCGTTGGCCGTGACCGCCTCCTCGCTGGTGGCCAGCACCCGCTCGGCCTGCGCGCGCCCCCGGCCGCCGCCGTGGGCGAGGCCGACGTGGCGGAGCAGGGCGTTCGCGCCGACGTCCATGCTCCAGCAGCCGATGGCGCCGCACGGGCAGGGCCGGCCGCCGCCGGTCAGCGGCATGTGACCGAACTCGGCCCCCGCGCCGCTCGCCCCGGCCAGCGGCCGGCCGTCCACGACGAGCACGCCGCCGAGGTCGAAGTCCACGTGCAGGTGCAGGCCCACCTGTACGCCCTGCAGTCGTCCCCTGCGCGCCTCGGCCAGCGCAGCGAACGCGGTGTCGTTGCCCACGACGGGCGCCGGGACGTCCGGGCCGAGCAGGCGAGGGACGTCGACCGACCGCCAGCCCAGGTGGGCGATGTCCACCAGGCCGCCGTGCCGGACCGGACCCGCGAAGGCCACCCCGAGGCCCACCACCCGGTGCCCGAGGCGGCGCCGGTGCGCGGCGACGGCCTCGCCCAGGGGCCTCAGGACGCCCTCGGGGGTGCCGTCGTGCGGGCGCAGGTCGAGCGTCTCGGTCCGGCCGCCGAGCTCGCAGGCCGCCAGCTCCCAGGCGTCCTCCCGTACGTCCACGGCCAGGGCGAGCGGGCCGCGCGGATGCGGCCCCGGCACCTGCGTCGGGCGGCCCCTCGCGTGCTCCCGGGAGGGTTCCTCGTGCAGCAGTTCGTCCTCGGCGAGCCCGGCCACCAGCACCGACGCGGTCCCTCGCGCCAGGCGCAGGTCGCGGGTCAGCTGCGACCTGGTGCGGGTGGCCCCGCAGTCGTGTACGGCGCGCAGCAACCGGACCCGGTTGTGCGCGCGAAGCTCGCCACTCGTCGTAGCACCGATCACGGACCACAGTTTATGCTCTAGCCGTGAACAAAATCCTCATTGACGCCAGACGCGCTCGTGCCGGAGTGTTCGGATTCTTCTTCCTCGCCGGGTTCGTGATGGGCTTGTGGGCCGCCGGGCTCCCGTCCCTGAACGACCGGCTCGGCCTCGGCCCCGCCAGGCTGGGCAGCGTCCTGTTGCTGATCTCGGGTGGCGCGCTGGTGTCGATGCTGGTGGCGGGGCCGCTGGTGGACAGGTGGTCCAGCCGCCGGGTGTGCTGGTTCGCCGGTCCCTTCTCGGGGCTGGTCCTGCTCGGCCCCGCCCTCGCGTCCTCGTACTGGGCTCTGGCGGTGCTCGCGGTGGTGTTCGGGATCGGGCTCGGGGTGACCGAGGTCGCCATGAACGCCCACTCCGTCGAGGTCGAACGCCGCTACGGCCGCCCGATCATCTCGGCCTTCCACGGCACGTGGAGCCTGGGCGGGGCGGCCGGCGGCGGGCTCACCTCGCTCGCGCTGCAGGCCGGCGTGGACGCGCAGTGGCTGCTCATCGTGGCGGCGCTGGTCGTACCCCTCCTGTACGTGCCGGCGGCCCGCCTCCTGCTCCCCGACCCGCCCGCCCACACCACCGCCTCGGAGACCGGCGCCGCCTCCGGTTCGTCGCTGGGCTGGGGCCTGATCGCCCTGCTGGGCCTCGCCGCCTTCGCCGGGCACCTGAGCGAGGGCGCCGCCATCGACTGGGCCGCCCTGCACGCCCGGTGGGTGCTGGAGACGGATCCGGCCATGGCGCCGCTCGCGTACACGATCTTCTCGGTGGCCATGACCACCGTCCGCCTGCTCGGCGACCCCATCCGCGCCCGGCTCGGCTCCGTCCGCACCATCCAGCTCGCCGGCCTGTTCGCCACGGCCGGCTACATCCTGGTCCTGGCGTCACCAGCGGTGGGAGGTGCCCTCCAGATCGTCTGCGCCTGGACCGGCTGGGCCCTGGCGGGCGTCGGGCTGGCCACGGTGGTCCCGGTCCTGTTCAGCGCGGTCGGGGCCGCGGGGGGCCGCGTCGGCCGCGCCCTCGCCATGGTGACCGCCTTCGGCTACAGCGGCCTCCTCCTCGGGCCCGCCGTCCTGGGCTACGTGGCCGAGGCCTCGTCCCTGCCGATCGCCTTGATTATCCCCGCCATCCTCGCCGCCGTCGTCGCCCTCACCGGCACCCCCGCCATCCGCACCCTCACCCACCTCCCCACCTCAACCGAAACCCCCAAACCCACCCCAACCCCGGCCCACGACTGACCCCACCCACCGACCGCCCCACGGACTGCGATTTCGCCCGGAGGCCAGCGGATCCGTACGGCACCGGGCGGGCCTACGGGCGGGCGCGGTCGCCGGTGGTGGGACGGTGACGGCCCGAGGGCGGCAGGTGGCGTCTGCGGAGGGGTGCGGCGGCGGGCCCGGGGCCCCGGGGGCGGCGGGCTCGGGCGGGCAGGCGGTGCGCGACGGGCGCGGTCGCCGGTGGCCGGTGGCTCGTGCCCGCCCTCGGCGCCGCCGCGAACCAGGCGCCGGGTCGGTGGGTGTGGGGCAGTGGTGCTCGGCGCAATGCGCGCGGTGCTCAACCGGCGGGTGGCGGGCTCGGCGGGTGGCGGGTGTGGGCAGCGGCGGGTGGGCGGTGGTGTGTGGGTGTGCGAGGGTGTGTGGAAAGTGTGGAAAGTGGCTTTGAGCTGGTGTTATGTGATCGTGACTTGACCTGCAAGTTACGCGCATATTTCATGTCCCACACACCGTAAACGTTTACAGCGTCTAGATCGTAAACGTTTACAGGACATGGAAGGACAGCCTTGGCCGACGGACCCACGATCAACACGATCGCCGAGCGTGCCGGTGTCTCGATCGCCTCCGTCTCGCGGGTGCTGAACGGCCTGCCGACCAGGCAAGAGACCGTGCGCAAGGTGATGGCCGCCGCAGACGAGCTCGGCTACGTGCGCAACGCCGTGGCCAGGTCGCTCAAGTCGCGCCGCACCCACCAGGTCGCCTTCGCCATGGCCGACGTCGGCAACCCCGCCTACCTGGCCATGCTCCGCCAGATCCAGCCCGTGCTGAAGGCCGCCGGTTACCGGCTCGTGCTGCACTCCACCGACGCCGTCGTGGCCGACGAGATCGACGTGCTGCACAGCCTGGGCGAGCGGTACGTGGACGGGCTGATCATGAGCCCGCTGCGGGTCACCGAGGCGCACCTGCAGATGCTGGCCGCCGCCCGCACCCCCGTCGTGATCATCGGCCAGGTGCCGGAGGGCACCCGCGTGGACAACGTACGGGCCGACTCCCGGACCGGCGTCAGGCTGGCGATCGATCACCTGTACGCGCTCGGCCGCCGCCGGATCGCCATGGTCAACGGCCCGCTGGACACCGTCCCCGGCGCCGCCCGCGGGGCCGCGTACCGGGAGGCGCTCCAGGACCTCGGCCTGCCCTACGACGAGAACCTCGTGCAGATCGGCGACTTCTACCGCGCGGAAGGGGGCCGCGCGGTGGCGGAGCTGCTCGCCAGGGTTCCCGACGTGGACGCGCTGATGTGCGCGAACGACCTGATCGCGCTCGGCGCGCTCGACGTGCTGCGCGCGGCGGGGCGGCGGGTGCCGGAGGACGTGGCGGTGGTCGGCATGGACGACACCGACCTGGCCGCCGCCTCCTGGCCGTCGCTGACCAGCGTCTCGCTGGGGTCGGCCGAGCGCGGCAAGGCCGCCGCCGAGCTGCTGCTCGAACGGCTGCAGGGAGGCGACCGCGAGCCGAGGCTGGTCACCGTGCCGCCCAAGCTCGTGGTCCGCGCCTCAACCGCCGGGGAGCCGGGCGGGCCGGGCGGACAGGGCGGGCAGGGCGCCGGATACGAGCACCGTACGGACGAAGGAGGGAAGGCGTGACGGCGACCGCGACGAGACCGGCGCCGCCGCGCGGGACGCGGCGCGCCAAGCGCCGGCGGATCTCGCGCCAGACGCGCGAGATGTGGCTGCTCATGCTGCCCGCCCTGGTGCCGGTGGCGCTGTTCAGCGTGGGCCCGCTGCTGTACGGCATCGGCCTGGCGTTCACCGACGCCCGCAACACCCGCAACCACGAGACGAGCTTCGTCGGCCTGGAGAACTTCGGCCGGCTGCTGACCGACGACGAGTTCTGGTCCTCGTTCAAGATCGGCGCGATCTGGGGCGTCTCCGTGACCGTGCTGCAGTTCCTGGCCGCGCTCGGCCTGGCGCTGCTGCTCAACGAGAACCTGCGGTTCAGGGGCGTGGCCCGGGTGCTGGCGGTGGTGCCGTGGGCGATGCCGCCGGTCGTCATCGGCCTGATGTGGAAGCTCGTCTACCACCCCGACGCGGGCATCCTGAACGACCTGCTCGGCACGGACATCAACTGGCTGGCCGACTTCTCGCTGGCGCTGCCGGCGATCATCGTGGTCGGCATCTGGACCGGCATGCCGCAGACCACGGTGGTCCTGCTGGCGGGCCTGCAGGGCATCCCCAAGGAGCTCTACGAGGCGGGCGAGGTGGACGGCGCCACCCGCTGGCGGAGGTTCTGGAACATCACGCTGCCGCAGCTCAGGCCGGTGATCGTGGCGATCACCTCGCTCGACTTCGTGTGGAACATCAATCAGTTCGGCCTGGTCTACGTGCTCACGCAGGGCGGGCCGGGCGGGCAGACGCGGCTGCCGATGCTGTTCGCGTACGAGGAGGCGTTCAGGTACCGGATGGCCGGTTACGCCTCGATGCTCGGCCTCGCGATGGCGATCGTCGTGCTGGCCGTGCTCGCGCTCTACCTGGGACGCCAGATGAGGGAGGCCAAGTGATGAGGCGCTTCTCGCAGTACGTGGCGCTGGTCGCGTACATCGTCTTCCTGGCGTTCCCGCTGGTCTGGCTGCTGTCGACGGCGCTGAAGACGCCGCGGGAGATGGCCCTGGCCGACCCCACGTGGATCCCGCGCGACCCGACGCTGGCCAACTTCGCCGACGCGTTCGGCGAGCAGGACCTGGTGGGCGCGGGGCTGCGCAGCCTGGTCGTGGCGCTGTTCAGCAGCGTGATCACGGTGCTGATCTCGCTGCCCGCCTCCTACGCGATGGCGCGCTACCGCAGCCTGCTCAACCGGATCGCCATCGGATGGGTGCTGGTCAGCCAGGTGTTCCCGTTCATCCTGATCATCATCCCGCTCTTCATGATCCTGCGCGATCTGGACCTGGTGAACACGCTGCCCGGCCTGGTGGTCGTGCACGTGACGTTCACGCTGCCGTTCGCGCTGTGGATGCTCCAGGGGTACGTGCGCGCGGTGCCGCGTGAGCTGGAGGAGGCGGCGGCCGTGGACGGCGCGACCCGGCTGCGCTCGATCGCGAGCGTGGTCGCGCCGCTGCTGGCGCCGGGGGTGGTGGCCACGCTGCTGTTCTCGTTCATCTCGTCGTGGAACGAGTTCATGTTCGCGCTCGTGGTCCTGCAGAACCCCGATGTCATGACGCTCCCGCTCACTCTGGTGCGGTTCACCGGTCCTGAGGGGGTGGCCAGGCTCGGCCCGCTGGCCGCGGCGTCGCTCATGGCGACGATCCCGAGCCTGATCTTCTTCGCAATCATTCAGCGGCGACTGAAGTCCGGCCTGATGGCCGGCGCCGTGAAGGGCTAGGAGGCTCACATGCGAATCACGTCCGCTCTGGCGGCTGCGGCGATCCTCACGCTGGCCGCCGCGTGCGGCGGGGGAGGCGGCGCGCAGTCGTCGTCCGCCCCCAACGAGCCAGTCAAGATCAATTTCCTCAGCCTGGCGTGGCAGAAGGAATCCGTCGCCGCGAACAAGCAGCTCGTGGACGAGTGGAACAAGGCCAATCCCAACATCCAGGTCACCTACGTCCAGGGCAGCTGGGACAACGTCAACGACCAGCTCGTCACCCAGTTCGCCGGCGGCACGGCGCCGGACGTCATCCACAACGACTCGCCCGCGCTGTCCGGCTTCGCCTCCGACGGCTACCTGCTCGACCTGAAGGACAAGCTGCCCGCCGAGCTCAAGAGCGACATCCCGCAGCCCGCCTGGGACACCGTCACCTTCGATGACGGCAAGGGCCAGCAGGGCGTGTACGGCGTGCCGTTCCTGCAGGAGTCGCAGGTCATCATCGCCAACAAGAAGCTGCTCGACGCCTCCGGCGTGCGCGTCCCGACGGCCGACAGCCCCTGGACGTGGGACGAGTTCTCGGCCGCCGCGAAGAAGATGACCAAGGACGGCAACTTCGGCGTGGCCTGGCCGATGAAGTCGCCGGTCAACAAGACGCTCAACCTGGCGCTCAACTTCGGCGGCACGTTCTTCCAGACGGCCGACGGCAAGACCACGGTCAAGGTCGGGCCCGAGGAGCGCGAGGTGCTCCAGCGCATCCACGACCAGCTCTACAAGGACAAGTCCGCCGACCCGGCCGCGCTCGGCCAGGGCACCGCGGACCCGCTGCCGGCCTTCTACAAGGGCAAGTTCGCGCTGCTGCCCGCCGGCGTCTACCTGCGCCAGCAGGTCGCCGAGCAGGCTCCGGAGGGCTTCGAGTGGGTCACGCTCCCCGCGCCGAAGGGCACGAGCGCCCAGCAGGGCGCGGTCTCGCAGACGCTGTCGATCGCGCAGGACAGCAAGCACCCGGACGAGGCCATGAAGTTCATCGCCTTCTTCCTGAACGGCCCGAACCAGGCCAAGCTCGCCAAGGGTGACTGGCTCCTGCCGACCTCCCAGGCGGCCGCCGCCGACCCGGCGATGACCACCAAGGAGAACGGCTGGGACGTGGCCACCGCCTCCGCGAAGAACCTCGTCGTGGCGCCGTTCCTCAAGGTGAACGGGTTCGACGAGTGGAAGACCAAGGTGGCCACGCCGACGCTGCAGGAGTACTTCGCCAATAAGATCACCATCGACCAGGCGGCCTCGAAGCTGGTCGAGGACGGCAACAAGGTGTTGGAGCGGTACCAGCGGTGACTTATCGGGATAAAGCCCGTGGGTGTCTTCTCGGCCTCGCGGCCGGGGACGCCCTCGGGGCCCCGGCCGAGAACCTGCCGCCGTCGGAGATCCGGCGGCGGTGGGGCCGGCTCACGGAGATCGAGGGCGGCGGGACCGACGACACGGAATACGCCATCTTCGCCGCCTCGCTCCTGGTGCGGCACGGGCACGCGCTGACCTCCGCCGACGTGGCGCAGGCGTACCGGCGGGAGATCATCCCGCGGGTCACCGGGCCCATGCGCGGGGCCGGGTTCTCCGAGCTGGGCACCGTCGAAGCGCTTCGCCGGGGGCTCGAGCCGCCGCTGACGGGGCTGGTGCACTCGCACGGCTGGTCGGACGGGCTCGCGATGCGCGCGGCGCCGTACGGGGTGTTCTGCCCGGGAGATCCCGCGGAGGCGGCCCGGCTGGTAGAGCAGGACGGGCTGGTCAGCGGATCCGGCGAGGGCATCCTGGGCGGCCGCGCGGTCGCCGGGGCCGTGGCCGCCGCGATGGGCGGGGCCCCGGTCCAGGACGTCGTACGGGCGGCGCTGTCGGTGATCCCCGCCGACTCGTGGACGGCCCGCAACGTCGTGCGAGCCTGCGCGACCCTGCCGACCATGGGCCCGGCTTCGGACGCGGCCGAGCTTGTCGAGGCCCTTCACGAGGCCGTGGTCGTCAGGCACTACCCCTGGACCGACGTCGCCCCCGAGGCCGTGGCGCTGGCGCTGGCGGCCGTACTGGCCGGAGACGGCGACGTCGAGGCGTCCGTGACGTTCGGGGTGAGCCTGGGCAGGGACGCCGACACGATCGGCGCCATCGCCGGGGCGATCGCCGGAGCCATGCGCGGCGAGAGCGGCGTGCCCGAGCGGTGGGCGGACAGGATCGGGCCCGTGACGGGCAAATGCCTGCCCGTCGTGGCCGGAAAACACGTACTGGACGTCGCCGACGAACTGGCGGGAGGACTGTAGATCACGATGTCGGGGGACAGAATCAGGGGGGCCTTCGCCGGGCTCGCCGTCGGTGACGCCGCCGGATGGCCGGCGGCCAGGCACCGGGCGGCCCTGCACGCCCCCTGGAGCAGACGCCTGCACAGAGAGCTGGACGCCTTCGCGGAGGAGCACGAGGTCACCACGCTGCCGGTCCCGTTCGCGCTCAACCAGCCCACGGCCCCGCTGGCCGTGGGCCCGTCCGACGACGCCGAATGGCTCGCCTGGACGGCGCTCACGATCGACCGCCCAAGGGCCGAGGCGTTCAGGGAACTGCCCCGGGAGGGCATCAGGGCGCGGATCTCGGTGGCCACCGCGCTCGACAACCTCGCCAAGGGCGTCGAGCCGCCCGCGTCCGGGCACGACAACCCGCACCACTTCGACGACGCCGCCGCCGTCAGGGCCGTGGCGTTCGGGGTCCTGGGGCGCGACCCCACGCAGGACGCCCAGGTGACGAACGCCTACGACGGCGTCCTGGGCGCCCGGGCCATGGCCGCCGCCGTGACCGAGGCGGTGCGGTCGGGATCGGCGGCCGGGGCGGTGGAGGCGGCGCTGGCCGTACTGCCCGAGGACACCGCCATCGGCCACAACGCCCGCGCGGCGCTGGCCGTCACGCGCAGGGCGGGCGACCCGTTCGCGGCCGTGCCCGCGCTGGACGCCGCGCTGCTCGACCACGTCTACAGCTACGGCGTCGGCGCCGCGCAGACCGTGCCGGTGGCGCTGGCGCTGGCCGAGTGCGCGGGCGGCGAGCTCGCGCGGGCCGTGCCCGCGGCCGCCTGCCTGGCCGCGCTGGCCGACTCGGCGCCCGCGCTGACCGGGGCGCTCACGGGAGCGTGCCGCGGATCGGAGGCGATCCCGGAGGGGTGGATCGCGTCGTCCCGCACGCTGGCCGGTTGTTGCCTGCCTGACCTGGCGGGCCGGGATCTGATCGAACTATCGGAGGGAATCGCATGACGCCGCTTGAAGACAGGGCCACTGGCTGCGTGGCGGGGGCGGCGGTCGGTGACGCGCTGGGCGGCGCCACCGAGGGCTGGACCCCCGAGCAGATCGTCGAGAGGTACGGGGGCCGCGTCGAGGGCATCGTGCCGCCGTTCAACGAGGACTGGCGCAACGCCCGCCCCATCGCCCCATACCACAAGGGCGACGGCCACATCACCGACGACACCTTGATGACGCACGCCCTGATCCGCGTGTACGAGAAGGCCGGCGGGCACCTGAGCGCGTACTCGATGGCCGAGCACCTGGTGCCCGAGCTGATGGGCGAGCGGCGCTGGATCCCCGAGCTGGAGGCCGAGGCGCTGCCGCTGCAGCGGATCTTCCTGGCCGAGAAGTGGATCGTGGCCAGGCTCCACTACGGGCACGTGGACCCGCGCGAGGCCGGCGTCGGCAACATCGTCAACTGCGGCGCGGCCATGTACGTCGCCCCCGTCGGCATCGTGAACGCCGCCGACCCCGACGCCGCCTACGCCGAGGCCGTCGACCTGGCCGGGGCGCACCAGTCGAGCTACGGCCGGGAGGCCGCCGGGGTGATGGCCGCCGCCGTGGCCGAGGCCATGCGGCCGGGCGCCACCGCGGACTCCGTGATCGCGGCCTGCCTGCGCCTGGCCAAGGACGGCACGCGGGCCGCCATCGAGTCCGTCTGCGAGGCCGCCGCCGGGCTGGGGCACTGGGACGGGTCGTTCGAGACGCTGCGCGCCGCCATGCGGCCCTACGACACGGTCGCCGACACCTACCGCGACCAGGGGCTGGGGGCGCGGCGGCCGAGCCGGGTGCACAGCATCGAGGAGCTGCCGCTGGCGCTCGGGTTCCTGGTGATCGCGAAGGGCGACTACCGCGAGACCGTGCTGGGCGGCGTCAACTACGGGCGCGACGCCGACTCGATCGCGTCCATGGGCGGGGCCATCGCGGGCGCTCTCGGGGGGCTGTCCGCGGTGCCGTCGGAGTGGGTCTCGCAGGTGGGGGCGGCCAGCCGTACGGACCTGGTGGCCCCCGGGCTCGCGATCGCGGAGGTGGCGCGCCGGGTGCACGCCGACGACCTGGTACGGCGCCGCGGCCACGAGGCCGCCTTCGCCGACCTCGACCGCCGGTGATCCGGCTCACCTGGGTCCAGCCGGAGGACCTGATCGGGCACGAACTCCGCCAGGCCGCCGAGGACGGCCGCGCCTCCGGTCCCGACGCCGAGCGCGTGCGGGAGATCGCGGCCCGCTGGCACGCGGCCGGCGGGCATGACGCGCCCCCGCGTGCCGGGGCCTCCGAGCCGGGGGCGGCGCGGCTGCGGGACCTGGCCGGGGAGCTGCTGGACGAGCTGGCCGCCGTCCCGTCCCCGCTGCCCGAGCCCTCGGACCTGGCCGGCATCGTCGCCGCCTGCCCGTCCTGGCCCGGCGCGGCGGCGAGAGAGGCCGTGGATCCGGCGCGGGTGCTGGGCGCGTGGCAGGGCCGGGCGGCCGGGTGCGTGCTCGGCAAGCCCGTGGAGAAGATCCCGCGCGAAGGCATCAGGCAGATCGCCGAGGCCACCGGCAACTGGCCCATCCGCGGCTGGTTCACCGCCAAGGGGCTCCCGGACGACGTCGCCCGCCGCTGGCCGTGGAACCGCCGCAGCGCCGTCAACTCCCTGGCCGAGAACATCGACGGCATCCCGGAGGACGACGACCTCAACTACCCGCTGCTGGCCCTTTCCGTCCTGGAGCGCCACGGCCGCGGCTTCACCACCGACGACGTGGCGAAGCTGTGGCTGGACGAGCTCCCCGCCGGCCGTACGTTCACCGCCGAACGGGTCGCGTACCGCAACCTCCTGGACGGCGTCGAGCCGCCCGCCACGGCCACCCGCCGCAACCCGTTCAGGGAGTGGATCGGCGCCCTGATCAGGGCCGACGTGTACGGCTGGAGCAACCCGGGCGACCCCGCCACGGCGGCGGAGCACGCCTGGCGCGACGCCCGCCTGACCCACACCGCGAACGGGATCTACGGGGCGATGTTCGTGGCCGCCATGTGCGCGTCCGCCATGGTCGCCACCTCGCCCGAGGAGGTCGTGCGGGCGGGCTTGTCGGTGGTGCCGGAGCGCTCCCGCCTGCACGAGGCGGTACGCCTGGCCGCCGCGGACGCCGCCCGCGAGGACGACTTCGAGCGGGTCGTCGACCTCCTGCACGAACGCCATGGCAGCCTGCACTGGGTGCACACCGTCAACAACGCCGCCCTCGTCGCGGCCACGCTGATCCACGGCCGGGGCGACTTCACCGCCACGATCGCCGGAGCGGTGGCCGGCGGCTGGGACACCGACTCCGCCGGGGCCACGGCCGGGTCCGTCGCGGGCGCGCTGAACGGCGGCGTGCCGGAGCGCTGGCGGCTGCGTGACAGCCTGGCCAGCAGCCTGACCGGGTACGACGGGGTGGGGCTGGCCGAGCTGGCCACCCGTACACAGGAGATGATGAAGCCATGATCTCGGTTTTCGGCAGCGCCAACATGGACCTCGTCGCGTACGTCTCCGAAGCCCCCAAGCGGGGCGAAACGGTCACCGGGCACCGGTTCCGGACCGTGCCCGGCGGCAAGGGCGCCAACCAGGCCATCGCCGCCGCCCGCGCGGGCGCGCACGTGGCCTTCCTCGGGGCGGTGGGTGACGACGGGTTCGGGGCGGAGATGCGCGCCACGCTGGCGGAGGCCGGGATCGACGTGCGCGGCCTGCGCGAGGTACCCGGACCCAGCGGCATCGCGCACATCGTGGTGGACGACGAGGGCGGCAACTCGATCATCGTCGTCCCCGGCGCGAACGGCGCCATCGCCGGCCCCTCGGGCGAGGACCTGGCCGCCATCGCCCGCTCCGACGCGCTGCTGCTCCAATTGGAGCTGCCCATGGAGGCCGTCGTGGCGGCCGCCCAGGCCGCCCAGGTCTCCGGCGTGCCCGTCTACCTCACCCCGGCCCCCGCCCGGCCGCTGCCGGACGAGCTCCTCGACGCGGTCACCACGATCGTCCCGAACGAGCACGAGGCCGCCGCCATCACGGGCGCCGCCGACGCGGAGGCCGCCCTCGACGCGCTGCTGGAGCGGGTCGAGGAGGTGCTGATCACGCTGGGCGCGGAGGGCGCGCTGTACGGGTCGCGCTCGGGGGAGCGGCTGCGGGTGCCCGCGGTGAAGGTGGAGGCCGTGGACACGACCGCGGCCGGCGACACCTTCGTGGGCGCGTTCGCCGTGGCCAGGTCGGAGGGGATGGGTGTGGCCGAGGCGCTGGGCTTCGCGTCCACGGCGGCGGCGCTGTCGGTGCAGCGTGAGGGGGCCAGCACGTCCATGCCGACCCGCCACGAGATCGAGGCCGCCCTGCCCTAGCCTTCGGCCCGCTCGTAGCGCAGCAGGATTTCGGAGTTCATCCGGCAGAGGGATCGCTTCTCCGGTAGGTTCTGCGTGTGTCCTCAAGGACGCCGGTCAGGGCTTGGCCGTCGCCGACTCCGGCTGGGGAAGGCGAGAAGCCGCTTCCTTCGGGTAGCGGAGGAGTCACGATGTGGTACTCGTCGATCACATTCGGGTGAGCGCGCCAGTCGGCCGTGAGCCGCTGTTCAGCAGGAGGTCCTTGCCGGGCTGGCTCTTCAGCTCGGCGACCTCCTTGGCGAGGTCGCCGGAGACGATCCGGGTGGCCCAGCCGGCCTCCTGCAGCGTGGTGGAGAAGACGATCTTCGGGGTGCTGCGCCAGATGGGGGCGAACTTGAGGTCGTGTGGGTCGTCCGAGATCGACTCCGCGTTCGGCCAGTAGTTGGACATCATCTCCCAGACGACGCGCCCGTACAGGAAGGTGCCGACGCGGGCGTGGACCTCGTCCCCGTACGCCGACAGCTCCGGCCCCATCGCCGGCCAGTCGAACTCCCCGTTCGGGCCCTCGATGTGGCCGTCGACGGAAGTGTGGACCCAGTAGATGAGCTTGCTCATCGTGTGCTCCTTCGCGTTGTGCTCGTGACTGGGTCGGAGCCGTCCGCGCCTTCTCTACATCCCTTCCGAAGATCTTTTCTCGTGCGTCCAGAGGAGCCTGGCGGGGGCTGCGGGCCGCATCCCGGCCAGGAGATCGGGCAGCAGCGCGGCCAGCCCGGGCGGGAACACGCGTTCCTCGGTGGCGGCCAGCTCGTCCGCGCGCCACCAGCGGTTGCCGAGCTTGAAGTCCTCCGTCTCGTACTCCTCCAGCGCCGTGTGGGTGACCGTCGCGGACGGCACGCGGGCGAAGAAGTACGTGTGCACGGTGTAGAAGTGGCGGCCGAGGTTGGACCACGCGCCCTCGTTCACCGCCACGGGGTCGCCGAGGTCGGCGGCGCTGAGCACGTGGCCGGTCTCCTCCAGCGCCTCGCGTGCCGCCGCCTGCGCCGGTGACTCGCCCGGCTCGAGGCCGCCGCCGGGCAGGTGCCAGGCGGGCTCCTTCTGCCACGGGTCCGGCGGGATGAAGCGGAACAGCAGGACGCGGTCGTCGGGGGCGGCCAGGATGACGCGGGCCGTGGGGCGCTGCGTGCGGGCGATCACCGTGACAAGGCTATGCGCCGTGCAGGTGGGCGAGCGTCTGCTCCAGCTCCGCCTGCAGGATCGCGCCCGCCGCGTCGCCGTCCCCGTCCCGGACGGCGGCGACCAGCTCCGCGTGCGCGTCGTGCCCGGGGTTGCGGTCGTGCGAGCGCAGCCCGAGCACCTCCACCAGGCCGATCAGCCCCTCGCGCAACGCCGGCGCGAACTCGGCGAACAGGTCGGTCAGCACCGGGTTGCCGGCCGCCGCCACGACCGCCGCGTGCAGGGCGATGTCGGCGTCCACGAACGCGGCGTCGTCCTCCGAGGCCGCCCGCGCCCGCGCCGCCAGCGCCTCCTCCAGCGCCGCGATGTCCTCCTCGGTGCGCCGCTGCGCGGCCATCCGGGCGGCCTGGGTCTCGACCATCATGCGGACCTCGTAGACGTCCGTGATGGCGGCCCGCCGCAGCCGGCCGGGCCAGTCCTCGGCGATCGCAGTGGTGATCGCAGTGGCGATCACGAACACGCCGGAGCCCTGCCGGGCCTGCACCAGCCCCGCCCCCGCCAGCGCGCGCAGCGCCTCCCGGACCGTCGAACGCCCCACGCCCAGCGTCTTGGCCAGCGCGTTCTCGCCGGGCAGGCGGGTGCCCACGGGCCACTCGCCCTGCGTGATCTGCTCGCGCAGGTGCTGGGTGGCCTGCTCGACGAGCGGGCTGGGACGGAGGGAGCCGAGCGGCATCGAATGCACCTCTCAGGTTGTCTGAGGACCTGTGTTGTGATTAGTGTAGCCGCCATGACGCCGTCCGTGTACGTCTGGAACCGTCAACGTCCCAGCAGCATGCCGTACCACCGCTACAAGCCCGCCCACGAGCGCGTCGAGGTGCCGCTCACCGAGCGCGACTGGCCGTCCGCGCGCATCACACGAGCCCCGCTCTGGGTGCCCGTCGACCTGCGCGACGGCAACCAGGCGCTGGCCGAGCCGATGGACCCGGCGCGCAAGCGCCGGATGTTCGACCTGCTGACGGGCATGGGGTTCAAGGAGATCGAGGTCGGCTACCCCTCGTCCAGCCAGCTCGACTTCGACTTCGTCCGCCACCTGGCCGAGCCCGGCGTCGTGCCGGAGGACGTGACCGTGGTCGTGTTCACGGCCGCCAGGCGCGACCTGATCGAGCGCACGTTCGCCGCCATCGAGGGGCTGCCCCGCGCGGTCGTGCACCTCTACACCGCCACCGCCCCCACCTGGCGGGACGTGGTGCTCGGCCACGACAGGCCCGAGCTGCGCGCCCTGATCATGGACGCCGCAGGGCACATCGCCCGGCTCGCGGAAGGCCGCGACGTGCGCTTCCAGTTCTCGCCGGAGGTGTTCAACCTCACCGAGCCCGACTACGTGCTGGAGGTCTGCAACGACCTGACGGCCCTGTGGGACGCCGCCCCGGACCGCCCGGTGATCCACAACCTGCCCGCGACGGTCGAGGTGGCCACCCCCAACGTGTACGCCGACCAGATCGAGTACATGCACCGCCACCTCGACCGCAGGGACGCGGTGATCCTCTCGGTGCACCCGCACAACGACCGCGGCACCGGCGTGGCCTGCGCCGAGCTGGCCGTGCTGGCCGGCGCCCAGCGCGTGGAGGGCTGCCTGTTCGGCAACGGCGAGCGGACCGGCAACGTGGACCTGGTGACCCTCGCGCTCAACCTGCACTCCCAGGGCGTGGACCCCATGCTCGACCTGTCCGACATCGACGAGATCCGCCGGGTCGTGGAGCACTGCAACCGGCTGCCCGTGCCCGACCGCCACCCGTACGCGGGGGACCTCGTCTACACCGCCTTCTCCGGCACCCACCAGGACGCCATCGGCAAGGGCCTGGCCCACCACGCCAAGCGGGCCGCCGAGCTGGGCGTGCCGCCGGAGCGGGCGCCGTGGGACGTGCCGTACCTGCCCATCGACCCCGCCGACGTGGGCCGCGGCTACCAGGCGGTCATCCGGGTCAACAGCCAGTCGGGCAAGGGCGGCATCGCCTACCTCCTGCGCGCCCGCTACGGCCTGGAGCTGCCCCGCCGCCTGCAGATCGACTTCTCCTCGGTCGTGCAGCGCGCCACCGACGGCAGCGGCGAGGAGATCACGGCCGAGCAGCTGTGGGAGCTCTTCCACGCCACCTACGTGGCCCCGGGGGAGACCAGCGCGCTGGCCGAATGGAGCACCAGGGAGACGGCGCCGGGGGTGCACGAGTTCGAGGGCACACTGCGGTCGGGGCGCCGGCTGCGCGGCACCGGCAACGGGCCGCTGTCCGCGCTGACCGCCGCGCTCGGCGACGACGGGATCGACGTGGACATCCTCCACTTCGCCGAGCACGCCCTGGACCCGGGCCGGGGCAGCCGCGCCATCGCCTACGTGGAGGCCCGCGTCGACGGCGTCACCAGCTGGGGCGCGGCCCAGGACACCTCGGTCCTGACCGCCTCGGCGCACGCCGTGCTGGCCGCCGTCAACCGCGTGCTGGCGTCCGTGCCGGCCTGATCACCGGCGGGCGCGGCTCACGTCTGGGTGGCGATCTTCGCGTCCAGGTGGGCCGCGCACTCGTCGCGGAAGTAGAGCGTACGGGAGCGCAGCCGCTTGGGGTCGGCCAGGACCGCCCGGGAGACCGAGGGCACGACGGCGTGCCGTACGGAACCGAACAGCCGCGCCACGTCGGCGGGCGAGGCCCCCTGGGCGCCCAGCCCCGGCGCGAGGATGGGGCCGTTGAGGTCGTCCAGCGAGTGCTCCAGCTCGGGCAGCGTGGCCCCCATCACGACCCCGATGGGCCCCAGCGGCTCGTGCCCGGCGTTCGCCGCGGCGACCCCGGCGAGCACCTGGTCGGCCACGAGCCGCTGCAGCGGCGCCGCCTCCGGGTTGGAGGTGCGGGCCAGCACGAAGACGCCGGCGTCGTTGGCCATGGCCGACAGGATCGCGCCCTCCAGCGACCCGAATCCGAGATACGGGCTCAGCGTCACGGCGTCGGCGGCCAGCGGGCTGCCCCGGTCGAGGTAGGCCTCGGCGTAGGCGGCCATCGTGCTGTCGATGTCGCCCCGCTTGACGTCGAGCACCACCAGCGTCCTGGCCTCGCGCAGGTCGGCGATGGTGCGTTCCAGCACCGCGATGCCGCGGCTGCCCCAGCGCTCGTAGAAGGCGGACTGCGGCTTGACCAGGGCGGCGACGTCGCTGACCGCCTCGACGACGGTGCGGCTGAAGCGTTCCAGACCGGCGGGCGAGTCGTCGAGCCCCCAGGCGTGCAGCAGCGCCGGGCTCGGATCGATGCCCACACAGAGCGGCCCGCACTCGTCGAGCCTGGCTCGAAGGCGCGTCCCGAATGACTCGTTCATCTCATGGGCCCCCTTACGACCGTAGGCAGCCTAGCTTGCGGCGGCCGTAGCCAGGAATGCATACTTCGGCGACGGTATGGGATCGGGCCTTCAAGTGTCTTACATGGGGTAGATCAGGCTACATGTACGAGATCGCCCATCGGGTGCTGGTGCTGCGTACCGATCCGCCGCGTGATGTCACCGTCACGATCGGCGTGCCTTACGAGGAGCCGACGGGGGACTGGTCGTGCCCGTACCGGATCGACGGGCTCGACGGGTGGGAGCACGAGCGGAAGGTCACCGGGGTCGACTCGCTGGAGGCGATCGAGCTGACCCTGGCCATGGTCCGGGCCGCGCTGGCGGGCTCGCACGAGGCCAAGGAGGGGCTGCTGAGCTGGGACGAGGCGCCGTTCGGGCAGCGGCCGCAGACGGTGTACGTGAGCTTGGACAAGATCCGCGATATCGCCTATATCGCGACGAAGCACGAAATAGCGCCAGAAGAGGTCGTAAGTCAGGTTGAAGTGGCGGATGTCGTCCTTGATTTCGGCGACACCGGGCAGTTCCTCGGCCTGGAGCTCTCGAACGCGTCCTCGCGGCTCCCGCCCGAGATGCGGATCTGAAAGATCGGCATAATCGGCAGCGTGAGCGCCCCCATCCTCCCCCGCCTCGTTGCCACCGACCTCGACGGAACCCTCCTCAACTCCGCACGTGCCGTCACCCCCCGCACCGTAGAGGCCCTGCAAGCCGCCCGCGCGGCCGGAGCCGAGATCGTCTTCGTCACCGCCAGGCCGCCGCGCGGCGTCCGCGCGATCGCCGATCAGGCGGGCGTCACGGGCGTCGCGATCTGCAGCAACGGCGCGATCGTGTACGACCTGGACACCGACGAGGTCGTCACCAGCCATCTCCTGGACCGGACGGCGGCGAACAGGGTCGCGCAGGCCCTGGCCGCGGCCCTGCCCGGAGTCGGCCTGGCCGTCGAGACGGGCCGGGGCGTGCTCGCCGAGGCCGCCTACACCAGGCGCATCGTGGAAGACCTGGCCTTCCTCCGCGAGGTGAGCTCCGTCTTCGACGGCGACGACCCCATCATCAAGCTGCTCGCCCAGTCGCAGACCAGCACGGCGGACGAGATGGTGGCGGCCGTCGTCGCGGCGATCGAGGGGCTGGCCGAGGTCACGCACTCCGGCGGGGAAGGGCTGCTGGAGATCAGCGCTCCCGGGGTGACGAAGGCGAGCACGCTCGACGTGCTGTGCCGGGAGCGGGGGGTCGAGCCCGGCGAGGTGGTGGCCTTCGGCGACATGCCGAACGACCTGGCCGTGCTCGCCTACGCGGGCGCCGGGTACGCCATGGCCAACGCGCACCACCTGGTGCTGGCGGCGATCGAGCGCCGCACGCTGTCCAACGACGAGGACGGGGTGGCCGCGGTGCTGGAGGAACTCTACGGCTGACGATCGCCTTTGCCCGCCGAGGTGCCCGCCCGCCCCCGCAGGCGGGCACGTACGGCGTCAGGCGTCGTCGTCCGACACCCGTGAGGCGCCCTGGCATGTGGTGGGCCCCTTGCCGAGCAGCGGGAGCAGCGACCCGCAGGTGCTCACGGGCAGCGACACCGGCTCGATGATCTCGTCGTTGAAGATGGTCACGTTGCCGATCAGCGGCGGCGGGCCGCTCGGCCTGGGGGCCTCGCCCTCCGCGTGCGCGGCGCCCGCGAGCGAGCACACGAACGCCGCGATCGCCACGACGGCGGCCGGCCGCCTCACCGGGGCACCCCGGCTAGGCGGCGACCCGTTCCTGCTGCAGGGCCGACTGCCGCTCGCCCCCGTTCGTCCCGGCCTCGCGCCGCGCGCCCGCCATGATGCGGTCGATCAGCGCCAGCGCCAGTGCCGAGACCACGAAGGTCAGGTGGATCAGTGTCTTCCACAGCAGCTCCCTGTCGGTGATGGTCGGTCTGGACGCGTTGATGAAGATCTGCAGGAGGTGGACGGACGAGATGCCGATGATCGCCATGGCCAGCTTGACCTTCAGCACGTTGGCGTTGACGTGGGAAAGCCATTGGGGCTGGTCGGGGTGCCCCTCGATGCGCAGCCGGGCGACGAACGTCTCGTAGCCGCCGATGATGACCATGATGAGCAGGTTGGAGACCATGACCACGTCCACGAGGCCGAGGACGATCAGCATGACGGTGGTCTCCGGTGGTGAGCCGCCGAACCCGAGCTCGATCAGATGGAGCAGCTCCAGCATGAACCGCCACGTGTACACGATCTGGGCGAGGATCAGCCCCATGTAGAGCGGCGCCTGAATCCACCGGCTGAGGAACATGAAATAGCCGACATACCCGGACATGGTCCGTGACTCCGGTGGAGTGTCGGCCACGGGCACCTGCGCGAGCCGCACTAGGACGTGAAGACGTTGACGTGCTGGACCCAGGTCTCGACGCGCACGATGGGCGGGTCGGTGGTGAGCTTGTCGAGGGCGATGGGGGGTATGGCGCCCGCCAGCGCGAGTGCGGCGACGGCGGTCAGGACGCGGACCTTCAAAGGATCTCCTAGCTGCTCTGCGCTATCGGATGGACTGGGCTTGCGCTGTAGGGGGGAACTGATCGGGCCGCCGTGGCGGCGGCGCGGCCGGCTCGCCGCGCCGCCTGCCCGGATAACCGGATCGGCCGGGGACGTGCCCAGGCTGGGCCGGTCAGGGCTGCAGGCAGCTCACGGCCGGAACCTCGGCCGGCACGGCCGGCGCGGTCGGGTCGATCAGCGTCGAGGCGCCGGCGCCGGCCTCGGCCAGGCAGGGGACCAGAGTGAGAGGATCCACCACGGCGTAGGACGCAGGGGCGGCGAGCAGGGTCAGGCCACCGGCGACGGCCGCGACGGCGACGATCCTTCGGGGGGAGAAAAGCATGGAACCTCCTGGGAGACGGTAATGAACAACCGTCGTCTAGCTACCCAGGGTAGTGATCCAGTAACGCTACGTATATTAGAAAGCTCTCACGACTCCCAGCGGTCCTGCGCGGCCATGACCTCGTCGCCGTGGTCGTGCGCCCACGCCCCGAACGCCTCGATCGGGCCGAGGAGGGTGCGGCCGAGGTCGGTCAGCTCGTACTCGACGCGGGGCGGGGCCTCGGCGTACGTGCGGCGCGTGACCAGGCCGTTGAACTCCAGGCGGCGCAGCGTCTCGGTGAGGACCTTGGTGCTGATGCCGCCGATCTCCTCGCGCAGCCGCCCCGGCCGGCGCGGGCCGTGGCGCAGCGCCCACAGGACGACCGCGTTCCAGGTGTTGGCCAGCAGGTCGAAGGCCAGCCGGGCCTGGCAGTCGGCGATGAACCCCAACGAGGCCTCCGTTAGGCACCAAATGGTGTGTGACGGGCTTTCTACAGTCCTTCTACTTACCAGTTCATGCGACGGAGGACGAACATGCGTATCGGGATCCTGGGGGCGGGCGGCATGGCGGACGCCCTGGGCACGCAGTGGGCCAGGGCGGGGCACGAGGTGATGATCAGCGGCAGGGACGCCTCGGCGAGCGCGACCCGGGCGGCGGCGATGACCGCCGAGGCGGCGCGCACGCGGGCCGACGCGGCCGGCACGGAGGCTCGGGTGGCGCGCACATCGGCCGAGGTGGTGGGGGTGCGGGCCGGGAGCTGGGCGGAGGCGGCGGCGTTCGGTGAGGTCGTGATGGTGGCCGTCAGGCAGGCGGGGCTGACCGGCGTGCTCGAGTCCGCCGGCGCCGCGCTGCGCGGCAAGCCCGTCATCGACGTGGCCAACGCCGAGGGCCCGTACGACCCCAACCGCCCCATCGCCCCGCTGATCCGCGACCTCACGGGAGGGCACGTGGTGAAGGCGTTCAACCTGTGCCACGTGGACGTGTGGCGGCTGACGCCACCGGTGTTCGACGGCAGGCCGCTGGCGGTGCCGCTGTGCGGTGACGACCCGGCCGCCCTGGCCGCGGTGCGCACGCTGGTCACCGACCTCGGCTGCACCCCGGTGGACGGCGGCGGGCTCGACCGGGCCACGCTGCTGGAGGCGACGGCCGCGTTCATGATCGGGCTCTGGTTCGGCGGCGCCGACGCCCAGGCCGTGCTCCCGCCGGTGGCCTATTCGGGCGTCTAGGCCATACGACCGTCGGTGTATCGGGGATGACGACGAGCGGCGGATGCCCTCCGGCGGGCCCGGCACGATCCTGGGAGACCGCAAACGAGGTCGAAGGGGAGAGATGCAGTGGTAACCCAGGTCGCCAAGGGGAACGGGTACGTGACCGCGTTCAAGGCCGTCGTCGTCCTCAACACGCTGTCCGTCCTGGCGCAGGCCGTCACGGCAGGGCAGCTGATGAGCGGGGGAGGGGCGGGCTCGCACGGCATGGGGGCGCTCGCCGTGCACGTGCTGGGGCTGCTGCAACTCGTCGCGGCCGTCCTGCTGTGGCGGCCCGGCCGGGGGCCGGGCTGGCCCGCGCTGGTCGGCCTGGCGGTGCTGCTGCTCGGCTTCGCCCAGTCCGCCCTGGGCGGCTCGGGCGTGCTGGCGGTGCACGTACCGCTCGGGATGACCCTCTTCGGGCTCAGCGTCTGGCTCCTCGTCTGGGCCTGGCGCCCGGCGTGACGGCGCGGATCAGCCGGGGTGGCGGGCCAGGTGGTCGGCGCGGCGGATCGGGTCGGGGAGGCGGTAGCTGGGGGCGAGGCGCAGGACCTGGTCGGTGACCGTGTCCAGGGAGATGCGGTGGCCCTGGGAGACGTACACCGGCTTGATCTCCCGCTGCGTGCGCAGCGCGCGGCCGACGACGGCGCCCTCGTGGACGATCGGCGCCCAGTCGCCGCGCTCCGGCCCCGGCGGCTCGTGCGTGCCGACGAAGGGCGTCTTGCCCACGCCGAGCGCGGGCAGGCCGGTCAGCACGCCCAGGTGGCAGGCCAGGCCGAAGCCGCGCGGGTGCGCCAGCCCGTACCCGTCGCAGACCAGCAGGTCGGGCGTCACCGTGAGCCGTTCGAGCGCCTCCACCAGGGCGGGCAGCTCCCGGAAGGCGAACAGCCCCGGCACGTACGGGAACGCCACCCGGCCGCGCACCGTCACCTCCTCCACCGTCGCCATCGTGCCGGCGTCGAGGACGACCACGGCGGCCGTGAGGGCGTCGTCGCCGTGATAGTGCACGTCCAGGCCCGCGACCAGGGAGAAGTCGGTGGGGCCGGTGAGCTCGACGCGCCCGCGGAGCCGGTCCTGGACGGCCTCGGCCTCGGCGGTGGTGGTGGGCCATGGGTGAAGCTGCTTTACCTGCACCCGGCCTAAGCTATTACGCGTAAGGTCTGGCTCATGATCGAGGTGCTGGTGATCGTCGGTCCCGGCCTGGTGGCCGACGATGGGTTGCTGGAGGAGATCGCGGCCCGCGAGTTCGCCGCCGCGGGGGTCTCCGGGACGCTCGTCCACGCCCGCGACGCCTCTCACGTCCTCTCGCTGCTGTCCTCGCCGTCCTCGCCGGGCGGCGCGGGTTGCGCGGTCGTGCTGCCGGGGCCCTCGGCCGAGGTGCGCTCGCTGATCGGGCGCGATCTCGGGGCGGTGGTCTGGGTGGACGTCGAGCGCGCCGACGGGGTGACGGCCGGGAAGGGCGCCACTCACCTCCACGGGCGCGGCATCAGCGGGCCGGCCTGGGCGATCCGCCATGCCGTGCACCGGGTACGGCATCCGTCGCGGCGGATCGCGTACGGGCCGCTGCCGGAGCAGTGGGGCGAGCTGTACCTTCCGGACGCCGATGAGCCGCCCGTGGTGATGCTGATCCACGGCGGATACTGGCGGTCGATCTGGGCGGCGGACATCATGGGGCCGCTCTGCGCCGACCTGGCCCGGCGCGGGCTCGCGGTGTGGAACCTCGAGTACCGGCGGCCCGACCTGCACGGCTGGGACGCGACGACGGCGGACGTGGCGGCGGGCCTGGCCGCCCTCGCGACGGTGGACGTGGCGACGGCCGCCCTCACGATGGCGGCCGGCTCGGACGCGCTCCCGCCGGGCGCCGACCGGAGCCCGGCGGCCGCTCTGGACCTCACCCGGGTGGCCGTCGTCGGCCACTCGGCAGGCGCCCAACTCGCCCTCCGTGCCGTGGCCGACGCGGCGGCCGGTGAGGCGGGTGCCGCCGGCGGTGCCCGAGCGGCGGAGGGCGTGGCCGGTGGGGTGGGGGTGGTGATGGCTGTGTCGCTTGCGGGGGTGCTCGATCTTGTGGAAGGCGACCGGCGATGGGTCGGGACCGGCGCTGTCGGTGCCGCCCTGGGCGGGCGCGCACCCGGGCCGGGGGAAGGCCAGGCGGCGCCGCCGTACGCGGATGCCTCGCCGTTGCTCCGGCTCCCGCTCCGGGTCCGCCAGCTGATCGTCCAGGGCGCGGCAGACGATCTGGACCTGGTCGACTTCAGCCGCCGCTACGCGCGCGCGGCCGAGCGGGCCGGCGACGACGTGACCTACCTCGAGATGCCCGGCGACCACTTCGACGTCATCAACCCCGCCACCCCGATCTGGCAGGCCACCGCCGAGGCCATCGCCCATGCGCTGGCCCCGCCTCAAGGGGATAAAACGGACGACAAATAACATAACCGGGTGATCGTCGGAGAAACGCTCGGCCTGCTCGGAGTCGGGGTGGCGGCCGGAGTGGTGAGCACGGTCGTCAGCCTCGCCTCGATCGTCTCCTATCCGGCGCTCCTGGCGTTCGGCCTGCCCCCGCTCACCGCGAACGTCACCAACACCGTCGCCCTCGTCTTCACCGGCATCGGCGCCGCCGCGGGATCGCGGCCGGAGCTGGCCGGGGAGGGCGCGCGGGTGCTCAGGCTCGGCCCCGTGGCCGCGATCGGCGGCGCGACGGGCGCGCTGCTGCTGCTGGTCACCCCGGCCAGGACGTTCGAGCTGATCGCGCCGTGGCTGATCGCGATGGCCTCGCTGCTGCTGGTCAGACCCCCGTCGGGGCGGACGCACGGCGAGCACGGCGTGCTGGGGCGGGTGGCGCTGTTCGTCGTGACGATCTACACGGGGTATTTCGGCGCGGCCGGCGGGCTGCTGGTTTTCGCGGTGCTGGCCCTTATGTTCGACCACCCGGCCGCCAAGCTGAACGCCATGAAGAACGTGATGTCCGGGCTGGCGAACGCGGTGGCGGCGCTCGGGTTCGCGCTGTTCGGGCCGGTGGACTGGGGCGCGGCGGCACCGCTGGCGGCCGGGTTCCTGCTCGGGGGATGGATCGGGCCCAGGATCGCGCGCCGGCTGCCGGGCAACAGCCTGCGCTACCTCGCGGCCGCCTGCGGCCTGGCGGTGGCGGTCAAGCTCGGCTGGGACTCCTACGCGCGCTGACCTCCCGGGGCGCCCCAGTGGTGAGCGCGGTGGTGAGCGCGGCGAAGCGGGTGGTGACCCGGTGCCAGACCGGCGTGGAGACCGGCTCGTCCGCCACCGCCCGCGCGTGCACCTCCTCGGGGTCGAACCCGTCCGGCGACCACTCGCGGATGCGCGCTGGCAGCACCTCGGGATGGAACTGCACGCCCCAGGCCCGCTCGCCCACCCGGAACGCCTGGTACGGGCAGGCGCTCGTCTCCGCCAGCCAGACGGCCCCGCCGGGCAGCCGGGTGACCGCGTCCTTGTGGTGCTCGATCGCGGGCACCACCTCCGGCAGCCCGTGGAACAGCGGATCGCCGGCGGCCTCGGGCCGGATCGTGAGCGGGAGGCTGCCGTTCTCCGGCGCGCCCGTGTCGGCGGTCACCTCGCCGCCCGCGACCTCCGCGAGCAGCTGCCCGCCCAGGCAGATGCCGAAGAAGGGCACGCCCTCCTCCAGCGCCTGCCCCACCAGCCGCCGGGCGTCGGCCAGCCACGGCGCCCGGTCGTCCTCGCTGGGCAGGTAGCCGCCGCCGAGCATGATCATGGCCGCGTGGTCGAGGCGGGCGGGCAGGGGAGCGCCCTCGTGGGCGAGCACGACGTCCAGCCTCAGCCCGGCCTCCTCCAGCCAGCCGCCCAGCCGGCTGGGGCCGCCGCTCCTGCTGTTCTGAATGATCAAGATCTGCGCGTTCACGGGAGGTTCGCCGCCCTGGCCGTGTGGCGCAGCAGCAGCGCGGTCGTCACCGGGCCGACCCCGCCCGGGACCGGCGTGAGCGCGCCCGCCACCTCGGCCACCGCGTCGAAGTCCACGTCGCCGACCAGCCCGCCGTCGTCCGTGGGGTTGGTGCCGACGTCGATCACCACCGTGCCCGGCGCCACGTGCCCGGCGCCGATCAGCCCGGCGCGGCCCACCGCCGCGACCAGCACCTCGGCGGCGGAGGTGACGGAGGCCAGGTCCCGGGTGCGCGAGTGGCAGACGGTCACCGTGGCGTGCCGGTCGAGCAGCAGGTGGGCCAGCGGCTTGCCCACCACGGTCGAACGTCCGACCACCACCGCCCGCCGCCCCTCCAGCTCCACCTCGTAGTGGTCGAGCAGCGCCATCACGGCCGCCGCCGTGGCGGGCGGGAACGCGGGCAGCCCGGCGGCGAGCCGGCCCAGCGAGAGCGGGTTGGCGCCGTCGACGTCCTTTCGCGGGTCGATGGCCGAAGCCAGCCGCTGCGCGGAGGCGCCCGCGGGAAGCGGGGTCTGCAGCATGAGGCCGTGGACGTTGGCGTCGGCGCTGAGCTTGGTCAGCGTCTCGCCGATCCGCTCGGGAGCGGCCTCGGGCCCGAGATCGACGAGGTCGCAGGCGATGCCCACGCCGGCCGCCGCCTTGGCGATCGAGCGGACATACCACAGGCTCGCCTCGTCGTCCGTCGCCACCACCACGGCCAGCCGCGGCTGCGGGCCCGCCGCGGCCTCGGCCTGCGTCTGGGCCCTGATGGCGGCGGCCAGCTCTTTCCCGGTCAGCGTCTTCACGGGTTGATCTCCTCGCGTACCTCGGCGGTCACCCAGTCTGCCCTGGCCACGGCCGCGTCCACACCGGAGACACGGGAGTTCAGCTCCGCGCGTACCCGCTCGTCCTTGATGCCCGACAGGTTGACCTCGACGTTGATCCGGGCGGTGGTGAGCGCGGCGCGGGCGGCCTCCGCGGCGGCGGCGACGTCGGTGACGACGTTGCGGTTGCAGATCGGCAGCAGCACCTCGGCCAGCTCGATCACCCGGGTGGCGGTCTCGACCACCCTGGCGGGCGGCTCGGCGGCGCCGGCCAGCGCCCTGGCGATGGCGGCGCTGCGCTCCTCGCCCTTGGGCAGCCGGTACGCGTGCGTGACCGCGGTGAACGCCGCCGCGTCCGCCTCGGCCAGCCGCAGCGCGCGAACCCGCAGGGTGTCGGTCTCCCCGATCACGCCGACGACGGTCTCGGCGTGGCCGGCGTACTTCTCCCCGGTCGTGTAGCGGGCGACCATGCCGAGCAGCGCGGCACCCTGCGCCGCGTGCAGGGCGGCCGTGGCGCCGCCGCCGGGCGCGGGCACCCTGTCGGCCAGCTCGGTCAGGAAGTCGACGATCTTTGAGTCGCGCATGGCGGCATTCTGCCAGGCCAGACCTCCCTCATTCCCGGTGCATCGGCCGCGTGGCGTCCTCCGGTCCGCTGTACGACACGTACGGCGAGGACGCCGGGCCGTACTCGGGCGCGTACGCGGCCTGCTTCCCCGAGGACCGCCACCGCGACGGGAGCAGCGAGACGACCACCAGCGCCACCCCCAGGAACAGCAGTACCCCCGAGTCCGACACGGTCCGGAAGCCCACCTCCATGACTTTCGGCAGCCAGTCGTCGGGCAGCACCCGCACGCCCCGCAGCTCCACGAAGGGAAGGACGCCGAGCGCGGTGAACGCCAGGCCGCCGAGCAGCGAGGCGATCGGCGACAGCCGCGAACCGGCCAGGAACGCGAACGCGATCCCCGACGCCACGATCGCGGACAGCCCGAACCAGGACAGCTCGAACGCCGCCTGGAATCTGAGCAGATGGTCGCCGATGCCGTACCAGAGGCTCGCGGCGATGATTGGAGGGAGGAGCAGTCCCGCGACCACTCCCAGAACATGACGGGCACCGTTTGACATGTCTAAACCCCGTTTGTTCGCTTGTGCCCCAACCTACCGCGCGATCCCACGGCGTGCGGGTCGCCTTCCGCGCCCGGCCCCGTGCCCGCTTGCTGAAAGCTCCCTGTGAAGGCTGCCCTCAGGGCTTTGCCCGGGCCGCGGGCGCGGGCATCGTGGGCCGCATGAGATCCGCGATCCTGAAGACCGCACTCAGCGCCCTCGTCGTGGTCCTGCTCGGCGGCGTGCCCGCGCAGGCCACCGGGAAGCCCGACACGTTCGCGCTGCCGAACGGGTTCCAGCCGGAGGGCATCGCGATCGGGCCGGGCCCGAACGCCTACTTCGGCTCCCGGGCGACCGGTGACATCTACCGGGCCGACCTGCGGACCGGCGAGGGGTCCGTCATCAGCAAGGGCCCGGGCACGCCCTCGCTCGGGCTCAAGACCGACGGGCGCGGGCGGCTGTTCGTGGCCGGAGGCACCGGCGGCGACGCCCGCGTGATCGATCTGCGTACGGGCGAGGTCGTCAAGTCGTACAAGCTGACCACCGACCCGGCGTTCGTCAACGACGTCATCCTCACCGGGCGCGCCGCGTACTTCACCGACTCCCGCAACCCCGTCCTGTACAAGCTGGAGCTCGGGCGCGGCGGCGCGCTGCCCGGCGAGGCCGTCAAGATCCCGCTGTCCGGCGCCATCCAGTACACGACCGGCAACAACGCCAACGGCATCGCCCCCAGCCCCGACCGGAAGTCGCTGCTGATCGTCCAGTCGAACACCGGCAAGCTGTTCGAGGCCGACCCGTCCTCCGGGGTCACCACGGAGGTGGACCTGGGCGGCGAGTCGCTCGTCAACGGCGACGGCCTGCTGCTGGAGGGCCGGACCCTGTACGCGGTGCAGAACCGCCTGAACGCGATCGCCGTCGTCAGCCTGACGCGCGACGGCGCATCCGGAAAAGTCGTGAAACGGCTGACCGATCCGCGGTTCGACATCCCCACGACGGTCGCCGCCTTCGGCAAGCGGCTCTACCTGCCCAACGCCCGCTTCACGACGACCCCGGCCCCCGACACCCCGTACTCGGTGGTCGCCGTCAAGCGCTGACAGCCCTGGACGGGCAGGGGGCCGCCCTGCCCGTCCGGCCCCTACTTCTTGATCGTGTAGCTGTCGCCGTAGACCTTCCAGGTCAGCGGCGGGTTCAGGTCGAGGTTGCCGTTCTTGAGGAAGACGCGCTGCATCGTGTCCACGCGCGTCGTGTCCTCGTGCGCCTCCTCCGCCTTCATCGCCGCCTTCCTGGCGTCCAGGAACGCGTTCAGGTACGTCACCTCGTTCCCGCCCTGCGCGGGCGGCTTGGCCTTGGCCAGGGCGGACTTCCTGATGCCGCCGAAGCTCAGCTTGTCGCTGCCCGGCCCGTGCATGACCATGGCGTCGTAGTAGACGAACTGGCCGAGCGCGCGCAGTCCATCCTGCTTGGCCTGCTTGACGGCCGGGTTGAAGTAGGCGCGGTCGCGCTCGTCGTTCTGGGCCTGCTGGAAGGCGGTGTCCTTGGCGGCCGTCTTCCAGTCCTTGGTGAAGTTCGGGTCGAGGCCCTTGTGGGAGGCGCTGCCGTTCACCTTGCGCAGGGCCGGGAGGTATTTGGCCAGGACGTTGCCGGGCTTGCGCTCGGTGTAGAGCTCCACTAACTCCAGCATGTCGCCGGTGCCCGAGCAGAAGCCGATGATCCCGGCCGTGTAGCCGCGGTCGTCGTCGATGTCCTCGATGTAGCCGTACTGGGCCTTCCAGTCCAGCGAGGAGTTCTCCGCGCTGGACACCAGCTGCATGGCGATGTCCTTCTTGTGCGGATCGTCGAGGTCGGCCGGACCGGTGCCCGTGACGGCGAGGGAGAGGGTCAGGAGTGTGGCGGTCAGCACATGAGCCCCTGGAGGAGAAGGAGGTTAGGAAAGTTTCCTAACGAACCATACTCCGATAAGTCAACCTATGGGGCTCATGTTGTGAAAACTAACCCAAGGGGCGCAGTGCCGCCAGCTGCTGCTCGAACGGCACGACTTCCTCCTCCTCGGTCCCGGCCCCCTTGGGGCTGCGGTGCAGCAGCAGGTCGGCCAGCTCCTCGGCGGCGCGGGCGATGCGCGGGCCGAGACCGTCGGTGAAGGCGTCGGCCGCGCCGCCCCAGTCCTCCGAGGCCGCGTACACGGCGGTGGGGACGACGACGGCGCGCAGGTAGGCGAAGAGCGGGCGCAGCGCGTGCTCCAGCGCCAGCGAGTGCCGGGCGGTGCCGCCGGTGGCGGCGATGAGCGCGGGCTTGCCCGCCAGCGCCCCGTTGTCGATCACGTCGAAGAAGGACTTGAACAGGCCGCTGTACGAGCCGCTGAAGATCGGAGTGACCGCGATGAGCCCGTCGGCCTCCGTCACCGCCTCGATTGCCTCGCGCAGCCGGGTGTTCGGGAAGCCGGTCACGAAGTTGTTCGCGATGTCCACGGCGAGGTCGCGCAGCTCGATCACGCGTACCTCGGCCTGCGCCTGGCGCGTGACGGCCTCCGCCAGGCGGTCGGCGAGCAGGCGGCTGGAGGAGGGCTGGGTCAGCCCCGCCGTGACGACGGCGAGCTTCATCTGGTCGGTCTCCTTTCCGGTTGGTCAGGCGGTGACGGCGGGGACGCGGGAGGCGTGGGTGGGTCCGTCCGGCACCTCGGCGGGGCGGTCCTTGGCGAACTCCTTGCGCAGCACCGGCACGACCTCCTCGCCGAGGATGTCGAGCTGCTCCAGCACGGTCTTCAGCGGCAGGCCCGCGTGGTCCATCAGGAACAGCTGGCGCTGGTAGTCGCCGAAGTAGTCCCTGAACTCGAGGGTCCTGTCGATGACCTGCTGCGGGCTGCCCACGGTGAGCGGCGTCTCCGCCATGAACTCCTCCAGCGACGGCCCGTGGCCGTACACGGGGGCGACGTCGAAGTACGGGCGGAACTCGCGCACCGCGTCCTGCGAGTTCTTGCGCATGAACACCTGGCCGCCCAGGCCCACGACGGCCTGCTCCGCCGTGCCGTGGCCGTAGTGCGCGTAGCGCTGGCGGTAGAGGTGGATCAGGCGCATGAAGTGCTCCTTCGGCCAGAAGATGTTGTTGGCGAAGAAGCCGTCGCCGTAGTAGGCGGCCTGCTCGGCGATCTCGGGGCTGCGGATCGAGCCGTGCCACACGAACGGCGGCACACCGTCCAGCGGGCGCGGCGTCGAGGTGAAGCCCTGCAGCGGGGTGCGGAAGCGCCCCTCCCAGTCGACGACGTCCTCGTGCCAGAGCTTGTGCAGCAGGGAGTAGTTCTCGATGGCGAGCGGGATGCCCTGCCTGATGTCCTGGCCGAACCACGGGTAGACCGGCCCGGTGTTGCCCCGGCCCAGCATGAGGTCCACCCGGCCGTCCGCCAGGTGCTGCAGCATGGCGAAGTCCTCGGCGATCTTCACCGGGTCGTTGGTCGTGATCAACGTGGTGGCGGTGGACAGGATCAGGCGCTCCGTCTTGGCCGCGATGTAGCCGAGCATGGTGGTCGGCGAGGACGGCACGAAGGGCGGGTTGTGGTGCTCACCGGTCGCGAACACGTCGAGCCCGACCTCCTCGGCCTTGAGCGCGATCGCCACCATAGCCTTGATCCGCTCGTGCTCTGTCGGCGTCCTGCCCGTGGTGGGGTCAGTGGTCACGTCGCCCACACTGAAGATTCCGAACTGCACTTTAGTCACCATCCATGACTGTTGAATCTTTGACGGATACGGTAGCGCGCGGCCCCGATGAGTTATTCCATCATTGTCTCCCGGAGGCTGACCGGTCAGGCGGCCAGCGCGTTGATGTCGGACGGGTCGAGGATCCGCTTGGGCGCACCGCGCTCGGCGACGGCGATCATGGCCCGGCCGATGCGCTCCGTCGTGGTGACCGCCGACGCGAACAGCCGCCGCAGGATCGGGTAGAGCGGCCGGGTCACCACGTACGCCAGCCGGTAGACCCGCGTGCGCGACGTGACGCCGTGCATCGGCTGTATGTAGCCGGGCCGGAACATGTAGGCCTCGAACGGCAGCTCCAGCAGCGCGTTCTCGGTCGCGCCCTTCACCCTGGCCCACATCGAGCGCCCCTGGGCGTCGGTGCCGGCGCCCGACACGTACACGAACGTCGAGCCCGGGTTGAGCCGGGCCAGCGTGCGGCCGGCGGACAGCGTGACGTCGTAGGTGATCCGCCGGTAGTCCTGCTCGCTCATGCCCGCCGACGAGACCCCGAGGCAGAAGAAGCAGGCGTCGTAGCCGGCCAGCTCGGCCTCGATCGGGGCGAGATCGAGCAGGTCGCGGTGGGTGATCTCGCGCAGCTTGCCGTGGACGACCCCCGTCGGGGCGCGCCCGACGGTGAGCACGGCGTCCACCCGCTCGTCGAGCAGGCATTCCCTGAGCACTCCGCGCCCGATCATCCCGGTCGCCCCGAACACGATCACCCTCATGCCCCGATTGTCTCTCGGATCTCGTCAGGCAGGGGATAGGGCCGCTCCGCGGGCAGCAGACCGCTCACGTCCGCGCGGCCCACGACGGCCGCGCGCCCCTCCCGCACCCGGGCCGCCCACTCGGGACGGCGGTCGTCATGGCTCAGGCAGGAGTGCGCCAGCGCCCATTCGAACCCCTCCCGCGACAGCGAGACGGCCGGCACCCGCTCCTGGCCGGGCTTGGTCGCCCAGCCGCACCGGTACATCATCCACAGGAACGACGGCTTGATCCACGTCATCCGCTCCCGCTTGAACGGCGCCACGAACCGCTGCGCCGCCACGGCGGGCCCGGCGATGGCGGCGTCGTAGGCCTGATAGACGGTGATCGACTCCCCGGTGTAGGCGGCACGGATCTGCCGGTAGGGCACGTTCATGCCGCCCAGCCTGGCGAAGATCCGCACCGGTGGGCAACGGATTATGGCCCCGCCAGGTCCCGGACCGCGAGCGCCAGGTGGGCGGCGGCGGGCGTCGGGATGGTCAGGCCGCGGGCCGAGATGCCGATCGCCCACTGCGTCCCGGGCACGACCGCGCCCGCGCACGCCACGTCCTCCCTGAACTGCCCGTGCTCCTCCACCACCTGCCCGGGCCGCAGCCCCGCCAGCTCCTCCTCCAGCTCCTCCACGCTGGAAGGGGTCACGGAGGTGAAGCGCTGCAAGCCGTACCCGGTGAGCACGCCGCGCCGGACATGGGGTGGGAGGGACAGCAGCAGCGCCTTGCCGAGCGCGGTGGCGTGCGGCGCCGTCTCCAGGCCCGCCTGCAGGTCCTCCAGCCACGGCGAGCGCGGCCCCTCCGCCACCTCCACCACCATCAGCCGCCCGTCAGCGAGCTGGGCCAGGTAGGCGGTGTGGCCGGAGGCGTCGGCCAGGTGCCGCAGCACCTCCGAGGCGCGCGGCGGCCGCTCGAACGACTCCAGCATCTCGTGGAACCGCTCGGCCACCTGCGAGCCCGGCAGGTAGTCGCCGTCGGGCAGCCGGTGCAGGTAGCCCTCGTAGCACAAGGTGCGGACGAGGTGGTACGACGTCGACAGGTTCAGGCCGCATCGGCGGGCGATGACCTTGACCGACAGCGGCCGGTCGGCACGCGAGACCTCTTCCAGCACGCGTAACGCGCGGGAGACGCTGCGGATCAGATCGCTGGGTTCTTCCCCGGTCATCCATACAGCATGCCGCCGCGTCGGCTTCTCCGCCCTTACGCGAAGGACCGAGCTTGCAGCCGTCGGCGGACGTGACGGGTACGGGTCTCGACCCGTCATGCCACCTGTTCAGGTCCGAGCACCGGTCCGATGATCAGGAAATGTCGGAAATACCGCAGTGGGCCAGCCAGGCGCTGTCCGAGGTCAACGACCCGTGCTGCCGGGAGAAAGGCATCTCGGTCGTGGAGATAGGCCTGGTGAGGTCGGTTCAGATGGACGGCGGCCGGGCCAGGGTGGAGCTGCTGCTGACCTCGGGCTGGTGCCCGTTCGCCGCGCGGGTGATCATGGAGGTGCGCGACCGCATCCAGGAGCAGTCCGGCGTGCGCGAGGCCGAGGTGGAGGTCGTCTGGGACGAGGCGTGGACGGTGGAGCGGCTCTCCCCGAGGGCGGCCCGCCTGCTGCGCTTCCTGCCCGCCCCCGCGCAGGTGCGGGAGCCCCCCGACGGCGAGACCAAGCTGCCGCCCGATAAGTTCCTGCGCCAGTGGACGATCGAGGACATCCGCCGCATGGTCTACGAGGAGTCCGACACGGACATGCTGGTCGCGATGCCGCTGCCGCTCACCGACCTCTACCACGACGGCCTGTCGCCCTGGCAGGAGTGCGCCGAGCTGGCCGCCCGCGACCCGGAGCGCACGATCTTCTGGGGCACGGTCAACCCGCTGGAGGGGCGCAAGGCGCTCGACCTGATGGAGCAGGTGGGGGAGTACAACGCCAAGGCGTTCAAGCTGTACAACGTCCGCTACGACTACGGCACGCCGTACCCGTGGCGCATGGACGACCCCCGGGTGGCGTACCCGATCTGTTCGCCGAGATCATCGGCAAGCTGCTCTTCTGGTGCGGCGAAGACAAGATCGTCTACGGTTCGGAGGCGCCGATCTTCCATCCGCAGTGGGCGCTGAGGGCGTTCAGGGACTTCCGGATCCCGCAGGACCTGTGCGACGGGTACGGCTACCCGCAGCTCACCGACCAGGCCAAGCGCAAGATCCTGGGCGAGAACCTGCTACGCCTCCATGGCCTTGGTCCGGTGCACGGCCTGTAGCAGCCCGATGGCCACCAGCCCGGCGACCGTGGCCGAGCCGCCGTAGGAGACGAACGGCAGCGGCACGCCCACGATCGGCACGAGACCCACGGTCATGCCCACGTTCACGAACGTCTGGAACGCGATCCACGACACCAATGCACCGGCCAGCACGGTCCCGTAAGGGGAATCGCCGCGCCGGGCGATGGCCAGCCCGCGCCACAGCAGCGCGCCCACGCACAGCACGATGAGCGCCGCGCCGACGAACCCGAGCTCCTCGCCCGCGACGGTGAAGATGAAGTCCGTGTGCTGCTCGGGCACGAAGTGCCCGGCGGTCTGCTCGCCGTTGAACAGCCCCTTGCCGTAGAGGCCGCCCGACCCGATGGCGATGCGCGCCTGGGCGGCGTTGTACCCCACGCCGCCCGGGTCGGCCGCGGGGTTGGCCAGCACGAGCAGCCGTTCGATCTGGTACGGCCGCACCAGCCCCAGCTTCCAGGCCGCCGCGCCCGCGCCCACCGCCCCGGCGAACAGCACCAGCAGCCACCGCTTGGGCGCCCCCGACACCAGCAGCGCCCCGGTCACCATGGCCGCGAACACCATCATCGTCCCCAGGTCCGGCTGCAGCGCGATCAGCCCGATCGGCACCGCGGCCAGCACCAGCGCCAGCACCACCCCGCCGAACCCGGGCCGCCGCTGCCCGTCGCGCAGCTCGCCGAGCGGCACCGCGAACGCCAGCGCGAGTGCCACCTTCGCGAACTCCGACGGCTGGAACCGCACTCCGGGCGCCAGAACGATCCACGAGTGCGCCCCGTTCACCCGCACGCCCAGCGGGGTCAGCACGCCCGCCAGGCAGACCAGGGCCAGCATGTACACCACCGGCACGTACGCCCGCAGCACCCGCAGGTCGACCCGCGAGACCAGCCACATGAGCACCAGCCCGAGCCCGACGCTGACCGCCTGCCGCACCAGCAGCGAGTAGTCGCCCGCCATCCGCGTGGCCGACCACACCAGCAGCAGGCCCACCACGGACAGCGCCAGCGCCAGCAGCGTCAGGATCCGGTCGGGCGCGGCCAGCGTCGGCGCCCACGCCAATCGTGGCCTCATCGCCGCTCCCTCAATCTCAAAATGCCCTCCCAGATCTTGCGGGCCGCGGGAGCCGCGCCCTCCGCGCCCCGGCCGCCCTCCGACAGCACGACCACCACGGTGTAGGCCGGATCGGGGGCGAAAGAGGCGAACCAGGAGGTGTCCCGCCGCCCGAACGACTCCGCCGTGCCGGTCTTCCCGGCCACCGCGATCTGGTCGAACGGGAACTTCTCGAAGGCGCCCCGCGCCGTCCCCGACCGGGGCACCTGGCTCAGCGCCTGCCTGACGAAGCGCAGCGTCTCGGCGGAGGCGGGCAGCCGCCCCGCCACCGGCGGCTGGATCGTCCGCGCGGTGCTCCCGTCGGGCCGCACGACCCGCAGCCCCACGCGCGGGCTGTACAGCGTGCCGCCGTTGGCGACGGCCGCGTACGCCCGCGCCAGCTGCAGCGGCGTCACCAGCACGCCGCCCTGCCCGATGGCGAAGTTGGCCGCGTCGCCGCCCCGCCACACGCCGCCGCCCCGGCAGTTCTCCCCGGCGATGGCCGTCAGGTACGCCGCCCGCCCCCGGTCGGCCAGCTCCGGATAGCCCTTGACCGCACGCCGGCAGCTCTCCTCGCGCGTCGCCTGCCAGTACGCCTTCTTCGACGCCGGATCGGGCACCGCGCCCGCCGCCTCGCCCGGCAGGTCGACGCCCGTCGCCCGGCCGAACCCGAACCCGCGGGCGGTCCTCTGCATGACGTCCGACCCGCGCTCCCAGAGCTGGTCGGCGAGCCGGTAGAAGATCGTGTCACACGACTCCACCAGCGCCCCGTGCATGGTCATCGGGCCGAGGTCCGCGCTGGCGAAGTTCCTGAACAGGCGGTTGCCGACCGTGTAGCCGCTCGGGCAGTCGTAGGTGGCGCCGAGCCCGTACCCGGCGGCCGCGGCGGCGGCCACCGAGGTGACCTTCCACGTGGAGCCCGGCGCCCACTCGCCCTGCACGGCCCGCGACAGCAGCGGCAGCGCCTTGTACTCGCGGGCCGTCACGCCGTCGGTCCACACGACCGGGTCGTACGAAGGCCGCCCCGCCAGCGCGACCACCCGCCCGGTCCTCGACTCCATCACCACCGCCGCGCCCGACGAACCGCCGCTGCTCGACAGCGCCCGGCTCAGCGCCTGCTCGGCGATGGTCTGGATGCGGGAGTCGATGCTGGTCACGAGCGTGTCACCGGGGACGGGCGGGTCCAGTCGGATGACCCTGGTGACCCGGCCCGTGTTGTCCACGGCCACCTCCCGCCGTCCCGCCCTGCCGGCCAGCTCCTTGTCGTACACGCCTTCGAGGCCGTCGCGGCCCTTCGCGCCCTGCACGTACCCGAGCGTGTGCGCCGCCGCCGCGCCGAACGGGTAGACCCGGACGGGCCGCAGCTCCGTGCGCACCCCGGGGAAGTCCTGCTGCCGCTCGCTGATCTGCAGCGCCGTGACGCCCTCGGCGACGGGGATCGGCTCGTACGGCGAGCCCTGCCAGCACGGCTGCGCCACCCGCGGCCCGCACAGCCGCACCTTCTCCGCCAGCTGCCGGTACGGCTGCCGCAGCACCTTTCCCAGCCGGGTGAGCACCGCCTCGCCGCCGTCGGGCTGGTGGGCCAGCTCGACGGCGTCCACCGTGACCACCGGCCTGGTGTTGTTGGTCACCAGTGGCCGTCCGGCCACGTCGAGGATCTGCCCCCTGGTCGGCGGCAGCGACACGGTCCTGATCCGCACCTCGGCCGCCGCCTGCGCGTACCGCGCGCCGCCGGCCACCTGCAGCTGCCAGAGCCGCCCCACCAGCGTGAGCATCATCGCCGCGACGACCAGCCGCAGCACGAAGAGCCTGGCCCTAGACACGGCGCGGCTCCGCCGCCGAGCGGCCCGGCATCGGCCAGGGCTCCCTCGGCCTGCGCCGCGTCAGCGCCGCGCCGATCGCCGCGCCGATCGCCGCGCCGAGCACCACCGTCCAGGCCAGCGTCCGTGGCAGCTCGGGGACGACCCCCGTCCAAGGAGCGTCCCCGAGCGCCACGGCGGCCGCGGCCTGCAGCAGGATGCCCATGGCGGCGCCCGCCGCGGCCACCTGGAATGGCCTGCCCTCGCGCCAGTGGCCCACCAGCAGGCCCACGATCGACAGCACCAGCGCCGCTCGGCCCACCGTGCCGTCGGCGGGCGGCGTCACGTCGGCGGCCAGCCCGGCCACCAGCCCCGCCACGCACCCCCACACCGGTCCCCGGGCCAGCGCCAGCCACACCACGGCCAGCGTCACCAGGTCGGGACCGCCCCACGGCGACCGGTTGACCAGCAGCACCTGCAGCAGCGGAGCCGCGAACACCAACACCACCAGCCCCATGGCTCACCGTCCCGGGTCGGGGACGACGACCGAGACGAGGTCGAGCGCCGACAGCCGGGCCGCGGGCCGCACCAGCGCCGTGCGGGTGGCCGCGCCCGGCACCCTCTCGATCGCGCTGACCGTGCCGATGGCCACGCCCGCCACGTACGGCCGCCCGCCCGCCGAGCCGAGCGTCACCACCCGGTCGCCCACCTTCACGGGCGCGTTCGGGTCGAACAGGCTCAGCCGCAGGCTCCCTTCACCCGGCACGCCCGTGACCAGGCCGAGCTCGCCCGAGCCCGCCATGCGCGCGCCCACGGACGACCCGGCGTCGGTGATCAGCGACACCGTGGCCGTCGCGGGGCCCGCCCAGGTGACCTTGCCGACCAGGCCGTCGGCGTTCAGCACCGTCACGTCGCGCACGACGCCCGCCCCGGTTCCGGCGTCGATGGTGACCCGCCGCCCCTGCCCGAACCCGACCACGTGCGCCGCCACGCCCCGCGCGGCCGGTGCGGGCCGCTGCCGGGCCGCCAGCAGGTCGGCCCGCAGCTGCGCGTTCTCGCGCTCCAGCAGCCGCACCCGCTGCTCGCCGCCGACGGATCTGGTGAGCGCGCCGATCGCGTTCTCCAGCGTGCCGTACACGGCCGATCCCGCCGCCCGCAGCGGGGCCAGGGGCGTCAGCGTACGGTCGATCACGACGGTCAGGACGGCGGCGGCGAGCACGAGCAGGACGAACGCCCGTTTCACCGACGGGACCAATCGGGCAGCAGCACGTCACGCATGGCCTGGAACCGCTCGACGCAGCGGCCCGCGCCCAGCGCCACCGAGTAGAGCGGCTTGTCCACGACCCGGATCGGCATGCCGGTGGCCGCGCCCATCCGGTCGGCCAGGCCGCGTAACAGGGCGCCGCCGCCGGTCAGCACGATCCCGTTGTCCAGCAGGTCGCCCGCCAGCTCGGCCGGGCACTGGTCGAGTGTCGCCTGCACGGCGTCGATGATGGCCTGGACCTGGTCCTCGATGGCCTCGCTGATCTGCTCGGAGGTGATGGTGGTGGTCTTGGGCAGCCCGCTGACCAGGTCGCGGCCGCGTACCGGGGCCGAGGTCTTCGGGTCGAGCCGCCGCGGCCCGGTCGCGGCCGCCGCGTCGAGCTGCCTGGTCCTGGACCTGAACGGGTTCCATCGGTGCGGGGCGGCCGGCGGCTCCGGCTCCGCCTCCTCCACGACGACCGCCGGGCCCTGCCCGTCGGCGAGGGGGACGCCGACCCGGTGCCTGCCTCTGGGGTCGGCGTCGTGCACGGGAGCGGGCCTGACCATGCCCAGGTCGATCTTCAGCCGTTCGGCCGTGCGCTCGCCCAGCAGCAGCGCGTGCTCCTTCTTGGTGTGGGTGATGATCGCCTCGTCCAGCTCGTCGCCGCCCACCCGCAGCGACTTGGCGACCACGACGCCACTCATGGAGACGATGGCGACCTCCGTGGTGCCGCCGCCGATGTCGACCACCATGTTGCCGGTGGCCTCCCCGACCTTCAGCCCGGCGCCGATCGCCGCGGCCATCGGCTCCTCGATGATGTGCACCCGGCGCGCGCCCGCCTCGTAGGCGGCCTCCTTGACCGCCCGCTGCTCGATGGAGGTGGTGCCGCTCGGGACCGCCACGACGATGCGCGGCTTGGCCAGGAACCGGCTCGGGTGCGCCTTCTGGATGAACATGCGCAGCATCCGCTCGGCCGCGTCCAGATCCGCGATCACGCCGTCCTTGAGCGGCCTGATCGTGGCGATGTGCGGGGGAGTACGGCCCATCATGCGCTTGGCCGCCTTGCCCACGGCCACGACGGTGTTCTTGTGCAGGTTGATCGCGATGACGGAGGGCTCGTTCAGGACGATGCCCTTCCTGCGGACGTAGACGAGAGTGTTGGCCGTACCGAGATCGACGGCTATGTCATGACCGAGAAGACCCAATGCGAATGCCATGTGCCGCACAGCCTTTCGACCGGGAAGGGCAGGGGGACTGCTGCCCGCACTCGCGCTGCCCTGGGGGTTTTGACCACAAACGTCTTAACTCTGTATCCGCCCCCGTCCCCGCAGCTCAGCGGGCGTGCGGGCTGAGCGGCCGCACAGTACAGCCGCGCCTCCCACCGCTCCCCGGCCGGATTACCGGGCGGTGCGCCAGGCCTGCTCCTCGACCAGCTCCACGCTGCGCCACCCGTCGGAGGTGCGCCGCAGGCGATGGTGGTACCAGCCGCCGCCGTGCAGGAAACCTTCGGTGTCCGCGGTGACCATGTCCCTGGTGGGGGCGAGGGTGTCGGTGAACGGGGCGCTCACGAGCGCCTCGCCGTCCTGGAAGTCGATGGTCGGGGCCCCGATGAGGTGCAGCCGCCCCGGCCAGTGCGGCAGCACCTCGGCGAGCCAGGCCTTGACCTCGTCCCGCGTGCCCTTGATGCCGCCGGTGGCGCGGTAGTCGATCACCGCGTCCGGGCTGAACACCTGGTCGAGCAGGTCCCACTGGCCAGAGTCGATGGCGCGGGTGTAGCGGGCCAGCAGTCCGGTGATTTCGAGTCGATCGGCGATCTCCTGCGTGTCCATGGGGTTGATCGTCGCGCTATGTGCGCTCGTTGGCCAGATCATTCAGCGGCGCAGCAGCCCGGCCAGCCGCTCGCGCGACGCCCGTACGGTGAACGGCTCGCAGGCCGCGCAGAAGTAGCCGCGGCCGAACGTGAACTCCACGGCGCCCGAGCCCAGGTTGACCAGCACGCGGTCGTTGTCCACGCTCACGGTCCGCGGGTTCTGGGGCGGCGGCATGAGCGGGCGCAGCGCGTCGGCCAGCCGCCGCCGGCCCGCAGGGGTGAGCACGGCCGGGACGAAGATCTCCTGCACGGCGAGCGCCCGGCCCGCGGCCCGGTCGTAGTTGACGGCCCGCCCGGCATCCCCCGCGATCATGTAGCGGACGGAGATCACGTCGGCGTCGTTGCGCACGACGACGTACGTGGCCGTGACCAGGCCGGTGGCCGTGGGATCGGCCCGCAGGCTTCGCGACGCCTGTTCGACGGCCTCCCGCACGGGCTCGGCGAGCGCCGCGTTGATCCGCTCCGCGTCGGCGCCCCGGGCCCGGGGGTAGGAGACGTCGATCGTGAGCCGCGGGCGCTGCTCCCGCCAGGCAATCGGGCTGAGGGCGACCCGCTCGCGGGCCGGGCCGCCCTTCACGGCCGGCGCCGCCGCCACGAGTACCAGCAGCGCCGCGCCGTACAGGAGGATCTTGCGCCGCAGCGGCACCACCAGCGCCGCGGCCACGAGCGGCCCGGCGACGAGGCCCGTCTGCAGCCCGGTGACCGGGTCGAACAGCCCGGCCAGCCCGCCCGCGACCACCGACAGCCCCCAGACGGCCAGGAAAGGGGCCGCGCGGCGCTCTTTCGTGTTCAGCCGGGCGAAGCCCAGGTAGACCAGCCCGGAAAGGAGCACCACGTACAGCGCGCCGGTCAGGTTCTCCAGCGGCGGCCGGGTCACGCACAGCACCGGCACGGCGAGGAACGGCGCGTCGACCCGCCCCACGGGCGGCCCGGCCCCGAACCCCTGGAACGCCCCCGCCACCACGGCGATCACCAGCGCCGCCCCGCCCGCCCGCGCCGCGGCCAGGCCGCGCTCCCGGCGGCTCGGCACGTGCGGGCGCACCTGCTCCTTCCAGGCCCCGTACCGCTCGCGCAGCTTGGCCCAGCCCTCCTCGCCCTCCAGCTCGACAATGCGTACGAACCTGGTCAGGCCGACCTGCGAATGCACGATGAACAGCAGCGCCGCGAACACCGGCACCACGAACCCGGTGAACGCGGCGGCCTCCCGGGCGGGCGCGACGTCCAGCGGGCGCTCGCCGGTGACCGCGTGGCCGATCACGCTGCCGAGGTTCCAGGCCAGCGCGGCGGCCAGCGCGAGCGCGCCCGTCAGCACCAGGTAGTCAGAAGCGGGGAAGAGCCGTACGAGCTGCCCCCGGATCGCGACGTACACCAGCGCCGTCGCCGTCACCCCGAACACCGCCACCACCGCCCACACCACCACGGTCCTGCCCAGCGCCGCGTCGGGCGGGGCGAGCAGCGCGAGCGCCCGCAGCGGCGCGGGCGTCTCCTCGTCGAACGTCCGCCGCGTCAGCAGCGGGAACCTCGAGGTGACGGCCAGGCAGAAGTACGTCAGCGCGACCGCCGCCCCGGCCACCTGCAGGCTCCAGCGCCGATCGGGCCGTACGGGATCGGGCGCCCCGACCGGGCGCTCCCGGGCGGGAACGAGCGTCTGGAGCCCCGTGGCCGCCGGTGCGAGCAGCAGCGGGGGCACCGCGACCTGGGCGGGGTGGGCGATCAGCGCCGCCCCGAGGTCGCGGAGGTACTCCGCCGGCCAGGCCCAGCTCAGCGGGTCGGCGAGCAGCAGCTCCCGCATGCCGCGGTCGATCGCGACGACGGCCGCGTACACGACCGGGGCCGCGGTCAGCGCGATCCACGCCAGGACGAACCCCCGCCCCGGCCGCCCCTCGACCGGTAATCGCCGCCGCAGCACGCCCTCCAGCGACCCGGCCGCGACGGCGGCGAGCAGCACGGCCACCTGGTCGAAGTAGCTCAGCGACAGCGGCAGCCAGGCGAGCAGCTCCTGCCGCTCCAGGAAGACGCTCCACACCACCGACCACCCGGCCACCAGGCCCGGCAGCACCCAGCCACGCGGCCGGAACGCCGGCTTGCCCTTCTTCGCGGGCCCGGCGGGCGCGATCCGCGTGACGGCCAGCGCCAGCAGGGCGGCGAGCAGCGCCGTCGCCATCCCCCACGAGGCGGCGTACGTCAGGTACTCCCGGAAGGGCACGCCCTGCAGCCGCGCCCACATCAGCACGGCCAGCACCCCCGCGGGACCGCCGGCGAGCCCCCAGCAGACCAGCACCCCCAGCCGCGACCCGCCGAACCCGGCCCACCGGAACGCGAGATACGCCCCGCCGGTCAGCGCCAGGGAGAAGGCCACCAAGGTCGCCGCCGTGCCTCCCGCAGCGCCCCTACCCAGCCCGGGGAAGACGAGCACGCCGCCGAGGGCCCGGCCGAGCAGGAAACCGCCCACGGGCGGCAGGGCGCACACGCCGGAGACGGCGAGCGCGGAGACCACGGCCGCGAGCAGGAAGATACCGGTCGTCTTCGCCACACCCGGTCCTCTGCCCGAGCCGGGTCGGGTGCCGCCGCACGGTGACGGGGAAGTGGCTCACCGGTGAGCGCCGCCCCCGCCCCTGGCGGCCTACGGGTTGAGGTCGGCGGCTGAGTGCTCGGCGAAGATCCGCATGGCCTTGGTGGTGATCGGGCCGGGAGCGATCGGCAGCTCGGTGTCGTCGACGAGCTTGATCGGCTGGACGTCGCGGGTCGTCGAGGTCAGGAACGCCTCCTCGGCCTCGTACAGCGCCGACAGCGGCACGTCGGTCTCCTCCCCGCCGCACCATTCGAGCACCAGCGCCCTGGTCACCCCGGCCAGGCAGCCGGCCTCGAGGGTGGGGGTGAGCAGGCGGCCGTCGCGGACGATGAAGATGTTGGAGCCGGTGCCCTCGCAGAGGTCGCCCGCCAGGTTGCCGAAGATGGCCTCGCCGCCCCCGCGCTTCTTGGCGTACAGCAGGGCCTTGGCGTTGTCGCCGTACGAGGTGCTCTTGACCCCGGACAGGGCGCCGCGCTCGTTGCGGGGCCAGGGGACGACGGTGACGTTGGCGGTGGCCGGGAACGGCTTCTGCTCGTCCACGATGACGACGGAGGTGGTGCCCTGGTCGCCGCGGTCGGAGCCGAGGGGGCCGGGGCCGCTGGTGTAGGTGACGCGGATGCGGCCGAGCTCCCACGCGGGCGCGACGGCCAGGAGCTTACCGATGCCGTCGGCGATGGCGTCGACGTCGGGCTCGGGCAGGTCCATGCGCTGGGCGGAGAGCGTGAGCCGGTCGAGGTGGCGGGTGAGCGCGAACGACCGGCCGTTCACGATCTTGATGGTCTCGAAGACGCCGTCGCCGACCATGAGTCCGTGATCGAACACCGAGACGGTGGCCTGCGCGGGGTCGATCAGCTCGCCGTTGACCCAGACAGGGATGTTCATGTAGTTCCTCCTGTGGATGCCAGTGCGATGAGCCTGGCTGCTTTGAGCTCGGTCTCGAGCCATTCGCGCCCGGGGTCGCTGCCCCAGGTGATGCCCGCTCCCGTGCCGAATCGGATCTCGCCTCTGCCGTGAGCCAGCGACGAGATCCAGAATGTTCTGATGCCCACGGCCAGCGCCGCCCGGCGGCGGTCGGCGTCGACCCAGCCCACAGCCCCACAGTACGGCCCCCGGGGAGCGGGTTCGAGCTCGTTGATGATGCGCAGAGCCGACGACTTGGGCGCGCCCGTGACAGATCCGGGCGGGAAAGTCGCGGCGAAGAGTTCGGGCCAGCCCGCCCCCGGCGCCAGTCTGGCCCGGACGGTGGAGACGAGATGAACGAGCCCGGGGTGCTCCTCGACGGCGCAGAGCGACGGCACCTCGACCGAGCCGACGGCCGCGACCCTGCCGAGGTCGTTGCGGACGAGGTCGACGATCATGACGTTCTCGGCGTAGTCCTTGTCGAGCAGGTCGTCCGCGGTCGCGCCGGTGCCCTTGATGGGCCTGGACTCCACCATGTCGCCGTCGCGCGACAGGTAGAGCTCGGGCGATGCGGACACCACGCTCAGGCCGGGCACCCGGATGACGGCCGCGTACGGCGCGGGGTTGCCCGCGGCCAGGCGGGCGGCCAGGGCGAGCGGGTCGGCGTCGGCCGGGACGGGGGCCGTCAGGATCCGGCAGAGGTTCGCCTGGTAGACCTCGCCCTGCTCGATGTAGCCGCGGATGGCGCGCACGCCCTGCTCGTAGGCGGCCTGGTCGAGCGAACTGCGCCACTGGTCGGGCCGGGGCCCGTGCCAAGGGCGGGCGGGAGCGGGCAGGGGCGACCGGCGCACCCGGTCGAACCGGGCGCACGTCACCTTGCCCTCGTAGTCGACGACGACAGCCCACCAGCCCTCGCCGTCGAGCGCGGCCAGGTCGGAGGTCACGTCACGCAACCCGGTCGCGTACACGTGGCCTAAGTGGGCGAAACCGTCGTACACATTCTCCATTCTCCCAGCATTTCGACGAGCTCCAGCGCGGCCGGCAGCGGAGTCTCGGGCAGGGCCGCGTACACCTTCCGCGCGGGAGCCAGCCCCCGCAGCGGCCGCAGCACCAGATCCCGCGGCACGGCCCGCGCCGCCAGCTCCGGCACCAGCGTCACCCCGAGCCCGGCGGCGACGAACCCGAACTTGCCCGTCCACTCGGCCACCCGCAGCCCGCTGCGCGGCGTGAACCCGGCCGCCGCGCACGCGGTCACCAGCAGGGTCGGCTGCCCGCGCGGGGCGGCCTCGATCCACGTCTCCTCGGCCAGGTCCCGCAGGTCCACGTCGGCCTCGGCGGCCAGCCGGTGGCCGCCGGGCAGCGCGACCAGCAGCCGGTCCTCGCGCAGCGGCACCGTACGGACGCCCTCGGCGGACAGCCCGGCCGGATAGTCGCTGATCACGGCCACGTCGAGGGCGCCCCCGCGCAGCCGGTCCATCAGCCGCGAGGTCAGCCCCTCGATCAGCCGCAGCTCGACGTCCGGCCGCCGCTCGGCGAACAGTTTGAGCGTGCCGGGCACCAGGTCCACGTTGGCCGTGGCGAACGCGCCCACGCGCAGCGTCCCGCCCCGGCCGGTGTGGATGGCGGCCAGCTCCTCGCCCGCGCGTTCGAGCCGGTCGAGCACGGCCACGGCGTGCCGGTGCAGCGCCTTTCCCGCCGGGGTCAGGCGCACCCCGCGCGGCAGGCGCTCGAAGAGCGGCCCGCCGGTGGCGCGCTCCAGCGCGGCGACGCGGCGGGAGACCGCCGACTGGGTGTATCCGAGCAGCTCGGCGGCGGCCGTGAACGAACCGCTCGCGGCGACCTCGTGGAACAGCCGCAGCGCTCCCGGGTCCAAGGCATTCAGATCTCGCATGGCTGATATGCAATCTAGTCGGTGGTGGAATACCTCGCACCCAGGTTGACTGTGGCACATGATTGCTTTTCTCGGACAGGGGCGCATGGGCGTCCCCATGGCCCGGCGGCTGACCCAGGCCGGGCACAAGGTGACGACGTGGCGGCGCGCGAGCGGCGTGTCCGCGGCGGAGGCGGTGGACGGGGCCGAGCTGGTCATCACCATGCTCAGCGACCCGGCCGCGGTGCGGGAGGTGCTGACGGCGGCGCTGCCGGGGCTGCGGCCCGGCGCGACGGTGGTGGAGATGTCCACGATCGGCCCGGAGGCGGTGCGCGAGCTGCGCGCACTGCTGCCCGCCGAGGTGGGCCTGGTGGACGCGCCGGTCCTGGGCAGCGTGGGCCCCGCGGCCGACGGCACGCTCACCGTGCTGGCCGGCGGTGACGTGTCGGGCTGCCGCGAGCTGCTGTCGGTGTTCGGGTCGGTGCGGGAGCTCGGGCCGCTGGGCGCGGGCGCGGCCATGAAGATCGCCGTCATGAGCGCGATCGTGCCCGCCCAGGTGCTGCTGGCGGAGACGTTCGCGTACGGCGAGGCGCACGGCGTGGACCGTGGCGCGCTGATCGACGTGCTGTCGGGCACCCCGCTGGGCACGCTGGCGGAGCGGCTGCGCGTGCCGTCCGCCGAGACCCGCTACTCGCTGGGGCACGCGACCAAGGACCTGGAGCTGGGCGCCTGGGAGGGCGCGTCCATGGCCCCATCGATGATCGGCGCCGCCCGGGCCAGGCTGCAGGAGGCGCGGGCGGCCGGGCTGGGGGAGCGCGACCTGACGGCGATCGCCGAGCACGTCGGCGGGGGCGCCGCCCGCCGCGCGGTGCCGCTGAACCTGTCGACGATCCCCGCCACGAACGGCCGTTACTCGCACGCCGTACGCGTCGGCGACATGCTCTACGTCTCCGGCCAGGCCGCCTTCGACGAGCAGGGGGACATCGTCGGCGAAGGATCCATGGCCGCCCAGTCCGAGCACATCTTCCAGGTGATCTCGCGCATCCTCGCCGACCAGGGGGCGACGTTCGAGGACATCGCGTTCATCCGGACGTACGTGACGGACATGGACCAGCTTCTCGACTACGGACGGGTCCGCGCGAAGTACATCACCGGCACGCCCCCGGCCAGCACCACCGTGGAGGTGTCCAGGCTGTTCCGGCCGGGGCTGCTGCTGGAGGTGGACCTGATCGTCGCCCTCCCGCGCTAGGCCAGGGAGCCGGTGACCGACTCCGCCGCCGCCACCACGCCGCCCTCGGCGACCAGGCGTACGGCGGACTCGATCTCCGGCGCCAGGAACCGGTCGGGTCCGGGGGCCGGTACGGTCTCGCGCAGCGCCTTGACGACGGCCGCGGTCGCCGGCGCGGGCTCCAGCGGGGCGCGCAGGTCGAGCGCGCGGGCGGCGGTGAGCACCTCGACGGCCAGCACGCGGGTGAGCCCGTCCACCGACCTGCGCAGCTTGCGCGCCGCCGACCAGCCCATGGACACGTGGTCCTCCTGCATGGCCGAGCTGGGGATGGAGTCGACGCTGGCGGGCACGGCCAGGCGCTTCATCTCGGAGACGATGGCCGCCTGGGTGTACTGGGCGATCATGTGGCCCGAGTCCACGCCGGGGTCGTGGGCCAGGAACGCGGGCAGGCCGTGGTTGCGGGCCACGTCCAGGAACCGGTCGGTACGCCGTTCGGACATCGAGGCCAGGTCGGCGGCCACCACGGCGAGGAAGTCCAGGACGTACGCGATCGGGGCACCGTGGAAGTTGCCGTTGGACTCGACGCGGCCGTCGGCCAGCACGGCGGGGTTGTCGACGGCGCTGGCCAGCTCCCACCCGGCCACGGTGGCGGCGTGCGCGATCGTGTCGCGGACCGCCCCGGCGACCTGGGGGGCGCAGCGCAGCGAGTAGGCGTCCTGGACGCGGGTGCAGGACTCCGGGTCGCGGTGGCTGGCCATGATTCCGGAGTCGCGCAGGACCTTGGTCATGTTGGCGGCGGACAGGGCCTGGCCGGGGTGCGGCCTGAGCGCCTGCAGCTCCGGCATGAACACCCGGTCGGTGCCCAGCAGCGCCTCCACGCTCATCGCGGCGCTCACGTCGGCGGTCCTGACCAGCGCCGTGAGGTCGTGGATGGCCAGGATGAGCATGCCGAGCATGCCGTCCGTGCCGTTGATGAGCGCCAGGCCCTCCTTGGCGGCCAGCTCTACGGGGTCGATGTGGGCTTGCTTGAGCGCCTCGCCGGCCGGCTGGAGGGTCCCGGAGCTGTCGCGTACGACGCCCTCGCCCATCAGCGTGAGCGCGACGTGCGCCAGCGGCGCGAGGTCGCCCGAGCAGCCGAGGCTGCCGTACTCGTGCACGACCGGCGTGATGCCCGCGCTGATCAGCGCGGCCAGGGTCTTGGCCGTGGTGGGCCTGATGCCGGTGTGGCCGGTGGCGAGCGTGTGCAGGCGCAGCAGCATGAGCGCGCGTACGACCTCGGTCTCGACCTCGGGCCCGCTGCCCGCCGCGTGGGAGCGCACCAGCGAGCGCTGGAGCTGGGCGCGCAGGGCCGGGTCGATGTGCCGGGTGGCCAGGGCTCCGAAGCCCGTCGAGATGCCGTACGCGGGCGTCGGGCTCTCGGCCAGCTCGTCCACCCGCTGGCGGGCCGCCGAGATGGCGGCGAGTGCGTCGTCGGTGAGCTGTACGGGGGCTCCGTGGCGGGCCACCCTGATGACGTCGTCGAAGGTCAGGGGCTCGGGGCCGACGTTCACGACTTCTTTGTCGCGCATGGGGTGTCTCTCTCGCTGCTCGCTAAGTAACCGGCGTACCCGATGTTAGCTCCTTACTCGGGAACAATGCGGACAGCCCCTCCCTGCCCTCGTCGGTGAGCACCACCGCCCTGGGCACCTTGCCGCGCCGGTACCAGTCCCGTTCGAACAGCACCTCGGTGATCGCCGCCCCCAGCGCACCGCCCAGATGCGACCTGCGCTCGGTCCAGTCCAGGCACTCGGGCGCGAACCGCCTCCTGGACCTCCGCGCGCCGTCCACGTCCACGCCGATGCCGGTCAGCAGCCGCTCTCCCGCCTCGGTCAGGTCCTGCGCCGCGTAGTAGCCGCCCTCGGTGAGCCGGTCGAGCAGCCCCACCCCGGCCCGTCCCGCGAGGTGGTCGTAGCAGGTGCGGGCCTCCTCCAGCATCCTGGCCTGCCTGGACTGGCGCAGGGACCGCACGGGTGGGCGGGCGCTGACCCTGGCCAGCACCTCCAGCACCTCGGCCACGTCGTGCCCGGCCAGGCGGTAGTAGCGGTGGCGGCCCTGGCGTACGACGTCGACCAGCCGCCCGTCGAGCAGCCTGGCCAGGTGGGCGCTCGCCGTGGCGGCGCTGACCCCGGCCACCCTGGCCAGCTCTCCCGCCGCCAGGGCCCGCCCGTCGAGGAGGGCGGTCAGCATGGCCGCCCTGGTCGGGTCCGCGATGAGCGCGGCGACGGGCGCTATGTCGGCGTCGCGAGCGATGTACTCCATGCGTACGACGCTAGTACGGCGACATTTCGACCTGCGTCGAAGGGTCGGCCGCGCTTGCCGAGCGCCCTGCGACGCGCATCGGACCGTCGAGCGCCTTGCGACCTGCGTCGAAGGGTCAGGCGCGCTTGCCGAGCGCCTTGCGGATCAGCTCGCGCGCCCGCTCCATCAGCGCGATCGGCGTGCCCACCAGCATGTTCTTGGTGGCGCTCTCCGTGCCGGGGTGCGGGCGCAGCGGGGCGAGGCTCTCGGCCGCCCGCACCGCCGCGGCCATGGCCCGCCGCTCGACCATGGAGGTGTTCGCGCGCAGCTTGACGAACTCGTACCGTTCCTCGCTGCGGGCGTGTGCTGCCACGGCCAGGCGCAGCTCGCCGAGCCGCTCCCAGAACTGCGGATGGTCCACGCCGCCCTTGTGGAGGTCGAGGAGGAGCCGTTTGGCCCGGTTCTCCTCGGTCAGGCGGTCGCCCACGATGCCCTGCCCGTTGTCGAGCTTCCTGCGCGCGTACGGATGGACGATCTCCTCCTCGGCGGTCTCGTGCACGGACAACATCCGGGTGAGGCGGTCGAAGGCTTCCTCCACCTTGTCCGGCGGCGCCTGCTCAACCTCGTCGAACAGGTCCCTGATCTGGCTGTGCTGGATCACCAGCAAATCGATGACATCTTGTTCACCCACGCCCGCGCCCTACCCGAGCCTCCGGGGGGCACGCGCTTCCTTACCGAACGCGGGCCGTCGGCGGACCGAAAGCGGAGGTTGCCGCATTTCGCGCCGGGTAAGCGCAGCGACATGGCCTTCGACCCACTGCAGGAGCGGGGTATCCCGCTGGACGACCAGCTGCGCCACTGGAACCAGCTGAACGTCACGCCGATCGATCCCGACCACACCGACCCCTACACGCGGTGCCGCATCGTCACCATGAACGGTATCGAGACGGAGGCGATCTTCTTCAGCCACCAGCTCGCCCGACACTGCCCCGACACCGAGATCAGGCAGCGACTGGCGCGGGTGCGCTACATCGAGGCGCAGCAGCAGAAAGTGGTCAACTGGCTGCTGCCGGGATCTTCGTCGGTGCTGGAGACCACGATCGCCTACGAGCAGGCGGCGGTGGACCTGACGGCGTGGGCGGCGCGGATGGAGCCGGACGAGTACCTGAAGCAGGCCTACCAGTTCGGCCTGCTGGAGCACCTCGACCACCTCTACCGGTACGCGAACCTGTACGAGATGATCGAGCACCGCGCGACCGAGAAGATCGTGGGCCGGGTGACCGAGGTGATGCCGGGGCGGCCGACGCACCTGCAGCATCGGGATCCGGTGGACAACGTGCGCGAGCCGTACGACAGGAGAAAGACGGAGCCGCTGTCACGGCTGCACGCGCTCACCGTCATGGCGGTCGAGCAGCAGATCATGAACTTCTCCATGACCGCCGGCCCCATGTGCCTGGAGCCCGCGGCGCGCCGGCTCTACCAGGAGATCGGGCTGGTCGAGGAGGGGCACCTCACCCACTACGAGTCGCTGGTCGACGCGGGCGAGAGCTGGTGGGAACGGCTGCTCAACCACGAGTACAACGAGTGCTACCTGTACTACTCGTTCATGGAGACCGAGTCGGATCCCCGGGTGAAGGGCATCTGGGAGCTGCATCTCAACATGGAGCTGGAGCACCTGCGGCTGGCGGCCGAGCTGTTCAGGCGGTTCGACGGGCGCGATCCCGACCAGGTGCTGGCTCAGGCGTGCCCGCCGCCGATGACGTTCGAGCCGAACAAGGCGTACCTCCGAGATCTGCTCGCCACCCAGGCCGACCGCACGACGCTGGGCACCGGGTACGTGCTGGAGGAGCACGAGCGGTTCCGGAGGATGCGGCAGGCGCTGGCGGATGGGGAGCGGCCGCCGTCCGAGCGCGTCATCGAGGGCAACCGCGCCGTCTCCGGCCGGGACTACCGCCTGGAAACGGAGGAACCGTACCCGGCGAGCCTGACCGGCGGCCGGCAACGCCGCTAGAACCCTGCCTACGGTGTCGACCCTGTTCGGCGGCGGGCCGCGTCACCGAAGCTCTGAACCACGGCGCTTACGGCGCCTACGGCGCTCAGGGCGCTCGCGGCCCTCACGCCACTCATGTACCGCTCAGGGCCGCTCATGCCTCTCAGCGCTCACGGGGCCTCACGCCGCTTGAGCCTGCGCCCTGGCCCTTGGCCCCTGGCGGTAGCGTGGCTTGGGCTTGGGCTTGGGCTTGGTCGGCGGGGGGCGAGTCACTGAGGCTGAGGCCCTGTCCGAGGGGGTGAGGGGCTGAGGGGCTGAGGGGGATCGTCGCCGGAGATCGTCGCTAGAGTCGGGTCTCATGACAGCAGTCGCCCTCGTGACCGGCGCGTCGCGCGGCCTGGGAGCCGTGATCGCGCGCAGGCTGGCCGCCGACGGCCTGGCCGTCGCCGTCAACTACAACCGGGACGCCGCCGGCGCCGCGAGGGTGGTGGACGAGATCCGCTCCGCGGGCGGCGCCGCGGAGGCGTTCGCCGCCGACGTCACGCAGGAGCCCAGTGTGCCGGCCCTGATCGCCGACGTCACCGAGCGCCTGGGCCCGGTCCACGTCCTGGTGGCCAACGCCACCGGCCCGCAGCCGACCATCGCGCTGGAGGACCTCACCTGGCAGGCGCAGCTCGACCAGCTCGAGTTCTTCGTCAAGAGTCCCACACTGCTGGTGCAGGCGGTGCTGCCGGGCATGAAGGAAAACGGCGGCGGGCGCGTCATCCAGATCGGCTCCGACGTCGTGGACCGCAAACTGCCCAGCATGTCCGCCTATATCGCGGCAAAGAGCGCGCAGCACGCCATGACCGAGGTCTGGGCCCGCGAGCTGGGCCCGTACGGCATCACGGTCAACGTCGTCGCCCCCGGCTGGATCCCGGTGGAGCGGCACGCGGGCCTCGACGAGAGCGGCTACCTCGCGGAGGTGCCTCTGGGGCGCATGGGCACGCCCGACGACGTCGCGGCGGCCGTCTCGTTCCTCGCCTCGGAGGGCGGCGCATTCGTCACGGGCCAGCGCATCACCGTTAACGGGGGCCACACGTGACCTGCGCGAGCGTAATCCAGTTTGGGTACTCGGCCAGGATTCGCTAGAGTTCTCTCGTCGCCCCGGTTAAACGAGGCGGATGCGGAAGTGGCTCAGTGGTAGAGCATCACCTTGCCAAGGTGAGGGTCGCGGGTTCGAATCCCGTCTTCCGCTCGGAGCTTCCGGCTCGGTGGCGTGGCCGAGAGGCGAGGCAGCGGCCTGCAAAGCCGTCCACACGGGTTCAAATCCCGTCGCCACCTCCAAGGACGATTAGCTCAGCGGGAGAGCGCTTCCCTGACACGGAAGAGGTCACTGGTTCAATCCCAGTATCGTCCACCATGCTCCAACCCCAGCTCGCGGCACCCGCCGTGAGCTGGGGTTTCTTGCTGTTCGGCTTGATCGGGCAACTCCCGGCGACAACCGACCGCCCCACCACCTCACCCTAGGACCGGCCGTCCCACAGCCCTCACCCGATGACGGCCCACCGGCTGGCCACCCTCACCCGGTGGCGCCTGATGCTCCGCCACCCTCACCTGGTGGCGACCGATGGGCCCGCCATCCTCATCCGGCGACGGTCAACCGGTCGGCCACCCTCACCCGGCGGCGATCAAGCGGCCCGCCAGCCTCACCCTGCGGCGACTGATCGGCCCGCCACCCTCACTCGGTTACATCGTCCACGTAGTGGCAGTGCCCAAGCGGGCCCCAAGCACCCAGTGAGCGGGCGCCCACGAGAAGAGCACCCACCCACAGACGGTCGCCGGGGTGTCGCGTCCGGGAACGACGTCCAGGGGCGGCCGAGCGGGCTGCAACCCGGGCCCCGGGTGGGCCGTGCCCCGGAGCAGCGTCCAGGGGCCGCCCCGGGCGGGTGCCGACGGGAGAGCCGAGGTCCGGGGACGGCCACGTGGGCCGCCCCCGGGTAGCCGGGTGAGCTGCCCCAGCCCGGGTGGGGCGGCCGGCGGTAGGCGGTCAGCCCTCAGCTCAGTACGACTTCTGGGTCTGGACGTTGAAGTCGTCCATCTTGACCTTCTTGGCCGGGTCGGTGAGGGGATCGTTGATCTGGAGGACGTCCAGCCCCTCCATGATGTCGCTGGAGTAGATGTACCCGTTGTAGTAATACGCCGACCACGACCCGGCGATGCCGCCGCCCGGGAACGGGCCGCGTTCGAAGAAGCCGATCTCCTTCGGGCTGGCCGAGTCGGTGAAGTCCCAGATCGACACCCCGCCCTGGTACCACGACTGCACCATGACGTCCTTGCCCGGCACCGGGATCAGGGAGCCGTTGTGGGCGACACAGTTCTCGTTCTCCTGCTGATCCCGAGGGATCTTGAAGTATCCGCGCCGCTCCAGCTTGCCGTTCACGATGTCGTACACGGCATCCGCGCCCTTCGTGCGCGGCGTGTTGCTGTCGCACGTGGCCTGGCCGCCGCCGCCCAGCTCGTCGCTGAACACGACCTTCGTGGCATCGTTGTTGAACGTCGCCGAGTGCCAGATCTGGAAGTTCTCCGTGTCGGTGATCTGCTGGAGGACCTTCGGACTGACCGGGTCGGAGATGTCGAGGAGCACGCCGTCGCCGAAGCAGGCGGCCGCGGCCAGCTTCTTCTCGGGGTACGCGGTGATGTCGTGGCAGCCGGAGGCGAGCTCGGAGTGCTGCCGCTCAGGGAAGATATCCGGCTTCGCCACGATCTTCGCGGACTGAGGCGACTTTGTGGGGATCTCTACGATCTGGATGAGTTCGTGGGGCGGGGGGCACGTCTGCGAGTCGGGCTCGGGGCCGGGCGAGGAGACGTACACGTAGAGCGTTTCCCCGGCGGGGACCATCGTGTGCGTGTGCGAGCCGCAGTCGGTCCTGACCGCGCTGAGGTACTTGGGGCTCTTCTTGTCGCTGATGTCGAAGATCCGTAGCCCCTCCCATTCGGGGCTGTCCTCGCCGGAGTCGCACTCCTCGCCCCCGCGCGGCTCGTCGATGGACAGGATGAGCAGGTCGCCGTACACCGAGACGTCGTTCTGCTGGGCCGGGCAGGACACCGTGCTCACCAGCTGAGGCTTGGTCGGGTTGCTGATGTCGTAGATCGCGAACCCGCCGAAGTTGCCCACGAACGCGTAATCGCCCTGGAACGCCAGGTCTGTGTTGATGTCGTCCCGGCCGTTCAGGGGGGCTGGGCGGCGCATCTGGGCGACGAGTTTGACGTTGTCGCTCATCGTCACGTCACCGGTGGCGGACGGCTTGCCGGCTGGAGCGCTGGTCTCCTGCGTGGAGGTGTCGGGCGTCGAGGCCCCGGACGCTGTCTGTCCCGCCGCGCAGGCCGAAGTTAACAGCAGCACCGTACACAACAACGCTCCGCGCAACTTGGCAGAGATCAACGCGCATTCCCCTTTGTCTCGTAGTTCACTATGGAAGCTATGTCAGTGGGTACGGGCCCGCGTGCCGTCTTCATCACAGTTGTGACCACAATCGCCCTTGCCGCCTGCTCTCCGGAGCCGGCCGGGCCTTCCCCCGTGGGCACGGGGGCACCGGTGATCGTGCCGGGGAGCCCGGGGACGCCGGGCCGTACCGCGACGCCGGGGGAGCGGGTCGGGCAGACGCCCAGACCGACGGTGGCCTCGGACGTGCGCTTCGCCGAGGCCATGATCCCCCACCACCGCCAGGCCCTGGAGATGACCTCACTGGTGAACGACCGTACGACCACGGACACCATCCGCGCGTTCGCCCGCCAGATCACCGCCGCCCAGACCCCGGAGATCAAGGCCATGACGGCCTGGCTGGCCGAGCTCGGCCGTACCGCCCCGGACGGTCACACGCACACCCAGGCGGCGGGGTACGGCATGGCGACGCCGGAGGAGCTGAACGCGCTGCGCGGCGTCAAGGGGGCGGCCTTCGACCGTATGTTCCTGCAGCTGATGACCAGACACCACGAGGGAGCGGTCAAGATGGCGGGGGAGGAGCTGGCGACAGGCCGGGACCAGCGCATGCGGCTGATGGCGAAGGACGTGTACTCGGGTCAGAGCATCGAGATCGCCCGCATGCGCAAAGTCCTGGAAACGCTGCCTGGCTAGAGGGTCAGGAGGGCCAGAGCATGTTGGTCAGCTCGGCGTCGAGGTCCATGTAGTCCGTCTCACGGCCCGCGGGGACCTTCTCGTACGTACGGTGGAGAAACTCGGTGAGCGGGGCCAGCGGCACCTCGAAGAGCGCCTGCCCGAACGGGGACGTGAGGCTGATGTGGAGCGTGCGCTCGCCATCGGCACGCGCGGGCCACACCTGCACGTCGCCGTCGCCGACACGCCTCACGATGCCCACAGTGAGCAGTTCGCGAGCAAAGATCCACTCGACCGGCTCGTCATTCCCCACGTGGAAGGCCATGCGTATGGCGTAAGGATCGTCGGCTGTGTAACTCAGTCCGGCGAGCAGGGGGACGGTAGTACGGTCGGGGACCACAAGCCGAAGGCCAAGCTCGGCGGAGACGGTGGTGCTGTTCATCGTCAGCCAAACCTTTTCGTCGTAGGTCCCCTCTTCGGGGCTTTCACTGCTCTGACGGACTTCGTCCTGAGCTATGACGCGGAACGAAGAAACCTGTAGGAAAGATTCCGCTCCAGGGGCCTTCTGTAACGCACATCACAGCTGGACATTTAGGCATCTACCAGGCTAAACGGGATCAAATCGGGTCGTATTTACGAGGGTTTTGCGTGTTGTGGAGCCTGTCCCGCCGCGCTCGACCATGAACGTTTCTTGCCAAAAGATCGCGATCGGTGCCTTACGGAACAGGACGATGGTATGCCACCGACCCACCCCGCCGGTGGGCAACCGCCGCGTTTCACCTGAATCCCTCCCACGGCCCCGTCGTCGTCACCCCGGAACCTCCCCCGATCCTCCCCGGAGCAACCCCAGAGCAACCGCGGAGCCACCTGCGAACCACCTCAGATCCACCGGGGATCCACACCCACGCTCCACCGCCCGATCGCTTCGCTTCGCCAGCAGGCGCCAGAGTGCGGTATGGTTTTCCCCGTCGGCACCGCGAGGAACCGACAGGGCGGGCGATTAGCTCAGCGGGAGAGCGCTTCGTTCACACCGAAGAGGTCACTGGTTCGATCCCAGTATCGCCCACCACGAAGATGCAGATGAGACGGGGTTTCGGAGAGATCCGGAGCCCCGTTTTTCGTGTCTGGAAGTCGATGGGAGCCAATCGGGGAGCCATCTCACTCGGACTCTCTACCCGTGTCGGCTGTCGCCGAAGATGATGTTCATCGTGTGGGCACCCTTGGTGATCACTGGCCTGAGTTGGTGCCGGTAGACCGCTTCCGTGACGCTGGTGCCCGCGTGCCCGACGAGATCGGCGATGGTCTCGATGGGCACGCCCTGGTCACTCATGATGGAGACGAACGAGTGACGCAGTTCGCGGGGCGTCCAGGCGGTTCCGAGTCCCGCGTCCTTGGTGATCTTTCGGAATGCCCGTCGCACGTTTGACGCGTCGAGTTGGGTGCCGACGCTCGTGCAGAACACCAGGTTGTGATCTTGCCATGCCTCGCCGGCCTTGAGCTTGTGGGCGGCTTGGCGGACGTGGTGTTGCCGGAGGGCCTGAGCTGCCAGCTTGGGCAGTTCCAGGGTGCGACGTGACTTGCGGGTCTTGGTGTCACCTCCATCTCGGTCGGCGCGCCACACGTAGATGGCGAACTTCCTGTGGTTGAACCCCACTTCGGTCACCGGTCGCCAGGACTTGCTGTCCGGTATCCAGGCGACGACATGATCCCAGCGCAGCGCGCGGGCTTCCTCGGTGCGAACACCTGTGGTGAGGCTGATCACCACGTACGCGTGGAGTTCGGACGACTTGGCGGCCTTGAGCACCGCTTCGGCTTGTTGCCGATTGAGTGCTCTACTTGGCCGGCCGTCCGTGCCCTTGGGCGTGGTGACCAGTTCGGCAACGTTCCTGAGCACCATGTCACGCGCCTGAGCTTGCCGGATGGCCCTCTTAAGTACGCTGTGAATCTCTCGCAGGGTGGTGGTGGCTAGCTTGCCGGCGAGCTGGTCAAGCCACTCATCCACGTGATCGGCACGTAGCTGCTCGAGTTTGATCTTTCCCAGCCCTGGGATGACGTGTGTCTCGGCGAGGATGCGTAGCTTGGTGACGGTGCTTTCGGATCGGCCCTTGAGACCTTTGCTGAGCCAGTCGTTGATGGCATCGCGCACGGTGTAGGTCTCCGATGCGGTGATGCCCGCCTCAAGGTCTTTGACGGCCTTGATCAGCTTGTCCTTGACCGCGGTCTTGGTCTTGGCCTTGCGCTTGAGGCGTTGGCGCTTGCCGTCGGGGCCGAACCCGAGGGAGATGGCTCCGGTGTAGCCGTCCCCCTCGGGGTAGATGGTCGCTTCGTACTTGCCGATCAGGATCTTGGCCAAGGGATCACCCTTTCTCGTGACGGTTGAGGTACTCCTCGATCGCCTTCCTGATCACCCACGACACATCTCGTTCCTGCGACTCGGCGTACTTGCGGAGACGGTCTTTCAGTTCTGTGTCCACGCGTACGGGAGGCAGGGTCGTTCGGTCGCTCGTCATAGACGGCTTCCTTTCGTGTCATGCAGTTATCAAGAGGCGCCGGCCGGACGGTGGGTTGTGTCTCGCGTCCGGCCTATGCGAACGGTGTAGCACAGCGTTCTACGCCTCGTCCATCGGTTCCAGCGAGGAAATGAAGTCGGCAAGGTGCTGGTCGGTGATCCGGCGAAGCTTGCCGATCTTGATGCTTTTGAGCTGCTGTGTGCGGAGCAGGTAGTAGACCTTGTCGCGTCCGATGCTCAGCATCTCTGCGACCTGTTCGACGGTGTATGCCTGCATGTGCATCCCCCCTCTCGGTTTGTCGTGGGCGGCTCTCTTCCTTCGCGGGGTTTGCGTGTTTTGGTTACGGGCTGTGATGTTCCGTCCGTTCGTCCGTCCGCGTCTGTCACGGCCTATACATGCGCAGACGCGCGGACGGACGCGGACAACGGACGCAGACGATTACGGATCGTGTATCTCGGGGAGGGCGCGCCAGCGTCCCCGTGCGACCTGTTCGACCTGGCGCGCATGGCCTAGTTCCTGGAGGCGTTGGTAGACCCAGGTGCGGCGCATGCCGGTTGCGTGTATGAGATCACCGATGCTTGTCCCGTCGTCGGGGGCCTGCCTCAGCGCGGTTGTCAGAGCCTCCTCGGCTTCCCGTACGGCGTTGTCGCGGGCGTGCCGGGGTGACGGTCGGACGGCGGGTTGCGGCGGCGGGGCGGGCGTCTCAGTCGCGCGTTGCAGGGCTTGAGCCGATACCTCGTCGAGGGACGGGCGGTGTTCGGCGTGCCGTTCGGCGGTGGCCTGTACGCCCTCGTCGTCGAGGAGGTAGGTGCGGGCGCGGCGGGGGATGTCGTGTTCCGGGGAGCTGATCAGGAACTTACCGGGGGCGTCGAGCTTGTGGGGGTGCCAGCCGGCCTTGACCATGCCCTGGCCCAGGATGAGGTCACCGTCGCGGGGCTCCCGGACGCGGAAGCACAGCCGGACATCCATCTGTGCGCGGACCGCGCTCTTGCCCATGGCGTCCTTGGAGGGGCGTTGGGTGGCTGCGATCAGGTTGACGGCTGGTGCGCGGCCCCGCCGTGCGATCGAGTCGGCGTAGTCGATGGCTCGTGGCGCCTCGCTGGCCAGCTCGGCGTACTCGTCGATGACGATGATCAGCGCGGGCCTGTCGGGGGACGGCTCCCAGACGCGTTCGCCCCGTTTGGTGAGGTCGTCGGCCCGTCCGTCGAGGATGACCACGGCATCGGCCAGCAGGTTCTCTGCCTCTTGCGGGGTGGTGGCCAGGCGATCGATGCACGATGCCCAGGGCATCAGCTCCATTCCGCGCTTGAGGTCGACCGCCCACAAGATGACGTCTTGGCAGGCGGTCAGGTCTCCGAGAAGCACGTTCACACCACCTGACTTGCCTGCCCCAGACATGCCCGCGAACAGCCCATGCCGCCGCAGCAGGGGGACACGGACAGGTGCGCCGTCTTCGAACAGTCCCAGCTTGGCGGGCTGGGTGATCGAGGCGATGGAGGGGCCTGGCCAGGCGATGGCGTCGGCGTGTGGGTCGGTTTCGATGACCCGTACGTCGGCTCGGTTGGCCTGTTTGGTGGCCACCGGTTGGACGCGGATGCCGCCGCGTGTGGTGCCGAGTGCCGATTCCAGGCGGGGGACGGCGCTGATGGCGTCTTCGACGGTTTGGCCGAGTCCCAGCCCGAGCCGGAAGCGGTAGCCCCACAGGTCCACGATCGCGGACTGGACGCGTGATCCAGTCAGGCCGACCGCCTTGGCGATGTCGGGCCAGGCGGCCAGCGCCCGCTCGACGCGGACCCGGGCACGCCGACGGCGGTGCGCCCACCACGGGACAGCCAGCAGCACTCCGCCAATCAGCAGGATCGCTGGCAGCGGCGGGGTGAAGGGGCCGATGCGGGCGGCGGCGGTCAACCATCCACCCGCGAACGCCGTGGTGATCGCCGCATAGCCGCGTTCGATCGGGCGAGTGAGGTTCACCCAGCGTCCCCACACGAGCAGCGTCAGCGCCACGGCGGCGGTTAGCAGGGGGACGATGGGCCACCAGGCCGGGTACCAGGTGTGCAGGGTCACCCCCACCGCCACGGTGACCAACGCGGCGGTGAAGGGGGCGAGTTCGGACCGGTAGCGCCAGACGGTGCGGGCGATGCTGGCGATGACCAGGGGCGCGAATTCGAGGTCATCGGTGATCAGGCCGATGGGTTCGACGCCGTAGCGGCGCATGCGGCGGGCATTGCGCCGCATCTGGTAGCGCGAGGCGCGATGACGGTTCATCGGCCACCACCTGTCGCGCGTCGGGTGTCGGTGCGGTGCTGGAAGTGCAGTTCGTCGCGCACGTAGAACAGGGGGTCGTACTCGCCCTCCTCGTGGGCAGCGAGGGTAGCGCGGATGGCGGCGATCAGGTTGGCGCGCTGGTAGCGGGCGGTGGACAGCTCGGCGCGGAGACGGTCGATTTCGGTGATCAGGACGGGGGTATCGGCCAGGGCGTCGAAGATGTGGCGCCACAGGTGGTCGAGAGCGGGGGCGGACTTGGCGAATGCCGTCAGCAGTTCGGCGGCGGTGGTGTTGCGGGTGGCAGCTCCTTGGAGATCAGCGTGGGGGTAGGGGTGGCGTTGGGGCATTAAGCATCACCTTCTTCGGTTGGCGGGCAGTTCAGTGGCCGGTGATCCAGCTCAGGGCGGCCTGGATAACGGTGCGGATGTCGGGTGCGAGCGTGGTGGCGGCCAGCAGGAAGCCGAACAGCAGGCAGATCAGCGCGTGCCACCAGCGCAGGCCCAGATAGCGCCAGGCGATGAACACGACCGCGCCGACCACGAGCACCAGCGGGATAGTTACCGTCATTTGGGCTTCACCTCCTCTCACGGGATCTCGCGGTGGACTGGGGGATGGGGCTAGATGCCGTCGTGGCGGGACTTGCGGCGGCACCAGCGCCAGCGGGCGCGGCACTTGCGGCATCGCAGGGTTCCGGGCGTGGCAGCTCCGCACAGGCATTGGCCAGGCTGGAATGGGAGGGCTCGCATCAGGGGTTCACCTCCTCCCGGGACGGGCGGCCGGCGGGCAGTGGTGGGCGTGAGTGCCCAGGAGGCGGCGGCTCAGGGTTCCGGTGGGGGCGTGGCGGCGGTCCTCGGCGCGGATCACGGTGACCAGCACCGCGAACAGCGTTAGCGTGCCGATCGACAGGGCCAGGCCCAGGAACACCACGAACAGTCCGATGTCCATCGCTCACGCCCCCTCGATCTCGTCGAGGGTGATCGCGTCGCGGTAGGAGTCCAGGGCCTGGCGACGCGCCATGGCCGCGTGCGTGACGTGAAGCGCTTCGTAGCAGACCGCGCCGAACGTCGCACAGGCGACGTGATGTCCGCCCTGGATCGTGGGCGTGACGCCCAACAGCGCGGCCACCCGCCCGACTTCGGCGATCGCCTCCGTCTCCGTGGTGGCGTCGGTGTCGTAGAGCGTGTGGATCGACACCCGTACCGTTCCGTATCTGGGGACGGGCATCTGCGGGTGGCTGTCCAGGAAAGCGGCGAGCGTGCGCAGCCCCGCGATCAGGTCGCGGCGCCGGTGGTGCTGAGCTGGGCTCATCTAGATCACTTCCCTTCCGTTTCCGGTGACCTACGAGGCGAAAGTAGGTTTCGGGGAAGGGGTGAACCCATCGCGCGGTGTGATCGTGTAGTGAGATCAAAAACATCTGGCGATGAGATGGATCAGATCCTGCGGTGAGATAAACCCCAGCTCACGACGCCAGACGCAAAGGGACCCCCGACAGAGCCCTTGGGAACTGGCACTCTTTCGAGCGCAGAGGGCTCTGCCGGGGGCGTTGACGCGACGATGCGGGACGCGGTGGCACAGGTGTGAGCGAGCCACGATCAACCGCACCGTCGCGCGTCAGGGCGGCGGCAGCGCGGGATTCTCGGCAAGCGCCGACCGTGCGTCTTCCGCTTCGGTCCAGGCCCGGACTCGCGTACAGATACGAGAATCCAAGTACAGGTGATACAGCGAGGCGGCGGTGTAACCCTGACGGCAGTCATCGATATTCAGATCGAAATGGTCGAGGAACGCGGCCTTAGAAAAGGGGCTGCACCATGCGTGAGTCTTCCCCAGCTCGGACGCTTCATCGGCCACGGGATGGGCTTGGCTCCACTTGCTCTGCCCCATCTCGATCACGACCCGTCCAGCACGCCGCGAAGATCCTTGTACCGGGCGGCGATACGTCGTGCAGCCCTCTTCGGGTCGGTCGTGGAATGCCAGGCGTAGATGGCGCGGGCGCGGCGGTCATTCCAGCCGGCCAGCCACCAGAAGAGATCACCGTTGGTCCACACGAGCAGGCCACGCCATACCGACACCACGGCCAGCCCGTAGCCGTCGTGCACATCGGTCGTGATCCCGTGCACGGCCAGCTCCCGCTGTAGCTGATCGGCCACGGCGACGATGGGGTTGAGGCGATACGCCTCGTGCTCCCCGGTCATGCTCTGGCCCTCCCGCAACTCCGCTTTCTGAGCAAAGAACAGGCGGAAGCCAGACAAATGCGGATCTTCGGCTCTGCCTCAGATCAGCCCTGACCTGCGCCATGAACTGATGTGAGGTTTCCAAGTAGACCGGTTCCGCAGAATCTCACCGTGATATCTCACGGTGTGATGGACTTGAAGAGCTTCACTTCTCTCGAAAGGCTGCGCTACCAGGGGAACGGAACGCCGCCATGACTATGGATCAAGAGCGGGCACGACAAGTTCTTGAGACTGTTTTCGCACGTCAGGACGTGGAAGACGCGTGCAAACGCCGTGATCTGGGCGGGTTAATCCGCATCCTCACCAAGTACGGCATCACCCAAGGCCAGATCGCCCATCTCACCGGGAGGCCCCAGGGCCGCATCAGCGAGTACAAGAGCGGCAAGCGCATCCCGACCGCAAAGCATACATTTGAGGCGTTCGCTGATGGTTTGGGCATGCCTGCCCATCTGCGTCGCCATTTGGGACTGTCGTCCTCTGGCGGCAGAGGCGGTGCACAGGTCGTCAGTGATGGGGTCCAGATCCCCACAGACACTTTCGACTTGCAGCTCTTCGCTGAAGCGATCGGGAAAAGGGGCGAGCCGTTGAAACGCCGCGAACTGCTAGCCATGGTCGCACAACTCGGTGCCCAGTCAGCTCTAGCTCAAAGTGAGGCATGGGAGAAGGTCGCATTCGCCCTGTCCAGGCCGAGCGCACTTGACGAAGCGGTCGTGCGGGAGATGGAGGCCAGATCCGCCGGCTTCCACCGTCTCGAAGAAATGCTCCCCGCACATACGATTTTCAAGGGACTTGCAGCCCACCTGAACGAGGTCGGCACCATCCTGAACGGCACCGCGACCGATCCCAAAGACGAGCTTCGCCAACGCTTGATCGTCGTGGCGGGAGAAAGCAGCGTCCTGGCCGGCTGGATCGCAACAGATCTAGGCAACGTATCTGCTGCCCGGAACTTCTATGACACGGCAGAGAAAGCCTCCAAGGAGGCTAACGACCCAGCTATCATCGCGTGCGCGTTTGGATACAGGAGCTACATACCAAGCGGCAAAGGAAATCACGGGCGGGCGCGCGCCCTCCTATCCACCGCGCTACAGCATCTGCCCAGGGAGACATCACCTGGAACCACATCATGGTTGGCCGCAAGGCACGCGGAAGAGAGCGCCGCGCTAGGAGAAAAGGAAGCAGCCCTTCAATCGTGGGCTGACGCCAACGAGGCGTTCAATATCGCGGATCCAGAAGAGGACCGCGTATGGACAAGATTCCTAGACCGGGATCGCTTCGACTCCTTCCAGATCTCCACCTACGCACAAATCGGCCGACTGGACGAAGCCGAGCAGGTAGCCCGTGCCGTCATAGCGCGCTTGCCCGAGGTGGAACGAAAGCGCGCAGGCATCATTCTTGGCGACATTGCCACAGCTCATCTCGTGCACGGCTCGGTGATGGAAGCTGTCAAAGCAGCCAGGGAGGGTCTCGCGATCATTCGTGAAACGGAGTCCGGCATCTGGCTGCCACGCTTTATCGTTCTCGCAGAGTCGCTCAGGCGCTGGCAGACTCAACCGCCAGTCCGCGCGTTCCTAGAAGAGTTGGCCATCACGAAGCGTCAATTCTCCGCGTCTCCTGTCTGATCCAGTCTAGATAATCATCGCTTCCTGCAATAATTTCAGTTGCGATGATTTCTGGTGTCTCATAACTATGGTTGGCTTTGATGTGGTTCTCAAGCGCGGGGAGCAGAGCATGCGTGGTTATAATGATCAACTGCCATTCCTGCTCGTCGCGTAAAGACCCTCGCCACCAGTACAGAGACCGAATTGGGCCGACGATCTGTACGCCAGCGGCCAGACGCTCCGAGGCGATGCTATGTGCCAGAGCAGCACCCTCGTCAGCGCTCGGCGCAGTGGTCACGGCCTGAATGTAACCCTTCATATAGGAACATCATTCCTCACAGAGCGAGCCTTGGCCCGTCCACCAGATTGCGGTCCTCGGTCGCCCCGGAGGGCGACCGCCACGCAGAGGTGCGTGTTGCCGTCGAGGACGTCGAGAATGTTGCGATCCTCGGTCGCCCCGAAGGGCGACCGCGACTTCAAGGGCTGGGTCATCGACCAGTGGCTGAAAGCGTTGCGTTCCTCGGTCGCCCCGAAGGGCGACCGCCACGAGATCAGCGAAGAAGGCGTCGAGTTCGCGATCGAGTTGCGATCCTCGGTCGCCCCGAAGGGCGACCGCCACTTCCCTGGCGATGAGCCCAGCATGGTCTACCTAGAGTTGCGATCCTCGGTCGCCCGGGAGGGCGACCGCCACCTCCGGTACTGGTGTGGCCGGGTATGGCGTCTACAAGTTGCGATCCTCGGTCGCCCCGGAGGGCGACCGCCACAGCTCAGTATCGCCCGTGAGCGTCTGGCGAGAGAGTTGCGATCCTCGGTCGTCCGGAGGGCGACCGCCACGCGAGCCGCCCGTGCCGACCGACAAGGCCATGGTGTTGCGATCCTCGGTCGCCCCGGAGGGCGACCGCCACGATCAGCGGAGAGAGCGTGATCGCGCTGTCCTACGTTGCGATCCTCGGTCGCCCCGGAGGGCGACCGCCACCAGCGATCCGGCCACGTTCTGGGTCAGGTACGCGTAGTTGCGATCCTCGGTCGCCCCGGAGGGCGACCGCCACCCGGTGACGAGGTCACCGACCTATCCGCGAACGAGTTGCGATCCTCGGTCGCCCCGGAGGGCGACCGCCACTTCCCGGCCCCATCACTCCAGCCGTACAGCTCAAAGTTGCGATCCTCGGTCGCCCCGGAGGGCGACCGCCACGCGGCAACCACGTAGATGGTGCCGTCGTGCCGTAGCCAGTTGCGATCCTCGGTCGCTCCGGAGGACGACCGCCACTTCGCCACGGGGGTCCGCAGCAAGGTCACGGCCATGTTGCGATCCTCGGTCGCCCCAGAGGGCGACCGCCACTCAGGGCGATCAGTTCCGCACGCTGCTGCTGGGCACGTTGCGATCCTCGGTCGTCCCGGAGAGCGACCGCCACCGTCCCAGGCGTCGGCATCCATAGCACGCTCAACGTTGCGATCCTTGGTCGCCCCGGAGGGCGACCGCCACCTGCGTCCACGAGCCGCTGATGGAGTCGGAGTAGTAATTGCGATCCTCGGTCGCCCCCGAGGGCGACCGCTACCGTTCGTGGTCGGCTTCACGTACTGGCCGTTGATGTTGCGATCCTCGGCCGCCCGAAGGGCGACCGCCACTACCTGGTCAACAAGTACCTGCCCAGCGGCACGTGGTTGCGATCCTCGGTCGCCTCGGAGGGCGACCGCCACCACCGCGCCGAGCATGTGGGGCAGGGTGACGGTCAGGTTGCGATCCTCGGTCGCCCGGAGGGCGACCGCCACTCGCGTGTACCTACGGGCGGTCCGGGAACCATTGGTTGCGATCCTCGGTCGCCCCGGAGGGCGACCGCCACCTCGATGACGCCGCCCGGCAGCGCGCTGTTGATGAAGTTGCGATCCTCGGTCGCTCTGGAGGGCGACCGTCACCGACCACGCCATCTGCCTTGAGCCCTTCTGCCCGCTGGTTGCGATCCTCGGTCGCCCCGGAGAGCGACCGCCACCGGCGTCGCCGGTGGCCACGGCGTACATGACTCGGGCGTTGCGATCCTCGGTCGCCCCCGAGGACGACCGCCACGCCGCGGCCGGCCAGTTGCCGGGGGATGCCGTCGGCGTTGCGATCCTCGGTCGACCGAAGGGCGACCGCCACCCATGTCACTCCAGCCTCGGGAGGGGCCCATGTGGTTGCGATCCTCGGTCGCCCCAGAGAGCGACCGCCACCGAAGTCCTCGGCGGTGACGGCGCGGCCCCGGGCGGCGTTGCGATCCTCGGTCGCCCCGGATGGCACCGCCATCCTGATCCGGCAGGTTGGCAGAGATCCGGAGTCAAGTTGCGATCCTCGGTCGCTCTGGAGGGCGACCGCCACGCCGAGGCGGTAGTGGGTTGCGTGCGCGCGGCGCCGTTGCGACCCTCGGTCCCCCCAGAGGGCGACCGTCACAAGATGCTCCTCGAAAACCTGCTTCGCACTCTCGCGAAGTTGCGATCCTTCGTCGTCTTGGAGGCGACCGGTACCAGGATGACGAGCATGTATCGGGCATGGATGCCCTGGTGCGATCCTCGGCTCGGCCCGGGGAGCGACCGCCACTCCGCCTGCGCCGCCGCCGCGATTCTCCAGAACTCCAGGAAGTTGCGATCCTCGGTCGCCTCGGAGGGCGGCCGCCACCAGCGGACGTAGTAGCCGTTGTCGAAGTTGTAGGTGTTGCGACCCTCGGTTGCCCCGGAGGGCGACCGCCACTCGAACGTGCGGGAGGCGTGATCGTGGGCGAAGATGTCGTTGCGATTCTCGGTCGCCCCGAAGGGCGACCGCCACTGAGCCCCCACCCGAGCTTCAGCGCGGACGCGCACGCGTTGCGATCCTCGGTCGCCCCGGAAGGGAGACCGCCACCCTGCGCATGTTGCGTGCGCAGGCGGGCCTCTCAGGGTTGCGACCCTCGGTCGCCCCGAGGGCGACCGCCACCCGCCACGGTTCGGACGCGTCCCAGGAGACGAGCACGTTGCGACCCTCGGTCGGCCCGAAGGGCGACCGCCACCCCGGCGTATGGTGCCCGTGCCGCCCTGCAACGAGTTGCGACCCTCGGTCGCCCGGGAGGGCGATCGCCACCACAGTGGGTACGGCTGTATCCCCAACTTGGACGCATTGCGATCCTCGGTTGCCCCGGAGCGCGACCGCCGCGGCGGCGTAGCGGACCGCCACGTTACTGCGCCCGGAAGTTGCGATCCTCGGTCGCCCGAAGCGCAACCGCCACCGGGACGCAGCAGCCACGTTCACAGCGGAGACCCTGTTGCGATGCTCGGTCGCCCGGGAGGGCGACCGCCACGGCACGGACGCCATGGGAGCGGACACGTACGCGAACCGGTTGCGATTCTCGGTCGCCCCGGAGGGCGACCGCCACTTGAGCGGGTAGCGCACCAGGGCCGGGGCGTCCTCGGGGTTGCGATCCTAGGCCGCCCTGGAAGGCGACCGCCACGGCAGACGCGTTTTCGGTCACGATGCGTACCAGACGCAGTTGCGATTCTCAGTCGTCCGGAGGGCGACCACCACGAGACCCGTGAAGAACGCCTCCTGAACGCTCTGCTGGTTGCGATCCTCCGTCGCCCCCGAGGGCGACCGCCACCCCGTTGCCGGCCCGCGGCCGGGCATCACCCCGTGGTTGCGATCCTCGGTCGCCCCGTAGGGCGACCACCACGCCGGCCTTCGCGATGACGCGGGTCGCGGGCGACCGCCACGACAGTCAACTTTCCGGCCTCGACCGGCCCCTTGCCGTTGCGACCCCTCGGTCGCCCCGGAGGGCGACCGCCACGTGCCGAGCCAGGTGCGCAGCAGCGTCGAGCAGTTGCAGTTGCGACCCTCGGTCGCCCCAGAGGGCGACCGCCACCAGGTCCCAGCGAGGCGGCCAAGATCTCACTTCACCGTGGTTGCGACCCTCGGCCGCCCCGGAAGGCGACCGCCCACCCGGACCGGCAGTGGGGATGCCCGACCGGATACGCGTTGCGATCCTCGGTTGCCCCGGAGGGCGACCACCACTGGCTAACGGTTCGCTTGCCCCAGTCGAACCGGGCGTGTTGCGAACCTCGGCCGCCCTGGAGGGCGACCGCCACGAGAGACGCCAGAGCCGTCGATCGTCGGGTTGAGCTTGTTGCGATCCTTGGTCGCCCCGGAGGGCGACCGCCACCTCATCGCGACTCTGACGCCGAAGCGCTATCTCGTGGGGTTGCGATCCTCGGTCGCCCGGGAGGGCGACCGCCCCTTGAAGACGCCACGCAGGATGACGGCCGCCGCGAGGATGTTGCGATCCTCGGTAGCCTCGGAGGGCGACCGCCACGGCATCGGTCGGCGTAACAAGCTGATCGCCAAGCTGTTGCGATCCTCAGTCGCCCCGGAGGGCGACTGCCACGGTGATGACGTCGCCGAACGTCGCCGCCCACGTGTCGTTGCGATCCTCGGCCGCCCGGGAGGGTGACTGCCACCCCACCGTCAGTTGACCCGCGTCGCACTCGCCATCAGGTTTCAATACTCGGCCGCTGATGAGGACGACCGCCTTGCTTGGCCATGTCTTGCGTCTGTCTTCAGTTCTCAAGTTTCGATACGCGACTCACGTGATCCAGGCTCCGGTCCTCGTCCCGTTTTAGTTCTCGGCTGTCCTAAGCACGATCATCAGATGCCTGGTAATGCTGTAATTGGCAGCACCAGGTGCAGCTGGCGCTGCCTTGCTGTTAGTGCATAATGCCTCGCGGTCTGCTTTGCCTCAGATGAGGGGTGTGAGTGTGATTCCAGTTGGTAGGTCTATGTCGTTAATTTCGATTTTGTAGTCATCGATAGATCGGGGCACGTTCTGGTTCAGGGGTGTGACCTTGATGCGGTCGAAGAGAGTTGCTGCGCGGGCGCGGCCGAAGGCGTTGTCGTGGCTGAAGATGTAGAGGCCCTGGATGGCCATTTCGCCACGGGTGGCGCTGCGGTCGTGATCGAACATGTTGGTCAGAGCTTGCCAGAGGGTGTCGAGGTCTTGGCTGGTTATGCCGGTTTGGAGACCTCGGGCGGCGCTGTAGTAGGCGTGGACGCGATATAGACCGTAGTGAACGGTCCACTTGGAACCCATTTCGGTGCGTTCGCCTTTGTCGATGTCGGCTTGGCGAGTTTGGGTGATGCGAGTGATGGCGTGATCGACGGGGAACACGGGGCTGATACTGCGGGAGAAGGCGATTTGGAGGGGGCCGCGGACGTGTCCGGCTTGGGCATCGCCGGTGGAGAGGACAGCCCCGAAGAGGCGGACGTCGTAGAAGTTGTCGCACATCCACTTGTGGACAGCGTCGCGTTCTTGGGGGGTGGCTTTCTTGCTGGGTTTGACGCCGGCGCCGGCGAAACCCCGTTCGATCTGGCTGTTGAGGGCGACGTCAGCCTCGATGAAGATCTTGTAGCGGGGGTCGTCTGGGTGGAGCAGGGGGACGGTGTCGCGAATCTTGCGTTTGAGGGCGACGTCCGTGACTAGGCCCTGGTAGGTCTCGGCGTCGAGGCGGGGTTGGTTGCCGGCGTCGGGGTCGCCGTTGGGGTTGCCGTCGTGGACGTCGAAGAGCATGACGATGTCGTGGCGGCGGGCGGGGTCGAGGTGGGTGGGGATCTGGTCGGTCATGGTCAGTCCTCCAGGGCGACGGAGTTGTCGGTGTCGGGGGTGGTGCCGGGTTCTGCGTCGGTGTTGGGATCGTCGGCGGCGCTGTCAGGGATGAGGTCGTCGGCGGCTAGGCGGCGGGCGCGGGCGCGGGCGATGTCGTGGTTGCGCTGGTCGGCGTAGCCGTTGAGGAATAGTCCCTGGTCGTACAGAGTCAGGGAGGTGGGGAAGGGGCGTAGTCGACCGATGAGGTCATTGAGGTTGCGGGCGAAGAAGTCGGCGTAGGCCTTGCGGTCGCGGGTTTGTAGCTTCTTCATGTGGGCGCGGGAACCGCGCACGGCGGGGATCAGCGCGGAGGCTGGGCTGGTGACGGCACGGCTGAAGTAGCGGTCGCCGAGGGTGGTGTTGAGCTGTCCGCCACCCGCGCGGGTAGCGGCGTATTGGAGGGACTCCAGAACGGCGAACATGCGGCCGGCCAGATAGGCGGGGGTGTCGTCGTTGGGGTCGAGGGCCATGGGAAGCCTCCGGGCTTGGTTGGGGTGGCAGCGGGTCAGGCAGAGCCGGATCAGGGCTTGGCGGGTGAGGTCGAACCCGCCGTCGGTGCGGATGCGTAGCAGCAGGTGGGCCAGCATGGCTGAGGACAGCCGGGTGCCGTTGAGGGCGGAGTGCAGGAGTTCGCGTTGGATCCAGACGGGGCGTTGGGCACCCTTGGCGCCGAAGGGGGCGTAGTTGCCGCGGGCGCCGTTCTTGCCGGGTTGCCAGCGTCCGAGTGCCAGGGCTAGGCGAAACAGGGAGGGGAAGCGTCGTTGGCCTGTCCAGGGGTCGGTGATGAGCATGTCGGAGAACCAGGACGCGATGTGTTGTTCCGCCTCGGGCAGAGGGATGTCGATCCAGTCGCGGACCATGATCCGGGCGGAGTTGTTGGACAGGGTGGTCGCGCAGAAACGTTCGGTGTGTGCAGTGCCGGCGACGATGGGAGCGCCGGCGCGGGGCGCGTCCAGCATGGTGGCGATCTTTATGGGATCAGGTTTGAAGAGCAGCTGGATGGGAGCCCCGCTCTGCGGGACGGCCGGGTTGCTTGTGCGGTCGTTTGGCACGATCCACCAGATGATCGCGGTGTCGCCGATGGTGCGCCGGTGGTTGGGATGTTGCAGCAGGTGTTCCAGCGTGCCCGTGTAGCCCTCGACGCAGGTTTCACACAGGGGAGTGTGCTGCAGGCCGGTGACAAGGTTGAAGCCTTGAGCGGGCTGGTTGACGCTCACCAGGGAGGCGGAGTTGCCGCGTTTACGCTCGGTCTTGCTGAACGGGTCGTGGCCCACGGTCGGTATCAGGCCGGGTCGGACGGGGCGTGGGGCTCGTTGCAGTACTGGCTGGACGGTGTCGCAGATCAGGCAGCGGTCGTGGGCACCGGAGGATTTGCGCTGTGAGGCGACCAGGCTCCAGTAGGCACGGGCGCTGGCGGTTGCGTGGGCGGGCTGGCCGTCGATGCGGAACATCACGATCTGGCCGGAGGCGAAGTGTTCCGGCGGCTGGATGTGGCCAACGCCCTGGGAGGTGAGGAAGGCGCGTAGGGCTTGCGCGGCAGGCTCGTGGGGGTCGTGGTCTGCCCAGGCGCACACGAGGTCGATGAATGCCTGGTGGTAGCGGTGCGCTCGGGCGCGTTTACGTTCGTCGTCGGCGTCTTTGGGGTCGGGCCAACCCAGCGCGTACTCGATCTTGTCGCAGGCCAGTAGTGGTACGACGGCCGAGGTGCGGCCCAGACTGGGCACCACCATAGGCAGGCCGCGCCGTCCGCTGGGATCACCGGGATCGCGGATCGGCGCGAGCTCGGCGACCGGTCCTGCGGTCGGGTAGCCGCGTCCGTCCAGGTCGACGAGCCAATGCACACCGGTTTGGATGTGGAAGGGCGGCGGGATGTGCTCGGGGTGGGCGGTGGCGTATTGCTGGAGGCGAGTCAGGAGCATCAGGCCCTCCGCCGTTCGGCGGTGTCGATCTCGGCATCCCGGGCCGGGTCGTGGATGCCTTCACGCGGCACCTTCAAGACGCCCTGGTGCAGTTGGGCGGTGAACCACAGCGAGCGCGGTGTGGGCGAGGCGTAGTCGATGCGCAGCAGCATGACGCCCAGGTCTTCACTGCGCATGATGGGCTGATTGCTGTAGTCGGGTGCGCTGAAGTCGGTGCAGGAGAACTCACGGGTGCCCAGGTAGGGGTGGGTGAAGGAGGCTCCGCGCTCGATCCGGCGGTGGAACTGGTCGCGGTACTTGGCCACGTGAGCGGTGGCGTGGGGCTTGAGTTCTATCTGGGCGTGGATGCGGTAGGCCACGTCGCGCAAGGCCACGGTGTTGCGCTGGTCGCGTTTGTCTGGGGCGCGGAAGTGGTAGCGGCGACCCTCCTTGAGCACCGTGCTCAGGCTGGGCGCGTCGGTGACCTCGTTGCGCCTGATGCTGAACCACTTGATCTCGTTGAGCACGTCGATCTGCTCGATCCGGTAATCGAACTCCGGCTTCCAGAAGATCGCCTGAAGCACGCCGCGGGCGGCGCTGGGCGTCATCACCGGATAGCTGACCCGTTCGGCCTTCAGCTCCGGACGGGTGAAGCAGGCGAAGTCTCCGCGCACCTCCATAACGAGGGCGGGATAGGACTCGCGGGCGGGTTTGCTCACGGGCTCTCCTCCTTGGCGGGAATGACGATGCCGGTATTGAGGTCGTAGTCGCCGATCCACTCGTACAGATCGCCGATGACTGGACGCATCAGGGCTGCCACGTGCGGCTTGGTGAGTTGGCTCTTGGGCAGCGAGATGGTGTAGGGCTGAAGGCGGCGCAGCCACACATGCCCGCGGGCGGGGTCACGCCGCAACTGTTGAAGCCAGCTATCGATCGGATCCGGCCGCTCGTTGGCGTGGGGGTTGTGGTAGCGCACGACGACTGGGATGCCGTCCTCGTCGATCATCCGGAAGTCTCTGGCCACCGTAGGGAAGTCCCAGGAGGCGCGAGCGGCCAGCAGTTCGGAGCCCATGGCCTTATCTGGCAGGGTGGCATAGTAGCCATGGAAGTAGTCCGCCAGCGTTCGGAGGTCGTCTGGTTCGGTCTGCTTGGCGGGGCCGAATCGGCGGCGGGTCTCGGCGACCGGCAGTCCGTAGCTGGCTGGCATGGCGTGCTCAACCGGATCGAAGATCACCACGAGGCCGCCCTCGGGCCGTCGTCCTTCCCGGTTGGACCGACCGGCGGCTTGCAGAATCGATTCCGCTGGTGACATCGCCCGGTAAACGACTGGGAAGTCAAGATCGACGCCCGCCTCGATCAGCTGGGTAGACACCAGATACAGCGGCTTGGTCGGCTCTCGCTTCAAGGTCGTCTCGACGTCGGCGAGCACATCGCGGCGATGCGCGGGGCACATCCGGGTGGAGAGATGCCGTACTGCCCCCGACCGCTCCTGGTTCAGCAGGTCATACACGGTGCGGGCGTGATCGACGGTGTTCACCACGGTAAGCACCTGCGTGGCCGGCTCTGAGGACACCATAGCGGCCACTTGCTTCAGCGATCGGCGGGGACTGACCTCCCACCGGTAACGCATCGGCCGGATGGCACGCAGCCGCCGCTGCAGGTCGGCAGGATCCGGCAGGATTTCCACCGCTTGCACCTCACGCAGTGGTGGCAGATCCCAGAACTCCGGCTGAGTCGCCGAGGTCAGCACCACCGTGACCCCGAAGTGCTCCACCAGCTGACGCAACATCGCCAAGATCGGGATCAGCAGGTGCACCGGCAGTGCTTGAATCTCGTCCAGCACGATGACGGACCGGGCCAGCCGGTGCAGCTTGCGCATCGCCCACGGCCGCCGATCATGCAGCGAGTGCAGCAACTGCACTGTCGTGGTCACGATGAACGGCGCATCCCAGTTCTCGGCTGCCAGCCGCTGCCACCGGCTGCCCGGACCATCCAACGCGACGCTGCTGTGATGCTCCAACACCACCGAATCTTGTGGGGTTGAGCGCAGGAGGCCGCGATATTCCTTCGCGTTCTGCTCGGTGATCGAGATGAACGGCACCGCCACCACCACTCGACGCAACCCGTGCGCTACCGCGTGGTGCAGCGCAAACCCCGCACTGGAGATCGTCTTGCCGAGGCCGGTAGGCGCGGCCAGCTTGAAGAACCCCGGCTCAAGTAATGCTGCGGCGACGCACGCGTCATAGACCTCACCTCGCAATGGATCAACCGGACTCGGTGTCCGATCGTGTCGATCGCTCAGCTTGGCCTTCCGCCCAGCCTCGAACCGGTCCAGCAGCTGAGCCGCTGCCACCGGGGCGGCAACATGCTCGCGTCGCTTACCGAAATGAACCTGAGTATCCAAGTGGTCCGCGTCGACCAAGGCGCTGAACAACATCCGAGTCAGCAGCTCAGCACCCAGCGCATCAGAGGCGCACGGCGGCCAGATCGGAGCCATCGGCGTAGCCAGTTCAGGAAGACGGGCCCGCAGACGCTGGAGCGCTTGCTCTTCATGCACGGCATCCAGCGGAGGAGACGCCAGGAAGTTCGCCATCGCGCTCGGATGATCCAACCCGCCATGATGGCCATAGACCGGTAGAGCGAACGCGTCGAACCCTAGCTGGTCTACCAGGAACCGAGTCCCCGCTGCTCGGTGATCGATCCCCACAGGATCATCGGTGCCTTCCACCTCAAGCAGTCTCCGTTGCCAAATATCGGCAGCCTTTCCGAAGTCATGCGTCAGCCCCAGCCAACGAGCAAGCTGGTCAGCGCCAAACGCCTCGGCGAACTGCCCCGCCCACGAGGCCACCGACCGGAGATGATCCTCCAGAAGGTGCCTGCGGTCAGTCCCGTTGGCACGGCTATGTGCCCATAACGGGCATTCGTCGGGATCTGAATCCCGCTGGGCGGGGCTAACTGTTCTCATGGCCAGAAACCGTACAAGGGGCTACCGACAATTAGCCTCTCGCCTGCTTGGAGCACAATATGACCATGAACGTCAAGGTGCGTGATTATGGTGTGGCCGCCCGACGTACGATGACGGCGCGCGCCCGGGCCTGCCGTTTACACTTGCCGCAAAGCCGGATTTGGCCTGTCCGATGGCTATGCTCGGCATGTGGAGGATGGAAACACTCTTGTGGCCAGCATGCAGGTCGCGCAACCGAGGGCATGGGGCGGGAGACGGTGAAACGTGAGCAATTGATGTTGTTGGCGCCGATTTGGTGGAAGGCGGCGAAACTGTCGGTGCTGTCTCCTAAAGTTCAGCTCTCGCAGGGATCCTCCGAGTAAGGGGTGCCGAAACCCGAAGTGCTCACGCGACACCCGGTAGATCCCTTAGGGGCTATCACCCTAAATGTTCCTTGATAAGTGAATTCACAAGTCCTCGTGGTGGCACCGAGAACGGAATAATGCCTGCTCAGATGTCGTGGCGGTCGCCTTCCGGGGCGACCGAGAGTCGCAACTGCTCCAGCTCCGTCCGCCCGTGATCGCTCACGCTCGGGTGGCGGTTGTTCTCTGGGGCGACCGAGGGGTCGCAACAACATCCGGGCGGGCTGAACGAGATCTACCCGGAAGGAGGCGGTCGCCGTCCGGGGCGACCGAGGGTCGCAACGACCAGGATCCCCTCCAGGTGCTCATGGGCGCAGGGTGGCGGTCGTCCTCCGGGGTGGCCGGGGGTCGCAACGACATTACGGTTGGCGGCGAGCGGATGACCGTCGCCGTGGCGGTCGCTTTCCGGGGCGACCGAGGGTCGCAACGTTCATGGGCGTGATTGGGAGTAGCGGCCGATTCAAGTGGCGGTCGCCCTTCGGGGCGACCGAGCGTCGCAACTGGTGTCACATGAGCGGGGACGCGCGCGGAGGCAAGGTGGCGGTCGCCCTTCGGGGCGACCGAGGGTCGCAACATGACCAGCCAGGCCATGACGCACTGTTCGCAGAATGGCGGTCGGCCTCCGGGGCAACCGAGGATCGCAACCTCTCCGCCTGCGTCTCAATGGTCCATGATCCGGCCGTGGCGGTCACCCGCTGGGGCGACCGAGGGTCGCAACGACGTGCGCTCACGGTCGCGCGCCTCAGCGTCCGGCGTGGCGATCGCCCTCCGGGGCGACCGAGGGTTGCAACTGCGTCAGCTCGATCGCCACGACCAGCAGTTCGCCGTGGCGGTCGCCCTCCGGGGCGACCGAGGGTCGCAACTGGCACATCTACGCCGACCTCATGCCCGTGGCTCGTGTGGCGGTCGCCCTCCGGGGCGACCGAGGATCGCAACGAGATCGTCAAACCCGGTCTGGTCCCGCTGCACGAGTGGCGGTCGCCCTCGGGGGCGACCGAGGGTCGCAACATGCGTGGCTGGCTGCTGTACCAGGAGCGTCCTCCGGGTGGCGGTCGCCCTCCGGGGCGACCGGGGGTCGCAACATCCGGGGCACGCTGGTCGCGTACCGGTACAGTGGCGGTCGCCCTCTGGGGCGACTGGGGGTCGCAACTTCCCGGCCACGCACGCCGCGCCCATCATGTGGTCGTGGCGGTCTCCCTCTCTCGGCTGCGATCGAGGAGTGCAGCCAAGAGTGTCGGCTCGACGCCATGGCGCTTGCCGTGACGGTCGTCTTCCGGGGCGACCGAGGTTCGCAACCTGCCCATCATCAAGGCAGTCGCCGGCGCAATCGGGAGGCGTGGCGGTCGCCCTCCAGGGCGACCGAGGGTCGCAACTGCACCTGCCCCACGAAGACGACGGGCCCGCGTGCTGGCGGTCGCCCTCCGGGGCGACCGAGGGTCGCAGCCTTGAAGTCAACAACGGGTCCGGCTCATCCGTGACGGTCGCCCTCTCGGGCGACCAAGGGTCGCAACAATCCGATCGTGCGTCGGCGCGGCACGGGTATGAATGGGTGGCGGTCGCCTCCGGGGCGACCGAGGGTCGTAACGGGATCAACCACAGCGGCGTCGGGCTGACCGCGCGGCGCTGTGGCGGTCGCCCTCCTGGGCGACCGAGGGTTGCAACGTGCTGGTCGGCATTGTCGTGCAGATCTGGGTTGTGGTGGCGGTCGCCCTTCGGGGCGACCGAGGGTCGCAACACCCACGTCACAGCCCCGAGGGCAAGTACGGTGTCCAGGTGGCGGTCACCCTCCGGGACGACCGAGGGTCGCAACGTGGCGGTGACGTACCGGGGCGGCCGAGGGTCGCAACAGCTCAGTGTTGATAGCCGGATGCTTGTCGTGCGGCGTGGCGGTCGCCCTCCGGGGCGACCGAGGGTCGCAACGCCTCGGCCCGGGTCGCCCAGCAGCGATAGGGCGAGCGGTGGCGGTCGCCCTCTGGGGCGACCGAGGGTCGCAACTACAACGAGATCCGGGCCGCGCATGAGGGTGGCACAGTGGCGGCAGCCCTTTGGGGCGACCGAGGGTCGCAACCAGGAGGTGGCAATCGCCAACGCCCTGCGAGCGCAGTGGCGGTCGCCCCCCAGAGGCGACCGAGGGTCGCAACTCTTCCGGCACCTCGTGCTCGAACGGAATCAACCGTGTGGCGGTCGCCCGCCGGGGCGACCGGGGGTCGCAACACCTCTGCGTAGGAGTACTCAGTGCTTCCGGGCAGGTGGCGGTCGTCCTCCAGGGCGACCGAGGGTCGCAACGCCGACGACCCGGTCAACACGGACGGCACGCAGGGCGTGGCGGTCGCCCTCCAGGATGACCGAGGGTCGCAACCTCAAGACTCACCATGGTGAAGTACGTGGAAGCGGTGGCGGTCCGCCCTCTGGAGCGGCCGAGGGTCGCAACCGTGAGGCTGCTCTGATCCGTGGCGAGGCTGTATCGTGTGACGGCCGCCCTCCGGGGCGGCCGAGGTCGCAACTTGCCTAGGAGTCGGGCACCGAAGCGTAAGTGATGTCCGGTGGCGGTCGCCCTCCGGGGCGGCCGAGGGTCGCAACGGTCTCAGTCTCAACAACCAGCAGGCTGCGCAGGGGCGGCGGTCGCCCTTAGGGGCGGTCGAGGATCGCAACTGCTGATCAGCCATGATCGCGTTGATCACCTGGATGTGGCGGTCGCCTTCTGGGGTGACCGAGGATCGCAACGAGCTCATCAACGACAACGCCGAACACGCGTTCCTGGGTGCGGTCGCCTCCCGGGGCGACCGAGGGTCGCAACGCTACCTGCAGCTCGTGCACCCGATGCTCCAGGGCGGGTGGCGGTCGTCCTCCGGGGTGGCCGGAGGTCGCAACGACATTATGATCGGCGGCGAGCAGATGACCATCCCCGTGGCGGTCGCCCTCCCGGGCGGCCGAGGGTCGCAACGTATAGCGAAAGGTCACGGTTGAGCCGGGCGTCACGTGGCGGTCGTCCTCCGGGGCGACCGAGGGTCGCAACGATCAGTCAGTGCTCTTGAGCGGGATCTCGCGAGGTGGCGGTCGCCCGGGGGCGACCGAGGGTCGCAACATCCCAAACACCGCGCCGATCGTCGAGCTCGCGCACAGTGGCGGTCGCCCTCTGTTGCGACCGAGGGTCGCAACAGCAGCACGCTGATGATGTCGGGCTGCACGTACAGTGGCGGTCGTCCTCTGGGGTGGCTGAGGGTCGCAACTGGGGATTCGGCAACGCCGTGCAGCTCCAGCAGTCGAGTGGGCGGTCGCCCTCTGGGGCGACTGAGGGTCATAACGACGTGCCCGTCGTCGGCCAGCGAGCCGCGGGCCGCGGGCGACGGTCGCCCTTTGGGGTGACCGAGGATCGCAACACCCACGAAAATGCGTGATGCCCTCGGCCGGGTGGGTGGCGATCGTCCTCCGGGGCGACCGAGGGTTGCAACTCACAGCAAAAGGGATCTTCGTGACCGACCAGTGTGGCGGCCACCCTCCGGGGCGACCGACGGCCTGGGTCGGAGCGCTCATTGATCTTGTAGACATGACGACCTCCCTCTCACTAAGAAGGAGCTGCAGGGAGCCAATTTTGGGAGCCAACGCCTTGTGACTTACTCGGATTACCCGTGTCCTCCCTGGAGTGTTTGGCGAGGTGAGAAGCCCCCCGATCGACTCAGATCGACATCTCCAGACTCCCCGATGTTCCTTCACACCGAAGAGGTCACTGGTTCGATCCCAGTATCGCCCACCAAGGTCAAGGGCCACATCCCAACATGGGGAGTGGCCCTTTTGATCTTCCAGGTGACTAACTGAGTGACTGTCCTGTGTCACCTTCATCACCTGGGAAGATCCGATCCATGACAGTCGCGCCATCCTGGGTGCGGCGGGTGGCCCGGCATGTGCCGGGCGCCGCCCAGGTGATCGCTGAGCGCTGCCATGCGGTCGACTACGCCGATACGGGCAAGCCCGCGATCGCCTGGGACGACGCCAAGGCTCGCCAAGAGCTGGTGTCCGGCCTGGTGAGCGACGCGCTCACGGTGGTGGCCGCGTTCGAGGCAGCCGCAGTGGCGGGTGAACTGCAGCAGGCGGCGGTCCAGGAGCTGGCGCTGCTGGCGCTGGTGGCCGGCCAAGACGTCGAGCCGGCCGAGGGCTCCGACGGCACCGACGGGCGCTGGCGGATCGCCCGCAGGGTCGCTTCGGACCGGGTCATCTCCACCATCGACACCGAGGCCCGGCACGTGCATAAGACCGTGCATCAGCGCCAAGACGGCTACAAGGCCCACGTCGTGATCGAACCCGATACCGGGCTGTTCACCGGCGTCCGGCTGACCATGGCCGCCGGAGCCGGTAACCATGAGGCGGTGGTCGGTGTGGATCTGCTGGCCCAGCCGCCCGCCCAGCCGCCCGCAGGCCCTGCGACGTTCGAGGTGCTGGGCGATACGGCCTACGGCACCGGCGACGCCCGCGCCGCGCTGGCTGAGGCCGGGCACACCGTCATCATCAAGCCCGCACCGCTGCGCCCGGCCGTGGCCGGCGGCTTCACCATCGATGACTTCCACGTCGAGGAGGCCGCGGGCACCGTCACCTGCCCGGCCGGAGTGATACGGCATATCACCGCAGCACGGTATGTCACTTTCGGGGCCGCCTGCCGCTCCTGCCCGCTCCGAGAACGCTGCACCACCAGCAAGGACGGCCGTCCCCTGCAGCTGCACCCGCACGACGCCCTGTTACGTCAGGCCCGCTGGGCCTGGGCCACCGACCGACCCCACGCTGGCCGCCACCTACCGGCAGCACCGCCCCATGGTCGAACGCTCCATCGCCTGGCTGATCGGCGCGGACGGCGGCGCCCGCAAGCTCCGCTACCGCGGCGTCCTGCGCAACAACCTCTGGCTCCACCTGAGAGCAGCCGCCCTGAACCTGCGCCGCCTGATCAACCTCGGACTCACCCACGTGCAGGGCACCTGGATCCTGCAGCCCGCCACCAGCTAAAGCGCCCCAGCGCGATGACGAACCACCCAACCTCGCCGCGAAGCCTTGCCCACCCGGCCATCTACCTGCCACCGATCACTCAAGCAACATCTTCAGAACACTCCTAGGGCTCCAGGCGGCCGGCTAAAAGCGCGCCGGACGGCTGGCGCGGACGAGTGGAGGGGCCGCCGTGCGACGGTACAGTCTGATCACAGGGGCGCACTTCTCGAGTCACGAGGAGGAGCCGGCCAGCGCATGCGCGCACGGTCACGGGGGCCAGCCTTACTACATGCCTCCGGCGGGGGCGCTCCGGCTCCGGGATGGCGTTCGAGCGCACGTGCGGGTTGTGGGGTGGCTGGCAGGGTTCATCCCGTCTGTCATCGACCCAGGCAAGCCCAGCAGACCGCCTCCTCCGCCGCAAGCCCGGCTGTAACCGTTGGCGTCCAATGACCGTGGAAACTGCATAGGCGAACGGACACGCCAAGCCGGGCTTGCACCTCCGTCACCGGCCCGCTGCCGCTCCGCGGTGGGTCGACGGCAGACGGGATGATCGATCGTGAGTTCTCGCGCGTTCCGGGAGCCACTACCCAGTTTGATCTCCGTTGCCGAAGACAGCATCCACGGTCTCGATGGAGCCCGAGGTCCTCCTCGACCACACCCAGCAGACCGACTCGGCGGCGACTGCCGCCCGCTCCACCCGGTAGTACCGAGCGAATGCATTTGTCATTCCGGTACGGATCGCGTTCGAGCGCAGAATAGCCCTCGGCCCCGCTGATCACTCGAAGACGACCGCGTCCACGGTGGGCCCGAACGCGTTCAAGCTCTCGTTGTTGTAGATGGCCAGGCGCTTGCCGTCCCAGAGCGCGCTGGTGCCGAAGCGTCCGAAGGAGGAGGTGCCGGTCAGATTGCGCAGGGATGTGGTCGAGTCGGAGGGCAAGGCCATGAGCGGGGTGTCCCTGCCAGTGGCGGGATCGATGGCGACCACCAGCCCCGGCACGCCCGCCCATGTGGACTTGCGGCTTCTTCTATGCCGAGTCTGCGGAGGCAGGGCTTCCTGGTAAGCGATGATCTTCCCATCGGCGACCGTGATCACGCCGAGCGTCCGGTTCTGTATCACCGGGGTGGTCCAGACCGTCTTGCCCGTCTCCAGGTCCACGGCGAACAGTTCCCCGTGGGTATTGGCATGATTGTGAGTTCCCTCGTGCTTTTCAGCGGAGGGGTAGATCTTGGCGCGTACGGTGTGCAGGACGAGCTTCTCACCGATGATGGCGCCGCGCGGGCAGTGACGCAGGCCGGGGGCGTGCGGGTCGCAGGGTGAGGTGTCGCCGTCGGTTCCCTTCCACACCGTGGTGTGCCTACCGAACTCCCGATCGACCTTCCAGACCTCCGCGTCGCGACTGCTCGGGTCGAGGGTGACCATGACGACGAGCGGATCGGCGGAGAGCACCTGCGCGAGCTTCGGCCAGTTCTCGCCTTCGCCCTGCGCCTGCGGCAACGACCACTGCCACACACTCTCACCCGCCTCACCGAACGCCTCGAGCCCGTCGCCGGTCGCTGGGCAGACGCGTCTGGCCAGCAGGAGCCCGTCGACGACAGTGAAGCTGAATCTCCGGCAGCCCTGCGTGGATTCGACCGTTTCCGGCACCCCCGTCGCCAGGTCGAGGAGGTAGTAGCCGTGCCCCGCGCTGATTGCGACCCTTTTCCCGTGGACGACCGGCGCGTCGTACGTGGCGGGCCGCGGACCGGAGCTGGGGAGCTCGGTCTGCCAGACCTTCTTGCCGGTGCCGATGTCCAGGAGGGTCAGGGTCGTGCAGTCGATCCTGGAACCGCCCCCGGTCGTGATCACCACCCGGCCATCCACTTGCTCGGCCGAGCTCGGACAGCGGTCGTCGGACGGCAAGCGGTACTCCCAGGCGAGCTTCCCCGTGGCGATCTCGTAGGAGACGACCTTGCCGGACTTCCTGTGCACGAAATGCGTCTGCGTGAACCAGGCCGTCCCCTGGTTCGACGCCAGCGCTCCCTTGCCGATAGCTGCGGCTGTCTTCACCTTGACGTCGGCGATGCCCAGTTTCTCCGCAGCCGCCGACCATGCCCGGTAACCGCCGGTCCCTTTGGGGCCATCATCGTATTCCCATATCAGGATGCCGGCGGCTAGCAGGACGCCCGCGGCGACCAGCATGACCGCGACCAGAGTGACGTCGACGACGCTGCGGCCTGCCGTGCGATTGCGCCTGCGTATCGGAGGCTGACCGTACGGCTGCGCGCCCCAGGGCTGCCGGTGAGGTAGGTGAGGCGGAACGTGGTTCATAGAGCTCCTCGTGCGATCAACGCCGTGGAACGCTATATCCCGCTGGTATATCGGCGGTATGTCGGGCCCCTGGGGTGTGGGTACGCACTGACAGCCTCCCGAAGCCTGGCCGAGGCTGAGCCGCGCGTACGAAACACGCCCGAGTCGTCTGCCCCTCCGTACTCGCGAAAGGCCTCACTCCCGGCAACTGTCAGCGCAGCCCGCGAAACGTGGATTGATTAAAACGGCGCGAGCATGGTTCGAGTCCTATCGCGGGATCTTGGTAGAGCTGAGGCACACAGCTCACGCCCGCAGCTTCCAGTTAGGTGACAAACTGAGTGACACCCGAGGTGCTGCGACATGCCCACCAGCGCACATCCACGCGCATCACCAGACGCCTAACCAGGGAAAACACCAAGTTATGCATCAGTCGTCATTGCTTCACACCGAAGAGGTCACTGGTTCGATCCCAGTATCGCCCACCACAGGTCAGAGGCCAGTCTGCATCGCCAGACTGGCCTCTTTTGATCTTCGTGCTGCCACGCAGTACAGCTACAGCGCTCAGATTAGGCACTGGTTCGACTAGGTCTGCCAGGGGAATCGCTTGGCGGGGGCGGTGTACCAGCCCTTCTTCTGGGCGGAGGCGGGGGCGAGGAGCCGGTCCGCCATGATCCGGCCCGTCTCGCGCTGCATCGCCTCGTACCGTCGCTCCGCCTCCTCCAGGTAGGCCGGCAGCGACTCCTCCGGAAAGTTGATCTTCTCGTAGTCGTCGTACATCGCCTGGAGTCCGGCCAGGCAGACGGCCCACTGGGAGTCCACGGCCTGGTAAGCGGCGTGGCGTACCTGCGCGTCCATCACCTGAGCGCCGCGCTCCGCCGCCCTGGAGCGCATCCCCATCTCGCGGCCGGACCCCATCAGGGCCAGCGCGGCGGCCTGCGGGTCGTCGCCCTCCACCAGGGCGCGGCGCTCGGCCTCCATCCGCTCACGGAGATCGGATACGACCGTGTCGAAGTCCGCCGCCCGCCGCCGGTAGCCGTTGACGAACTCCTCGGCCTGCCGCCGCAGCCGATTGACGCCGAAGCGTAGGAAGGGCCCGGTGATGGGGTCGCGGGAGTCCCTCATGATGCGCCAGCCCAGCTTGGGCACGTGATGGACGAGCCAGTCCTCGTCCATCGACATGTAGAACCGCAGGTCACCCTGCGTGCCCACGAGCGCCCGCAGGTGCGCCTCCGGCCGGGAGCGCATGCGCTGCGCCCCCAGCACCACGAGGCCGCCCGCGTCGATCGCCTCGCGCCGGTCGGAGTTCCATTGGGGCAGTAGTTCCCGGCGGGCCTTGTCCACGGCCGCCTGCCACATGTCGCCGGAGGCGGACAGCGGGTCCAGCCCCGAGGCGAGCACCTGCTTCTCGGCCATCCAGTCCAGGTCCCCGCCCAGGATGACCGCGTCCCGCGTCGTCGTGTCCCCCAGCAGCGTCACCATCCCCGGCCGGCCGGCGTCGGCGAGCGGTCGGCGCGGGTTCGGGGTGGACACCGGCAGCCCGCGTTCGGCCAGCAGTTCGGTCAGCGCCTCGATGACGTCCTCGGACTCGGCGTGGATCAGGACCGGGCGGAGGGCCGCGTGGTGCTCGGCGGCGGCGTCGGCCAGCGCGTTCAGCCTGACGCGGGTGGTGGCGTACATCACGGCGTCGTGGTCGTCCTGGACGGGCGCGATGGCTGCCACCTCAAGTCCATAGAGGTGGCCGAACTCGGCGGCATCCGACGTCACGGCCACGGCCACACCTCCAAGGCGCTCGTAGCGCCTCATGTATGCCCGCCGGCTCACCGACGCCACCTCCTCGTCGTCCTCCAGCACGCACAGCCGGGTGTCGGACCCGTCGAGCAGGACGTGATCGGCGTCGGTCACCACAGCCCGGTACGGGCCGCGCACCACCCGCTTCCCCGGGCTGGTACGCCGGTTGTCGTGCAGATGGTCGTACGGGAACAGGTTGGCGGCACCCACCGTCACATCGGCCTCGTACGCCCGCCGGCGCTCCTCGTCCTCCATCTCCTCGTTCAGGTGCTCGACGCTCAGCCCGAGCAGCAGGCAGACCGCGGTCGTCAGAGGCGCGTCGTCATCGGTCATCAGATGCACCCCACGCTCTTCGAGCGCGCCCGCGCAGACGGCCAGGGTCACCGCCGGGGCCCAGGCGGCGTGCTCGGCCACCTCCGCCACCGCGCCCTGGTGCATCGCGATCCCGGCCCGCAGCTCCACGGGCGAACAGCGGCTCCCGCCGACCCGGCCGATCGCCTCGGCCACCAGCGCGTACGCCTCCGAGGTCACTTGCCCGCGCAGCGCCCGGGCGCGCTCGGCCAGCATGTGATCGGCCAGCATGTGATCGGGCAGGCCGGCGAGCTGCTGCGCGGCCTGGGCGTACGTATCGTTCACGGTGCCGGTTCCTCCCATCGGGAGCCGATCATGCCCTTTGAGCAGTCAACTCCGTGAATGGTGGCTTAGTTCCCTCTTTGTGCCCAGCTCCCGCACTCGTAGCTCGTGTACTGATCCCCTTGCCAGGGCTCGGTGTACGGGTCCGGTTCGACCCCGTAATCCTCCGCGGCCACCATCGGCGACCCGTCCGCGACCACGACCAGCGCCGACACGGCGATCAAGCCGAGCGGCAGGGACACACGCAGGCCGGGCAGCACCAGCTCGATCAAGTGCCGTGCCGCGAAGGCATTGGCCAGTTAGACCACACCGTCGCGCCGAATCTCGTCCCAGGCGTCCGAGCGGCGGTCGTCTTGGACGGCGATCCTGACCGGGCCCGGTGCGGCGAACAGTTGATCAAGCCCGGACATGGAGGCCTCCAACGGGGCAGGGGGTGTGGACAGGAGCCTGGATTCCGCGCTGTGCCGGGTACGAGGCCGAAGGCCTCATCGGCGTCGGATCGAACCTGTGGCTGGACACGTTCCGTACTCCAAATGGCGCGCAAGGCATGCTTCTCGGCCCAGGAACGGGACCGAGATCGGTATCCGGCTCAAGCATGGCGCGGCGGGGCGGGACAACGCGGCGGACGTGCCGGCCCTCATGAGGCTGATCGCACCGACGTTGATGCTGGACAACTGATCGCGGTGGCTGTTCTGCGATCCACTGGCCAGGTTCACTGCTGAGACCGCCAACGTGCCTGCGAGGGTGGGGTGAGCGGCCGGAAGCCTCCGCTATTTGACCTTGTCGAAAGCGTCAGGACGGGAGAACAGATAGCCCCGGGACAGCGGCCAGTACCGCACCACGGCCTTGCCGATCACCGCGTCCTCCGAGATGAAGCCGCTGCCAGGCTCCTTCATGTGATCCCGTGAGTCCAGTGAGGCGCTGCGATGATCCCCCATCAGCCACAACTTCGCTGCCGGCACCATGACGTCGAACTTCTCGCCGGACGCGTAATCGCCGGGATAGAGGTAGGGCGTCTCCTCCAGTGGAGTTCCGTTGACCGTGATGCGCATCGATCGCGCGCCGCCGTGGCGATCGGCACCGGCTCGGCTTCGCCTACAGTTCGGTTTTCAGGGCACACTCAACCGTCCGCTGCCAACGGCCGGTCGAGTCCAGCGACCCGTCGTCAGCCGCCGGGCGGGCTCGTCGGGGTGCCGCCGGTACCCTTGCCCGCGGCCCGGACCAGCCAGGAGGTCACTCCCAGCACCACCGCTGTCAAACCGCCCAGCGTCGCGGCGTTCACCACGTATCCGGCTCCCGGAAGCCCTCCCACGTACACGCCCGCCATCGGCAGCAGCACCACCAGAGCACGGCGTCCGACCGGCGACCGCAGCGCCATCGCGGCGGCCGCCATCCCCAGCGCCCACATGGGCGGGTAACCCCACGGGTGTGAGATCACTGCACCGACCACCGAACCGCCGAATGTCACCCCCATCCACCCCAGCAGTCGCCGACTCCCCAGCACGCCGGGGCCGGGCGACGGCGCGAGGAGCAGCATCACCCCGCACAAGCTCGGAGGCAGCACCGACATGGCCGGGTCGCCGAAACCGGCAGGCGTGCCTCCGACCAGGACCACCCCATCGGTCATCACGTAGTACGTGGACGACCGGGCCAGATCAGGCTGTGCGGCCATCCATGCGATCACCAGCGCGTATGCCCACGCGCAAGCAGCCGCCGCACCGCCTCTCCCGCGCCAGGCCAACCACACGACGAGCCCGTACGGCAGGGCGTACGAGACCAGCTCCACGAGCTGCCGGAGCTCGTCCTCCACGAACGGCCCCTGCCACGCCAGCGCCCCGTACGTGACGACCCGGGCGAGCGCCGTCACAAGGAGCGCGACGGGCGCGAGGAGCGCGGCCACATTGACCGCCTCTCGCCAGTGCGGACCCGCCCCGCGCCGCACGCGGATGGCCAGCCCGCCACGCACGAGGTCGAACGTGTCCCGCACTCCGGGCCGTGCCTGGCCGGGCACCGCGCCCGCCATGAGCACCGCGATCATTTCCTCCTCGTGCAGCGTCCGGTGCTCTGCCGGATACCACTGGGCGAGCAGCCGCCGATAGCGCCGTTCCAGGAACGTCACTGTGCCCTCCCCAGCTCACCGAACACCGCCGACAGCCCGCCGCCGAACGCCGACCCCAACTCCCCGAGCCCCTGCCGCGTGCCCCGGGCTTGCAGCCGAGCCGTGGCCGTATCCGCGTTGTGCCGCAGTCGCTCGGCCTCCGCTGCCAGCCGGAGCTCACCGTCCGGCGTCAGCCGGTAGTACCGCCGTGCCCGCCCGTCCACGATCTCCTCCCGATCGGCCGCCACCAGCCCTTCCGCCTGGAGCCGGTCGAGGGCGGCGTACAGGGTGCCGGCCCGAAGCCGCGCCCGCTTGCCCGAGATCCGCACAATGTCGGTGATGATGCCGTACCCGTGCTGCGGCCCTGCCGCGAGCGCGGTCAAGATGAGGAACGTCGGTTCCTGTATCGCCCTCAAAGTCATGTGAACGATATATACCGATGATCAGAGTGTGGCGCAACCCGCAGCCGCAACGGGCGCTCCACCCGGGTAGGGGGCGTGGTCGTATGCGGCCGGGAGCTGTCGAATGTCCGCCCAGGCCAGATGCAAAGAGACCTCCGGCAGGGCCCTTGGGAACCGGCACGCTCACGAGCGCGGAGGTGCTGCCGGGGGCGTTGCCGCGACGACGCGGGACACGGTGGCACGGGTGTGAGCGAGCCGGTCAACCGCGCCATCGCGCCGCAGTGGGGGCGGCGGCGGGTGGGATGCACGGGTGAACGTACGCGAGTGGAGTGGAGATTCGGTTGATCCGCAGCCGGTCGGGGTGACGTATCAGGGAGAACCTGCTTATGGGCTTTGGTCGGCGGATGGCCTTCAGAGGAGCGGCCGTAGTCGGTTACGCCCAGCGTGCGAGGGGCAAATCTGAGGTCATTCAAATAACTGGAGAGGACTTCGGACAAATGGCCGCGAAGCGGTCTTCGTTGGGCGCGAGTGATCCAGGTCGCCGTCCTGTTCCATGGCTGTTCCAGCTAAGCCCTGGAGGTCGCCGTGGCCCTGGCGCTGGAGGGCGGGACGGCCCGAACGTGTGTTTCCGCAGAAGGAGTTCCCTCTACTGCTTCGTAGCCCGCAAGACCTCCGTTCGAGGGCGGCGTTGTCGTCTGCGCGCTCTGCGTGCAGTTATGGGTCTGGTTGCTGCTTGTCTGATTTCCGTTGCCCTTGACGGAGTTCACGTTGCTCGCCGTGGGAAAGCACACTGATCGTTGCTTCGCCGGCTCGACACGCCCCTTGAGTCAATTGATGGACGTTTTACGTCTAAGCGGTATTGCCTGAGCGGGCTATTAATTGCATCGTCAAAATCAACCCTTATTTCGACACTTGTCGGCGCTCGATCGGGTGGGGCAGGAGGCCGATGGCCAAACCGCACCGGTGTGCCGATCCCTGCCCGTCGGTCCCTACTTGCCGAGCCGGTCGTCGAGCAGCAGTTCCCCGTTGCCGTGGCAGTGGATGCGGCTGAGGCGTCATCGCTCGTTTCCCGTTGCGGTCGCCGCCCGGCGGGTCGGATCGAGAAGGTCGTCGTCGACCGGCGTCCGCCTGGCTCTCGCCGAGGGGCATTTGGTGGTGGTATCCGGAACGCTGGTCCGCACCATCGCCGATGCTCCTCCGGCCAAGGCGTGAAGGCGCGCTGCCCAGCCTGCGAGCTGGCCGCCGGGACGACGTCATCGTGATCGAGGGCGCGCTGCTCGAACAGACGGAGACCCCGCAGGCGCCTTCCATCCGCCGCTGATTATCAAAGATCGGTCATCAAGCGCGGTCTCCGGTGAGCCGCTGCCGGCCTCCGGGCCCCGGTCCGTCGCCTGTGCCCGCCGGGTCGAAAGTCGTGGGCGGGAACGCCGTCCGCTCCGCCGAACCCTAGTGGTGCGGCAGGCGCAGGCCTGCGATGAGGAGTTCGACCAGCCGGCGTGCGTCGTAGCGGGGATCGTTGTCGGCGCCGATGCAGAGGTTTCCGACGCCGCGCATGAGCTCGTAGGCATCCACGTCGGAACGGATCTCGCCGGCGGCGGCCGCGGCTTCGAGGAGCTGGGCGCACGCGGGTACGAGCCGGTCGAGGAAGTAGGCGTGCAGCGTGTCGAAGCCGGCGTCGTCCGACTGCAGCACCGCGGCCAGTCCGTGCTTGGTGACCAGGAAGTCGACGAACAGGTTGATCCATCGCCCCAGTGCGGCGTGCGGGGTCACGCCGCTCGCCAGCAGGGTCGGGGCTGCCTCGGCGCAGGCCTCCACCTGGTGCCGGTAGACGGCGATGATGAGGTCCGCCCGCGTCGGGAAGTGGCGGTAGATCGTGGCCACCCCGACCCCCGCCCTGGCCGCGATGTCGCGCACCGGCGCTTGGACGCCCGAGGTCACGAAGACCGCCGCGGCGGCGTCGAGCAGGGTCCTCTCGTTGCGCCGGGCGTCGGCCCGCTTGCGCGGGGCCGCGCGCCCTGCGCCGCCCTCGTCGCGGTCGTTCACCGTGCCGCTTCCTCCGTTGCCGAGCTTGCCAAACCGGAACCGTGTTCCTTATCGTTGTCGGAACGAGGTTCCGATTGCTCATAATGCCAGAGCAGAGACCTGGCCACCAAGCTGAGCGCCCGTAATGAAGCGCCGTGCTGAACCGTGTTCCGATTGAACGATCGAAAGGACCAACGGCCCGATGTTGCACACCTCCCGGCCGCGCTTCGGGATCATGACCGCCCCGTCGCAGGTCGGCTACCAGGACGTCCTGCGGGTCTGGCGCGAGGCGGACACGATCCCGGAGATCGAGCACGCGTGGCTGTTCGATCACCTCCTGCCCATCTTCGGCGACCCCGACGGAACGACCTACGAAGGCTGGACCCTGCTCTCGGCCCTCGCCGCGCAGACCGCGCGGCTACGCCTCGGCCTGCTCGTGACCAGCAACCGCTTCCGGCCGCCCGCGCTGCTGGCCAAGATCGCCGCGACCGTCGACATCGTCTCCGGCGGACGGCTCGACTTCGGCATCGGCGTCGGCTCACGACCGAGCTGGCCCTCGGCCAGGCGCGAGTACGAAGCGCACGGCCTGCCCTTCCACGACACCGCCCATGCCGTGGGGAGTCTCGCCGAAGCGTGCACGGTGATCCGGCGGCTGTGGACCGAGGCCGAACCGTTCGACTTCCACGGCACCTATGTCAAGCTCACCGGCGCGTTCTGCAACCCCAAGCCCGTCCAGCGCCCCCATCCGCCCATCCTCATCGGCGGGCGCTCGGGCCCGACGCTGCGCGTGGCCGCCGAGCACGCCGACCTGTGGAACATCCCCGGCGGCGACATCGACGACGTCGTCCGCCGCAGCCGGCTGCTGGACCGCTACTGCATCGAGCTCGGTCGCGACCCCGCCTCGATCATCCGCTCGATCCACCTGCCGGTCTCCTACGACCAGCCCGACATCACCCGGGACGCGATCGGCGAGGTGATCGACGCCGGCTTCCGGCACATCGTCCTCGGACTGTCGGCGCCCTACCCCGCCGGCGTCGCGCGGTGGGTCGCCGACGAGCTCATCACCGCGTCGGCCCGGGCGGCGGCTGAGGTCAGCCGCTGAGCAGGCCCCGGGCACGCAGGTCGGACAGGAGGTCGGGCGGCAGGGCCGGGCAGCGGCTCACGGTGACCTCCTTGAGCGACGGGAAGCCGGTGACCTCCCCCAGGTCGCCCAGCGAGTCGCAGTTGTCGAGGTGCAGGGCGCGCAGGGAGGGCAGTCGCTCGAGCCCGTCCAGGGTGGTCAGGTCGTCGGTGTAGGCGACGTGGAGCTCCTTCAGTCCCGGCAGCCCCGCGAACGGGCTGAGGTCGGAGAGGTGGTCCAGGCCCTGCAGGGTCAGGACGCGCAGGGCGGGCATGCGCGCGAGCGCTGTGAAGTCCTTCATGAGCTCGGTGTAGGCCAGGTACACCTCGCTGATCGACGGGTGCCCTTCGAGCCCGTCGAGCGAGGTGAGCTTGTTGAAGTTGTCGATGGCGATCTCGGTCAGGGCGGGCAGCCGCGACAGCGGGCGCAGGTCGGGGAGCGGCGCGCTGGGCAGGCCGAGGTTCGTCAGGCGGGGGTGGTGGCCGAGGCCGTCGAGGCTCTTCAGCTTCGTGCAGCCGCCGAGATAGAGCCTTTCGAGCGCGGGCATGGCGGCGATGCCGTCGAGGCTGGTCAGGCGGGCGCAGTGCAGGTGCAGCTCGGTCACGGAGTCGAGCTCGTACAGGCCCTCGAGGCTTGTGATCTTGGTACGGCTCACCTCCAGCTCGGTCAGGCGGCGCAGCCCGGACAGCGGCCGGATGTCCTCGATGAACCTGCAGTTGTCGAGGCTGAGGCGGTCCAGGTACGGGAACGCCTCGCCGAACCCTTCGACGCCGGTCACCCCGCTGCTGCGCAGACTGAGACGCTGCAGGTTGCGCAGGCCGAGCAGCGGGGAGACGTCGGACACTGCGGGAGAGCTGCCGACCTCGAGCACCTCCAGCCTGATGAGCCCGGCGAGCGGGCGCAGGTCGCTGACGGCCGCGCAGCCGTCCAGCTTGAGCTCGCGCAGCTCGGTCAGCGCGGCGAGCTCGGAGAGGTCGGTGAGGCCCTTGCAGTGGTCCAGGACCAGCGTCCGCAATGTCGTCAGGTGGCGCAGCCCGGCGAGCGAGTCACGGCGGCGCAGCTCCAGCTCGGTACGGCCCTCGTCGTCGAAGGCGGGGGCGAGCAGGTGCTCGGCGAAGGCGTCGGGGTCGAGCGCCTGCGGCCACAGCTTGAGCAGCTTCTCGGACGACGGCTCGGCGATCTCCGCGAACTCCGCGAACTCCGCGGCCAGCGCGAGCGCGTCGCCCTCGCCGTGGAGCGTGAGTTCGCGCAGGGATTTCCAGGCACGTTCCGGGGACGCGGACGCCAGCCTGGCGCGGTAGTCGGAAAGGTCCAGGTTCATGCCACGCCACCCTACGCATTCGCGATCTTCCCGGGAGGGCGTTCGACGGGACGCGGGTGGCCGCCCGTGGCACGCGCTCGACGTACCGGCCGATCGCGGCTCCCCGGGGGAAGGCGGGGCCGGTGACGGGCTTCAGCGCCCGCGTACGATGAGCCGGAACAGCCGGCGCGGCCGTTTCGCGTGGAACGCCGCCCGCTCGTTGACCTGCGGGAACGGCGCCTCCGGCACAGGCACGCCGAGGAACGCGCACAGCGGCTCCCACCCGTCCCGCACCTCGAACACCAGCAGCCGCTCCGCCGGGATCGCCGCCCGCACCTCGGCCGCGTGCCGTTCGTAGACGCCGAGGACGTGGTCGCGGTCGTCGACGCGGCCGCCGAAGACGCGGTCCATGACGGTCGCCCGCGCCATGCGCGGGTACAGGGCGAAGTCGGGCGCGCGGCGAGCCACCAGCCAGCGGGTCACCCGGCGGCGCAGGGGGAGCCGGCGCTCCTCCAGGGCGCTGCGGAAGATGGTCTCGCTGACGCTTTCGTACCAGCGGGCGGGGTCGCGGACGGTCAGGACGACCTTGGCCTCCGGGTAGTGCTCGGCCAGCTCGCGCCAGTACGCGGAGGCGGGCCAGTCGAGCGCCGACCGGAAGCCGGTGAACAGCGTGTCCCAGTCGCGGGAGCGGCCCTCCCCGACGTCGAGCCACTGCCGGACGCGGTACGGCTCCGCGATGATCGTGGACATGTGGTAACAGGGGCCGAAACCCAGGATCTCGAGGGCCGCCTTGAGCGATCGCGTACCCGTGCGCCCGAAGCCCGCGCCGATCACCTTCACGTCGCGCTCACCACCTGCACGTCTCTGATGCGGCTCTGATCTGTGCTGTCTAACGTCGCGGTGAATCCCGAAAAAGCGGTGAATCACGAAACATGAAAGCACAGAGGAGGCGCACATGCTCTTCCCGCAGCCTCTGCTCGACGCGCTGCGCGACGCCCCGGACCGCCCGGCCTTCGAGCACGGCGACAGGACGCTCTCAAGGGGTGAGCTGCTGGAGCTGATCCGGCGGCTGGCGGGCGCGATGCGCGCCGCGGGCCTGGGCCCGGGGCGGGCCGTCGCGGTGCGTACGGCCATCACGCCCGAGGCGTTCGCCGCCCACATGGCCGCGCACACGCTGGGCTGCCGGGTCGTCGGCATCCGGCCCGGCTACCCGGAGGGGCAGCTCGCCCACGTGCTGGGGATGGGGATCGACGCCCTGCTCGTGGACCCCACGACCGCGACCCCCGACCTGCGCCGCGTCGCGGCCCGCCACCTTCCCGGACGGCCGACGCTGTCCCTGGGCCCCTGTACGGGCGCCGGCGACCTGCTGGCCCACCCCGACGACGGACGGCCGCTGACCCTGACCGCCCGCCCCGACGACGTGGCGGCCCTGACCTTCACCAGCGGCAGCACCGGCCGCCCGAAGGGGTGCGCGATCACCTACCGGGCGCTCGGCGAGCACTGGGCGTGGCAGCCGCGCGTGTGGTCGCCCGTCGCGGCCGGGCTGGCCAGGGCCTTCGAGCGGTACCTGCTGTTCGGCACGCTGGCCAGCATGGTCGTGATGGAGTTCGTGGCGCCGTGCCTGCTCGGCGGCGGCACGGCGGTGATCCCCGAGGACGACGGGCGGCCGATCTTCCCGTACGCGATCGAGCGCCACCGGATCACCGGCTCGATCATCACCGTGCCCCGGCTGTTCCAGATGCTGAAATTTCTGGACGAGGTGGATGTGGGTAGCTTGCGGGCGCTGATGGTCTCGGGGTCGCCCATCAGCGCGCGGCGGCTGGCCGAGGCCGTCGAGAAGCTGGGCCCGGTCGTCTACCAGGGCTACGGCCAGACCGAGGCGGGCAACATCGCCATGCTCACCCCCGACCACATCGCCGCCGGCGTGCTGGAGCCCGTCGGCCGCCCGCATCCCGGGGTCGAGATCAGCGTGCGCGACGAGCACGACGACGAACTGTCTCCGGGCGTGACGGGGGAGATCCACGTACGCAGCCCGTACCTGATGCGGGGCTACTGGGGCGACGAGGAGGAGACCCGCGAGACCCTGAAGGACGGCTGGCTGCGCACCCGCGACCTCGGCCACGTGGACCAGGACGGCTTCCTCCACCTGGCCGGCCGCTCCCGCGACGTGATCATGGTCAACGCCATGGTGGTGTACGCGGGCCCGATCGAGCGCGCGCTGACCGGCCACCCCGACGTGGACGAGGCGTACGTGGTGGGCGCCCCCGACGAGGGCACGGGCGAGGCCGTGCACGCGTTCGTCGTCCCGGCCGCGGGCCGGACCCCGGACCAGGCCGGGCTGAGGGCGCTGGTACGCGCGCAGCTCGGCGAGGACAGCATCCCCAAGACGATCACGATCGTGCCCGCTGTCCCCCTCGCCACCAGCGGCAAGCCCGACAAACGCGCCCTCTCTGAGCAAATTCTGAGAATTGCCCGCCAACACTGAGGTTGTCCGTTCAATCACATCGTTGTGACGGAGGCTTCAGTGCCGGACAAGACCCTGGACTACCTGGTGATCGGCGCGGGACCCGCGGGTTTGCAGCTGGGGTATTTCCTGCACGAGCAGGGGCGGGACTACCTGATCCTCGAGGCGGGTCCCGCGCCGGGCCAGTTCTTCCGCACCAACCCGCGCCATCGCACGCTGATCTCGATCAACAAGAAGTACACCGGATGGGACGACCCGGAGCTCAATCTCCGGATGGACTGGAACTCGCTGCTGTCCGACGACCCCGACCTGCTGTTCACCCGCTACAGCGACCGGTACTTCCCGCACGCCGACGACATGGTCCGTTACCTGGCCGACTTCGCCCAGAAGCGCGGCCTGCGCATCGCCTACGAGTCCCGGGTGGTCCGCGTGGACCGGCCCGGCCCCATATTCCGGGTGACGGACGAGACCGGGCGCACGTACGAGGCGAAGAGGGTCATCGTCGCGACCGGCGTCACCAAGCCCAACGTCCCGCCCATCCCGGGCATCGAGACGGCCGACCTGTACGGCACCCACTCCACCGACCCGTCCGACTACGTCAACCAGCGCGTGCTCGTCATCGGCAAGGGCAACTCGGCCTTCGAGACGGCCGACAACCTGATGGAGACCGCCGCGGTCATCCACGTGGCGGGCCCGCACTCGGTCCGCATGGCCTGGCGCACCCATTACGTCGGCCACCTGCGGGCGGTCAACAACGGCCTGCTGGACACGTACCAGCTCAAGTCGCAGAACGCGATCCTCGACGGCGACGTCAGGCGCGTCGAGCGCAGACCGGACGGCACGTACCTGGTGACGGTCTCCTTCGCCCGGGTCGACGAGGTCACCAAGGACATCCCGTACGACAGCGTGATCCTGTGCACCGGCTTCCGCTTCGACGGCTCGATCTTCGGCGACGCCTGCCGCCCCGAGCTGGTGATCAACGACAGGTTCCCCTCGCTCACCCCGGCCTACGAGTCCGTCAACGTGCCGGACCTCTACTTCGCCGGCACGATCACGCAGTCACGCGACTTCAAGCACGGCACCAGCGGCTTCATCCACGGCTTCCGGTACGGCGTGCGCGCGCTGCACCGCGTGCTGGAGTCCCGCTATCACGGCGTGCCCTGGCCCGCCAGGGTGCTGCCCGCCGACCCGGCGGCGCTCGCGGCGGCGGTCATCGAACGGGTCAACCGCACCTCGGCGCTGTGGCAGCAGTTCGGGCTGCTGGCCGACGTCGTCGTGCCCGACGGGGACACCGCCCGTTACCTGGAGGAACTGCCGTACGACCTGCAGGGCCCGCCGATCGGCGACCGCGGCCACTTCGCGATCACCCTGGACTACGGGCCTGACCACGACAAGATCGACCCCTTCGACATCGAGGTGGGCCGGATCAGCCAGAGCGACTCGGCCCGCGCGCACGAGGGCCACTACCTCCACCCCATCGTCCGCCACCACGTGCCCGGTCAGCCCCCGGTCGCCCACCACATCACCGAGAACCTCGAGAACGAGTGGAACTCCAAGGAGATCCACATCGAGCCTCTCCGGGCCTTCTTCGCCGAGCAGCTGACGTCCGTACCGGTCTGATGGAGCGGTGGAGCCTGCGCGAGTTCGAGGCCGAGGCCCGCGCCCGCCTCGACCCCGCGCACTACGACTACTTCGCCGGCGGGGCCGGTGAGGAGGTCACCGTGCGCGCGAACGAGGCCGCGTTCGCCCGGATCGGCCTGCTGCCCAGGGTGCTGCGCGGCGCGGCCAAGCTGCAGACCGGCCTCACCCTGCTCGGCAGCCGCGCCGCCATGCCCGTGCTGGTGGCGCCGACCGCGTTCCACCGCCTCGCCGACCCGGAGGGCGAGCGGGCCACCGCGCGCGCGGCCGCCGCCGCCGAGACGATCATGATCGTGAGCATGGCCGCCACCGTCGCGATCGAGGAGGTGGCGGCCGCCGCGCCCGGCGCCGAGCTCTGGTTCCAGCTGTACGTGCAGCCGGACCTGGCCTTCACCGAGACCGTCGTGCGCCGCGCCGAGGCGGCCGGCTGCAAGGCGCTGGTCGTCACCGTGGACTCGCCCGTGCTCGGGCGGCGCGAGCGGGACCTGCGCAACGACTTCCACGACCTGCCCGAGTACCTGTGCTGCGAGAACCTGCGCGACGGCGACCGGGTGCGCCCGATCCTCATGTCGCCCGAGCTGTCGTGGGAGCACATCGACCGGCTCCGGGAGATGACCGCGCTGCCGATCGCGGTCAAGGGCGTCACGCATCCCGGCGACGCCCGGATCGCGCTCGACCACGGCGTCTCGGCGATCATGGTCTCGAACCACGGCGGGCGGCAGCTCGACACCGTTCCCGCCTCGATCGACCTGCTGCCGGACATCGCCGAGGCCGTCGGCGGAGCCGTTCCCGTGCTGCTCGACGGCGGGATCCGGCGCGGCACGGACGTGCTGAAGGCGCTGGCGCTCGGTGCCGCCGCGGTCGCCGTCGGCCGCCCGGTGATCTGGGGGCTGGCGGCGGACGGCGAGCGGGGAGTGTTCCGCGTGCTCGGCCGGTTGCGCGCGGAGGTCGAGCACGCGCTCGCGCTGTGCGGCTGCGCGTCGATCGGCGACCTCGACCCGGGCATGGTGCGGCGGCCATGCTGATCATCGGGTGGATCATCCTGTCGCTGGCCCTGGCGGTCGTGGTGAGCCTGCCGTGGTGGCTGCCCGCGAGGGTCGTGGCGCTGCGCGTACGCGTCTTCAACCGGATCAACGGGGACGAAAGCATCCCCGTCCCCGGCGACCTCGTGGGCGTCGACCGCTTCAAGGAGGTCTACTCGCACCCGGCCGCCGGCGGGCGGAGCAGGGGCGCCGCGCTGTCGGACCTGTTCTGGTACTGGCTGTCGCCCGGCCCCGAGATGCACCAGGAGCACCTGGAGGCGGGCGAGCGGTACGACGCGGTGGCCAGGGCGACGCGCGGCCTGCTCGCCGTGCCGCGCGACGAGGCCGAGGAGCTCACGCGCCGCTGCGCCGCCCGCACGCTGGCGGATGCGCGGGGGCTGGTACGGCTGCGCGACCTGACGATGCCGCTGTGGGCCGAGTTCTCCTACGAGCTGGTGTTCGCCGAGCCGTGCCCGCGCGAAGCCCGCGACCTGATCGTGGGCAACGCGAACGACGTGGTCACCTCGCTCAAGTGCACCGGCCTGCGGCACATGGAACGCCGCCACCGCCTGACCCGCTACCTGCTCGGCCGCCTGTCACGCGTGCGGATCCCGCTCCCCGCCGGCCTGTCGCCCCAGGAACAGGCGTTCTACCTCCAGGGCGCCTTCTTCAACACCGCCGTCGTCCAGCTGTCGGAGGCCATGGCCCACCTGCTGATGGTCCTCGCGCAGCATCCGGGCGTGCAGGAGCGGGCCCGTACGGGGGACGACCGCTACCTCGACCAGGTCATCTCCGAGACGCTGCGGCTCTACCCGCTCTTCGGCATCGCCCACCGCGTCACCACCGGCGAGATCCCGCTCGGCGAGCGCGCCGTGATCCCGGCCGGGTCCGTGCTCTGCTTCAACTATCCCGAGTTCCACCGCGCCGGGTTCACGGATCCGGACCGCTTCGACCCGGGCCGCTTCGACCGGCCCGCCAAGGAGCTCAACCACATCCCGTTCGGCGTCGCCGCCAACCGGCCCTGCCCGGCCTGGCGGCTGGCGCCGATCGCGATGCGGGTCGCGGCGCGGGAGATCCTGCACCGCCACGCCCTGCACTCCTCGGCCGCCCACACCCGGTCGCTGCCCAACCGTGGGCCGTGCCTGCTCACCCCGCCGCACGCGTCCCCGCCCCGCGCCGCGCTCGTCCTCATGCGGGTCCGCGACCGCTGGGAGGACGTCTGGCGCAGCCTCGTGCAACTCGTCCTCGGCACGTACATGGTCTGGGACGCCCGCCGGCAACGGCTCTGCGAGATCCACTTCGATCCCCCAGCGGAGAACTGAACATGACCGTACTGGCCCACGTCACGCCTCCCGACCCGAACCTCGCCCTCATACTCAAGGTCCTGCCCGCCCTCGTCGTGATCCTGATCGTCGCGGCGATCTGCGGCCGGCTGGCGCAGATGGTGATGCAGCCGCGCGTGCTCGGCGAGATGGTCGCCGGCGTGCTCCTCGGGCCGACGTTCTTCGGCTGGCTCTTCCCCGACGCGCAGGCGGCCCTGTTCCCGAAGGAGGTCAGGCCGGTCCTGTACGTGCTGAGCACCATCGGCCTGACGCTCTACATGTTCCTGGTCGGGGCGGGGCTCGACCACAGCGGGCGCACGCCCGGCGAGGTCCGCAAGGCGTCCGCGCTGGCCGTCTCGGGGATCGTCCCCTCGCTGCTGCTGGGCTTCGGCGCGGGACTCCTCCTGTACGACCTGCTCTCGCTGCCGGACATCAGCCCCTTCCAGTTCGCCCTGTTCGTCGGCGGGGCGCTGTCGCTGACCGCGTTCCCCATGCTGGCCAGGATCCTGTACGAGCGCGGCCTGGAGAACACCCCGGTCGGCCGGCTCACCCTCATCGCCGCCTCCATCGACGACGCCCTGGCCTGGTGCATCCTGGCCGTCCTGTCGGCCATGCACCTCGGCAGCGGCGCCGGCGGGGCGCTGCCCACCATCGGCCTGACCGCGGTGTTCGCCGTCGTGATGCTCAAGGTGGTCGCACCCCTGCTGCGCCCGATGGGCGCGAACGTCGCCCGCACCGGCCGCCTGGGCCCCACCGGCATGTACGTCGTCGTCCTCGTGCCGCTGACGGCCGGCTGGCTGACGGACTGGATCGGCGTCTACTCGGTCTTCGGCGGATTCCTCGCCGGCCTGGCCATGCCCCGTGACCCGAAGTTCCGCGAGGCGCTGCACGGCCGGATGATGGAGATCGTCTCGACGCTGCTGCTGCCCACGTTCTTCACCTTCTCGGGGCTGAACACCCACCTCGGGGGCATCGCGGGCGGCGCCCTGCTGCTGGCGTTCGGGCTGATCCTGCTCGCCGGGTTCTGCGGCAAGTACTTCGGGTGCGCGCTGGCGATGAAGGGGATGGGGTTCGGCTGGCGGGAGTCGTACGCGGTGGGGGCGCTCATGAACGCCCGCGGGCTGATGATCCTCATCTTCATCAACATCGGCCTGGCCCAGGGCATGATCAACCAGGAGCTCTTCGCGATGCTGGTGCTCGTGGCCATCCTCACCACGGCCGGCGCGCTGCCCCTCTACAAGCTGGCGCTGCCCGAGCGCCTGGAGACCCGGAGCAAGACCGCGGAAGTTTCGGAGCTGGTCAGGTCCAATCCATCGTGATCGCGCAGGTGAGCCGTGGTGCGCCCGGTTTTCGATCAGCCAATGCCCGAGTGGACCTGGTAATTCCCCGGGGCGTGGTGTAACCGTGGTCTGGTGGCTGGAACACCGGGTACAGCCCGTCGGCTGCTGGTCATCGAGGATGACCGCGAACTGGGGCGCATGCTCGTCGACCTGTTCACCGAGGAGGGATACACGGTCGATCTGGCTCTGGAGGGGCAGCGCGGGCTGCATCTGGGGCTGAGCCGCTCGTACGACGTGCTGATCATCGATCGCGGCCTGCCGTCGCTCGACGGTATCGACCTCATGCGGCGGCTGCGACGGCAGGCGGTCACCACCCCCGTGCTGGTGCTGACCGCCTTCGGCTCGCTCGCCGACCGGGTCGCCGGGCTGGACGCGGGCGCTGAAGACTACCTGGTCAAGCCGTTCGAGATCGACGAGCTGCTGGCCAGGGTGCGGGCCCTGCACCGCAGGCACCTCGACCAGGCCACGCTGCTGCCGCTCGGCGCGGGCTGGCTGGACTCCGAGTCGCACATCGTCCGGCTGCCGAGCGGGGAGCAGGTGGCGCTGTCGGGGCAGGAGTGCCGGCTGCTCAGCGCCCTGGCGGCCCGCCCCCGGCAGGTACACACCCGCACGTCGCTCCGGCAGCGGGTCTTCGACGGAGCCAACAAGGAATCGATCGTGGACACGTACGTCTATTACCTGCGCAACAAGCTGGGATCAGGGGTCGTGTACACCGTGCGGGGCGTGGGCTACCGCCTGGGCGAGTTATGAGCCCGCCGGCGCGCGGATCGGAGCTCGAGCGGCGGCTGCTGAAGCGGGCCCGCCGCCGCATCACCGCGCAGGTGGCCGGCGCGATCTCGCTGGTTCTGGCCCTGGCCGGGGTGCTGGTCTACTGCGTCATGGTGCACCAGCAGGCCGACTCCGCCCGCCGCGACCTGACCGCCGCCGTCCAGCGCGCCCCCATCGCCCACCCTCCTCCCTGCGTCTGGCTCTACGCGCTGCGGCCCGACGGCACCGTGGAGAGCTCCCCGGGCGCGCCGCAGGCGCTTCCGGTACGCGCGCCCATGGACCAGGTCGCCACCGGGCTGCCGCCCAGGGTCGAGGAGGTCCAGGTGGACGGGCACGCGTACCTCATCCGCACCCAGCGGCGCGGCGAGGCCACCTTCCAGGCGGCACTGGACCTGCGCTACCAGGACGCCGAACGGCAGCGGCTGCTCCGCACGCTCGGCGGCGCGGAGATCGGCGGCCTGCTGGCCGCGCTGCTGGTGGGCCAGGTCATCTCCCGCCGCGCCATCGCGCCGCTCGGCGAGGCGCTGGCGCGCCAGCACCGCTTCGCCGCCGACGTCAGCCACGAGCTGCGCAGCCCGCTCACCCGCCTGCACACCCGCGCCCAGCTCCTGTCCCGCCGGCTGCGGGGCGGCACGGACCCGATCCTGCTCATCGACGAGGTGGACCAGCTCGTGACCGGCACCAGGCAGCTGGGCGAGGTGGTCGAGGACCTGCTCCAGTCGGCCCAGTTCCAGCAGCTGCGCCGCCCGTTCGGGCCCGTGGACCTCGCGGTGCTGGCCTACGGGCTGGCCGTGGCCGAGGGCGCCCGCGCGGAGGCCAAGGGGGTGACGATCGAGGTCCGGTGCGAAGGGCCGGGCGATCACGTGGTGCGCGGCGTGGAGTCCGCGCTGCGCCGCGTGGTCTCGGCCCTCCTGGACAACGCCCTGGGCCACACGCGCGTGGGCGGCCACATCTGGGTGACCCTGTCCCGGGACCGCGACCTGGTCCGGCTGACCGTGCGCGACGACGGCGTGGGCTTCGACCCGGCGCACACGGAACGCCTCTTCGCCCGGTTCGTGGGAGGAGGCTTCGGGCTGGGACTGGCGCTCGTACGGGAGGTGGTGGAGGGCCACCACGGCACCATCACCGCGGACGGCCGCCCGGGCGCCGGCGCCACCTTCACCGTCAGCCTGCCCGCCGGCCCGGCCGCCGCGCCCTTGTGGGCGCCGACGGAGCGTGAGCCCGAACGCCGCCTCTGAACGACCACCTGCTAGCGTGCGGCGACATGAGCGGGCGTGGAGTTCTTGTCACAGGTGCGTCGAGAGGTATCGGACGGGCGGTCGCGGCGGCCTTCGCCGCGCAGGGCGACCGGGTCGCGATCCATCACCGGAATTCCGAGAAGGAGGCCCAGGACCTGCTGGCGGAGCTGCCCGGCCAGGGGCACACGATCGTGCGGGGCGACCTGGCCGACCCGGAGGCGGTGCGCCGCATGGTGGACGCGGCGGCCGACGCCCTGGGAGGGATCGAGGTGCTGGTCAACAACGCCGCCGTCTACTTCCACCATCCCCTCACGGAGCTGTCGTACGAGGAGTGGCAGAGCGCCTGGCGGCGCACGCTCGACGTCAACCTGGTGGGAACGGCCAACGTCATCTGGTGCGCCGTCCAGCACATGCCCGCCGGCGGCCGCGTGATCAACGTCTCCTCGCGCGGCGCCTTCCGCGGCGAGCCGGACAGCCCAGCCTACGGGGCGAGCAAGGCCGGGCTGAACGCGCTGGGCCAGTCGCTGGCCGTCGCGCTCGCCCCGCGCGGGATCGCGGTGGCGGCCGTGGCGCCCGGCTTCGTCGAGACGGACATGACGACCGAGTACCTCACGGGCCCTGAGGGGGACGCGATCCGGGCGCAGAGCCCGTTCGGGCGGGTGGCGCGGCCGGAGGAGATCGCGGCGGCCGTCGCCTACCTGGCCTCCCCGGCCGCCGAATGGGCCAGCGGCGCCGTGCTCGACCTCAACGGCGCCTCCTACCTGCGCTGATCCCCGCGGGCTCAGCGCAGCCGCCGCTCCAGCAGGATCGCGCCGCGGTCCTGCAGCAGCGAGGCGCACCACTTGCGCAGGTCGGCCGGCTTCGGCCCGCTCACCTCGCCCCCGTCCAGCAGGTCGGCCCAGTCGAGCAGCGACTCCGCCAGCATGAGCGGTACCCCCCGCCGCTCGTGCACCTCGGCCGCGGCCTCGAAGTGCTCGGACGCCCGCTGCGGTGAGCCCGTCGCCACGCACAGGTGCGCCAGATAGTGGTGCCCGCAGTGGTGGGCCACCGCGCCGTGGCCGAATGTCTGCCCGTCGGAGGCCAGCGAGCCGTACAGCTGCTCGGCCAGCTCCGCCCGCCCCAGGCGGGAGGCGGCCACGGCGAGGTTGTCCAGGGCGGGCCGGTGGGCCATGTTGCGGGGCGGCGTGGCGCCGCCGTCGGCCAGGATGCGGTCGAGCAGGGGCGCGGCCTCCTCGTCGGCCATCTCGCACAGATACCGCAGGATCGCGTGCACCGGGTCGACGCGCGGCGCCTGGGCGGCACGGCGATAGCGGTCGCGCAGCTCCCACAGCCGCCCCTGCAGCCGCCGTATCTCGGCGATCTGCGACGAGTAGATGGCCACGGCCTCCAGGCGGCGGCCGATCTCCGAGCCCAGCCGCAGGGCCGCCTGCGCCTCCGACTCGGCCTGCGCCAGGTCGCCCTGCATCAGCGTCAGGCCGGCCCTGGAGTAGCCGATCAGCCAGTTGAGGTGCGGCTGGGCCAGCCGGCGCGCCAGCTCGTCGGCCTCGCCGAGCAGCATCGCGGCCCTGGTCACGTCGCCGCCGTCGAGCACCGGGGGAGTGCGCTGCACGTACGCGTGGAACAGCGCCAGGTCGTCCCCCGTGCGGCGGGCCGCCTCCAGCATCTCGTCGCCGTCGCGGTGGCGCTGGTGCAGCGGGTCGGCGGGGATGATCGTCAGGCTGCGCTGCCCCAGAACGCTGGCGAGCGTGCGCGGATCGCCCGACTTGCGGGCCAGGGCCACGGCCTCGTCGCTCAGCGCGAAGCGCCGCTCGCCGTCCGGAGCCCAGATGAGCTCGGAGGCGAGCTGGGCCGCCAGCAGCGCCCGGGTGCTCAGGTCGGTGGAGTCGACCAGCTTGCGCGCCTCGGTCAGCAGGGCGATGCGCTGCTGGTCGGGCGCCGCCGAGATGGTGGAGAAGCCGCGGTCGCCGCCGAGGGCCGCGATCACGATCAGGTCGGAGCGCTCGCACTGCCTGGCCAGGTCGGCCGCCCGCACGAGGGTCTGCCTGGCGTCGGGGTCGCCGGCCAGCCACATGGCCCGGCCGCACTCCACCAGCAGCTCCGCCCGCCGCTCCAGCGTGGCGCCGGGGAAGTCGGCCAGCAGGTCGAGCACCCGCTGGTACCAGGTGACCGCCTCGCGGTGGGCCAGCCCGGCCAGCGCGTGCTGCGCCGCGTGCACGGCCGCGTCCGCCGCCGCGCTGACCCGGGCCGGGTCGCGGCCGTGCTCGGCGGCGGCCAGCAGGTGGGTGGCCACGACGTACGGCCGGGTCTCCATGGCGCGCGGGTCGGTCTGGCACAGCGCGTCGGCGACCTTGCCGTGCAGCAGCCCCGCCCGCGGCGCGGACAGCTTGGCGTAGAGGGCGGTCCTGGTCAGCTCGTGGGAGAACCGGCAGGACCCGCCGTCCGACATGGTCACCAGGCCCGCGCCCATGGCCTCCTCCACCGCGGCCACGAACCTGGCCTCGTCGAGCCCCAGCCCCGCCCGCAGCTCGGCCGACTCCATGCGCTCGCCGACGGCCAGCAGGTTGACCAGGTCTCTGGCGTCGGGGTGGAGCTGCGAGAGCCGGGCCATGACCATCCTCGTCACCGAGTCGGGCACGGTCAGCCCGTCGAGCTCCTTGCCCGCGGCCAGCTCCCTGACCACCTCGCTGACCAGGAACGCGTTGCCGCCGGTGATCCGGTGCAGCAGCTCGGAGTCGCCGCCGCCGCGCACCTCCGCCAGCGCGTGGGAGACCTCGTCCAGCCCGAAGGAGGGGACCTCGATCGTGCGGCTGTCGGCCGTCAGCTTGTGCAGCTCAGGCAGGGCCGACTCGGCCGGCGAGTCGACCAGCAGGGGCCGCGAGGTGGCCAGGACCAGCAGCGGCAGGGCCTCGGCGTCCCACATGAGGGCGTTGAGCATCTGCAGCGACTCCAGCGTCGCCCACTGCAGGTCGTCGATCACCAGCAGCACCGGCCGCACGGTGGTCAGGCGCTCGATCAGCGTGCGGGCCGCCGCCATCAGGTGGTAGCGCTCGGACACCGGCTCGGTGGCCGGCGGCACCTCCAGCGACAGCGGGGGAGCGGCCAGTGAGGGCGCCAGGCGGACGAGCTGGCCGCACTGCTGGTCGACCCCGGCCCGCAGCAGCAGCGCGGGCGAGGTGCGGGCCAGCCGCTCCACCGCCCCGGCGATCGGCTCGTACGCCCGCCGCGCCGGATCCGTGCACCGCCCGGCCAGCACCGTGAACTGCCGCTTGAGCGCCCGCCGGGCCACCTCCGAGGCCAGCCGGGTCTTGCCAACCCCCGAGTCGCCCTGCAGGATCACCAGCCCGCTGCCGAACTCGGCCGCCGCCAGCTCCCCGTCCAGCGCCCGCAGCTCCTCGTCGCGGCCGACGAACGGCAGCACGTGACCGTCCTCCAGCCAGGGGGCCAGCCCGGCGACCTGGTGGTGGTCGGCGCTCTGCCAGTGCAGCTCGTACGTGTGCAGCGGCTCGCGCAGCCCCTTGCCCGGCAGCCGCCCCAGGTCCTTGAACTCGTGCCGGCTGCGCCCCTGCGCCAGCCGCCGCACCAGGTCGGTGCAGAGCACCTGGCCGCCCTCCGCGATGGCGACCAGCCGGGCCGCCTCGACGGTCGGCAGCCCGCTGACGTCGTCGTGGCCCCAGCACACGTCGCCGGCGGCGAGCGCGGCCCTGATGGAGATCTTGTCGGGGGCGCGCTCGTTCTCGTCGGCCACCGCCTGCTGCACCGCGATGACCGCGTCGAGCCCTGCCGTCGCCGAGTCGAAGACGGCCATCAGCCCGTCGCCCAGACTCTTGGTGAACGTCGAGCCGCTGGCCGTCACCACCGAGCGGAGCAGCTGGTAGAGGCGGCGGAAGACCACGTTGGCGCGTTCCTCGCCCAGCCTGATCCGCATGGCGGTGGAGCTGACCACGTCGGTGAACAGGATGGTCGCCGTGGTCAGCGTGCCGGGCGGGTGGGGAGCGGTCACGTGGGCCGCTCCTTCAGTCCCCGCGCGGGCGCGCGTACCTTCTGGCGGACCGTGCGGCGGATCTCGCGCGTCTTCACGGCGGAGCGCGACTGCTTGATCCGCCAGGCGCCGGCCAGGTCTTCGGGGATCCTGAACGCCGCCTGCCCGTCGGAGTGGCGGTCGATCAGGGCGACCACGATCTGCCGCCCGAGCCTGCGCACCAGCCAGCGGACGACGCCGTCGACCGGACCGGCCAGCGCCGAGTGCCGGTGCGCCGCCCGGCCGGCCGTGAACAGCGCGGTGAACCACCAGGCGGGCTTGGGCACGCCCAACAGCTCGGGCACCCGGTCGGCGCCGTACCCGGCGTCGCGGAAGACCCAGTGCACCAGGCTGCGCGGCAGCTTGCGCCACCCCAGGTGCATGAACTCCTCCATCTCCTCCAGCAGCCGGGCCATCAGCCGGCGGCCCTCGTCGCTGGACTCGTACAGGCGGCCCAGGCGCTCGCTGACCGGCTCGACGTCCTCGAGCGTGAGAGGCCGGTCACGGCAGGCCTCCACGCCCATGAGATGGCCGAACACGCTCCACGTGTAGAGGTGGGCCGCACGCTGCTCCGTGGAGAGCGTCACACCCATGCTCTCCAGAGCCTCCCATGTCACCACCGAGAAGTCGAAGATGGTGGCCAGCAGGAGCTCCTGGTTGACCGGGGGGCCGAACCTCGCGGTGTCCCAGTGGTCAGCGAAACGCTCGTTGACCAGGGCGCGGACGAAGGAGTGCAGGATCCGCAGGCCGATCGCCGTGGTGTGCCCGGGGCGGCCGGGCTCCAGGCTGTTCGTGGCCTTCAGGCCCATCACGTCGACCAGCATCTGCCCGGTCTCGGCCACCCGGCGGGTGAGGCTGTGCGTGGCCAGCTGGGAGACGCCGGCCAGCACCTTGGCGCTGGACACCTCCACGTACGCCATGGGCAGGCACTTGCAGAAGAGCGCGGCCGACTGGTAGAGCCCGTAGTCGGCGAAGACGGCCTGCCCCTTGGCCAGCAGCTCGCGGTCGTCGCCCCACTCGGGCAGCTCCGCGGCGAAGTCGATGGCCTCGAAGATCGCGGAGGCGGGCGGCTCGCCCGACGGCGCCCTGGCCTCCCGCTTGGCCGCCGCCAGCTCCTGGATCACCGCCTTCACCAGATCCAGGGGCCCGCTTCCCGCGGGCTGGTCGTCCAGGTATCCGGCCACGACCTTGTCGATGTCCGGGTCCGCCTGCTGTCGCAGCTGGCGGAATCTCTCCTCCGGCCAGCGTTCGTGATCGTTCATCTACCCCGTACTCCAGATTTCGGTCAGAGGCCGCCCCGTTTCCGCAGGGCGGCGACGTCCAGCAGCGTGATCGCCCGGCCTTTGACGGCGATGAGGTTTCTCGCCACGAGGGACTGCAGCGCCCGGTTGACCGCCGGCCGCGACGCGCCGATGAGCGCGGCGAGGTCGGACTGGGTCAACCCGGGCAGGTCCACCACCCCGTCGTCCTGGCCGTGCTTGTCGGCCAGTTGCAGCAATAGCTTGGCCAGCCGGCCGCCCAGGTCGAGGAAGGCCAGGTCGGCGGCCTGGTCGGTGAGCCTGCGCACCATGTGGCCGAGCATGCGCAGGAACTCGTCGGCCAGCCCGGGGTGCTCCCGCATCAGCTCCAGGAGCCGTGCCCTGGGCAGCGCGAACACCCACGCGGGGCGCACCGTCACGATCGACGCCGAGCGCGGTGAGTTGTTCAGCAGCGCCAGCTCGCCGAAGGTGTCGCCGCGGCTCAGCATGTTGAGCACGATCTCGTCGCCGTGCTCGGTCGTGAACACCACCTTCACCAGGCCGTCCAGCACCACGTAGAGGGACTCTCCCGGGTCCCCCTGGTGGATGATGATCTGCCCGGCCCGGTATCGCCTCGACATCCCGGCCCGCGCCGTGTTCTCGATGCCGCTCTCTCCGAGTACGCGGAACAGCGGGATCTCCGCCAGCACGGAGGCCACCGGCTGAACATCGTTCGGGAACCCGCTCATGCAAGAACTTTAGGCCGCATCCCGCGGACGAACAGTCGTCCGTCCTGGATGTCCCGATTGTGATGAGGAACACATCGGGACTGTCACGCGCGAGACAGCCCCTGACGATCACTCGGCGCACCGTTGGGATGCCGGGCGGTGATGGTGACCCCCCTAGTACTCGGCCCGGCAGGGAGATCGACATGTACGTGGACACCATCGAACGACCCGATACCGCCACCCTCGTATCGGCCGCCCAGGACGGCGACGCCATGGCGTGGGAGCGGCTGATCGAGGAGTTCAGCCCCATGCTCAAGGCCCGCATCCGCAGGTTCAGGCTCAGCCACGAGGACGCCCAGGACGTGCTCCAGACGACCTGGCTGCTGGCCTGGCAGAACCTCAGGAGCGTGGAGGACGGCCAGCGCATGGCGGGCTGGCTGGCCACCATCGCCTTCCGCGAGTGCCTGAAGCTCACCAAGCGGACGAAGGAGATCTGCACCTCTGACCTCGACACGCTGGGCAGCACGGACGACGTGGACAGGGAGCTGGCCAGGATCTGGCTGGCCGGCACGCTCGACGAACTGGTCGAGGAGCTGCCGGCGGCGCAGCGGGTCCTGTTCAGAGCGCTCACGGAAACCTCCGAGCCGCACTACGTGGACGTGGCGCGCAGGCTGGGCAGGCCGGTCGGGAGCATCGGGCCCACCCGAGCCCGCACGTTCGCGAAGCTCCGCGGGCTCCTGCAAGCCCGCGAGATCACCAGGGACTTCCTCGACTGACTCACTTCGCCGACGGGTCGAGCTGGATCGCCTCAAGGAACGGCTCGAAGTCGAAGTGAGCCATCTCGAACGCGTCCGGGTCGCTCTCCGCCGGATACTCGTAGACCTTGCGGCCGCCCCGGGCGAGCATCATGTTGACGGCCTGGGGCACCAGCCCGCGCTCCATCTCCAGGGCGAGGCCGTCGGCGACGTCCTTGGCGAAGGGCACGTCATAGAGGGCGCTCACGTGCTGGTAGACGCGGAAATAGCTGACGATGAAGCGCATGCGGTCGCGGTAGGACACCCAGTCGGCCACTCCGGCCGTGGACGCCTCCTGGTCGGCCGTGATGAACTCCTCGGCCAGCTTGCGGACCTTCTCGTTCTGGATCGGCGCCCAGACCTGCTCCATGTCCACGCCCTCCGGCGCGGTGAGCGGCCGGCCGACCTTGATGTCGCTGAGCGGTGTCTGCACGGCGAACAGGTGGCGGGTGTAGAGCGAGGACCACTTCCCCTCCAGCCAGCGCGTCAGCCACGGCTGGTCCTCGTGTCGCGCGGCGTAGAGGCGGAACCTCGGGAAGCGCCGCCGGGTCACCAGCGAGCGCAGCGACCGCCACGACACCCGCGTCAGCCACCGGACCGGCCGGTAGAGCACCAGCTCGAGGGCCTTCTGCGCGCGGGCCTGCTCGTAGGCGGACAGCGCCACGCAGGCGCCGAACATCAGCTCGGCGCGGGCGCCGGGGTCGGCGGTCTGCTTGGCCTCGACCAGGAGCTGCGCGGCGTCCCTCAGGTAGCGGGCGTCGGCCTCGGCCAGCAGGTCCGTCAGGAACTCCGGCGGCGTCGGCGTCAGGTCCGACTCCGGGCTGACCTTGAGGAAACGGTCGGGCGAGTCGTTCCACAGGTTGACCGCGAGGCTGGCGGTCTCCAGGAAGATGGCCCGGTTGGCGAGCGCGAGCCCCAGCTGGTAGCTGGGCCCGAGCAGGGTGAGCAGGACCGCCCTGAACACCCTCCTGAACCGGTGGGGCACCCGCATCCTGCGGCCGAAGTCCAGGATGAACGGAGAGTCGGGGCTGAGGTCGAGGCTCTCTCCGACGGCCTTGGAGGTCCAGGTGGCGTAGCAGTACCAGTTGTTCGCGTCCTTGCCCAGGTGCTGGGCGAGGTCCCCGGCGACGCGGTGGTAGCTGTAGGCGATGACCATCGCTTCGAGTGCCGGGCTCCGGTCCTTGTAAGCGGCGATGCGCAGCACGTCGTCCGCGGTCATCGGAGTGTCGGACATGGGGTCTCCCGTTAGTTCGCCTCGAGGAGATAAGAGCGTCTCCAGCGGCGCCAGATACGTCAGGCGGCCGGTCTTTCCCCCGTGGCCGCCAGCCAGGAGCGTAGGGCGCGTGACTTACGGCGGGCTTGCAGGACGCCGGTCGGCCACACCAGGGCACCCGGCGGCAGGAAGCGCAGCCGGAAGCGGCGCCCGGCGCAGGTGAGGTCGACGCGCAGGGGCCGCCAGCTCGCCCGGATGTCGGCGCGGGCCAGGGTGAAGACCGTCTCCTCGTTCGTCACGTAGGACAGCAGGCGGTCGGTGGCGATCAGTGCGCCCATCGCCACGGGACCCGGCCGGCCTTGATCCCACCACACGGGGTTGAGCACCAGAGACATGGCGGCTCCATCCACGGCCGCCCCGGGCACGCCGCCCGGGGCGGCGGCCCTCAGTCCTTGACCACAATCTTGCTGATCACCACGAAGCCGCCGAGCGCCCCCGCGGTGCCGGCGGCGGTCGTGGTGGTGAGGTTGACCACCAGGTCATAGGTGCCGGGGGAGAGCTGGCCGCGCATCGGGACGGAAGCGGTGTATCTGCCCGAGCCAGGCGTGAAGGTCAGTTCGACAGGGGGTGAGGGGTGCCTGGTCTCACCGCCGCCCAGCAGGTCGGCGATGATCTCCAAATTCCAGCGGCCCGCCAGCCAGTCGACGAGCTCGCCCGCGACCTCCCAGCTCACGTCCACGGTCCAGCCCTCGTTACGGTGCACGACGTTCGTGGGTTGCGCGCCGGGATCGACAACCTGGCCGTGGAGAACGCCGGCGAGTTGCTCGGCCGGTACTTTCATCACCTGGAATTCTCCGGTTGCCATTCCGATCTCCTTTCCGGTGGGAACGTCGTCCCCGTGTGAAGGAGCAGAGCGGCAACCGAAGCGGCGAAATACGTGCCCGTTCTGTCAATAAATGCCGGGCATTGGTCAGACGCCGGCGATCATGATCAGGTCGCCGGGGCCCGCCGTGACGACGCTCTCGTCGTTCAGCGACACGCGGGCCGCGACCGCGGACGAGAGGTAGGTGTTGACGCCCTTCACCACCAGATCGCCCAGCCCGCCGCCGGTCAGGCGCAGCACGGCCGCGCCGCCGTCGGCGGCGGCGATCTCGACGGTCCCGTACGGCGTCCGCACGCCGATCGGCCCCTTGTTGCCGGTCTGGACGAGCACGATCAGGTAGTGGACGTCCCGGTCCGGGTGGCTGCGCAGGAAGGCATCGGCGGCGCCGTACAGGACGATGGAGCCGTCCTCGTCGGCGGGCGGCGCCGACGGCGTGAGCAGGGCGCACGCCGCGAGGCTCTCGTCCAGCGTGGGGACGGGCCCGTCCACCAGCACCCGGCCGCCTGCGGCGGCGTACTCGGCGAGCAGCCGCTGCACGCTCCGGTGCATGAACGGGCCGCCGGGCACGGTGACGGACCGGTACGCGCTCAGCTCCCCGGCCGTCACGTCCTCCAGGTCGACCAGCGCGTATTCCAGGCCGCGCTCGCGCATCCGCTCGTGGAAGGCCCGCAGCGCCCGTCCGCAACCCGGTCCGTCAGCACCCGAAAGTGCCGCGATCCCGGCGTACGGCAGGTAGAGGCCGAACGCGTCGCGCGCCGTGCTCGCGCACTCCAGGAACTCCGTCCCGTGCGCGGCGAAGAAGTCGGCCAGCGCCCGCACCACCGGCGCCTTGCCGGTGGGCGAGCCGGCCGCGTCGATCGGCGCGCAGTCCGGGTACGGCCCCTCGTGCGCCGCGTCGAGCTCCGGCGCCCAGCCCGAGGTGGAGACCCCGGTGTAGACGTTGAACCCGGTCGCGCCCGCCGCCATGGCCAGCAGCGACTGATGGAAGCTGGTCGCGCCGTCGATGTAGGCGGGGTCGTAGAGCCGGGAGAAGCCCCAGTTCTCCTCCAGGTTCGGGCCGGGGGCGAGCTTGGCGGCGATCACGTAGCGGGCCTGGGCGTCGCGGTCGGCCGACACCACGCCCATCCAGTTGGTGAACCCGTAGGAGATGCCGCCCCACAGCCGCGGCCTGACCCTGGCCAGCCAGTCGTCCAGCTCGGGCACGGTCGGCGGGTTCAGGTTCACGAAGACGGGCAGGGCCGAGCCGACGGCCTGGGCCCAGACGCGGTAGACCTCGGCCAGGTATTCGGCGTGGAAGCGGCCCCAGTCGGCCCGCGCGAGCAGGCCGCCCGCCCCGGGCGGCGGCTCGACCTCGGCCCAGTCCGCGTGCGCCGTCGCGTGCGCCGCGTTGTACGCCTCCGGCGTCCCGTACCAGGAGCGCAGCCGGTCCCGGAAGAACGCCAGCCCGGACGGGCTGTAGTCGTAGGCGGTCAGCGGCCGGGCCCCATTGGTGTAGACGCCCTCGTTCGCGATCTGCAGCGCGACCACCGGATCCGCGCCCGCCAGCACCTCCTTGCCCACGGCCGACAGCCACTGCGTGGTCCTGGCCAGGAACGCGGCGCCCAGCGGCGCGGGCAGCGGCCGGGAGACGGAGCCGTCCGACCAGAGGGACGGCTTCCCCTCGGCGTCGAGCAGCGGCTCGATCGACGGGTCCACGTCCGGGCAGACCCAGTCGGGCAGCCCGCCGTAGCCCACCTCGGCGTGGATGAACGGCCCCGGCTTGGCGATGACCCGCAGCCCCAGCTCGGCGCAGAGCGCCAGGAAGCCGACGACGTCCCTGGCCGGGTGGGTGGCCCCGGTGAAGTCGGGGGCCAGGCCCGGCTCCGGCTGGTGGTGGCGCCAGGGCAGGTAGCAGGTGACCACCTCGATCCCGAGCTCGTCCCGCACGGCCCGCAGCCGATCGGCCCAGACGGCCGGGTCGTCGCGGTAGTAGGGGTAGTCGGCGGTCACGAGCACCTGCCCGTCGATGAGCACGTCTGTTCTCCTCACGCTTTCAATCCGGTGAACGCGATGCCCTGCAGGATGCGGCGCTGGAAGACGATCAGCACGGCGATCACCGGCAGGACGGCGAGCGTGGCGCCCGCCATGATGTAGTACGCCCGCCCGCCGTCGGGGCTGGCGACGAGCTGCTGCAAGGCCAGCGGCAGCGTGTAGAGCTCGGGGTCGTTGGTGACGACCAGCGGCCAGACCAGGTCGTTCCAGTGGAACAGGAAGCTGGTGATCGTGACGACCGCCAGTACCGGCTTCGACAGCGGCAGCACGATCCGCCAGAAGATCTGCATGCGGCCCGCGCCGTCGATGAGCGCGGCCTCCTCCAGCTCGGCCGGGATCGACAGGAAGAACTGCCGCAGCAGGAAGATGTCCAGGACGGAGGCGATGTTCGGGACGATGAGCCCCCATCCGGAGTCGAACATGCCGAGCGCCTGCGTGACATGGATGCGCGGCACCAGCAGCGTGATCGCGGGCACCATCATGCCGCCCAGCATGATCACGAACAGCTTGTCGCGGCCCGGGAACGGGATCCGCGCGAACGCGTACGCGGCCAGCGCGTCCACCAGCAGCTTGGCCGGCACCAGGATCGCGCACACCCAGACGCTGTTGACGAACGCGTTCCCGAGCCCGCCGACGTCCAGCACGTAGTCGTAGTTGTCCAGCGTCGCGGCCCACTCGCCGGTCTTCTTGTCGAGCGGCAGCAGGTTGGGCACCTTGCTGTAGATGTCCTGCCCGTGCTTGACCGAGGTGGCCAGCATCCACAGGAACGGCACCACCGAAACGGCCGCCAGCAGCACCAGCGCCACGTAGATGGGGGCCTTTCTCATGCCGCCTCCTGCTTGACGAACCGGAACTGCAGCGCGGTCACGATCATGATGAAGACGAGCAGGATGAACGACATCGCGCAGGCCGCCCCCATGGCGTCGTAGCGGAAGGCGAACAGGTAGAGGTGGAGCACGTACGTCAGGCCCGACTGCTCGGGGCCGCCGGTGACGCTGCGCCCGTTGCCGGAGAAGATCACGTACACCAGGCCGAACACCTGCAGCGCCGCGATCACCCCCGTCACCAGCAGGTAGAACGTGGTCGGCCGGAGCATCGGGAAGGTCACCCGCCAGAACCGCTGCCAGGGGCCGGCCCCGTCGATGATCGCCGCCTCCGTGATCGCGCCGGGGATGCCCTTAAGGCCGGCCAGATAGATGATCATCGAGATGCCGCACTGCCAGGCCGCGATGAACGCCAGCGCGGGGATGACCAGCTCCGGGGTGTTGAGCCAGTTCTGCCCGGGGATGCCGAACAGGCCGAGCACCGCGTTGATCAGGCCGTACTGCGGGTCGTAGAGCCAGCGCCAGATCGCGCCGACCGCCGCCTCGGCCGTGACGACCGGCAGGAACAGCAGCAGCCTGAACAGGTTCGCCCCGCGCCGGATCGCGTTCAGCAGCAGCGCCTGCGCCAGCGCGGAGACCATGGTCAGCGGCACCGCGATGAGCGTGTACTGCAGCGTGACGCCGACCGACTTCCAGAAGTGCGGGAATTTCACGTCGTCGAAGAGCAGGTCGGCGTAGTTCGCCAGGCCCACCCAGGCGGCGTCGGAGCGCAGGTTCCAGTCCGTGAAGCTGTAGTAGAGCGCCGACAGTGCCGGATAGAGCAGGAAGATCAGGAAATAGGCGAGCGCGGGGGCGACCAGGAGCCAGCCGATGAGCCGGTCGCGGCGGCGGGCCGACGGCCGCCGCCGCGATCTGGTCGCCACCTGCGCTTCCGCCAGTGCGGGTGCGGCCACGTCAGCCGTTCCAGCCGAGCAGGGAGCGCGTCTTGCCCGCCGCGTCGGTCAGCGCCTGCCGGGCGGTGACCTTGCCGGTCAGCGCCGACTCGATCGCCGGGGCGATGATCTCGTCGTTGACCTGGATCCACTGCGGCACCGCGGGCCGGGCGTGCGCCGCCTTGAGCTGCTCGAGGAAGGCCGCCTGCTCGGGGCCGCCCGCGACCACTTGCGCCTTGAGGTTGACGGGGAAGCCGCCGAAGGCGTCCGCGACCGCGCCGTTGTTGGTCTCGTTCGCCAGGAAGGCCAGCCACTTCCACGCCAGGTCGGCGTTCTTGCTGGAGGAGAAGACGACGGAGTCCTCGCCGCCGATGTTGCCGGCCGGCTCGGTCTTGTACGGCAGCGGCGCCACGCCGAAGTCGAGGTCGGGGAACTGCTCGTGGATCGTCGGCACGTCCCAGGGGCCGGAGATCGTCATGGCGGCCAGGCCGTTCTCGAAGGGTTTGTCCGAGTCGGTGATCTGGCGCGGCGACGACTTCAGCAGGTCCACCCAGAGCTGCAGCGCCTCCACCGCGGGCGGCTGGTCGAACAGCACCTTCTTGCCCGCGTCGTCCACCATCTGGCCGCCGGCGCCGTGCACGACGCCGGGGAACATCCAGGCGCCGTACCCGTCGCCCTTGGGGACGTTCATGCCGGCCACCTTGGCGTCGGCGGCGTGCACCCGGGCGGCGGTCTGCTTCAGCTCGTCCCAGGTCTTGGGCGGGGTCGGGACCAGCTTCTTGTTGTAGAAGAGCGCGACCGTGGTCTGGTCCTGCGGGAGGCCGTAGAGCTTGCCGTTCGCGCGGTTGGTGTCGAGCGCGCCCTTGTAGAAGCCGGCCTCGTCGATCAGGCCGGCGGGGACCTCCTTGATCGTGCCGTCCAGGGCGTACTTGGAGACCAGGGGCTGGTCGAGTATGCCCGCGTCCGGCGCGCTCTTGCTGGCCACGGCGCTGCCGAGCTTGGTGTTGTAGTCGTCCTTGGGGATCTTGACGAGCTTCACCGTGACGCCGGGGTTGGCCTTCTCGAAGTCCTTGCGGACCTTCTCGATGACCTGTCCGGCCTGCGGGGTGCGGTCCTGGTACATCCAGAACGTCAGCGTCTTGTCCGTGTCGCCGCCACTGCCGCCGCCGCTGCCGCAGGCGGCCAGTCCGGCCGCGAGCGCCGCCGCGACGACGCCTCGCACGAGTCCTCGGCTCATAGTCATCTCCTCTTCGGGGGGATGGCCAGACCATAATCTAAGCTCTGAAAAAAGTCAGGAGCCGACCGGAAACGCTTCGGTAACACCGGGTCATGGCGATTTCGGCTGGTGAACTACCATGGCGAGGCGATCGCGGGAGAGGCGGGGACGAGAATGGGCACGTCAGGGCGCAGGACCGTACGGGATCTTCGCAGGGGGAACCGGGCGATGCTCCTGCGCGCGCTCTACTTCGGCGGCCCGGCCACCCGCAACGACCTGTCGGCCGCGACCGGGCTGAGCCCGGCCACGGTCAGCACCATGACCGGCGACCTGCTCTCCGAGAACGTCGTCGTCGAGGCCGGCCAGGTCGACTCCGACGGCGGCCGGCCCCGCGTGCTGCTCAGGGTCAACCCCGCCTACGGGTACGCGGTCGGCGTGGACGTGGGGGAGACGCAGGTCAGCGTCGAGCTGTTCGACCTGGAGATGACCAAGCTCGCCAGGGCCCACTACGCGGTCCGCTCGGCCAAGCACGACCCCGAGCTGGTCGCCCGCCACATCCTGGCCGGCGTCGACACGGTGATCGCCGAGAGCGAGGTGCCGGCCGAACGGGTGCTCGGCGTCGGCGTCGGCGTGCCCGGCATCGTCGAGCCGGGGCCGGACGCGCTGGTGCGGGCCAAGACGTTCGGCTGGCAGGCGGTGCCGTTGGGAGCGCTCCTACGGGCAGGCACGTCGCTGCCGCTGTTCGTCGACAACGGCGCCAAGACGATGGGGCAGGCCGAGCTCTGGTTCGGTTCGGGCAAGGGCACCCGCGACGCGATCATCGTGCTGATGGGCTCGGGCGTCGGGGGCACGGTCGTGACCGACGGGCAGATCTACCGGGGCGCGGGCAAGGCCGCCGGCGAGGTCGGGCACCTGAAGCTGGTCGCGGGCGGGCGGGCCTGCCGGTGCGGGGCGCGCGGCTGCCTGGAGGCGTACCTGGGGGCCGAGGCGATCCTCGACCGCGCGGGCGTCGTGGCCGACTCCGCCGACGAGGAGGCCGCGCTGGCCCGGCTGCTCGACGAGGGCTCCCCGGTCATCGCCGAGAGCGTCGAACTGCTGGGCGTGGGCCTGTCGAGCCTGGTCCACCTGTTCAACCCCGAGCGCATCGTCATCGGCGGCTGGGCGGGGCTCATGCTGGGCGGGCGGATGCTGACGGAGATCAGGGGGTCGGCCGCGGCCAACACGCAGGCCCAGCCGTTCCAGCCCGAGACGATCGTGCTGGGCCGGCTCGGCCCCGACGCCGTGGCGCTGGGCGCGGCGACGCTGGTGCTGGAGCCGTTCTTCCAGGGGGCGGCGTTCCAGGGGACCGTGAGCAGTCTCGCGTAGTACTTCAATCAAGTCCTGACGAATCCCTCAGGCGCACCATGTCGCGGGTGAGCGCGCCGATCCCGCCGGCGCCCAGCAGCTGAAGGGTGCGTACGAGCTCCGCGCGCAGCAGGTCCAGCGCCCGCCGCACCCCGGCCTCGCCGCCCGCCATCAGGCCGTACAGATAGGCCCGGCCGATGAAGCACGCCCGAGCGCCGAGCGCGACCGCGGCGGCGACGTCGGCCCCGTTGCGGACGCCACCGTCCAGGAAGACCTCCGTGCGATCGCCCACGGCGGCCACCACCTGCGGCAGCAGCTCCAGCGGCGTGGCGGCGCGGTCGAGCTGCCGCCCGCCGTGGTTGGACACGACCAGGCCGTCCACCCCGAGGGCCGCCAGGTCCTTGGCGTCGTCGACCCGCTGCACGCCCTTGACCAGCAGCCGCCCCTGCCACGCCGAGCGGATCCACTCCAGGTCGTCCATGGTCACGGAGGGGTCGAACATCAGGTTCGTGAGCCCGGGCAGATCGTCGGGGGCGCCTTCGATGGTGGCGAACCTCAGCGGCTCGCTGGTGAGGAAGTCGAACCACCACGCCGGGTGCCGCAGCGCCTGCAGCGCGCTGCGCCAGCGCAGGGACGGCGGGACCGTCAGGCCGTGCCGCACGTCGCGCAGCCGCGCCCCGGCCACCGGCACGTCGACGGTCACGACCAGCACGTCCATGCCCGCCTCGCGGGCCAGGGAGAGCGTCTCCAGGTTGCGCGCGCGGTCGCGGACCACGTACAGCTGGAACCAGTTCCACCCGCCGGGCGCGGCGGCGGCCACGCCGGCGGCCGTCGTGGTGCCCATGGTGGACAGCGTGTAGGGGACGCCCGCGTGCTCGGCCGCCCTGGCCACGGCCCGCTCGCCCTCGCGGTGCATCATCCGGGTGAACCCGGTGGGCCCGAGCACGACCGGCATCGCGATCCGCCTGCCCAGGATCTCGACCGCGGTCGGGGCCTCCGAAACGTCGCGCAGGATCCGCGGGCTGAACTCCACCCGCCGGAACGCCTCCACCGCCCTGGCCATCGACAGCTCGCCCTCGGCCGCGCCGTCCACGTAGTCGAACACCATGTGCGGGGCGCGTCTTCTGGCCAGCAACCGGAGATCGGCGATGTCGGCGGCGTCGGCCACCCGCCGCGCCCTGGACAGCCGCGGGCGCCCGGGCACGACGGCCCGCAGCTCCCGCCACCGGGGCAGGCGCCGGGGTTCCTTCGCGTTCCCGTCGATGTCTTGGACGTTACCAAAAGGTACGGTGAGACCGTGATCGACGACTCCACGGCACCGGCAGGCGACTGGACGGCACCGGCAGGGGGCTCCGCGGAGCTGGCAGGGGGCTCGGCGGAGCGGGCGCGGGACCGGGCGGCGTCGGCTGGGGACTCGGTGGCGCTGGCGCGGGACTGGGCGGTGCTCGCGGGGGACTCTCCCGCGTCCCTCGCCATGGGGGCGGAGCTGATCGCCCGCTGGTCCGAGCCGCACCGCCGCTACCACACCCTCGACCACCTGGCCGCCGTGCTCGCCGGGATCGCGCAGCTCGCGGCCTCGGCGGACGACCTGTCCGCCGTGCGCCTGGCCGCCTGGTTCCACGACGCCGTCTACGACGGGCGGCCGGGCCTGGACGAGGAGCGCAGCGCCCAGCTCGCGCAGTCCAGGCTGCCCAGGTGCGGGGTGCCCGCCGCACGGGTCGCCGAGGTGGCCAGGCTGGTACGCCTCACCGCCGCCCACGACACGCTGGCCGCCGGGGACCAGGACGGCGCCGTCCTGTGCGACGCCGACCTGGCCGTGCTCGGGCTGCCGGGCTATGACGACTACGCGGGGCGGATCCGGCAGGAGTACGCCCACGTGCCGGACGACCTGTTCAGGGCGGGACGGGCCGAGGTGCTGCGCCGGCTGCTGGCCGTACCGAGCCTCTACCGGACCGAACGCGCCCGCGAGCTGTGGGAGGAGCGGGCCCGGTCGAACATGACCCGCGAGCTGGAGTCGCTCACGTCGGGCCAGGGCGCACAGTAGCGGCGGCCGGTCAGCGGCGCTCGCGGCTGGTCGTGAGAAGCCGGGTCAGCGGCGCTTGCGGCGGCGCAGGCCGGACGCGACGAGCCGCAGGAGCAGCTCGCGCGAGCTGACCGCCTCGGCCCCCAGCTCCACCGCCCGGGCGTGCACGGTTTCCGGCACGTCGTAGTGATCCCGGTCGAAGGCCCGCTCCGGCACCCCCAGCCGGGAGGCGAAGTCGTGCAGCTCCTGCAGCGAGCGGTCGCTGATCAGATGCGACCACATCAGGCCGCGCGGCCCTGGCCAGTTGGGCGGGTCGATGAGAACGGTCACGCCGTCAAGGGTAGAGCCGCTCCCACCGGCCCGCTCACGCTGTCCAGGGTGAGGGTCACGCCGTCGAGGGCGGGACCGCTCGGCCTGGGGTCACGCCGTCGCGTGGCGGGACCGCTCGGCCTGGGGTCACGCCGTCATGCGGTCGTGGGCGGGACCCTGCCGCGGACCGCCAGCTCGCTCAGGTCCGACACCACCACCTCGGCGCCCGCCGAACCCAGCTCCGCCATCTCGGCCCCGTCCCTGGCCACCGCGACGACCAGCCCGAACCCGCCCTTCCTGCCCGCCTCCACCCCGGGCAGCGCCGCGTCCACCACCGCGGCTTTGACGGCGGGCAGCGCCAGCCGGCGCGCCGCCTCCAGGAAGAGGGCGGGGTCGGGCTTGCCGGGCAGGTTCATCAGGGCCGCGTCGTTGCCGTCCACCACCAGGTCGAACAGGTGCAGCACACCGGCCGACGTGACCAGCTTGCGACCGTGCAGGCTGGCGGAGACGGCCGCCGTACGCGCGCCTCGCTGCCGCAACTCGTGCAGGAGCGAGACCGTGGACGGGAACGCGGCCACCCCGTACTTCTCCACCTGGGCCATGAAGATCTGGTCCTTGGCCAGGCCGAGCCCGTGCACGGTGGCCGCGCCGGGCTCGTCGGCGGGCGACCCCTCGGGCACCGTGATGCCGCGTGCCTCGAGGAAGGTGCGGATGCCGTCGAGGCGCGGGCGGCCGTCCACGTAGCGCAGATAGTCGTCGCGGATGTCGAACGGTGTCGAGCGGCCGCGCAGAAACGCGTCGAAGACGTGCTTCCAGGCGGCCGCGTGCCCCCGAGCAGTGTCGGTGACCACGCCGTCGGTGTCGAACAGGACGGCGCTGATCGTGGTCAGATCGATGACAGGCTCGTTCACATTGCGAACGTAACTGCTCTACCAGGCGACGGGTAGCTCTTTGACCCCGTACACGATGGCGAGTTCCCTGAACGGCACCTCGCCCGCCACGCGCAGCCCCGGGAAGCGGCGCAGCAGCGCGGGGAAGGCGATGCGCATCTCCATCTGCGCCAGCGGCGCGCCGATGCAGCGGTGGATGCCGTGGCCGAACGCCATGTGCGAGCCCGCCGTCTCCCTGCCGGGCCGCACCTGGTCCATGTCGTCGCCCAGGGCGGGGTCGCGGTTGGCGCCGGTGAGCGAGCAGAGCACCATCTCGCCCTTCTTGATCTGTACGCCGTGCAGCTCCAGGTCGTCGCGGGCGAACCGGGGGAAGGCCACCTGCACGACCGTCATGTAGCGCAGCAGCTCTTCGACGACGTCGTTGATGTACCCGTCGACCTCGCGGACCTTGGCGGCCTGCTCGGGGTTCTGAAGCAGCCACAGGGTGCCCAGGGCGAGCATGCTGGTGCTGGTGTCGTGCCCGCCGGTCAGCAGCCCGTCGGCCATGCTGGCGAGCGTACGGTCGTCGAGCTCGTCACCGTGCTCGCGCAGCAGCTGGCCGAGCAGCCCCTCCCCGGGGTTCTGCCGCTCCCGGGCGACCAGGTCGGTCAGATAGGCCATGGCGTCGTTGATCGCCTGCAGCGACGCCTCCGGCCCGGCCGTGAAGTCGAAGCGGTCCTTGCTGATCTTCACGAAGCCGGCGCGCTCCTCGTACGGGACGCCCAGCAGCTCGCACACCACCAGCGACGGGATCGGCAGCGCGAACTCCTCGACCAGGTCCACGGGGGAGCCCTTGGCCTCGATGCGGTCCAGGTGCTCCTCGACCATCGCCTCGATGCGCGGCTCCAGCCTGCGCAGGCGGCGCATGGTGAACTCGGGCGTCAGGTACTTGCGCAGGCGCGTGTGCTCGGGCGGGTCGCGGAACCCCAGGCCGCCCGGGTCCTCCTGGTTGGAGCCCAGGCCGATCACCCCGGCGAAGTCGTTGCTGAAGCGTTCGTGGTCGCCAAGGACGCTTCGCACGTCCTCCCAGCGGGTGACGAGGTAGACGGTCTGGCTGCCGGGGATCTCCATGGGGAAGACCGGATGCTCGGCCCGGATCCGCGCGAGCTCGCCCACGGGGTCGAACCCGTCGCGCATGAACTGGACGAGGGGGAACTCATTGTCTGACATCGATATCCGTCCTGCTGGGATACATCACGCCATCTTGGGATAAATCCCTCCATAGATGGTCCCATCCGGAGCGGCGGATGTTGCCCTCCCAAAGGACGAATTTCCCCTCACCCTCGCGGCCCCCACCGCCCCTCCCATGGGACCGTCCTACGCTTCCTGACCAGCCAGAACCCTGGTCACCTCACCGGGCGGCGGCTCGGTCCGATCGCGGGCGTACGCGGGCGGCTCGGGCACCGGGGCCTCCGCCGACAGCGCCGGCGGGGCGGGCTTGGGCTTGCGCGGCTCGCGCACCCCACCCTCGCCACCCTCCGACGGGTCGTCGAACGGGAAGTCCCTCTCGCCGGGCCAGTGCGGCTCGCCGGGCCCGTATCCGGGCATCCAGGCGGGTGCGCCGCTGGGAAGAGCGCGGCGTCTGCGTGATCGCTTGCTCACAATCCCCTCCTCGCGGCCCATTGTGCGCCCACCCCCGCCCCCCGACCACCCCCACTCCACGCCTCTATCCCCAACGTCACCCCACCTCCCCACCGGTCGCTCGGCCGGCGTACGACCACGTTCCGTATGCCACTCCGCCACCGCCCCGCCTCCCACCGCCCCCACTCCACCCACCGCCCCCCGCTCCACCCGCCGTGCCCCCGCTCCCGCCGCGCCCGCCGCTCCGGTCCGGCGCGTCGCTTCGCCGCGTGCGCCGCTCGCCGTCCCGCTCCGGCCCGCTTGCCGCTCTGGTCCGGTGCGCCGCTCCACCCCCTGCACCGAGTGCGCGCCTCTTTGCGCCCGCGCCGCCCCCCGTTGTGCGCTGGTCCATCCGTCGTTCCGCTTCATGCGGTCGGTCCGCGACTGCGCTCCGTGTGCTGATCCGCCCTCGGGGGCGCCGCGACCGGTGGGGAGGCGGATCGTGGGAAGGTGACGGAACAGCAGTGAAACAGGGGCAAAATGGGGCGGCAGATGGTGTTTGGCGTACAAGATGGCGACATTCTGCGATGATCTCGTCGCATAGAGCCGGAGTTTGAGCCCCCACGGATAGTGACAGATGCCGACATTTGAGGAAATAGCAGCCTTCGTCACCGAGAAGCCGCTCGCCACCGCCGTCATCGCGTTGCTGAGCCTGGCGGGGCTGGCGCTGGCGTTCCTGGTTCTCAGGATCGTCTGGCGGGCCACCGCCTGGTTGTTCTCCCGGTACGTCGCCCCCCGTCCCATCGAGGACGTGCTGACCATCGTCGCCGCCTCCATCGCCACCGGCGTGTCCGCGCAGGGCATGTGGCGCTTCTCCGGCGACGTGCTCGGCCTGGACGGGCCGCTGCGGCTGCTGCTGTTCGCGTTCATCGAGGTCGCGATCATCACGAGCGCGGTGCGGGCCCGCCGCAACATGCGCGAGAACTTCTCCGCCGGGATCGACGGCATCGCCGTGTGGGCCCTGACCTGCCTGACCGCCGTACTGTCCAGCATGGACGCGCGCAGCCTGCCCGAGGCGGTGTTCAGGCTCGCCGCGCCGCTGGTCGCCGCCTGGCTCTGGGAGCGCGGCATGGCCATCGAGCGGCACCGCATCCGCGGCACCGGCCGCATCAACTGGCGTCTGACGCCCGAGCGGCTACTGGTCCGGATCGGGCTGGCCGAGGTCAGCGACCGTACGGCGAGCGAGGTCGACGCCCACCGCCGGCTGACCAGGGTCGCGCTGGCCGCCAAGCGGGCCAAGGCGTTGCGCGAGAACGGGGCCTCCGAGCGCAAGATGCGCGTGGCGCTGGCCAAGCTGGACAAGGCCATGGACCAGGCGGTCGAGCACACCGGGCTGGCGGTGAACCAGGCCCGCCAGGAGGCGCTGCTGGCCCAGATCGCCGCCCTCTACAACACCAGCGCCCTCATCGACGCCGCCCCCCGCGTGCCGTGGGAGCCGGAGCCCGAGCAGCAGCCGGTGCCCGCCCGCCCGGCGCTGCCGCCCGCGCTGGCCGAGCTCGTCGAGGAGGAGGACGAGGACATCGAGGTGCTCGACACCACCCCGCAGGTCGTCGACACCGCCCAGCGGGCGGCGCTGATGCGCCAGGCCCGCGCGTTCTGGGACCGCCAGATCGCCAAGGGCATCGTGCCGCGTACGGTGGACATCGCCCAGGAGATCGGCATCTCCCTGGCCACGGCACGCGAGTATCGTGCCCTGTGGAAGCTCGAGCCGCAGGCGCACGCCCTCATCGAGGCGCTGTTCCAGCAGCACGGCATCGTCGACACGGGCGCCTTCCCCGCGATCGCGGACGACGGGCGGGTGCTGACCACCAAGTTGTAGGGGGAGCGCGGTTGCGGGAGCGCACGCTGGAGCGCGTCAGGAAACTCCTGGCCAAGGCCGAACGCACCGACAACGAGCACGAGCGGGCGACGTTCATGGCGGCCGCCTCGGCGCTGATGGCCAAGCACGGCATCGACTCGCTCCCCCCGGCGGGCACCCGGCAGACGCCCGGCGACCGGGTCGTCACCCTGGCCAACCCCTGGGCGAGGGAGAAGGCCCGGCTCGTCAGCCTGGTCGCGCAGGCCGTGCGCTGCCGCCCCCTGCTCATCGGGCGCGGCGAGGGCGGGCAGCGGGTGCACGTGTTCGGGTTCGCGGCCGACCTGGAGCGGGCCGACCTGCTGGCCACGTCGTTGCTGCTGCAGATGGCGAGCGGGCTGGCCCGCGTGCGGCTGCCCGACGGCGTGACCGCCGTGCGGGCCTACCGGCGGTCGTGGCTGCTGGGGTTCACGGACGAGGTGTACCGGCTGCTGTGCGTGGCCGAGTCCCAGGCGGAGCGGGCCAGTACGGGCGCCGCGCTCGTCCTGGCCGACCGCCGGGCCGAGGTGGAACGGGCGGTGGCCGCCCATTATCCGGACATCCGGGTGAGCGTCCCCAGGACGAGCGGCACGGGCTACCGGGACGGGGTGGCCGCCGGCCGCCGCGCCGACCTCGGCCGTACCGGAATGACCACCGACACGGCGCCCGAGCTGGCCCCCGGCCGCTGACCCCGCCCGGGCGTCGGCCGCTCGGACGCCGGCTCGCCCGGACGCCGGCCGGCCTGAATCCAGCCCCACCCGGACGCCGGCCCGCGTGGTCAGGCGAGGGCGTCGGAGACCAGGGAGCGGGCCTCCTCCTGCACCTTGGCCAGGTGGTCGGGGCCGCGGAAGGACTCGGCGTAGATTTTGTAGACGTCCTCAGTCCCCGACGGCCGGGCCGCGAACCAGGCGTTCTCCGTCGCGACCTTCACCCCGCCGAGCTCGGCCCCGTTGCCGGGCGCCGTGGTCTGGACGGCGATGATCGGCTCGCCCGCCAGCGACGACGCCTTCACCTGCGCGGCCGAGAGCTTGCCGAGCACCGCCTTCTCCTCGCGCGTGGCAGGGGCGTCGACCCGGGCGTACGCGGGCTCCCCGAACCGCTCGACCAGCTCCCGGTAGTGCGCGCTCGGCGACCTGCCGGTGACGGCCTGGATCTCGGAGGCCAGCAGCGCCAGGATGATCCCGTCCTTGTCCGTGGACCAGACGGACCCGTCGCGCCGCAGGAACGACGCTCCCGCGCTCTCCTCGCCCCCGAACCCCAGCGACCCGTCCAGCAGGCCCGGGACGAACCACTTGAACCCGACAGGCACCTCGTACAGCCGCCGCCCCAGGGACTCCACGACCCGGTCGATGATCCCGCTGCTGACCATCGTCTTGCCCACCCCGGCGGCCGCGGGCCAGCCGTCGCGGTGCGTGTACAGGTAGGAGATGGCGACGGCGAGGTAGTGGTTGGGGTTCAGCAGGCCGCCGTCGGGGGTGACGACGCCGTGCCGGTCGGCGTCGGCATCGTTTCCGGTGGCAATGTCGTACTTATCGCGATTGGCGATGAGAGAGGCCATCGCGTACGGCGACGAGCAGTCCATCCGGATCTTCCCGTCCCAGTCGAGCGTCATGAACCGCCACGTCGGATCCACCAGCGGATTGACCACGGTCAGGTCGAGCCGGTGCCGCTCGGCGATCTCCCCCCAGTACGCCACGCTGGCCCCGCCCAGCGGATCGGCGCCGACGCGCACCCCGGCCGCCCGGATCGCGTCGAGGTCCACCACGGACGGCAGGTCGTCCACGTACATGCCCAGGAAGTCGTAACGCCCCGCCGCCTCCAGGGCCTTCGTGTACGAGACCCGCAGCACGCTCTCCAGCCCGCCCGCCAGCAGCCGGTTGGCGCGGTCCTGGATCCACGTGGTGGCGTCGGTGTCGGCCGGACCCCCGTGCGGCGGGTTGTACTTGAAGCCGCCGTCGCCCGGCGGGTTGTGCGACGGCGTGATCACGATGCCGTCGGCGAGCCCGGCGGTGCGGCCGCGGTTGTGCCGCAGGATGGCGTGCGAGACGGACGGCGTCGGCGTGTAACCGTCACGGGAGTCGATCAGCACCTGGACCCCGTTGGCGACCAGGACCTCCAGCGCGGACACCCGCGCGGGCTCCGACAGCGCGTGCGTGTCGACGCCGAGGAACAGCGGCCCGTCGGTGCCCTGCATCCGCCGGTATTCGCAGATGGCCTGCGTGGTGGCCAGGATGTGGTCCTCGTTGAACGCCGTCCTCAGCGACGACCCCCGGTGCCCCGACGTGCCGAACGCCACCCGCTGCCCCGGGTCGCTCGGATCGGGATGCAGCGCGTAATAGGAGGTCACGAGCCTGTCGACGGCCACGAGGTCGGCGGGCTGAGCTGGCTGTCCTGCGCGTTCGTGCGTCATGTAGGCCACTTTACAAATCCGCCTCCGGCCGGAGGATGGGCGCGACCGGGTGTGGGAAGGTACAGTTCCGTCGATTACTAGAACGGAGTTCGGTTCCTATGCGATTCGGTTATTACCTGACAGAGCCCAGAGGAGACGACCCGATCGGCGGGTTGCGCACCCAGATCGCCCAGGCGGCGCAGGACGGCTTCACCTCCGCCTGGCTCTCCAACATCTTCGGCCTCGACGCCCTCACCGCCCTGGCCGCCGCCGGGGGCCAGGTGCCCGGCATCGAGCTCGGCACCGCCGTCGTCCCGACCTACCCGCGCCACCCGGCCGTGCTGGCCCAGCAGGCCATGACCACCAACGCCGCGCTCGGCGGGCGCCTCGCGCTCGGCATCGGCCTGTCGCACCAGATGGTCATCGAGGGCATGTACGGCTACAGCTTCGAGCGCCCCTACCGGCACATGAAGGAGTACCTGGACATCCTGCTCCCGCTCAGCCGGGGCGAGCACGTCAAGTACGAGGGCGAGACGCTCAACACCGACCTCAAGCTCACCACGCCGGGCGGCGGCTTCCCCGTGCTCGTCGCCGCGCTCGGCCCGCGCATGCTCAAGCTGGCCGGCACCGTGGCCGACGGCACCGTCCTGTGGATGACGGGCCCCAAGACGGTCGCCCAGCACGTGGCGCCCACCATCACCGCGGCAGCCGCCGAGGCGGGCCGTGAGGCGCCCAGGATCGTCTGCGCGCTGCCGATCTGCGTCACCGACGACCCCGCCGCCGCTGTCGACCGCGCGAACGAGATCTTCGCCGTCTACGGACAGCTCCCCTCATATCGTGCGATGCTCGACAGGGAAGGCGCGGCCACCCCGGGAGACGTCGCCATCGTGGGTGACGAGGACGCGGTGCTGGCCAAGCTCGACGTGCTGCGGGAAGCCGGTGTGACCGACTTCGTGGGCTCGGTGTTCGCGAGCAAGGAACGCACGCGGGCGCTGCTGATCGGCGCGGCGAAGGGCTGAGCCCAAGACATCTCCATAGTTCTCCGGCGGGGTGAAGATCGTTTGCTGCATGGCGTTGATGTGTCCGACTGGCTGGGGCCCGTCGACTGGGCCGGCCACGCGGCGGCCGGAGTGACCTTCGCGTTCGCCAGGGCCACCGAGGGCGGCGACTTCACCGACAAGCTGTTCGAGCGCAACTGGAACGGCATGCGCGAGAGCCGGATCGTCCGCGGCGCGTACCACTGCGCCAGGCCCGAGGGCGACCCGATCGACCAGGCGCGTCACTTCCTGGCCGCGATCGACGCGGCGGGCGGGTTACGCGCCGGCGACCTGGTGGCCCTCGACCTGGAGCCCGACGACGGCCTGCGCCCCGAGCAGGTCGCCCACCACGCGCGCCGCTGGTGCCACCACGTCGAGCGGCACGGCGGCGTGCGGCCGTTCGTCTACACCTTCCTGGCGTTCGCGCGTGGCGGACACTGCGCGGGCCTGGGCGAGTACCCGTTATGGATCGCCGCCCCCGACAAGCCGCGCGGCGAGCCCGCGGTGCCCCCGCCCTGGCGCGACTGGGCCGTTCATCAGTACGTCCACAGCCCGCTCGACCGCAACGTGTTCCACGGGACCCGGCAGGAGCTGACAAACATGGGGTTTCACCCGCGATAGCATCGGTGTTCACCATCGAAGCAGCTCCGGTGTCGAGCGCCGGGGCGCGATCCAAGGGAGTCACCGTGTCAGCCGAGCTACGCATCACCCTCGCCGGAGCCGAGCGTGTGGTCGCGGCCGGCACGACGGCCGGGGAGGCCCTCGAGGCCGACGGCCGCTCGGTCATCGCGGCCCGGGTCAACGGCGAGCTCCGTGACCTGGCGCACCCGCTGTCCGAGGGTGACGTGGTCGAGGCGGTCGAGATCTCCAGCGAGGACGGCCGGGCCATCGTCCGCCACTCCACCGCCCACGTCATGGCGCAGGCGGTGCAGGAGCTGTTCCCCGAGGCCAAGCTGGGCATCGGGCCGCCCGTGGAAAACGGGTTCTACTACGACTTCGACGTCGCCCAGGCGTTCCACCCCGACGATCTCAAGCGCATCGAGAAGCGCATGCGGGAGATCGTCAAGCAGGGGCAGCTGTTCTCCCGCCGGCCCGTCTCCGACGACGAGGCGCGCGAGGAGCTGGCGGCGGAGCCGTACAAGCTGGAGTTGATCGGGCTCAAGGGCGGGGCCGCGGACGAGGAGTCCGTGGAGGTCGGGGCCGGGCAGCTCACCATCTACGACAACCTCGACCCCAAGACCGGCGAGCTGCAGTGGAAGGACCTGTGCCGCGGCCCGCACGTGCCGTCCACCCGGTCGATCCCGGCGTTCAAGCTCATGCGCTCGGGCGGCGCCTACTGGCGCGGCAGCGAGAAGAACCCGCAGCTGCAGCGCATCTACGGCACCGCCTGGGAGTCCCGCGACAAGCAGGACGACTACCTCAAGCTGCTGGAGGAGGCCGAGAAGCGCGACCACCGCAAGCTGGGTGTCGAGCTCGACCTGTTCAGCTTCCCGCCGGAGCTGGGCAGCGGCCTGCCGATCTTCCATCCCAAGGGCGGGATCATCCGCAAGGAGATGGAAGACTACATGCGCCGGCGGCAGGCGGAGGCGGGCTACGAGTTCGTCAACACGCCGCACATCACCAAGTCGTCGCTGTTCGAGACCTCGGGGCACCTGCCGTGGTATGCCGACGACATGTTCCCGGCGTTCGAGCTGGAGGGCATCGAATACCGGGTCAAGCCGATGAACTGCCCGATGCACAACCTGATCTTCAGGGCGCGCGGGCGGTCCTACCGCGAGCTGCCGCTGCGGCTGTGCGAGTTCGGCTCGGTCTACCGTTACGAGAAGTCGGGCGTGGTCCACGGCCTGACCCGGGTGCGCGGCATGACGCAGGACGACGCGCACATCTACACCACCCGGGAGCAGATGGCCGATGAGATCAAGTCGCTGCTGAGGTTCGTGCTCAGCGTGCTGCGCGACTTCGGCCTGCCCGAGTTCTACCTGGAGCTGTCGACCCGCGACGAGTCCGACAAGTTCATCGGCGAGCTCGCCGAGTGGGACGAGGCGACCGAGGCGCTGCGCCAGGTGGCCACCGAGTCGGGGCTTGAGCTGATCGACGACCCGGGCGGCGCGGCCTTCTACGGTCCGAAGATCTCCGTGCAGGCCAAGGACGCGATCGGGCGCACCTGGCAGCTGTCCACCATCCAGCTCGACCTCAACCAGCCCAAGCGCTTCGGCCTCGAATACCAGGCGGCGGACGGCAGCCGGCAGACGCCGGTCATGATCCACCGGGCGCTGTTCGGCTCCGTCGAGCGCTTCCTCGGCGTGCTCACCGAGCACTACGCGGGCGCCTTCCCGCCCTGGCTCTCGCCGGTGCAGGTGACGGGCATCCCGATCGCCGACGCGCACGTGCCCTACCTGCAGGACGTCGCCAAGAAGCTGCGCGAGCGCGGCATCCGGATCGAGGTCGACGCCTCCGACGACCGGATGCAGAAGAAGATCCGCAACGCGCAGAAGGCCAAGGTGCCCTTCATGCTGCTGGCCGGTGACGACGACATCGCCAACGGCGCGGTGTCGTTCCGCTACCGGAGCGGCGAGCAGAAGAACGGCGTCCCGATCGAGGAGGCCGTGGCGGAGATCGTCAACGCCGTGGAGCGGCGCATCCAGGTCTGACGCGATGACGGAAGACGGCGGGGCCTGTCGGCTCCGCCGTTTTTCGTTCCTGGATCAACGGGGGAACAGGCGGAAGGTGATGGCGGGGCGGCCGCCGAAGCGCTCGGCCGCCTCGCGGGCGAAGCCTTCGATGAGGTCGCGGGCGTACGACTCGGGGTCCTTGTCGGTGAGCGCCTCGATGTAGGCGCGGTGCTCGACGAGCGAGCGCACGCCGCGCTCCAGGCCGTCGGTGACGTCCACGGCGTGGGTGGGGGAGTCGGTGCCCGCGACGGCGACCCAGCGGACGCCGTCCCAGGGCTCGGCCTCCGTGTCCGGAAATATCCACCTATTTCCCGCATCCCCGGCGGCGTCCAGGACGGCCCGGCCCACGGCCCGGTGGTCGGGGCTGTTCCAGTACGTTCCGCCCCAGGTGTCGTCCGGGTTCAGGGTGATCACCAGCTCGGGGCGGTGCCTGCGGATGGCGGCGGCGATGTCCTTCCTGAGCGCGGTGCCGTACTCGATCACCCCGTCGGCGTGGTCGAGGAACTCCACGCTCGTCACCCCGACGACGGCCGCGCTGGCCCGCTCCTCCTGCTCCCGCACCGGCCCGGCCTCTGCCGGGGCGAGCGTGTCGATGCCCGCCTCACCCCTGGTGACCATCAGGTACGCGACCTCGCGGCCCTGGTCGGTCCAGGTGGCGACGGCGGCGGCACAGCCGTACTCGAGGTCGTCGGGATGGGCGACGATGGCCAGGGCGCGTTGCCAGTCGTCGGGCATGGGCTCCAGTTGATCGGTCATGGCCCACACCCTACGGGCACGCCGCGCGCGGCTGGCGGCTCCGCGCAGTGCCCGGCCGTCCCTCGAAGCCCAGGGATCGTCGCCTTTGGCCTGAGCGCCTCATGGACGGTGCGCCCCAGGCGAGGGCACTGTCGCCTGAGGCGTAGCTGGCCGCGCCCTTGGCACCGGGCCGCCCTTGGCACCGGGCCGCCCTCGGCACCGGGCCGTCCGAGGGACCGTCGCCTGAGCGCGCCCGCTCGCCTCAGGGCCGGGCGCCGGGCGCGTCCGATCGCCTCAAGAGGCGTGGACTGGCCGTTCCGAGGGGCGTCGGCTGGGCGCGTCCGATCGTCGCGAGGGCCGCCGCTTGGGAACGCCCGATCACCCCCGGGGCGTCCGACGGCCCCAAGGGGCGTCGGAGGGAGAAAGGGGGCGGAGGGGTGTCAGAGGGGGGAGGGGAGGGTGTCGTCGTCGGAGGTGTCGTGGAGGGGGCGGCGGGGCTCGCCCGGGAGGCGGACGTCGTCGACTGTCACGTTGACCTCCGCGACCCGCATCCCGAGCATGTGGCTGACGTTCCTGGCCACGTTCGTCTTGACCTCGGAGGCGACCTCCATGACCACGTGCCCGTACTCCACCACGATGGTCACGCTCACGGCCACCGTATGATCCTGGATCTGCGCGTTGACTCCCTGGTTGGCGCGCCGGGAGCCGATGCCGATGCGGTCGCGTACGGACTCGAAGGCCCGCGCCAGGTCGCCGCCCAGGTCGGCGACGCCGGTCACCTCGAGAGCCGCCAGGGCGGCGACCTTCTCGACCACCTCGTCGGCGACCTTGATCCGCCCTTTGACGACGGCGCCGAAGGAAGATGCCTCCGAGGGTGGCGCGCTGGTGGGTGCGGAGCTCGCTTCTTCGTCCGGGTCGGGGGTGTCGGCGGGCGGGGTGGACTGAACGGTCGGCAGGGCGTCGTGCTCGGCCAAGTCGTGCTCGGCCAAGTCGTGCTCGGCTAAAGCGTCACTCATCGCGGCCTCCTGTAGGCGATGCTTGGGATTGTGCCGGAAGAGCGGGCCGTTTGTCCGTGGTCCTATGCTGCTAGGTATGCACGATCAGGCAGGGGCAGGGTCCCCCGACAACTTCCAGCGTCTGTGGACCCCGCATCGCATGGCCTACATCAAGGGCGAGAACAAACCGACGGGCAACGGCCCCGATGACGGGTGCCCGTTCGACGCGATCCCCAAGATGAGCGACGAGGACGGCCTGATCGTCGCCAGGGGCGAGACGGTCTACGCCGTGCTCAACCTGTACCCGTACAACTCCGGCCACCTGATGGTGGTCCCCTACCGGCACGTTTCCGACTACGACGAGCTGGTGCCTGCCGAGCTGGTCGAGCTGGGGGAGTTCACGCAGAAGTCGCTGCGCGCGCTGCGCAAGGCCAGCGGCGCGCAGGGCTTCAACGTCGGCATGAACCTCGGCCACGTCGCCGGCGCCGGCATCGCCGCGCACCTGCACCAGCACGTGGTGCCCAGGTGGGGCGGCGACACCAACTTCATGCCGGTCGTGGCCCAGACCAAGGTCCTGCCGCAGCTGCTCCGCGACACCCGCCAACTGCTCGCCGACGCCTGGGACTGACCCGCCCTGAGGCGCCCGCTGTTCGGGTGTCCGTGGCCGCCGCTGGGAAGCGGCGCCGCTCCACCGGGTGCCGCGTTGCGGAGCGGCGTTACTCCGTCAGGTGCCGGGCTACTCCGTCCGGTGCCGCGTTACTTCGTCGCGGTCGCTAAGTCCGACGACATACGCTCGGCGACCGGCTCGCGGTCGCGCCGCAGCACGCCGATGCCGGTGGCCAGCAGGAGAGGTACGGCCAACGCCAGGGCCATGGACAGCACGGCCGCGCCCGAGTCGTTGACGAGCATCCCGACCACGCCGCTCACGAGCGTGCCGATCAGCCCAGCGCGTAGCGCGGGGGAGTGCTCGAACGCGGCCGGCACCACCCCGGCCGACGCCTGTTCGGGCCGCAGGATGGCGTACACGAGGAACGCGGCGGCCGCGATCACGATCGGCATAAGGTTGGGGCTGAGCAAGGTGGCCAGCATGGCCTGGAGCTTGCGCAGGATGACGTCGAACGCCTCCCCGCTCAGCACCTGCCCCACGAACCTGCCCAGGTGCGTCTGCTCGTCCGCCGGCTTCAGGTAGTTGAGCCACGCGAACGTCATCACGATCAACCCGCCGGCCACCAGGAACGCGCCCAGCTTCACCAGCGAGACCCGCTTGCCCGCCAGGAGCAGCGCGGTCACCGCGATGCCCGGCACGAACGCGATCACGCCGCCGAAGTCGCTCCCCATCCCGGAGCCGCCCAGCACCATCGCGAACGTCCCCAGCACAACGATCGCGGCCAGCCCCACCTTGCCCGGCCACCGGTGCGCGATCACCGTGGTGGCCAGCAGGGTGCCGGTGGCCAGGAGGGCGAACGGGATGTTCCCGAGGCCGTAGTAGCGGGCCCCGACGTCCGCGCTGTAGCCCATGATGCTGTTGAGCTGCAACGTCGTACCGGTCAGCAGGTCGCCCGCCAGCGTGAGCGCGGTGAGCCCGGCCACCACCGCCAGCGGGCCCAGCGGCCGGCGCCGCCACGGCCCCACGAACGCCACCGTCGTGACGAGCGCCGCCCACCCGAGCACCCCGGCCACCAGCTGCGGCAGGCTCGACCAGGGCAGCAGGTTGACCAGGTAGCTGGAGACGGGCAGGGCAGCGAGGGCGACGGCCGCGAAACGTACCGGCGCCAGGCCCTTGCGGCGGCGCAGCAGCAGGAACGCGACCACGTAGAACAGCACCTGCAGCACGGCCACGGCGGTGAAGTAGATGCCCTTGATCGAGCGGATGGCCTGCGCGGTGGCGTCGGCCCGCTGGAGCCGTTCGAACGTCGCGCCCGGCCCGCCGACCTGCAGCGGAACGCCCACCACGGTGCTCGGCACCGGCACCCCGAGCTTGGTCAGGACGGTGGAGGTCAGGTCGGGCAGGATCGAGATGTCCTCGCGGCGGGTCGAAGCCGCGCCGAGCAGGTGGCCCTCAGCGCCGGGCTCGCGCAGCGCGGCCACCCGCAGGTGAGGTACGGAGCCGTGGTCGGACAGGCCCGCGAGCAGCACCGTCGTGTCGGCGGGCAGGACCGACAGCAGCGCGCCAGCCTTGGCGTCGGCCATCCGCAGCGCGCCACGCCGATCGGCGGCGCTGAGCTGGTCGGGCACCTTGGGCAGCTTGCCGCTGGTCAGGTAGGGGCGGACGAGGTCGTCGACGTCCATGGCGATCATCCGGCACCGTTCGAGGTCGGGCGTGCGGACCTGGAGCGGGGAGGAGTGGTACTGCTGGACCACGCCCTGCCGGTCGGCCAGGCCCAGCGCGGCGCCGGGGCCGATGGCGATCGAGCACTGTCCGGCGGCCTTGAGCGACTCGCCCAGCGTGCCCGCGTTGCGCTGCCCGGCCACGTCGATGAGGTAGCGGTAGTCGGGGATGACCGCGCCCGCGCCCTGCTGCTCGGGCATGGGGGGCGCGCCGCAGCTGTAGCCGGCCGCCGACCTGGTGCCGGCCGACACGGTCAGCCAGCCGTCGTAGGGGCAGGTCACCCCGCCGACGGTACGTACGGACAGCGAGCCGATCGCGCTGGACCTGGTCAGCTCCCACAGGTTGGGGGAGTCCGCCTGGGTGATGTCGTTCCAGTGCAGGCCGGATACGCCGATGAGCGCGATCCGGCCCGCGCTCGCGTCCTTCGTGGCCTGGGCCGGGCCGGTGAACAGTCCCTGACCGAGCAGGACCTGCCCGACCAGCACGGCCAGCACGACTAGCGCGCGCCTCATCCCGATGACCTTCCGTGATCGAATGGTTCCGTGGCACGGTAGAGCAAGGTCATGTTCCGGCGCCACCGGACCCGACTACCCTCTCATGCGGTGCATGTATCACGTGCGCCGTTTCATTCGGGTGAATTCCTCCGCGCCTCCCGGGGGTCCCTGGGCGCTTGCGGTGGTGTGGCTGGGCGCCGTGCGCGTTGCGCCGGGCTCCACCGTACGGCGTTTCGCCGTTGCGGCGCAGTTCGGATGGCTCCCGGGGACGCAGTGTTGAGGGCGTCCCCGGCGTGGCGCGCATCCGGTGTGGTGTGGTGCGGGGCGGGTGGTGGCCAAGGGGCCTTAGGGGGCTGGGGTCTTGACCTTGGTGGCCTTGCTTTCGTGGCCGAGGCGGTCCACGGCCGTGACCACGTAGGTCCCGTCCGGCGTGCCCGTGAACGACGGGCTCGTCACGACGGCCACCAGGTTGCGGGCGTCCGTGCCGTGGCAGTCCTTGCCGGACTTCGGCACCTGGTACACCGCGTACGTCCGGGCCCCCTGGGACGGCTTCCAGGACAGCTGGGTGCCGGTGGCCTTGAGGCCGGAGGGGGCGGGAGGCGCGGAGCCGCCGAGTTCCTTGATCAGGGGCAGCAGGGCCGGGCGGGAGTAGTGGTTCTTGGCGACGCGGTCGACGGACCCGAGAGGATTGTCGAGCAGGTTCTTGGCGCTGAAGTAGACCTCGCCCTTCACCGGCTTGTGATCCCGGTTGACGCCCACCTCGGCGGCCAGCTCGCCGGGCTTGGTCCAGGCCCGGTCGTCCTTGGCGCCCACCCGGTAGAGCCCCTGGCCGATGTACAGCTGCACGTCCGTGCCCTTGACCTCGTCGGACCACCAGGCCGCCAGCGTCTCGTAGTCGGCCAGCTTGTGGCCGCGCGGCCAGTAGAGCTGCGGGAGCACGTAGTCGACGGTGCCCGACTTGATCCAGGCGCGCGCGTCCGCATAAATCGAGTCGTACGCGGACATGCCGGAAGTGGCCGAGCCGGTCGGGTCGTTCGACTTGTTGCGCCAGATGCCGAACGGGCTGATCCCGAACTTGATGTGCCCCTTGGTGTCGTGGACGGCCTTGTCCACCTGGGCGACGAGCGTGTTGACGTTGTCGCGCCGCCAGGCGGCGAGCTTCTTGCCGTCGCCGTACTTCGCGAACGCCGCCGCGTCGTCGAACTTCTGCCCCGCCACGGGATACGGGTAGAAGTAGTCGTCGAAGTGCACCCCGTCGATGTCGTAACGGGACACCACGTCCGTGATGACCTTGGTCACGTGGTCGCGGACGACGGGCAGGCCGGGGTTGTAGTAGAGGCGGCCGCCGTACTTGATCGTCCAGTCGGGGTGCTTGCGGGCGGGATGCCCGGCGGGCAGCTTGGCGGTGCTGTCGCCGTAGGAGGCGCGGTACGGGTTGAACCAGGCGTGGAACTCCATGCCGCGCTTGTGCGCCTCGTCGATGAGGAACGGCAGCGGGTCCCAGCCGGGGTCCTTGCCGGCCGTGCCCGTCAGATATTGGGTCCAGGGCTCCAGCGACGACTTGTACAGCGCGTCGGAGGCGGGCCGGACCTGGACGAAGACCGCGTTGAGGTTGCGCTTGGCGGCGCCGTCGAGGATCTTCACGTACTCGGCCCGCTGCCGGTCGGGCGAGAGCCCCGCCTTGGAGGGCCAGTCGATGTTCTGGGTGGTGGCGATCCACACCCCGCGCAGCTCGCGCTTGGGATGGCGGGCGTCGGCCTTGCAGGCCGCGGCGGATGCGGCGGGCGCTGCGGCGATGGCCGTCTTCTTCTTGCTCGCTGCTGGGCTCTCCCCGGCCCCGGGGCCGAAGACGTAGGCGGCGGAGGTGGTGACGACCGCGAGAGCAGCAGCGGCTAGGAGTGGGCGTCCAGTTCGCATAATGCCACCCAGTGTGGCAGTTGCTCCGGCATGCTCGGTACGAAAAAAAGAAATCGACTCGTGATGCTTCTGTGACAAAAGTAAACGGCTGGGCCGGGAGGGAACAAGGCCCTCCCGGCTCCGTCCAGCCTCAATCCGCGGTGGCGGCCACCTTGCTCGCCAGGTTCGGCGGAAGGGGCTCGTAGCGCAGGAAGGTCCGCTGGAACGTCCCGGTGCCGTGTGACATGGATCTCAGGTCGATGGCGTACCGGGTGATCTCCAGCTCGGGGACCTCGGCCTTGACGAGCGTACGTCCCGTGCCGACGGGCTCCGTGCCGAGCACCCGCCCGCGCCGCGACGACAGGTCGGACATCACGGATCCCACGTGGTCGTCGGCGACGAGCACCGACAGCTCGTCCACCGGCTCCAGCAGCAGCGTCGGCACCTTCGCCGCCGCCTCCTTCAGCGCGAGCTGGCCGGCGATCTGGAAGGCCATGTCGGAGGAGTCGACCGAGTGCGCCTTGCCGTCGTACAGGGTGACGCGGACGTCCACCATCGGGTAGCCGGCGACGACGCCCCGCTCCATCTGGGCCCGCACGCCCTTCTCCACCGACGGGATGAACTGCCGCGGCACGACGCCGCCCACGATCTTGTCCACGAACTCGAACCCGCCGCCCGACGGCAGCGGCTCGACCTCGAGGTGGCAGATCGCGTACTGGCCGTGGCCGCCGGTCTGCTTGACGTTGCGGCCCATCGCCTGGCACTTGCCGCCGAACGTCTCGCGCAGCGGCACCCGCAGCTCGACCCGCTCCACCTCGACGCCGTGGCGCTTGGACAGGCGGTCGAGCAGCACGTCGGTGTGCGCCTCGCCCATGCACCACAGGACGAGCTGCCTGGTCTCGGCGTTGTTCTCCAGCCGCAGCGTCGGGTCCTCGGCCACCAGCCGGGCCAGGGCCTGCGACAGCTTGTCCTCGTCGGCCTTCGACTTGGCCCTGATCGCCACCGGCAGGAGCGGGTCGGGCATGGCCCAGGCGGTCATCAGGAGCGGCTGCTCGACCTCGGACAGGGTGTCGCCGGTCTCGGCCCGCGACAGCTTGGCCACCGCCACGATGTCGCCCGCGACGCCCTTGGCCGCGGGGCGCTGCTGCTTGCCCAGCGGGCAGGTCAGGGTGCCGATGCGCTCGTCCACGTCGTGGTCCTCGTGCCCGCGGTCGGCCAGGCCGTGCCCGGACACGTGCACGGTCATGTCGGGGCGAAGCGTGCCTGAGAAGACGCGTACGAGGCTGATGCGGCCCACGTACGGATCGCTGGTGGTCTTGACGACCTCGGCCACGAGCGGGCCGTCGGGGTCGCAGACGGTCCCCTTGACCGGCTTGCCCGACAGGTCGGTGATCTCGGGCAAGGGGTGTTCGAGGGGCGAGGGGAAGCCCTGGGTCATGATCTCGAGGATCTCCTGCGCGCCGACGCCGAGCCCGCTGCACAGCACCGGGTAGAAGCTGCCGCGCGCGACGGCCTTCTCCAGGTCCTCCACCAGGACCTTGGTGTCTATGGGCTCGCCTTCGAGGTAGCGCTCCATGAGCGATTCGTCTTCGCTCTCCTGGATGATCCCCTCGATCAGGTCGCCGCGGCGCTCCTCGATCTGCGCCGCGTAGTCCGGCCCCGGCTCCTTCTCGGTGCGGGTGCCCGTGGCGTAGTTGTAGAACTTCTGCGACAGCAGCCCGATCAGCCCGTTCACGTGGCCGTTGGTGATGACGGGCAGGTAAAGGGGCGCGACGCCGTCGCCGAAGACGTCCTGGCACGTGACGAGGACCTCGTCGAAGTCGGCCCGCTGGTGGTCGATCTTGGTGATCACCACCGCCCGCGGCATGCCGACCTGGGCGCACTCCTCCCACAGCATCTGGGTGAGCCCGTCGATCCCGTCGGAGGCGGAGACCACGAACAGCGCGGCGTCCGCCGCGCGCAGCCCCGCGCGCAGGTCGCCCACGAAATCGGCGTAACCGGGGGTGTCGAGAAGGTTGATCTTGATACCGTTGTGTACCAGCGGTGCCACGGCGAGGTTGACCGACCGCTGCTGACGGACCTCCACCTCGTCGAAGTCACTGACCGTGTTGCCGTCCTCCACGCGGCCCGCGCGCTGGACGGTGCCGGTCGCGGCCAGCAGTTGCTCGACGAGGGTCGTCTTACCCGCTCCTGAGTGGCCGACCAGCACGACATTGCGTATCGCATCCGCCCTGTCGGCCGTGGGTGCCCTGCCCGCGGCTCCCGCAGCGCCACCGGTGTTCTTCTCTGCCACAACAGCCTCCCGCGTCGCCGGATGTTCCAACGACCGCGCCCAAGCGGAGGGTGTCTGGAAACCGCATGGACGCGGTGTGTTCACCAAATACCCCTGTGGCGGATATCACAAGGGGGGTGGGGCAAAGAAAGTTGTCAGGCGTTCCATGGCCTACGATCGGACCGCGATGCTCAAACTCCTGCGCCCGGCCATGACCCGGATACTCACCCCGCTGGGCAGGGCCCTCGTCGGCCGCGGGATAGGCCCGAACGCCGTCACGGCGATCGGCACCCTCGGCACGGTCGTGTCCGCCCTGCTCTTCTTCCCCCTGGGCCAGCTGACCTGGGGCGCTCTCGTGATCACCGTCTTCGTGCTGTTCGACCTGCTCGACGGCGTGGTGGCGAGGCTCGGCGGGAAAGGCGGCTCCACCTGGGGCGCGTTCCTCGACTCGACGCTCGACCGGGTGGCCGACGCGGCCATCTTCGCCGGCCTGATCCTCTACTTCATCTCCGAGCACGACACGCTCATGGCCGCCGTCACGCTGGTGTGCCTGATCGCGGGCTCCCTGGTGTCGTACGCCAAGGCCAGGGCGGAGGGGCTCGGGCTCACGGCCGACGTGGGGCTGGCCGAGCGGCCGGAGCGACTGGTCGTCGCGCTCGTCGCGGCCTGTTTCTCGGGGCTCGGCGTTCCGTACATTCTTCCTGTGGGCATGTGGCTGCTCGCCGCGGCCAGCGTGTTCACCGTGGGGCAGCGTGTGGTGGCCGTCTACCGGCAGACGAGGGAGAGATGAGCGACAAGGCGTCCTTCGGTGATCGGGTCGTGGCCGCGGGTTTCGCGGCAGGGTGGAAGCTCGTGCCGCTGCTGCCCGAGCGCCCGACGGCCGCGGTCTTCCGCTTCCTGGCCGACCGGATCTGGAGCAGGCGGGGCAAGTCCGTGCTCCGCCTGGAGTCCAACCTTGCCAGGGTGACCGGGCTCGACGCGGGCAGCCGCGAGATGCGCGAGCTCAGCAGGGCCGGCATGCGCTCGTACTTCCGCTACTTCCACGAGGTCTTCCGGCTGCCGTCGATGAGCGTCGAGGAGATCGTGCGCCGCAGCCATGTCATCGGGGCCGAGCACGTCCACACCAACGTGGCGGCCGGGCGGGGCGTGGTGCTGGCGCTGCCCCACATGGGCAACTGGGACCAGGCGGGGGCGTGGCTGGTGGGCGTGGGCCACCCGTTCACGACCGTGGCCGAACGGCTCAAGCCGGAGTCGCTGTTCCGCCGTTACGTGGCCTTCCGTGAGGGGCTCGGCATGGAGGTGCTGCCGCTGACCGGCGGCGACGGGCACAACTTCGGCACGCTGGCCACCCGCGTGCGCAAGGGCGGCGTCGTGTGCCTGCCCGCCGAGCGCGACCTGACCAAGAGCGGTATCGAGGTGCGCTTCTTCGGCGCGACCACCAAGGTCCCCGCCGGGCCGCCGCTGCTGGCCGTGCAGACGGGAGCCGCGCTGCTCCCGGCCATCGTCTACAACGTGGGCGACGACTGGGGCATCCACATCCACGAGGAGGTCCCGGTCCCGGCCGAGGGCACCCGGCAGGAGAAGGTCGCGGCGGTGGCGCAGGGGCTGACCGACGTGTTCGAGAAGGGCATCTCCGAGCACCCGGAGGACTGGCACATGTTGCAGCGGCTCTGGCTGGAAGACCTCTCGCGATGAACATCGGCATCGTCTGCCCCTACTCGTGGGACATGCCGGGCGGGGTCAAGCAGCACATCGACGACCTGGCCCAGGCGCTGATCGCGCAGGGGCACGAGGTGTCGGTGATCGCGCCGGCGGCCGACGACGACGAGCTGCCCCCGTACGTGACGGGCGCGGGCCGGGCGGTGCCGGTGCCGTACAACGGCTCGGTGGCCAGGATGTCGTTCGGCTTCCTGTCGGCCGCGCGGGTGCGGCGGTGGGTGCGCACGGGCGGGTTCGACGTGCTGCACATCCACGAGCCGCTGATCCCGAGCCTGGGCGTGCTGGCCTGCTGGGCGGCCAGGGGGCCGATCGTGGCCACGTTCCACGCCTCGTTCACGCGCTCGCGGGCCATCGCGGTGGCCGAGCCCCTACTGCGCAGCGCGCTGGAGAAGCTGGCGGGCCGCATCGCGGTCTCCGACGCGGCCCGCAAGAGCCTGGTCGAGCAGTTCGGCGGCGACGCCGTGCTGATCCCCAACGGCGTCACCGTCTCCCGCTACACCGAGGCCGAGCCGCTCGAAGGCTGGGGTCCCGACGGCGCCACGATCGGCTTCCTCGGCCGGATGGACGAGGAGCGCAAGGGCCTGCCGATCCTGCTCGACGCGTTCAGGACGCTCGCGGCGGAGCGGCCCGGTCTGAAGCTGCTCCTGGCCGGCCCCGGCGACGCCAAGGACGTCTACGAGCGGGTGCCGAAGGAGTTCCACGACCGGGTGACCGTCCTGGGCATGGTGAGCGAGGCCGACAAGATCCGCGCCTACCACTCGGTCGACGTGTTCTGCGCGCCCAACACGCGCGGGGAGAGCTTCGGCATCGTGCTGGCCGAGGCCATGGCGTCCGGGGCGACGGTGCTGGCCAGCGACATCCCGGCCTTCCGCCGGGTGCTGGGCGAGGGGCAGGCGGGCGCGTTGTTCGCCAACGGCGACGCCGACTCGCTGGCCCGGGAGGCCGCCGCGCTGCTCGACGCGCCCGAGCGGCGGGCCAAGCTGGCCGCCGAGGCGCTGGTGGCGGTGCGGAAGTACGACTGGTCGACGGTCGCGCGGGACGTCGTACGCGTCTACGAGACGGTCGCCACGAGCGGGGCGGGGCGCGTGGAGGAAGATCTGTGACATCCACCATCATCGTGCTGGTCGTGGGCATCGTCGTGGTGCTCACGGCCGTCTACATCTCCTGGCGCGCGGGCCGGCTCGACCGCCTGCACATCCGGCTCGAGCTGGCCCAGGAGTCGCTGGACGCCGCGCTGATGCGGCGCAGGGCGGTGGTGCTGGAGCTGGCCGGCTCGCGCCTGCTCGACCCCGCGACCTCCCTGGTGCTGGCCGCCGCCGCCCACGAGGCCAGGACGGCGGGCCCGGAGGAGCGCGAGCACGCCGAGAGCGACCTGTCGCGCACGCTGCGCGCGGTCGTGGACCAGGAGCGGTTCAGGGAGAAGCTGGCGGAGTCGCCGGGCGGCGGCGACCTGCTGGACGAGCTCGACACGGCGGTGGCCAAGGTCGTCTACTCGCGCCGCTTCTACAACAATGCGGTTGCGGTCACGCGTACGGCGCAGCGGCGCTGGCTGGCCAGAACCCTCCGCCTGGCGGGCCATACCGAATATCCACAATTCTTCGAAATCGATGACAATCCGCCCGCGGCTATGGCAACTGAATGAACTGATTTGGGGAAGCCAGTAAGCTTCATCCCGTTTTTCGGGCTGAAGCGAGGAGTGTTCACGTGCGGCTACCCCGGATGATCACGGTCACACTGGCCGGAGCGGCGGTGCTGCTGCCTGTTGCGGCCTGCTCCTCGGAGGAGCCCGCCCCGGGTAAGGCGCCCCAGGCCGCCACGGCCGCGCCCAGCGAGCAGGCCACCGAGGCGCCGGCCGAGGGGCACCCGTTCACCGGAAAGCCGTACGACGGCCTGAAGCCCGTGCTCGCGGTGAAGATCGAGAACACCGCGGCGGGCAAGCCGCAGCTCGGCCTCAAGAGCGCGGACATCGTCTACATCGAGCAGGTCGAGGCGGGCCTGACCAGGCTCATGGCGATCTTCTCCTCCAAGGTGCCGGCGAAGGTGGGCCCCGTCCGCAGCGCGCGCATCTCCGACCTGCACATCACGCCGCAGTTCGGCAAGCCGGCCTTCGCCTACTCGGGCGTGCAGACCAAGATGCTGCCGTTCGTGGCCAAGGCGTCCCTGTTCGACGTCGGCGACACGCGCAACCCCGGCGCGTACTTCCGCCAGCCGGGCCGCGTCGCCCCCTACAACCTCTTCGCCAACACCAAGGACCTCTTCGCCAAGGCCCCCAAGGCGAGCAAGGCCAAGGACATCGGCTTCACCTTCGGCGAGGCCCCGGCCGAGGGCGGCGTGGACAAGAAGTCGTACACCGTCAAGTGGCCCGCGGCGCGCTTCACCTTCGCCTGGTCGGCGGAGAAGGAGCAGTGGCTGATCTGGCAGGACGGCAAGAAGGACATGGCGGCCGAGGGCGGCCAGCTCGGCGCGCCGACGATCGTCATCCAGTACACCAAGACCGAGCGCTCGGAGTTCCACGACAAGAACCAGAGCTACACGCCGCTCGTGCACACCACGGGCAAGGGCAAGGCGATCGTGCTGCGCGACGGCAAGGCGTACAAGGCGAACTGGGAGCGGGAATCCGAGGACACCGGTACGACGTTCACCACGGAGAGCGGCGAGCCGATGAACTTCGCGCCCGGCCAGGTCTGGGTCGCGCTCGCCAGCCGCAAGCCCGTCATCCCCTAGCGCCTTTCTGTCCAAGAATGGCGATAAATCCTGACATCTTGGCATGTCGGGGGAGGGGTCCTTCAGGACCTACCATGGGGTTGATAACTTACCGAAGCCGTGAGAGCCGTGAGGATGACCGTGTCGACCAGCACGCCTGAAAGCACCCCCGTCACCGGAACCGCCCGTGTCAAGCGTGGCATGGCCGAGATGCTCAAGGGCGGCGTCATCATGGACGTCGTCACCCCCGAGCAGGCCAAGATCGCCGAAGACGCCGGCGCGGTGGCCGTCATGGCCCTCGAGCGTGTGCCCGCCGACATCCGCGCCCAGGGCGGGGTGTCGAGGATGAGCGACCCCGACATGATCGACGGCATCATCGGCGCCGTGTCGATCCCCGTGATGGCCAAGGCCCGCATCGGCCACTTCGTCGAGGCCAAGGTCCTGCAGGCGCTCGGCGTCGACTACGTGGACGAGTCGGAGGTGCTGACCCCGGCCGACTACGCCAACCACATCGACAAGTGGCAGTTCACCGTGCCGTTCGTGTGCGGGGCCACCAACCTGGGCGAGGCCATGCGCCGCATCACCGAGGGCGCGGCCATGATCCGCTCCAAGGGCGAGGCCGGCACCGGCGACGTCTCCAACGCCGTCACCCACATGCGCACGATCCGCGCCGAGATCAAGCGCCTCACCTCGCTGCCCGAGGACGAGCTCTACGTCGCGGCCAAGGAGCTGCAGGCCCCGTACGAGCTGGTCGTCGAGGTCGCCAAGACCGGCAAGCTGCCGGTCGTGCTGTTCACCGCGGGCGGCATCGCCACTCCGGCCGACGCCGCGATGATGATGCAGCTCGGGGCCGAGGGCGTGTTCGTGGGCTCGGGCATCTTCAAGTCGGGCGACCCGGCCAAGCGCGCCGCGGCCATCGTCAAGGCCACGACCTTCTACGACGACCCCGACGTCATCGCCAAGGTCTCGCGCGGCCTGGGCGAGGCCATGGTCGGCATCAACGTCGACGAGATCCCGCAGCCGCACCGCCTGGCCGAGCGCGGCTGGTAGGCGGCGCGTCGTTGCAGGTCGGCCGTCCTGCCCGTGTGACATGATCACGTACGGCAGGCGGGGGCACACCACAGTGTGACGATGAAAATCGCCAGGAGAGGCGGCATCCGCGAAGGATGTCGCCTTTTCGGTGTTGTGTGGCGTTCACCAAGTAGTCATGATCTTCAGTAAAGCTACCTGGCGTCCCCCTCACCCTTGATCGTCACAGGAGCGTCTCGTGTCCAAGCTGAACCGCCGGCACTTTCTGGTCACAGGGTTAGCGGCGGGCGCCGCCGTGACCATCCCCGCGACCGCCGCCTTCGCCGATCCGGGCGCCGATCCTGGCACCGACCCCGCCGTCGAAGCGGCTTCACGCGAGCTGCGTACCGACCCCTTCACGCTCGGCGTCGCCTCCGGCGACCCCGACCACGAGGGCTTCGTCCTGTGGACCAGGCTCGCCCAGGAGCCGCTGGCCGAGGACGGGTTCGGCGGCATGCCGCAGCGGCCGTTCCCGGTGCAGTGGCAGGTGTACGCCGACGAGCGCTGTCGGCGCGTCGTCCGCTCCGGCGTGAGCGTGGCCACGCCCGAGTGGGGCCACAGCGTGCACGTCGAGGTCGACCGGCTCGGCTCCGACCGCGAGTACTGGTACCGCTTCCGCGTCGGCAAGTACGTCTCGCCGGTCGGGCGTGCCCGCACCGCGCCGCACCCGCTCTCGTACGGGAGCTCGCTGGCCATGGCGTTCGTCTCGTGCGCCCAGTACGAGCACGGCTACTTCACCTCGTACCGCAGGCTGGCCGAGGACAACCCCGACCTCGTCCTGCACCTGGGCGACTACCAGTACGAGTACACCAAGGACACCTACAACATCCCCGGCGGCAACATCCGCGACCACGAGGGCCCCGAGACCGAGACCCTGGCCAACTACCGCCAGCGCCACGCCCAGTACAAAGCCGACCCCGACCTGCAGGCCGCGCACGCGGCCGCGCCGTGGCTGGTGGTGTGGGACGACCACGAGATCGACAACAACTGGGCCGACGAGATCCCCGAGAAGCCCGAGGTCCCCCAGCCGAACTTCCTGGCCAGGCGCGAGGCCGCCTTCCGCGCCTACTACGAGAACATGCCGCTGCGCCGCACCTCCATCCCGCGCGGCATCGACATGCAGCTCTACCGGCGGATCCGGTGGGGGCGGATGGCCATGTTCCACATGCTCGACACCCGCCAGTACCGCGACGACCAGGGCTGCGGCGACGGCTACCGCGACTGCCCGGCCTCCGTGGACCCGGCGCGCTCGATCACGGGGGCCGAGCAGGAGTCCTGGCTGCTGGACGGCTTCCACCACTCCCGCGCGCAGTGGGACATCATCGGGCAGCAGGTCTTCTTCGCCCAGCGTGACAACAACGCCGGCCCTGCCAAGATCACCAGCCAGGACGCCTGGGACGGCTACGTCGCCTCCCGCCAGCGCATCACCCAGGGCTGGGTGGACGCCAAGGTGCGCAACGCCGTCGTGCTGACCGGCGACGTGCACGCCCACTGGGCCAGCGACCTCAAGCTGAACTACGACGACCCGACCGGGCCGTCGGTGGGCTCCGAGCTGGTAGCCACCTCGATCTCGACGGGCGGCGACGGGGCGGACTCCGACCCGTCCACGCACCCGTTCCTGGCGATCAACCCGCACCTGAAGTTCTACAACAACCAGCGCGGTTACGTGCTGACGAAGATCGAGCGGGACCAGCTGACCGCCGACTTCAGGGTGGTGCCGAAGGTGCAGACCCCGGGCGCCGAGGTCTACACGCGGGCCACGTTCGTCGTGGAGGACCGGGTGCCGGGGGTGCAGCAGACGTACCTGCGGTCGCTCGACCCGACGCTGCGCGCCCAGCAGCAGCTGACCGTGGAGGAGACGGTCCGCCTGGAGACCGAGCGTCCCTGACGATCGCTCCCGTGAGCGGCACCCCCGGCCGGGGTGCCGCTCTTTTTCTTGACCGGAATATTAGCCAGACTAAGTTAGTTGGGCTAAGCATGAGGGACGACCCCACCCGCCTGGCCGAGCAGGTCTCCACGGTGCTGCGCCACCTGGTCCTCCTGCTCAGGCGCACCGTCGCCGGCCAGCCCGTCACCAGCCAGCAGTATGCCGTCCTCGGCTCGCTCGAACCCGGCCCGCGCCGCATGACCGAGCTGGCCGAGGAGCACGCCGTCCAGCTGCCCACGATGACCGTGCAGATCAACCGCCTGGAGGACGCCGGCCTGGTGGCCCGCGGCTCCGACCCGGCCGACGCCCGCGTCAGGACGGTCGAGCTGACCGGCGAGGGCCGCGACCGGCTGCTCGCCGTCCGGCGGGCCAGGATCGCCCACCTCAGCCAGGAGCTGGCCGCGCTCACCGACGACGAGCGCGCCACGCTGGCGGCCGCGCTGCCCGTCCTGGCCAAGCTCGGCCGCAACCCCCGGTGAAGCCGTAATCCCAGGTAAAGGAGCACCATGCAATCCGGTGGCGGAATTCTTCGCCAGCCCATGTCCGTCTGGGCCACCGCGTTCGCCGCGGTCGTGGCCTTCATGGGCATCGGCCTCGTCGACCCCATCCTCCCCTCCATCGCCCAAGGTCTGAAGGCCACGCCCAGCCAGGTGTCGCTGCTGTTCACCAGCTACTTCCTGGTGACGGCGGTGGCGATGCTGATCACCGGCTGGGTCTCCAGCCGCATCGGCGGCAAGCGGACGCTGATGGCCGGGCTGGCGCTCGTCATCGTCTTCGCCGCGCTCGCCGGCACCTCCACCAGCGTCGGCGAGCTCGTGGGCTTCCGTGCGGGCTGGGGCCTGGGCAACGCGCTGTTCGTGGCCACCGCTCTGGCCGTCATCGTGGGCGCGGCCAGCGGCGGCGCGGAGGCGGCGATCATCCTGTACGAGGCCGCGCTCGGCCTGGGCATCTCCGCCGGCCCGCTGGTGGGCGCCCTGCTCGGCGACTGGAACTGGCGGGCCCCGTTCTTCGGCACCGCCACCCTCATGGCCGTCGGCTTCGTACTGATCGTCACCCTGCTCAGGGCCACTCCCAAGCCCGCGGCCAGGACCAGCCTCGCCGCCCCGATCAAGGCGCTCGCCCACGGCGGCCTGTCCACCACGGCCTTCACCGCGCTCTTCTACAACTTCGCGTTCTTCACCGTGCTGGCCTTCACCCCGTTCATCCTGCACATGTCCCCCTACGGCATCGGCGCCGTCTTCTTCGGGTGGGGCGTCTGCGTGGCGCTGGCCTCGGTGTTCGGCGCGCCGCCGCTGCAGCGCAAGATCGGCTCGGTGAACGTGCTGCACCTGTCGCTGGCGCTGCTGGCCGTGTTCCAGATCGGCATCGCGCTGTCGGGACACACCGGGATCATCGTGTTCACCGTGCTGTCCGGCATCCCCATCGGCCTGAACAACACCGTCTTCACCGAGTCGGCCATGGAGGTCTCCGACGCGCCCAGGCCCGTCGCCTCCGCGGGCTACAACTTCGTGCGCTGGATGGGCGGCGCGCTGGCCCCGTTCATCGCCACCAAGCTGGGCGAGGAGATCGGCGTCGCCGTGCCGTACGCGCTCGGCGCGGCCTGCTGCCTCGTCGGCATGGCCATCCTCTACGTCCGGCGCCACCACCTGCGCGTCCTGGCCCGGGTGGACGTCGACCACACGCTCCAGGACGCCGCGGCTCCCGCTGGCTGATAATTTCCCGACATGGTGGGACCTGTCCTGTTACTCGTGGCCGGCCTGCTCGCGGCGCCCGCACGGGCCGAGCTGTCCGTGATGACCTGGAACGTCTGCGCGGGCACCAACTCGGCCTGCCCCCTCTACCGGGCGAGCCCGCTCGAACTGGCGCAGAGCATCGGCGGGTACGCGGTCAAGAACGGCCCCCCTGATGTGATCTTCCTTCAGGAGTTCTGCACGGGCGCGGCCGGCACGCTCGAACTCTGGCTCGAACAGCGCACCGGCCGGAACTGGACGATCGGCTCATGGGGCCTGACCTCCCACGACGGCACCCCGTACGCCTGCCACCCCGACCGCCTCGGCCGCCCGCGCGGCGCGCAGAGCATCGCGGTCGCCGTGGCGGGCGACGCCACCTTCGAGACCGACCCGCTGCCCGCCCCGCCCTGGTACGTCACGCGCGCCGTCCTCTGCGCCACCGTCCCCGCCAGGAAGGTGCGCGCCTGCGGCACCCACCTGTCCTCCGGCCGGGCCGACGACGACCGCCGGCCCGGCGCCCCCTACCGGACCAGGCAGATCAGGCGGCTGCTCGAGATCGCGGCCAAGCCGGGACTCCGGACGATCCTCGGCGGCGACCTCAACGTGTCGCCCCCGGACAGCGGATACGGCAGCGCCGCCGGCCGCCGGGCCGTGGCGCCGCTCTACCGGGCGTACCAGGAATGCGACCAGCGCGGCGCGCGGCGCACCGGACGGCAGACCAGGGAGGGCAAAAAGCTCGATTACCTGTTCGCCCCCAAGGGCACGGTGCGCGGCTGCCGCGTGGCCAAGGACGTGACGCTGTCCGATCACAAGCCTGTCCACGTCAAAGTGGCCCTGTAGGAAGATCCCAGGCAATTCTGGTGTTGAATTGTCTGAACCCGCACCCAGACGGAAGGATCGACTGTGCCCACGATCGGTGTACTCGCTCTCCAGGGAGACGTGCGCGAGCATGCGCGCATGCTTCAGGAGGCAGGAGCGTCGGCCACCGCCGTGCGCCGACCGGCCGAGCTGGACGGGGTCGACGGCCTGGTCATCCCCGGTGGGGAGTCGACCACCATGTGGAAGCTCGCCGAGACCTTCGACATGCTGGAGCCGCTGCGGCTGCGGATCAAGGAAGGCATGCCCGCCTACGGCTCCTGCGCCGGCATGATCATGCTGGCCGACCGGATCGAGGACGGCATCGCCGGGCAGCAGACGATCGGCGGCATCGACATGGTGGTCAGGCGCAACGCGTTCGGCCGCCAGGTCGACTCCTTCGAGTCCGACCTGGACTTCGCGGGGGAGCAGGTGCACGCGGTGTTCATCCGCGCGCCCTGGGTCGAATCCGTCGGCGGCGACGTCGAAGTGCTGGGCAGGTGCGAGCCTGGGGATAGGATCGTCGCGGTCCGTCAAGGGCCGTTGCTCGCGACGTCGTTCCACCCCGAGCTGACCGGGGACACGCGCGTGCACCGTTACTTCGTAGACATGGTGAGGGAGCTCTAGGTAATGTCCGGCCACTCCAAATGGGCGACGACGAAGCACAAGAAGGCCGCGCTCGACGCCAAGCGCGGCAAGCTGTTCGCGAAGCTCATCAAGAACATCGAGGTGGCGGCACGGACCGGTGGCCCTGACCCGGACGCCAACCCCACCCTCTTCGACGCCATCTTCAAGGCGAAGAAGAACTCCGTGCCCAACGACAACATCGAGCGCGCCCGCAAGCGCGGCGGCGGCCTCGAAGCCGGTGGCGCCGACTGGCAGACCATCATGTACGAGGGCTACGCGCCCGGTGGCGTCGCGGTGCTCATCGAGTGCCTCACCGACAACCGCAACCGCGCCGCCTCCGAGGTCCGCGTCGCGCTGACCCGCAACGGCGGCTCGCTGGCCGACCCCGGGTCCGTCTCCTACATGTTCAACCGCAAGGGCGTCGTCATCGTGCCCAAGCAGAACGGGCTCGACGAGGACACCGTGCTCATGGCCGTCCTCGACGCGGGCGCCGAGGAGGTCAACGACCTGGGCGAGTCGTTCGAGGTCGTCTCCGAGGCCGGTGACCTGGTGCCGGTCCGCAAGGCGCTGCAGGACGCGGGGCTCGACTACGACTCGGCCGAGTCGAGCTTCCTGCCGACGATGAGCGTGCCGCTCGACGAGGAGGGCGCCAAGAAGGTGTTCCGCCTCATCGACGCGCTGGAGGACAGCGACGACGTCCAGAACGTCTTCGCCAACTTCGACGTGCCGGACGACGTGCTGGCGGCGCTCGACTAGCAGCAGGACGACGAGGGGGCTCGGCAACGCCGGGCCCTTACTCATGCGCGCCCGCCCTCACTCGGGCGTTCCCGGCTCCGGGGCTTTCTCCCGGGCGTGGGTAGGGCCTCGGGGCTTTCTCCGGGCGTGGGTAGGGCCTCGGGGCTTTTCGGGCGCGGGTGGGCTCCGGGGCTTTCTTCGGGTGCGAGAAGGGGCGGGGCAGCGTAGGGTCGGGCGACGTGACTTCCCCCACCCCTCCTCAGGCTCCTTCTCCGGCGCTCGGCTGGCTGCTGGCCGTTCCCGCGTTGTTCGGCACGCTGATCTCGCTCGTGCTGCCCACGGCCCAGACGATCTGGCTCAGCCTGCAGAGGGGCGGCGTGCTGCGCGAGAGCACGTACGTGGGGTTCGCCAACTACGGCAAGCTGCTGGGCGACGGCGAGTTCTGGCGGGCGGCGTGGTTCACGCTGTCGCTGGTCGCGGTGCCGTTGCTGGTGGCCGTGGTGGTGGCGCCGCTGCTGGCGGTGGCGCTCGACCGGGCGGGCACGTGGCCGCGGCGGGCCGGGCGGATCGTGCTGTCGCTGGCGATCGTCACGTTCTCGCCGGTGGGGGTGGCGGCGGCCTGGATGCGCGGGCTGGCGCCGGACGCGCCGGGCCTGGCGGGGCTGGCCGAAGGGCTGCGCGATCCCGCGACCGCGCCTGGAACGCTCCGGCTGATCGTCGCGGCGGGCACGTTCGGGGTGGTGTGCGCGCTGGCGGTCATGGCGTTCCTGCCCGCCCTGCGCGCCGGCTCCGTCCCGCAGGGCTTCTCCGGCGCGTCCAGCTTCACTGGTGCGCCCGGCTCCTCCGGGGCGCCCGGCGGTGGTGTGGCGCCGGGGATGCTCGTCGTGGGCGTGGTCGTCGCGATCGCCACGGTCGCGGTCGGGCTCCAGACGTTCTCCTTCGGCCTCGTGCTCACCCGGGGAGGCCCTGAGCGCTCCACAGAGACGCTCGCGGGGCTGCAGTACGACTCCGCCTTCCGGATGGCCGAGTTCGGCCCTGGCGCGTCCGTTGCGACGCTCACGGGGGTGATCCTCGGCGTGCTGGGCATCGTCGCGACGGTTGTCGCGGCGGCCTCCCGGCTGAGCATCACGGTCACCTCGCGTACCGCGCCCGAGTCGGGCCCGACCCCGCTCGCGGCCCCTGCGGGAGCGCCGACCGCCCCTGCGGTGGGATCGACCGCGCAGGGGACGGCCCCTGCGGCCTGGCCGGTCGCGCCGGGGGCTGCTTCCGCGGCGGGGCCGGTGGCGGGCGCAGGACGCGGTGCCGGTTCCGTCGGCATGGCCGTCGGGATCGTGGCGCTGGTGGTCTTCCTCGCCGTCGCGCTCGTGTGCGCCTGGCCGTGGATCGACGGCGTGCTCGCCTCGCCCAGCTCGGAGGCGGGCTCCCTGCGTTCCCAGGTGAACACGTGGGTGCCCGCGATCGGCGGCGCGGTCGTCTCGGTGGGCGTCGCCTACCTGGCCGCGCTCGGGATCGGCGGCCTGCGACCGCTGGGGCGCGGGAGCGAGTGGCTGCTGCTGGTGTTCGCGCCGTGGTTGTTCGTCGGCACGGGGCCCCTTGGCGTCGCGAACTGGCAGAACATGCGCAACATGGGCCTCATCGACTCCTTCCTGGCCCTCTTCCCGCCTCTCCTGGTCAGCGTCCCGGCCCTGCTCGTGCTCACGCTGCTGTGCAAGGGGCTGGCCGAGCGCACCGACAAGGACTTCTTCGGCGGCGTGTTCCTCCCGTCGCTCCCCATGGCGGGCATCCTCGCCGGGGCCGTCGCCCTGATGAACGCCCAGGACCTGCTCTGGCCGCTGCTGGTCGCCCAGAAGCCCACGTTGTTCACCGCGCCGGTGGCGCAGGTGGCCCAGCTCGGCTCCTTCTCCTCGGCCGGGCCCGACGTGGGCGCCGCCACGCCGCTGCTCGTGGTCGCCGTCGCGCTGATCGCCGTCGTGGCCGCCCAGCTGCTCTACCTCGACAGGCTCGCCATCACGACGAACGGCTCGCGGGCGCGCACCGCCGCCGCGCAGGCGTGACACCCGCCGCCCGAGTGGACCGGCGGCGCGGCCCGCCATAGGTTGGATCCTCGTGGAGATTCGCAACCTGACCGCTGAAGACCTCGACGACGTTCTTGACCTGCGCAGGCGCTCCTTCGGGCCGCTGCCCCCGGGCGACAACGAGAAGTGGCGCCGGGCGGTGCTCCCGGCGCTCGGCGAGGGTCGCTACCTGGGTGTGTTCGACGGTTCCAGGCTCGCCGGGTCGGCCCGGCTGCGCCGGTTCACGCAGTGGTGGCACGGCAGGCCGCAGCCGATGGCGGGCGTGGCGGGTGTCACCGTCAGTCCTGAGGACCGCGGCCGTGGCGTCGGCAGCATGCTGATGCGGGCCGTCGTCGAGCGGGCCGCCGTGCTCGGCGACGCGGTCTCCGCGCTCTATCCGGCCACCACGCCGATCTACCGCTCGATCGGCTACGAGCACGCCGGGGCCCAGCACAAGATGCGGCTCCCGGCCGAGGCGCTGCGCCAGATCCGGCCGTCCGGGCAGGTCAAGCTGCGCAGGATGGGTCCCGATGACGCGGGCGAGGTCGTCTCCCTGCTGCACCGCGTCCACTCGGCCACCCGCGCCAGCGGCCCCATCTCCTGGGACGAGGGCACGTGGAGCCTGTGGCTGGAGAACAAGGACGACTTCCTCTACCTGGCCGAGGACGGCTTCGTCGTCTACCGGTGGCGAGGCGACGACATGCAGGTGGAGAACCTGGTCGCCGGGTCGGGGGAGACCGCGCGGGCATTGTGGTCGCTGGTGGGCAGCGCGTCGTCGATCGCCCGCAATGTCATCGCTGCGGTGGCTCCGGATGACCCGGTCTTGTGGATGCTGCGGGAGCGGTCCAGCGAAGAGGTGCGGCAGGCGCGGTGGATGTTCCGGGTGCTGGATGTGGCGGCCGCGGTCGAGCGGCGGGGTTATCCGGCGTACGTGAGCTGTGAGGCCGTGGTCACGGTGGACGATCCGCTGGGCGGCGGCGGGTCGTGGCGGCTGGAGGTCGCGGGCGGTTCCGGTGCGGTGACGCCCGTGGCGGAGCCTGGGGTGGTGCTGTCAGTGAACGGGTTCTCGGCGTTGTACGCGGGGGTGCCGGCGGCGACGCTGCGGTTGAGCGGGCTGATGTCCGGTGACGACCGCTACGACGAGGCGCTCGACACGGCGTTCGCCGCCAGGCCGTACATGCTGGACTACTTCTGATCCGAGGCGTTCCCCGGCGTGCGGGCGATTACCGGTGCGTGGGCGCCCCGGCCGGGGTAAAGTCTCGTGCCGAACAGGTGTTCGGCGACGGGAGGACGGGCCGGTGCGGGTGATGGGCGTCGATCCGGGGCTGACCCGGTGCGGCCTGGGCGCTGTCGAGGGGCGGCCGGGCGCGCCGCTGACGCTCGTGGCCGTCGGGGTGGTGCGCACCGGAGCCGACGAGGAGCTCGGCGCGCGGCTCGTCGGCATCGAGGCCGGCATCGAGCAGTGGCTCGACGACGTACGGCCCGACGCGGTGGCGGTCGAGCGCGTCTTCAGCCAGCACAACGTACGCACCGTCATGGGCACCGCGCAGGCGGCCGGGATCGCCGTGCTGTGCGCGGCCAGGCGCGGGCTTCCCGTGGCGCTGCACACGCCGTCCGAGGTCAAGGCGGCCATCACCGGCAGCGGCACCGCCGACAAGAAGCAGATCGGCGCCATGGTCACCCGGCTGCTGCGTCTGACCGAGATGCCCAAGCCCGCCGACGCCGCCGACGCGCTGGCCCTGGCGATCTGCCACGTGTGGCGAGGCGGCGCCCAGCACCGCCTCGCCGCCGCCCTGGCCAAGGCCACCCGGAAGGACACCCGGCCGTGACCAGGCGTTTCGGGGGCTTCGGGAGCTTTGGGGGCTTTGAGGGTGGCGCGCCGTCCGCCGACACGGCGGCCATGCGCCGCCGGCCCGCGCGCCCGCGGCGTGTCGTCCCCGATCATGCGGGAGGATGTCGGGCTGTGACTCTCGCCGGTGGCGTGCGGGCCCTGGCGGCGTGGAAGGATGGTGGGCTGTGATCGCGTCAGTGTCGGGCAAGGTGACCGCGATCGCTCCCGACGGAGCCGTGATCGAGGTCGGTGGCGTCGGCATCCTCACCCACTGCACTCCGGGCACGCTCGCCACGTTGCGGATCGGGGAGGGCGCGCGCCTGGCCACGTCGCTGGTGGTGCGGGAGGAGTCGCTCACCCTCTACGGGTTCGCCACGGACGACGAGCGGGCGGTGTTCGAGCTGCTGCAGACGGCCAGCGGGGTCGGGCCCAAGCTGGCGCTGGCGATGCTCGCCGTCCACACGCCCAACGCGCTGCGCGTCGCCGTGGCCGGCGCCGACCTCAAGGCGCTCACCCAGGTCCCGGGGATCGGGCAGAAGGGGGCGCAGCGGATCGTGCTGGAGCTGAAGGACCGGCTCGGCACGCCGGAGGAGGCGGTCAACGCCGCGCTCAACGGGGAGCGGCGGGTGGCGGCGTGGCGCGATCAGGTCCACTCGGGGCTGGTGGGGCTGGGCTACTCCAGCAAGGACGCCGACGAGGCCGTCGCCGCCGTTGAGCCGGTCGCCGACGCCGACCTCGCCGCCGGACGCCGGCCCCAGGTCGCCACGCTCCTCAAGGCCGCCCTCCAGTCCCTGAGCGTCCGATGACCCGCCGCGGGATCTTCCGTGCCAAGGCGACCGCCCGTGCGGGTGCCGCTCTCAAGCCCGGTCTTTACGGCGGGGCCAAGGTCACCGCACGCGCCGACGCCGGTTTCCGTCTGTCATGGCCGGTCGTGAAGGCTCACGGGCTGCTCGCCGTGACGAGCGAGTCGTGGCCCCGGCACCGTGGTCCGGCCGGCCGCCGACCGAGTGGCGCCGGCCTCCGTCGTACCAGGTCCCGCCGTCGCGGCGCGGTGATGTCGCGGTGGCTGGGCGTCGGTGTGAAGGTGTGGCGTGGCATCGATGGTGCGGCTGGTGTGAGGGGCTGTGGCTGTGGGGTTTGAGCGGGAGCTGGTGTCGCCCGATGCCGGTGGCGACGAGCTGCAGATCGAGGCGGCGCTGCGGCCCAAGCGGCTCGGCGAGTTCATCGGCCAGGGCCGGGTGCGCGAGCAGCTCTCCCTCGTGCTCGAGAGCGCCCTGCGCAGGCAGCGGCCGCCCGACCACGTGCTGATGAGCGGGTCGCCGGGGCTCGGCAAGACCACGCTCGCCATGATCGTCGCCGCTGAGCTCAACGCGCCGCTGAGGATCACCTCCGGGCCCGCGCTGGAGCGGGCGGGCGACCTGGCCGCCATCCTGTCGACGCTCGCCGAGGGCGAGGTGCTGTTCATCGACGAGATCCACCGGATGGCCAGGCCCGCCGAAGAGATGCTCTATCTCGCCATGGAGGACTTCAGGGTCGACATCGTCGTCGGCAAGGGCCCGGGTGCCACGGCCATCCCGCTCGACATCGCGCCGTTCACGCTCGTCGGCGCCACCACCCGGGCCGGGTTGCTGCCCGCCCCGCTGCGCGACCGGTTCGGGTTCACCGCGCACATGGACTTCTACGAGGTCGGCGAGCTCGAGCAGGTGCTCTACCGGTCGGCCAGGCTGCTCGGCGTCGTCCTGCCCACGGATGGGGCGCACGAGATCGCCAGGCGATCCCGCGGGACGCCCCGTATCGCGAACCGGCTGCTCAGGCGGGTGCGGGATTTCGCGGACGTGAGGGCCGATGGGGTGATAAATAGGGAAATCGCGGCGGCGGCCCTCAACCTGTACGAAGTCGACGCCGAAGGGCTCGACCGGCTCGACAGGGCTGTGCTCGGCGTGCTGCTGAAGAAATTCGGCGGCGGCCCGGTCGGCCTGTCCACGCTGGCCGTGGCCGTGGGGGAGGAGCCGGAGACCGTCGAAGTGGTGGCCGAGCCGTTCCTCGTACGCCAGGGCCTGCTGGCCAGGACCCCGCGCGGCCGGGTCGCGACGGCGGCCGCCTGGAGCCACCTGGGCATGACCCCGCCCCCCGACGCGTTCGGAGCCGCGGTATTCGACTCAGACGGCTGATCACAGAACGGTTGCAACCGTTTCAAAATGGGAACTTCCCCGCGCGCCGAAACGCTGCCTCGTTGCCGCGTTTCGCAACAACGGCCTACACTCCGTGGCTTGGCTGGCTGTGTAGGCTGACGGGCTGAGCGGCGCGGCCCGACGCAACGCACGGAATTTCCGGCGCGAGGCCGGTGTCAACTTCTTGTACGACAATGGAAGGTCGCCCCTTATGGACATGGGACAACTCGGTAGCATCCTGCCGCTGATTCTGCTGGTGGTGGTGTTCTACTTCCTGCTGATCCGCCCTCAGCGCAAGCGCCAGCAAGAGGCGATTCAGATGCAGAACTCCCTGGCTCCCGGCGCCCGGGTCATGACCACGACCGGACTGTTCGGCACCGTCAAGGCGGTGGACAATGAGGACGTGATCCTCGAGGTCGCGCCGGGGATCGAGACCCGCTGGGTGAAGGCCGCGATCGGCCGCGTGGTCACCCCCGGGGACGCTCCCGCGGCGGACGAGTCCTCCGACGACGAGGCCGCACCGGGTGAGGAGGGCAAGAAGGAGTCCGAGGCCACCGTGGATCGCAACGATGACCAGGACTCCAGCACCAAGCAGTCCTGACTAAGCTCTGCGACAAACCTCTATCTGAAAGAACTGACGACCAGTGGCCCGACCGACCAGCCGCCACAGCCGACCGGGGCGAACGCTCCTGGTGCTGCTGGCGCTCATCCTCGCCCTGGGCGGGACGATGTTCCTGCAGAAGGCGTTCACGCCCAAGCTGGGTCTCGACCTCGCCGGCGGCACGACGGTGACTCTGTCCCCGGTGACCCAGAACAACGCGGCACCGCCGGATGAGATCCTCGACCGCGCGGTCAACATCATCCGCGATCGAGTCAACGGCACCGGCATCTCCGACGCGGAGGTCGCCAAGTCCGGCAGCAACATCATCATCTCGATCCCGGGCGTCGGACAGAGCGAGGCCATCAAGCTGGTCGCCACCACCGCGGAGCTGCGCTTCCGCCAGGTGCTGGCCATGGAGGCCACGCAGGTTCCGCAGAACCTGGCCACCAACGCGCCGACGCCGAGCCCGTCGGCTTCGGCGAGCCAGTCCGCCACCCCCAAGTCTGACAAGTCCACCACCCCCAGGTCCGACAAGTCCGGCTCGCCCGCGGTCTCCACGCCCAAGCCCAGCGCGTCCCCGACGGGCAAGGCGTTGTCGTCCGCGCTGACCGCGCCGACGCCCGCCGCGTCGGGGACGGCGCAGCCTGCCGCCACGGACAACCCCCAGAAGCAGCAGAAGAAGGGCCAGGACGCCAAGGCCACCCCGACGGCGGCTCCGTCCGGCCAGCCCAGCACGCCGCCGGCGCAGGACCCCAACGCCGGCGTCAACACCCAGGGCATCGACCCGGCGGTGCTGGCCCAGTTCAACAAGCTCAACTGCGCCGACCCGGCCAACCGCGGCCAGGGCGTCCAGGACGACCCGAAGAAGCAGTTCGCCGGCTGCGAGACCGACGGCAGCTACAAGTACGTCCTCGACGTCGCCAAGGTCGTCGGCACCGACATCGACACGGCCTCGGCGGGCGTCCGCCAGGGCACCGTCGAGTGGGTCGTCCAGCTCGACTTCAAGAGCAAGGGCGCTGCCGAGTGGAGCAAGCTCACCACGGCCGCCTACAACTCCCAGGAGCCGCGTAACAAGGTCGCGGTCGTGCTCGACGGCGTCGTCATCACCGCCCCCAACATCATCAGCCCGATCCCCGGCGGCCGGGCCGAGATCACCGGTGGCTTCGACCAGCTCAGCGCCACCCAGCTGGCCGACCAGCTCAAGTACGGCGCGCTGCCGCTGAAGTTCAACCGCAGCTCGGTCGACACGGTCTCCTCGACGCTGGGCCAGGACCAGCTGCAGGGCGGTCTGATCGCGGGGCTCATCGGCCTCGTGCTCGTCGTGGTCTACTCGATGCTCTACTACCGCGGCCTCGGCATCGTGGCGGTGCTGAGCCTCGTGGTCGCCACGATCCTGACGTACACGGCGGTGGTCGTCCTCGGCCACAACGCCAACTTCCGGCTCTCGCTGCCGCACATCATCGGCCTCGTGGTCTCGATCGGCATCACCGCCGACTCCTTCATCGTCTACTTCGAACGCATACGTGACGAGATGAAGGAGGGCCACCGGACGCTCCGCGCGGCCGTCGAGGTGGCCTGGGTCCGCGCCCGGCGCACGATCCTGATCGCCGACGCCGTCATGTTCATCGCCGCGATCGTGCTCTACTTCCTGGCGGTGGGCGGTGTTGCCGGGTTCGCCTTCGCGATGGGCCTGACCACGCTGATCGACATCGTGGTGGTGTTCCTGTTCACGAAGCCGTTCATCGCCCTGCTGGCGAGGCTCAAGTTCTTCGCCAAGGGGCACCCGCTGTCCGGCCTCGACGCCGAGCGCATGAGCGAGGTCGGCTCGTCCGGCCGCCCGACCACCCCGCAGGAGGCCTGAGATGGGACTGGGGCGCCGCCTCTACCGAGGCGAGATCGACGTCGACTTCGTCGGCCAGTGGAGGCTCTGGTACAGCCTGTCGGGCATTCTGCTGCTCATCTCGATCGCGGGTCTGCTGTTCAACGGGCTCAACCTGGGCGTGGAGTTCAGAGGCGGCACGGTCTTCTCGTTCAAGTCCGAGCAGGCCACCGTCCAGCAGGTCCGCGAGGTCGTCCTCAATGAGGGCGCGCACCAGGCGATCGTCCAGTCGGCCGGCACCGGCGGCTGGCGGGTGACCACCGAGAGCCTGCCGGAGAACACCAGGGAGCAGGTGCAGTCCCAGATCGCCAAGGACTTCAACACCCCGGTCGGGCAGGTCAGCGTCCAGGCCATCGGCCCGTCCTGGGGCGGTGAGGTCTCCCAGAAGGCCTGGATCGGTCTGGGCGTGTTCATGCTGGCGATCATCCTGTATCTGTCGATGGCGTTCGAGCCGAAGATGGCGCTGTCGGCCATCGTCGCGCTCGTCCACGACCTCGTCATCACGGCCGGCATCTACGCCTGGTCGGGCTTCGAGGTCACGCCCGCGACGCTGCTGGGCTTCCTGACCATCCTCGGTTATTCGCTCTACGACGCGGTCGTGGTGTTCGACATGATCAAGGAGGTCACGGCCAAGCTGGGGCACACGTCGAAGATGACGTACTCGATGGCGGCCAACAACGCGCTCAACCACACGCTGATCCGGTCGCTGAACACCTCGCTGGTCGCGATCCTGCCGGTGGCGGCGATCCTGTTCATCGGCACCACGCTGCTCGGCGCGGGCACGCTGAAGGACCTGTCGCTGGCGCTGTTCGTCGGCATGATCGTCGGTACGTACTCCTCGCTGTGCGTCGCCACGCCACTGCTGGTGACGTTGAAGGAGCGGGAGCCGAAGTACCAGGCCATCGCCAGGAGGCTGGCCTCGACGGGAAGCGGCAAGGGGCCGAAGGGTTCCAAAAGCGCGGCCGTAGCCAAGGGATAGCAGGCGCACACACGTACGACGCCCTCAGCCTTCACGGGATGGGGGCGTCGTTGTGTGCGCGGGATGCACCATCGTGACTCCTCCGCTCCCTTAGAGGAAGCGGCTTCTCGCTTTCCCCGGAGAGGTAACCGGAGTCGGCGACGGCCAAGCCCTGACCGGTGCCCTGCTGGGGCACGAGGAAACGCTATCAGGGAGGCGATTCCTCAGCCGGATGATCCCGGCAGTACCCTCTCGAGGTCCGATGGAGCCCGGCACACCGCCGGTGGAGAATTGCGAGGAACCCCTATGACAGACCTGAGCACGCTGATCCTGGACAGGATCAGGGACGTGCCCGACTACCCCAAGCCGGGCGTGATGTTCAAGGACATCACCCCGCTGCTGGGCGACCCGGTCGCGATGGCGGCCGTGGTGGACGAACTGGCCGGGCTCCACCAGGTGGACAAGATCGTGGGCATCGAGGCGCGCGGGTTCATCCTCGCGGCTCCGGTGGCGTACCGGGCGGGGGCGGGTTTCGTACCGGTACGGAAGAAGGGGAAACTGCCCGCCGAAACCCTCGAAGAGTCCTACGATCTGGAGTACGGCTCCGCGACCATCGAGGTCCACCGTGACGCCTTCACGCCCGGCGACCGCGTTCTCGTGGTCGACGACGTGCTGGCCACGGGCGGCACCGCGAAGGCGGCCGTGGAACTGGTGAAGAGGGCCGGCGCCGAGGTCGTCGGCATCGCCGTGCTCATGGAACTGGCCTTTCTCAAGGGACGTGAGCGGCTGACGGGAGTGGACCTGCACTCCCTCGTGATCGTCTGAGCCCGACCCGCGACGGCCCAGGTTCGCCGCCTGGATACACTGGGGGATCTGGACTCGAACGTGAGGAGCCATTGCGTGAGGAGTCTGTGTGCCCCGTGATGTGGTCGTGCCCGACGTAACCGACTCCGGCAACGCCGAGGCGTCCGGCGTTCCAGCGGTGCGTCGAAGGCGGTTTGGGGGTGGGGCCATGAATCCGGTGCTGGAGCCGTTGTTCCGCACGGTCCGCGCCACCCACCCCAAGGCCGACCTGCGCCTGATCGAGCGTGCGTACGACGTCGCCGCCTACCACCACCGCGACCAGAAGCGGAAGTCCGGCGACCCGTACATCACCCACCCGCTGGCGGTGGCCACGATCCTGGCCGAGCTCGGCACCGACGACGAGACCCTGTGCGCCGCGCTGCTCCACGACACGGTGGAGGACACCGCCTACGGCCTCGACGAGCTGCGCGGCGACTTCGGCGACACCATCGGGTCGCTGGTCGACGGCGTGACCAAGCTGGACAAGGTGAAGTTCGGCGACGCGGCGCAGGCCGAGACCGTGCGCAAGATGGTCGTCGCCATGTCGCGCGACATTCGCGTGCTGATCATCAAGCTCGCCGACCGGCTCCACAACATGCGCACCATGCGCTACCTCCCCGAGCACAAGCGTCACCAGAAGTCGCGCGAGACGCTGGAGATCTTCGCCCCGCTGGCCCACCGCCTGGGCATGAACACGATCAAGTGGGAGCTCGAGGACCTCGCCTTCGCGATGCTCTACCCCAAGCGCTACGACGAGATCGCGCGCATGGTGTCGGAGCGGGCGCCGCGCCGCGACCTGTTCCTGCAGGAGGTCATCGAGAAGGTCTCCGGCGACCTGCGCGAGGCCAAGATCCGCGCCGTCGTCAAGGGCCGGCCGAAGCACTACTACTCGGTCTACCAGAAGATGATCGCCCGCGACGTGGCCTTCGACGACATCTACGACCTGGTGGGCATCCGCGTCCTCGTCGACAGCGTGCGCGACTGCTACGCCGCGCTCGGCACCATCCACGCCCGGTGGAACCCGGTGCCGGGGCGGTTCAAAGACTACATAGCGATGCCCAAGTTCAACATGTACCAGTCGCTGCACACGACGGTGATCGGTCCCGAGGGCAAGCCGGTGGAGCTGCAGATCCGCACCCACGCGATGCACCACAGGGCCGAGTACGGCGTGGCCGCGCACTGGAAGTACAAGGAGGAGGTCGGCAGCCCCGGCCCCACCGGCAAGGTCAAGCCGGGCAGCGACATGGCCTGGCTGCGCCAGCTCCTCGACTGGCAGAAGGAGACCTCCGACCCGGGCGAGTTCCTGGAGTCGCTGCGGTTCGACCTGTCGGTGTCCGAGGTCTACGTGTTCACCCCGAAGGGGCAGGTCATCGCGCTGCCCGAGGGGGCCACGCCGGTCGACTTCGCGTACGCCGTGCACACCGAGGTGGGCCACCGCTGCATCGGCGCTCGCGTCAACGGGCGGCTGGTGCCGCTGGAGTCGCGGCTCGGCAACGGCGACACGGTCGAGATCTTCACCTCCAAGTCGCCGGACGCGGGGCCGTCGCGCGACTGGCTCAAGTTCGTCAAGTCGGGCCGGGCCCGCAACAAGATCCGGCAGTGGTTCTCCAAGGAGCGCCGCGAGACCGCGATCGAGGCGGGAAAGGAAGCCATCGGGCGGGCCATGCGCAAGCAGGGCCTGCCGCTGCAGCGGCTGATGTCCGGCGAGGCGCTGCTGGCGCTCGCCCGCGACCTGCGCTACCCCGACGTGTCCGCGCTCTACGCGGCCGTGGGGGAGGGGCACATCGCGGCCCAGGCCGTCGTGCAGAAGCTGGTGGCCTCGATCGGCGGCGTCGACAGCGCCGAGGAGGACATCGCCGAGACCTCGCTGCCCACCCGGCTGCGCGGCCGTCCCCGCGGCGGTGGCGGCGCGGGCGTGGTCGTGGCGGGCGACGCCGACGTGTGGGTACGCCTGTCGAAGTGCTGCACCCCGGTGCCGGGCGACGAGATCGTCGGGTTCGTCACGCGGGGGCACGGGGTGTCCGTGCACCGGGCCGACTGCACCAACGTGCAGCAGCTCAAGGAGCAGCCCGACCGGCTCGTCGAGGTCAGCTGGTCGCCCAGCGACGACAGCGTGTTCCTGGTCGCGATCCAGGTGGAGGCGCTGGACCGGCCGCGGCTGCTGTCCGACGTCACGCGTACGCTCTCCGACCAGCACGTCAACATCCTGAGCGCGTCGGTCACGACGTCGCGGGACCGGGTGGCGATCAGCAAGTTCACCTTCGAGATGGGCGATCCCAAGCACCTGGGGCACGTGCTCAAGGCCGTGCGCAGCATCCAGGGCGTGTTCGACGTCTACCGCGTCAGCGGCGCCGGCAACTGACCCCTTTCGGGCGGGCGTCGATCCAGGGGAGGCGCGCACGAGGCGGGGTCCGCGCGACGGGCCCGGCTCCTCCGTCGCACCCCGCTGGAGGAGCGTCGCGGCGGGGCGCCGGCGTGTGGCCGGTCTCCTGGGTGGCCCGTGGGGGTCAGCGGGGGCGGAGGTCGGGGAGGTTGACGACGATGGCCTCCTGGGTGCTGCGGGCGATGACGACCACGGCCTCCTGCGACGGGTCCGGATTCTCCTCGCGATGCGGCACGTACGGCGGCACGAAGATGTAGTCGCCGGGCTTGGTGTCCAGCCGCACCTCCCGCCCGTCCTCCAGGAACACGAACGACGGCGTGCCGCTGACCACGTAGATGGCCGTCTCCGAGGCCCCGTGGTGGTGGTCGGACGAGCGCGTGGCGGGCGCGACGTGGGTCTGGCCCATCCACAGGCGGGCGGACCCGGCCGTGGCCCCGCTGATCGCCGCGAGCCTGCGCATGCCGGAGCTCTGCGCCGTCTCGCCCGAGAGCTCTCCTGAGGGCACGTGACGCAGCGGCTGGTGGAACGGGTCACCCTCCGCCCTGTAACCCTCCCAGAGGCGCCCTCCAGCGCGTTCCAGGACGCCCGAGGCGACGGCGGCCAGCCGTGCCGAGTCGTCGACGGCGCCGAGCAGCGCCTCCGCCAGCACCGGATCGTGGGCGCGCAGCTCGCGCAGCAGCCACTTGCCGCTCCCTTGCCACCTGCGTCCCAGCCCGAGCGCCATCCTGGCGGTCTCCTGCACCACCTGCCACCGGATGAACGTCCGTTCGCCCGCGTCCGTGGCTCCCGAGAGGTCGTCGAGGAGGTCGGACAGGGCGTATCTGGCCCGTTCGGCCTGTGAGCTGGTCAGACCGCCCGGTCCGGCCGTCAGGCGCTCGCTCAGCGCCGCCTGGAGGTCGCTGGCCCGGCCGCTCGTCCGGTCGGTCACCACCGCGCCCTCGGCGCACATGCGGGCCAGGCTCGGCTGGCGCCGGTCGAAGTCCTTGTCGAGGTAGGCGCGCAGGCTGGTCTCGCTGTGCACGAACAGCTCCACGGGCCACTCCCGCCACCGCAGCGACTCGCGGTAGGGGGTGGGCAGGCCGTCGAGCACCACGACGACGTCGAGGTCGGAGGTGCTGGTGCGGCGCTCGGTGAGGGCGCTGCCGCCGACGAAGGCGTACAGGGCCCCCGGGAACATCTCCTCGACGAGGGCGCGTGCGGCGCTGACGGGATCCATGCCCGCCAGCCTAGGTCTCAGCCCCTTCCGCCGCCGCCCCATTTCACGCACCGCCGCCACTCGCTCGCGCACGGTCGCACGGACCGGTGGAGGCCGGACGGGGCCTCCACGGGCCTGTTCACTGGGGTCAGCTGAACTCGGCGAGCGTGCGCTCGGCCTCCTCCAGCCACGAGCGCCGGGCGATCAGCGCCTCCTCGGTCTCCTTGATGTCCTTGGCGCGACCGGCGGCCTGCGCCTTGGACAGCCGCTTCTCCAGCTGCTCGATCGAGGTGCGCAGCTGGTCGACGGTGCTCTGCGCGCGGGCCCTGGCCTCGGGGTTGGAGCGCTTCCACTCGGCGTCCTCGGCCTTGCGCACGGCGTCGTCCACCTTGCGCAGCCCGCCCTCGAGCCGATCGCGCTGCTCGCGCGGCACCGGGCCGGCGGCCTCCCAGCGCTCCAGGATGTGCCGCAGCGCCGAGCGGGCCGTGCGCACGTCCGTGACCGGGAGGATCTTCTCGGCCTCGGCCAGCAGCTCCTCCTTGATCTCCGCGTTGGCGGCCAGCGAGGCGTCACGCTCGGCGAAGACTGCGGAACGGGCCTGGAAGAACTGGTCCTGCGCGCCCTTGAAGCGGGCCCACAGCTCGTCCTCGGCCTCGCGCGAGGCCCGCCCGGCGCTCTTCCACTGCTGCATCAGCTCGCGGTAGATCGCCGCGGTCTGGCCCCAGTCGGTCGAGTCGGCCAGCGCCTCGGCCTCGGCGACGATGCGCTCCTTGGCCGCCCGCACGCCCTCGCGCTGCTCGTCGAGCCCCGCGAAGTACGCCTTGCGCCGCTTGGCGAACGCCGTACGGGCCGCCGACAGCCGCTTCCACAGCGCGGCCTCGGTGACCCGGTCGATGCGGTCGGCGGCCTTCCACTCCTCGACGAGCTGGCGCAGCCGCTCGCCACCCGACTTCCAGTGGGTGGTCTCGTCGGCGATGCGCTCGGCCTCGGCGACGATGCGCTCCTTGACCGACCTGGCCTCGGCGCGCGCGTGCTCGCGGGCCGCCTTGACCTCCTCGCGGCGCTGGGCGACCAGCTCCGTCAGGCCGTCGAGCCGGGCCGTCAGCGCGTCGAGGTCGCCGATGGCGTGAGCGTCGGCGACGGCCTCCCGCAGCTTGACGATGTTCGCCTCGGCCTGGGCAGGAGCCAGGTCGGTGCCCTTGACGCGCTGTTCCAGCAGCTGTACCTGACCGGCCAGCTCGTCGTACTTGCGATGGAAGTAGGCCAGTGCCTCTTCGGGTTCACCGGCCTGCCAGGAGCCGACGGCCCGCTCTCCCTCAGCCGTACGCACGTAGACGGTGCCGTCGTCGTCTACCCGGCCCCACGGGTCGGTGCTCACCGTGTCCTCCCGCACTTTCCATCAGACCCTTCGGGACTACTTCGTCCCTAGTTTGTATTACGTCAGCTCTTGCTGGCGAATGTCACGTCTTTGATTTCGACGGTTTGCTTCGGCGCCCCCGTCCCGTCGCCCGCGTCCGCGATGACGCCTGCTTTGTTCACCTTGTCCAGGATGTCGAGCCCCTTGGTGATCGTACCCACCGGCGTGTAATCCGGGGTGAGTCCGATGTCGCCGAAAACGAGGAAGAACTGGCTTCCCGTGCTGCCCGGCGCCTGCGTTTTGGCCATGGCCATCACGCCGCGCTTGTACTGGGCACCCTGGAGGTTCTCCTCGGCCATGACGTAGCCGGGGCCGCCGGTGCCGTCCTGGCTCTTGCCGTCGGCCTTGGCCGTCGGGTCGCCGCACTGCAGCATCGGGAACTGGCCGCTGCCGAGCCGGTGGCACTTGCTGCCGTCGTAGTACTTCTTCTTCGCCAGGAACTCCAGCGAGTTGGTCGTGCAGGGCGCCTTGGCGTTGTTCAGCTCGACGACGATGTCACCCTGGTTGGTCTTGATCGTCATCGTCTTGGTCGCCGGCGTGGTCTTGACCTTGGCCGGCGGCATGCCGACGTCCTTGACCTGCCCGCCTCCCGCGTCCTTGACGTAGTCGCAGGTGCCCGTCGCCGCGTCGTACGGCTTGGGCCCCGCCGCGGCCGAAGCCGAGGCCGAGGCCGAAGGCGCCGCGGTGTCGGCGGCCGACGCCGAGGGCGAGGCGGCCGCGTCGGTCCCCGCGCCGTTGCCGCCCAGTAGCGCGACCGCGGCGACGATGCCGCCGATCACGATCACGACGCCCACCGAGGAGCCGATGATCGCCGTGCGCTTGGCCTTCTGCTCGCGTTCGACCCGGCGCTGCATCTGCCGCTCGTAGTGCTCACGAGCGAGCTGCCTCTGCCGGTCCTTCCCCGTGGCCACCGCTTTGCCTCCCATAGTCAATCAACTGAGGTGGGCGAATCGTATCGGCCAACGGGTAATGATTCGCAGCCCGGCGACCCGCACCGGTACCCTTCGGTTACATTCCCATTGGCTTTTCGACGAGATCACCTGAGGCAGATGCTCATCGCCGGCTTCCCCGCAGGGGCCTTCCAGACCAATTGTTACGTTGTCGCGCCCGCGGCCGGCGAGGAATGCGTGATCGTCGATCCAGGTCAGGACGCGACCGAGGGCGTCGACGAGCTGCTGCGGGAGCACCGGCTCAAGCCGGTCGCGGTCCTGCTCACCCACGGCCACCTCGACCACGTCTGGTCGGTCGCCCCGGTCTGCGGCGCGCGTGACGTCCCCGCGTGGATCCACCCCGACGACCGCCATCTGCTGAGCGACCCGGCCGCCGGCTGGTCGGGCACGAGCGCCTCGCTGTTCGGCGGGCTGACGCTGAGCGAGCCCGACGACGTGCGCGAGCTGTCCGACGGGGCGGTGCTGGAGCTGGCGGGCCTCGAGCTCGTGGTCGACCACACGCCCGGCCATACCAGGGGGTCGGTGAGCTTCCGGCTGCCCGGCGACGAGATCATGTTCTCGGGCGACCTGCTGTTCGCCGGCTCCATCGGCCGCACCGACCTGCCCGGCGGTGACTACGCGACCATTTTGCGCAGCCTGGCTGCCAAGTGCCTGACGCTGCCTGACGATACGGTCGTCCTGCCGGGCCACGGACCACAGACGACGATCGGCCGCGAGCGCGCTACCAACCCATACTTGAAGGAAGCGGCGCCGCAGTCCGGTCCCACACGAGGGATCTAATGAGCTTCCAAGCACCTAAAGGTGTCAAAGAGTACGTTCCACCGCAGGCCTCGACGTTCTACGCGATTCGCGGAGCTTTCGCCGAGACGGCCAGGCGGGCCGGATACTCCTACCTGGAGACCGCGGTCTTCGAGGACACCCAGCTGTTCGCGCGTGGCGTCGGCGAGTCCACCGATGTCGTCAGCAAGGAGATGTACACCTTCACCGACCGCGGCGGCAGGTCGCTGACGCTGCGCCCGGAGTTCACCGCCGGCGTGCTGCGCGCGGTCCTGGAATACGGCCTGCACCGCGGCCAGCTCCCGGTGAAGGTCTGGACCGACGGCCCGGTGTTCCGCGCGGAGGCGCCCCAGGAGGGCCGCTACCGCCAGTTCTACCAGCTCGACCTGGAGGCCGTCGGCAGCGAGGACCCGGCCGTCGACGCCGAGACGATCGCGCTGGCCTGGCAGTGGTACACCGCGCTCGGGCTGACCCGGGTGCGGCTGCTGCTCAACTCGCTGGGCTGCAAGGAGTGCCGCCCGATCTACCGGGCCCGGCTGCAGGAGTTCCTGCGCGCGCTCGACCTCGACGAGGCCACCAGGGCCCGCATCGAGATCAATCCGTTGCGCGTGCTCGACGACCGGCGTCCGGAGGTGCGCGCCCAGCTCGAGGACGCGCCGCTCATCGGCGACCACCTCTGCGCCGACTGCAAGGCCTACCACGACCGGGTCAAGCAGCTCCTGGCCGACCTGGGCATCCCGTGGGAGGACACGCCCAGGCTGGTGCGCGGGCTCGACTACTACACCCGCACCACCTTCGAGTTCGACCACCCGCTGCTGGGCGCGCAGTCCGGCATCGGCGGCGGCGGCCGCTACGACGGGCTCTCCGAGGCGATCGGCGGGCCGCCGCTGCCCGGCATCGGCTTCGGCCTCGGGCTCGACCGCACCGTCATCGCCTTGGAGCGGGAGGGCGTCGTGCTCGACACCCCGGCCCGCTGCGAGGTGTACGGTGTGGCGCTGGGCGACGAGGCGGCGCGGGCCATGTTCAAGCTCGTGAGCGGGCTGCGCGCGGCCGGTGTCGCCGCCGACATGTCCTTCGGCGGCAAGGGGCTCAAGGGCGCGATGAAGGGGGCCGATCGTTCCGGCGCCCGCTTCGCGCTGATCCTCGGCGAGCGTGACCTGGCGGCCGAGGCCGTGCAAGTGAAGGACCTGACCACCGCTGAGCAGACCGAGGTGCCCTTGGCCGCGGTCGTCGACGTTTTGAAAGGGAAACTGCAGTGATCCGCACGCACAAGGCCGGGTCGCTCCGCGAGGAGCACGCCGGGCAGCAGGTGACGCTCGCAGGATGGGTGGCTCGCCGCCGTGACCACGGCGGCGTGGTCTTCATCGACCTGCGCGACGCCTCCGGCTCGGCGCAGGTGGTCTTCCGCGAGGAGGACCACGCCCACGACCTGCGCGCCGAATACTGCGTGAAGGTCGTCGGCCAGGTCAGGGTCCGCCCCGAGGGCAACGAGAACCCCGACCTGCCCACCGGCGCGATCGAGGTCGTGGCCGAGCAGGTCGAGGTGCTGAGCGAGTCCGCGCCGCTGCCCTTCCCGATCGAGGGCAACGTGGGGGTCTCGGAGGAGGCCCGGCTCAAGTACCGCTACCTCGACATCCGCCGCCAGCAGGTGGCCAACGCCATGCGCACCCGCTCCAAGGCCACCTACCTCGCCAACGAGGTGATGCATGAGCTGGGCTTCGTCTACGTCGAGACGCCGACCCTGACCCGTTCCACGCCCGAGGGCGCGCGCGACTTCCTGGTGCCAGTGCGCCTGCAGCCCGGCAACTGGTACGCCCTGCCCCAGTCGCCCCAGCTGTTCAAGCAGCTCCTCCAGGTCGCCGGCCTCGAGCGCTACTACCAGCTCGCCAAGTGCTACCGCGACGAGGACCTGCGGGCCGACCGGCAGCCGGAGTTCACGCAGATCGACGTCGAGATGTCCTTCGTGGACCAGGAGGACGTCATCGAGGTCGGCGAGACGCTGATCGGCCGGCTGTGGAAGGAGATCGCCGGCTACGAGCTGCCGACGCCGCTGCCGCGCATGACGTACGCCGACGCGATGGCCCGCTACGGCTCCGACAAGCCGGACCTGCGCTTCGGCCAGGAGCTGGTCGAGATGACCGGCTACTTCGCGGGCACCCCGTTCCGCGTCTTCCAGGCCGAGTACGTCGGGGCCGTGGTCATGCCGGGCGGTGCCTCGCAGACGCGCAAGGAGCTCGACGGCTGGCAGGACTGGGCACGCAGCCGCGGCGCCAAGGGCCTGGCCTACGTGCTCGTCCAGGAGGACGGCACGCTGGGCGGCCCGGTCGCCAAGAACCTCACCGAGGGGGAGCTCTCCGGGCTCGCGGCCAAGGTCGGCGCCGAGCCGGGCGACGCGATCTTCTTCGCGGCCGGCCCGAAGCACGCCTCGCGCGACCTGCTCGGCGCGGCCCGCCTGGAGATCGGCCGCCGCTGCGGCCTGATCGACGAGTCGGCGTGGTCGTTCCTGTGGATCGTCGACGCCCCCATGTTCGAGCCCGTGTACGACGAGGTGGGCCGCGAGACCGGCTGGACCGCCGTGCACCACCCGTTCACCGGGCCCAAGCCGGAGTGGGCCGACAACTTCCAGGACCACCCGGGCGAGGCGCTGGCGTACGCGTACGACATGGTCTGCAACGGCATGGAGATCGGCGGCGGCTCGATCCGTATCCACCGGGCCGAGATGCAGCAGCGCGTCTTCGACGTGCTGGGCATCTCCAAGGAGGAGGCGGAGAGCAAGTTCGGCTTCCTGCTGGAGGCGTTCAAGTACGGACCCCCGCCGCACGGCGGCATCGCCTACGGCTGGGACCGCATCTGCATGCTGCTGTCCGGCGGCGACTCGATCCGTGACGTGATCGCGTTCCCGAAGACGGCCTCCGGCTTCGACCCGCTCACGGGCGCGCCCACGCCGATCACGGGAGAGCAGCGCAAGGAGGCGGGCGTCGACGCCAAGCCCAAGACCGAGGTCTAGGCATGTGAAAACGGCGGGCACCGGAGCCGGTGCCCGCCGTTTTCGCCGTCGCCCTACTTGAAGGTGATGGTCTTGATGATCACCGGGTTCTTGGGCGCCGTGGTGCCGCCGTCGCCGGTGATGTCGGCATCGTTGAGGAGCAGGTCCTTGCCGCTGGTGGCCAGCCCCTGCAGCATGTCCATGCCCTCGCTGACCACGCCGATCACGTTGTAGCCCGAGCCGATCTGGTTGTTCTCGTCCGATAGCGAGATGGCGAACTGGCTGTTGTTCTGGCCCATCGCGTCACCCGCCTGGGTCATGAACACCACGCCCTTCGACAGGGAGATGTCGGCGTTCTCGTCGCCGTAGACGTACCCCGCGGTGCCCTGGCCGTCGGTCGGGTTCTTGCCGTCGGCCTTGGCCAGCGGGTCGCCGCACTGCAGCAGGTGCACGCCGGACACGTCGGGCGTGACCAGGCGGTGGCACTTCATGTTGTTGTAAAACTTCTTCTTCGCCAGGAAGCTGAGCGAGTTGATCGAGCACGGCGCGGCGTCGGTCATGAGGTCGATGACGACCGTGCCGCGGTTGGTGACGATCGTCATCTTCTTCAGCTTCATGTTGGGCTTCTTGCCCGGCAGGCCGACGAACTTGTTCGGCACCCCCGTCTCCCGCTTGTAGGTGCAGGTGACCGGGCCGGTCTTGGCCGACGGTGTGGTCGACGGCTCCGTGGAGGCGGAAGCGGAGGCCGAAGCGGAAGGGCTGCTCTCCGCCGAGGCCTTGCCCGGTTCCTTGTTGACCAGAGTGGTCGCGGCGAAGATGCCCCCCGCGACCACGACGACGGCCACGCCCGCGCCGATGAAGGTGTTCCGCCTTGATTTGGTGGTCTGGGCGGCGGCGCGCTTCGCCTGCCGTTCCTTGTGCTCCCGCGCCAGCTCGCTCTGGCGGTCTTCCTCGTTCTGGCGGTCGTCGCCGCTCACCGCTATGTCCTCTCATTTTTGCCCGTGCATGACCAAACAACTCCGCGCATGCTACCGGCCTTCGATATGTGCCGGACGTAAGTGGCGAAAGCGGCAGAGGGCGACATGTGAGGTCGCGAACCATATGGTGCTGAGATTCGTAGTTGAAATGAGAACTAAGGAGCACCTCATGTTCGACCAGATCCTCGGCCTGCCGGCGCATCCACTGATCATTCACTTCGCCGTCGTGCTCACCCCGCTGCTGGTGGTCGCGGCGGCCGTCTACGCGCTCGTCCCGCGCTGGCGTACGTACGTGGCGTGGGCTGTGGTGCTGCTGTCCCTGGCCGCTCCCGCGGCGGTCTTCGCGGCCAAGGAGAGCGGCGAGAGCCTCAAGGCGGCCCGCTTCGCCACGGCGGACGGCGAGCTCGGGACCCGCATCACCACGCACCAGAGCTTCGCCAACCCGCTGCTGCTGTCGGTGCTGGGGCTGGCCGTGGCCGCGCTGCTGCTCGTGTACGCCACCAGCCCGGCGCGCGGCTCGGTCGGCCGCGACCGGTTCGGCCGGGCCGCGACGCTGACCCTGTCGGCGCTGACGCTGGTGCTGGCCGCGGTGGCCGGCTACTACGTCTTCCGCGCCGGGGACTCGGGCGCGCGAGCGGTCTGGGGTGCGTAGTCCGCGCGTGTAATCTCATGATGTGGATAGCCTGTTCGATTCCGCGGCCGAAGAGGCCACCCCGCAGCCTCTCGCGGTGCGGATGCGACCGCGCACGCTCGACGAGGTGATCGGTCAGCGGCACCTGCTCGGCCCGGGCACCCCGCTGCGGCGCCTGGTCGAGAGCGAGGCTCCCATGTCGCTGTTCCTGTGGGGGCCGCCGGGCACCGGCAAGACCACGCTCGCCTACGTCGTCTCCAACGTCACCAAACGCCGCTTCGTCGAGGTCTCCGCCGTGTCGGCGGGCGTCAAGGACGTACGCGCCGCCATCGACAACGCGCGCCGCGAGCTCGGCATGAGCGGTCGGCAGACGGTGCTGTTCGTGGACGAGGTGCACCGCTTCAACAAGGCCCAGCAGGACGCGCTGCTGCCCGCCGTGGAGAACCGCTGGGTCACCTTCATCGGCGCGACCACCGAAAACCCGTTCTTCTCGGTCATCTCGCCGCTGCTGTCGCGCTCGCTGCTGCTCACCCTGGAGTCCCTGTCCGAGGACGACATCCGCGCCGTGCTGGAGCGGGCCGTCTCCGACCCGCGCGGCCTCGGCGGCCGCGCCACGCTCGCGCCCCAGGCGCTGGAGCATCTCGTACGCCTGGCGGGCGGTGACGCGCGCAGGTCGCTGACGTACCTGGAGGCGGCCGCGCTGCTGGCCGACGACATCACCGTGGAGGTGGTGGAGAAAGCCGTCGACAAGGCGGCCGTACGCTATGACCGCCAGGGGGACCAGCACTACGACGTGATCAGCGCGTTCATCAAGTCGATGCGCGGCTCCGACGCCGACGCGGCCCTCCACTACCTGGCCCGCATGATCGAGGCCGGCGAGGACCCCCGCTTCATCGCCCGCCGCATCGTCATCTTCGCCTCCGAGGACGTCGGCATGGCCGACCCGACCTGCCTGCAGACCGCGGTGGCCGCCGCCCAGGCGGTGCAGCTCATCGGGCTGCCGGAGGGGCAGATCAACCTGGCGCACGCGGTCATCCACTGCGCGATGGCCCCCAAGTCCAACGCCGTGGTCAAGGCCATCGGGGCGGCCATCGGCGACGTCCGCCGCGGCCTCATCGGCCAGGTCCCGGGCCACCTCCGGGACGCCCACTATCCGGGGGCGGCCAAGCTCGGGCACGGGGACGGCTACAAGTACCCGCATGATTTCGACCATGGGCTGGTGCGGCAGGAGTACGCGCCCGAACAGGTGCGCGAGCGCCGCTACTACGAGCCGACCCGGCATGGCGCCGAGGCCCCGGTCGCGGACCGCTGGGCCAAGATCCGCGACTTCCTCCGCGGCTCCTGACGTCGCACTCAACCCGGGGTCCCACCGGCGCTTGGCGGCGCGGTGGCCGTCGGCGTAACGCGGTGGCGGTGGCGGTCGGCGTAACGCGGTGGCGGTGGCCGTCGGCGTAACGCGGTCGGCAGGGTCGGCGTCGTTGAGGCGCGGCTTGAGCTCTTCCGGCGCCGACGCGGCGAGTCAGGGCCGCTGGTGCCGGCACTCTCGTCTTCCCGGTGCCGGGGTTGTCGGGTCGTGGTGTGGTGGTGCTCGGCGCAATGCGGTCGGTGGAGTGACGGTGCACATGCGGCGGGGTTGTCGCGACTCGTGCGGTGGGTGGGGTCGGTGGTGGGGTGTCTTCGAACGCCGTGGGGTGTGGGGGCGTCGGGGAAGGCGTGTGTGGCAGGGTGGGGGATGGCGTAAGTTTGGGGTGCTCGGGCGTTGGACACGGCCGGGCCGGGGACGGCTGGTGGCGCACGGGATCGGGGCGGCACGCGGGCGGTCGTGGAAGCGCCGGACGCCGACGCGGCAGCACGATCAAGCTCGGCGTCCTCACCAAGGTTGTCACTCGAACGCGATAAGGTCTTGCCGTTCCGGCCCAGCGTACGAGGGAGATGAGCGCATGCTTACCGCTGGAGAGGTCGCCGGCCTGATCGCGGCCACGGGCTGGATAGTCCTGGTCTGCGTGCTCGCCATGGTGCTCCTCAAGCTGGCCAGGCTGCTCACCGAGGCCACCAAGGCGGTCTCCGACCTGAACGACCGCCTGACGCCGCTGCTCGACGACATGAGCGTCACGGTCAACGAGACCAACAGGCAGCTGATCGCCGTCGAGGCCATCACCAAGGACGTCAAGCAGGTCAGCGGCCACGCGGCCAAGCTCAGCGCGGTGACGCAGACCATCTTCACCGGGCCGCTGATCAAGGTGTCCTCGCTCGCGTACGGCGTCCGCCGAGCCATCGAGGCCCGCAGGCCCCGCAAGGCCGTCCCGAGGACGCGTCAGGGGCAGGCACGATGATCAGGCGGCTGTTCTACCTGTCGCTGGGCGCGTTCCTCACCTTCTGGGTGATGCGCAGGCTGCAGGCGCTCCACCCCGACCACGTCGCCCGCAGGACGGCCAACAGCGCCGCGGGGATGCTCCGGCAGGTGAGAGACTTTACTTCCGACGCGCTCGGCGAGGCCGCGGAGCGCGAAACCGAGTTGCGAGCACGCTTCGGGCTCGACAACGCTGAAGACAACAACTAACGCAAAGGATGGCCAACATGGAGTCGGCAGAGATCGCCCGCCGCTTCCTGCGCTTCTTCGAGGAGCGTGGGCACAAGGTAGTGCCCTCGGCCAGCCTGATCGCTGAGGACCCCACGCTTCTCCTGGTTAATGCCGGTATGGTGCCGTTCAAGCCGTACTTCCTGGGGCAGCGCAAGCCTCCGGCGTCACGGCTGGCTACCGCGCAGAAGTGCGTGCGCACCCCCGACATCGACGAGGTCGGCAAGACCACGCGGCACGCGACGTTCTTCCAGATGCTGGGCAACTTCTCCATCGGCGACTACTTCAAGTCCGAAGTGATCCCGTTCGCGTGGGAGCTGCTCACCCGCTCCGAGTCCGACGGCGGCTTCGGCTTCCCCGAGGACAAGCTGTGGGCCACCGTCTACCAGGACGACGACGAGGCCTACGACATCTGGCGCAACCGCGTCGGCCTGCCCGACCACCGCATCCAGCGGCGCGGCCTGGAGGACAATTACTGGCACATGGGCGTGCCCGGCCCCGGCGGACCCTGCTCGGAGATCTACTACGACCGCGGCGCCGAATACGGCAAGGAGGGCGGTCCCGTCGCCGACGAGGACCGCTATCTCGAGGTGTGGAACCTCGTCTTCATGCAGTACCAGCTCAGCCAGGTCCGCACCAAGGTCGACTTCGACGTGGCGGGCGAGCTGCCGGCGAAGAACATCGACACCGGCATGGGCCTCGAGCGCATGGCGGCGATCCTGCAGGGCGTCGACAACATCTACGAGATCGACACCACGTACAAGATCCTCGACAAGGCGGCCGAGCTCACCAAGACCCGCTACGGGCGCGACGCGCGGGCCGACGTGAGCCTGCGCGTGATCGCCGACCACGTCCGCACCGGCACCATGCTGGTGGCCGACGGCGTGCTGCCCAGCAACGAGGGCCGGGGCTACGTGCTGCGCCGCATCCTGCGCAGGAGCGTCCGCAACCTGCGCCTGCTCGGCTCCGGCGACGACCGCTACATGCACGAGCTGACCGACGTCGCGATCAACGTCATGGGCGAGCAGTACGACCAGCTCAAGGCCGACGCGCCGCAGATCCACGCGGTCATCGACGCCGAGGAGGCGTCGTTCCTGGGCACGCTGCGCACCGGCACCGCGATCTTCGACGTGGCCGTCGAGGAGACCAAGCGCAAGTCCGGCACCACGCTCTCCGGCGACCAGGCGTTCCAGCTCCACGACACCTACGGCTTCCCGATCGACCTGACGCTGGAGATGGCGGCCGAGCAGGGGCTCAAGGTCGACGAGGAGGGCTTCCGCCGGCTCATGAAGGAGCAGCGGGAGCGGGCCAAGGCCGACGCCGCGGCGAAGAAGACCGGCAACGCCGACATCTCCGTCTTCGGGCAGCTCCTGGAGAAGGCGGGCAAGGTCGAGTTCCTCGGCTACGACCAGACCGAGGCCGACACGAGCGTGGTCGGCATCCTCGTCGACGGCGTGCCTGTTCCGGCGGCGGGTGCGGGCACGACCGTGGAGGTCGTGCTCGGGCGCACCCCGTTCTACGCCGAGGGCGGCGGCCAGCTCGCCGACCAGGGCGTGATCCGCACCAGCGGCGGCGAGGTCGAGATCGTCGACGTGCAGACGCCGCTCGCGGGCCTGGTCGTGCACCGGGGCAAGATCCGCAGCGGCGAGCTCAAGGTCGGCGACGACGCGCAGGCGGAGATCGACCTCGAGCGCCGCCGCGCGATCTCGCGCAGCCACAGCGCCACCCACCTCGTCCACCGCGGCTTCAAGAACGCGCTCGGCGAGACGGCGGCCCAGGCCGGCTCGGAGAACTCGCCCGGCCGCTTCCGCTTCGACTTCACCGCGGCGGGCGCGGTGCCGCCCAGCGTGCTGCGCGACGTCGAGGACGAGGTCAACGCCGTGCTCATCAACGACCTCAAGGTCAACGCCTTCTACACCTCGCAGGCGGAGGCCAGAGCGATGGGCGCGCTGGCCATGTTCGGCGAGAAGTACGGTGACGAGGTCCGCGTCGTCGAGATCGGCGACTACTCGCGCGAGCTGTGCGGTGGCACCCACGTCCACAGCTCCGGCCAGCTCGGCCTGGTCAAGGTGCTGGGCGAGCAGTCGGTCGGCGCGGGCGTGCGCCGCGTCGAGGCGCTCGTCGGCATCGACGCCTTCCGCTTCCTGGCGCGCGAGAGCGTGCTGGTCGCGCAGCTCACCGAGCAGCTCAAGGCGCGCCGCGAGGAGCTGCCCGAGCGCATCGACGGCATCGTCACCCGGCTGCGCACGGCGGAGAAGGAGCTGGAGAAGCTCCGCTCCGCCCAGGTGCTCCAGGTGGCCGGCGATCTCGCCGCCAAGGCCGGTGACCTGCGCGGAGTCTCCGTTGTGACACACCGCGCGCCTGATGGCACCGGTGCGGATGATCTGCGTAAGCTCGCGCTGGATGTGCGTGGCAGGTTCCCGGCGGACCGGCCGGCGGTCGTCGTGATCGCCGGCGTCCCCTCCGACCGACCTGTGGTGGTTGCCGCGGTCAACGAGGCGGGGCGCGAGCGGGGGCTCAAGGCCGGGCAGCTGGTCGGCGTCGCCGCCAAGGCTCTTGGGGGTGGCGGTGGCGGCAAGGACGACGTCGCGCAGGGCGGCGGCACACGGCCGGAGGCGATCGGCGACGCGCTGCAGCTGGTCGAGCAGGCTATCGCGGATCAGCTCGGCTGATATGAGGTTCGGCACGCGGATCGGCGTGGACGTCGGATCCGTACGCGTCGGCGTGGCCCGCAGTGACCCTTCCGGGCTGCTGGCCACGCCGGTCGAGACCGTCAAGCGAGGCAAGGGCGACCTCGACCGCATCGCCGCGATCGTCGCGGAGCACGAGGCGATCGAGGTGATCGTGGGGCTGCCCACCTCGCTGTCCGGACGCGAGGGACAGGCGGCGGGGCTGGCCCGCCAGTTCGCCGCCGATCTCGCGGTCCGGCTCGCGCCGACGCCCGTGCGGCTGTTCGACGAGCGGCTGACCACGGTCGCCGCGACGCACGGGCTGCGGGCCAGCGGCATGAAGGCAAAGAAGCAGCGCGGCGTCGTGGATCAGGCCGCGGCCGTCGTGCTGCTGCAGGACGCGCTCGACTCCGAACGCGCCACCGAAAGACCCCCAGGCAGGCCCGTCGTACCGCCCCCAGCGGCCGACGGACCTGCCTCATGAGCGCGCGCGACACGGGGGTCGCGCCCGCGGCGCACACGGCACGGGACACGGCCACGACGTGGCCGCAGGTCCGCCGGGGCGCCCACGCGCGGGCGGCGCGCACAGGCGCGCGGGGCACGGCCTCGAAGGATCGGAGCCTCTGCTCGGCTGACGGCGGGGCGCCTACGAGGGTTCAGGGCGACCGTGCGGCTGCGGGGCTTCCGGCCCTCTGCTCGGCTGACGGTGGGGTGGCCGCGTGAACGGCAGGCCCGAGGGTGAGGATGACCTCGGCGACGTGATCCCGTTCTCCTCCGGCGACTCCGCGGAGGGGACGCCGGAGGACCCGGCGGAGCGCGAGCCGAGGCAGGAGCCACGGCGGCCCGAGCCCGATGCTACGACGGACCCTGATACGGCGGAGGCGGAGGTCGCAGGGCCGGCCGCGCCCCGGCAGCGGGCCATGCGCAAGGCCGGGATGGTCTCCGCGGGCCTGATCGTGGCCCTGGTGGGCCTGGGGGCTGGTGGGATCGCGGTGCTCAAGCCGTACCTCAGCCCCGACGACTTCGACGGCCCCGGCAGCGGCGCCGTGACGGTGCGGATCGCGCCGGGCTCGAGCGCGCAGGCCATCGGCTCCGCGCTGGCCGAGGCCGGGGTGGTGGCGAGCGCGCAGTCGTTCGTACGGGAGACGGAGGAGCGCGCGGTCACCAACCGGCTGCGGCCCGGACACTACCGGCTGCGCAAGGGCATGGCCGCCAAGGCGGCGCTCGACCTGCTGCTCGCGCCGTCGTCCAGGGTGGTGCGGCGCGTCACCGTTCCCGAGGGCCTGCGGACGTCCGAAGTGCTGGCCCGCGTCGCCAAACTGGCCGGGCTGCCGCTCAAGGAGCTGCAGGGCGTCGACAAGGCTCTCGTCGGCCTGCCTTCGTACGCCGAGGGGCTGGAGGGGTTCCTGTTCCCCGCGACGTACGAGATCGAGCCCGGCGACACGGCCGTGGACGTGCTCGCGGCGATGGTCGAACGCTTCCGGCTCGCCGCCCGCCAGATCGGGCTGGAGCGGGAGGCGGCCCGCAAGCACCTGACGCCGCTGGAGGCCGTCACGGTGGCCAGCATGATCCAGGCCGAGGGCGGGGTCGACGCCGACTACCCGAAGATCTCCAGGGTGATCTACAACCGCCTCCAGAAGGGCACCCCGCTGGAGATCGACAGCACCGTCCTGTACGCGCAGAACCGGCGGAGTCTGAAGATTACGGAGCGTGACACCAAGGTCGACTCTCCTTACAACACCTACCGGCACAAAGGGCTGCCGCCCGGACCCATCGCGAATCCGGGGGAGAAGGCGCTGTTGGCAGCCCTGAACCCAGCCCAAGGCGATTGGCACTGGTTTGTGACGACGGATCCGGCGCATAGAATCACCAAATTCACTAACAAAGAGAGCGAGTTCGTGAGATACCGGGAAGAGCTGAACAAGAACCTCGGGACGAGTTGATGTTCGACGGGACCCCCTCCGTCCCGGCGCAAATGCCCCAAAACGGGGCATGCGCCCTCTTTCCATCCCTTAGCATGGCTACCCAGAGTGATCTCCGCTGGTCGTGGGAGCATGTCCGGCGGACCCCCCAGTTCCGCTCGGTGACCCAAGCCGGTTTGGCGGTTTCGCTTGACGCCAGGCCGGTCGTACCGGGAGATTGGCCAGCGCACCTATGAATGATCTCGATCTGAACACTCTCCTCGGCGCCGAGGACGACGGCGGTCGTACCCGGCGCAATCGCGGCGGCCGTGGCGGCCGCCGGCGGCGTCGGCGCCGCAACCGTGGCGGCTTCATTGCGCCGCTGCTCGCCTTCGTCGTGCTGGCGGGCATCATCGGCGGTGGCGGTTACTACGGCTACCTGTGGCTCAGCGACGCGCTCGTGCCCGACGACTACACCGGCCAGGGCACCGGCGAGGTCGTCGTGGAGATCAAGGACGGCCAGAGCGCCTCGGACGTGGCGCAGGAGCTGGAGCGGCTGGGAGTCGTGGCCAGCGCCAGGGCGTTCACCAACGCGATCGGCAACGCCAACAGGAGCGGCTCGCTGCAGCCCGGCTCGTACAAGCTGCGCAAGCAGATGTCGGCCGCGAGCGCGGTGGCGCTGCTCATCCCGGACAACCGGCTGCTCGCCAAGGTGACCCTCAAGGAGGGGTTGCGCCTGTCCGACACCTTGAAGACGCTGGCCGAGGAGACCGGCAAGCCCGTCAAGGAGTTCGCCGCGGCGGCCAAGGACGTGGACCAGCTCGACCTGCCGAAATACGCCAAGGGCAAGCTTGAGGGATACGCCTTCCCGGCCACGTACGAGGTCCAGCCCAAGAGCACGCCGACGCAGATCCTGGCGGCGATGGTCAAGCGGTTCAACCAGACGGCTGAGCAGCTGGACCTCGAGAGCGGCGCCAAGACCCTCGGCCACACGCCGCACGAGATCATGGTCATCGCCAGCATCGTGCAGGCCGAGGCGGGTCGTCAGGAGGACATGCCGAAGATCGCCCGCGTCATCTACAACCGGCTGGAGAGCAAGCCGCAGATGAAGCTGGCGATGGACAGCACGGTCATGTACGCGCTGAACAAGTACGGCACGGCCGCCTCGTTCGCGGAGACGAAGACCAAGAGCCCGTACAACACGTACCTGCACCTCGGCCTGCCTCCCGGGCCCATCGCGAACCCCGGGGACCACGCGATCGAGGCCGCCCTCAACCCCGCCAAGGGGCCCTGGCTCTACTTCGTCGCCACCGACCCCAAGAGCAACGTCACCAAGTTCGCCACCACGGAGGCCGAGCGGCAGGCGCTGCTGGCCGAATACCGCAAGAACGGCGGCTGACCGGCGGTCCGACGCTCCACCCGCCCGCCCACCCCACGGTGGGCGGGCGTCCTTTTGGGGCCGGTTCCGTGCGATCCAGCCCGCGCGGGACACCCGTCCTTGCGGGCCGCCGTCCGGCGGGTTGCGGGCTCGTGGGGGAGACACCCATCCTTTACGGCTGCGCACGGTGGGCACCTCCCGCCGACGCGCGCCGCCGCCCGTCCAAGGGACGCTCCTCAGGTGATGCGACGACCCGCCGTGACGCGCGCCCCCTGGGCCGTCCGAGCGGCGAAGCGTGGGTGACGGGGCGATAGGGTCGTCATGTTCGGAAGGAGTGTGGATGCGGGCTGCGGTGATGGGGTCGCCCATCGGTCATTCGCTCTCGCCTTACCTGCACCGGGCCGCGTACCAGGCGATGGGCCTCGACGGGTGGAGTTACGAGGCGTTCGAGTGCGACGAGGCGCGGCTGCCCGCGCTGCTGGGCGAGCTGGTGCCCGTACGCGGCCAGGTCACCGACGATGAGCACCCGTGGGCGGGGCTGTCGCTGACCATGCCGCTCAAGCGGGCCGTGCTGCCCCTGCTCGACACCGTGTCCGACTTGGCCGTCGAGGTCGGCGGGGCCAACACCGTGGTCTTCCGCGACGGGCGGCGGCACGGCCACAACACCGACGTCTACGGCATCGAGCAGGCGCTGGCCGAGGCGGGCGTGCCCGCGCCGCGCTCCGCGACCGTGCTGGGCGGCGGCGCCACGGCGGCCTCGACGCTGGCGGCGCTGCGTAACCTCGGGCTGTTCTCGGCGACGCTGCTGGTACGCGACCCCGCGCGGGCGGGGGAGACGGTGGAGGTGGCCGAGCGGCTGGGCGTGGCGCTGGCGGTGGAGACTTTCGACAAGCTCGACGCCTTCACGCGGGTGGATCTGGTGGTCTCGACGCTGCCGGGCGGGGCGGCGGACGCGTTCGCCGACCGGCTGGCGCGGGTGCCCGCGCTCTTCGACGTGGTCTACTCACCCTGGCCGACCAGCGCGGCGGAGGCCGTCCGGGCTGCGGGCGGCACCGTGGTCGGGGGGTTCGCGATGCTGCTGCACCAGGCGGTGCGGCAGGTGGAGCTGATGACGGGCCGGACGGATGTGCCGGTGGAGGCCATGCGCGCGGCCGGCGAGGCGGAGCTCGCTAGGCGGTCGGCCAGTCGAACGGGTTGATCGTCTCGACGTCGAGCCCCACGAAGTCCTTGACGTTGCGGGTAACGAGGGTGCAGCCGTGCGCCTGCACGACGTCGCGGCGGCGCAGGAGCTCGATGCCCTTGCGGATCTCGCCGAACACCATGACGCTCAGGTAGAGGCTGGGCCCGGTGATGGTGTCCAGCCATGCCTGCACGCTGTCGTCCTTGGTGCGCTTGGTCATTTCCGACACGACGTTGGTGCCGAGGAGGTAGCTCACTCGTCGTCTCCGAGATCGATGTCGCGCATCTCGGTGCTCCTGTCGCGGGTGAGGTCGAGCGCGCTCAGGTCGGGACCCGACAGCAGGAACTCCTTGAAGTCCGGCTGCTTGCCCTTGAGCTGGCGGTATTCCTCCATGTCCAGGATCACCACCACGTCCTTGCGGTGCTTCGTGACGATCTGCGGCCCCTCGTCGTGAGCCTTCCTGACGACTTCACTGAAGTGCTGCTTGGCCTCTTGCAGCTGTCATTTGGTCACTCCTGTCTAGACTAGACAGAAGTTTGGTGGACGGGGCTGGGCCAGCAGGGATGATTCGAGGACGCCTGGTCGTTGTGGTAATGTAGCTCTCTGATCGGTCCGGCATGCCATTGCTGGACGCGCAAGCGGAGGTCTCCCTCCCACCTGAGTCGCCGGAAGGCGGACGGGTCCAGGATCACGCCGGACTACTCCGGGGAGCTCAAAGGCCACGAAAGCCGAAGAGCTCAGTGGCCCCGCATGCGCGACGTGCGGGGCTTTTCGCGTTGGCGAGGAGCTCCCGGCACGACGAGCACGTAGGGATCGCAAACCTAGGAGGCCCCATCAGCACTGAGCCCCGCATCAACGAGCGTATCCGAGTTCCCGAGGTTCGCCTCGTGGGCCCGAACGGCGAGCAGGTAGGCATCGTCTCGATTCACGACGCCCTGAAGCTCGCCCAGGAGGCCGACCTCGACCTCGTCGAGGTCGCGGCCACGGCTCGACCGCCCGTGTGCAAGCTCATGGACTACGGCAAGTTCAAGTACGAGTCCGCGATGAAGGCGCGCGAGGCGCGCAAGAATCAGGCGCACACGATCATCAAGGAGATCAAGCTCCGGCCGAAGATCGACCCGCACGACTACGAGACCAAGAAGGGTCATGTGGTGCGGTTCCTCAAGGCGGGAGACAAGGTCAAAGTCACGATCATGTTCCGTGGTCGCGAGCAGTCCCGGCCGGAGTTGGGTTTCCGGCTTCTGCAGCGGCTCGCGGACGACGTCCAGGAGCTCGGTTTCGTGGAGTCCCACGCCAAGCAGGACGGCCGTAACATGATCATGGTGATCGGTCCGCACAAGAAGAAGGCCGAGGCCAAGGCCGAAAAGGCCGCCGCCAAGGCACAGCGTGGCAGCGAGGACACTTCCCCACAGGAAGGATGACCCGCGGTTGGGGTTAGCCTTACAGAGCGCCCCGATTCAGCCACCAGCAGACGAAGACGCCGCGACCGGGTCGGCCCAGCACCGGCCCGGCCCGTGGCACGACCGAAACGAGGAGAGACGGCGACATGCCGAAGATGAAGACGCACAGCGGTGCGAAGAAGCGGTTCCGGCTTACCGGCACCGGCAAGATCAAGCGTCGCCGTGCCAACCGCGCGCACTACAACGAGTGGAAGTCGTCCACGCTGACGCGCCGTCTCAAGAACGAGGTCGTCCTTTCCGACGCCGATTCCAAGAAGATCAAGAAGCTGCTCGCTAAGTAGCGCGATTCCCCGGGGAGAAGAAACATGGCACGCGTGAAGCGGGCGCTCAACGCCAAGAAGAAGCGCAGGGTCGTCCTCGAGAGGGCGAGCGGTTACCGCGGCCAGCGGTCGCGTCTGTACCGCAAGGCCAAGGAGCAGATGCTCCACTCGATGACGTACGCCTACCGGGACCGCAAGGACCGCAAGGGCACCTTCCGCCGTCTGTGGATTCAGCGGATCAACGCCGCCGCCCGCCAGAACGGCATGACCTACAACCGCCTGATCCAGGGTCTGCGCCTGGCCGGCGTCGAGGTCGACCGCAAGATCCTGGCCGACCTCGCGGTCAACGACAGCCAGACTTTTGCCACGCTCGTCGAGGCCGCCAAGAAGGCGCTTCCGGCGAACGTGAACGCTCCGGCCGCGAGCTGAAGAACCGCGAGCTGAGGCGATCGTCTTAATCGAGGGGCCCACCGATGACGGTGGGCCCTTTGTTGCTGTGTGGGGCGTTGCCGTGAGCGACGTCGCCAGGTGGGACGTTCCGGTGAGGGACGCTGCTGTGTAAGGCGTTGCCGTGAGTGACGCCGCCGTGTGGGACAGGGAGAGAGCATGGCCGGGTCCGAGCTGACCAACGTGAAGTCGCCGCGGGTGAAGGCGGCCAGGCGGCTCACCAAGCGGGCCTTCAGGGAACAGGACCGCAGGTTCCTGGCCGAGGGGCCGCAGGCGGTGCGCGAGGCGCTCAAGCTCGACGGCGTGACGCTGGAGCTGTTCAGCACCGCCGAGGCCGAGCTGCGCCACCCCGAGCTGATCACGGAGGCCCGCCTGAAGGGCGTGCCCGTGCACCGGGCCAGCGGCGAGGTCATGTCGGAGCTGTCCCAGACCGTGACCCCACAGGGGCTGGTGGCCGTCTGCACGCTGGTGCACGTGCCCCTGGACAAGGCGCTGCCGGAGCAGCCGCGCCTGGTCGCCGTGCTCGCCCACGTGCGCGACCCGGGCAACGCCGGCACCGTCATGCGGGCGGCCGACGCCGCCGGCGCCGACGCGGTGATCTTCACCGACGCCTCCGTGGACCCGTACAACGGCAAGTGCGTACGCGCCAGCGTCGGCAGCCTTTTCCACTTGCCCGTCGTCATCGGTGCACCGGTGAGCGCCGCCGTGCGTCAACTCAAGGAGCGGGGCCTGCGCGTGCTGGCGGCCGACGGCGCGGGCAAGCACACGCTCGACGATGTTGATCTTAGCGGACCCACCGCGTGGATCTTCGGCAACGAAGCCTGGGGACTGCCGGAGGACGTACTGGCTGAGGCCGACGATGTGGTCAGAGTGCCCATCTACGGACAGGCGGAAAGCCTGAACCTGGCCACCGCCGCGGCGGTATGCCTTTACTCCTCGGCTAGGGCTCAGCGAGTGCCCTAGGCGGCGGGAAACCCGCTATTGTCGGCGTTGTAGGCGGAGGGGGCGAGGTCGTGCACGGCGCAGACACCGACGGGCGAGTAGTGGCCGCCGCGTGCACGATAGCCATCGACGACCTTCCCGACGGCCTCATCGTGACCGACCGAGACGGTTGCGTGCTGGCCGTCAACCGGGCCGCCGCCCGGCTCACCGGCGTCGCCATGGAGCGCGCGGTGGGCGGGCACATGAGCGATGTGTTCCCGTTCCGCGACCACGACGGGCGCGACTGGTGGAAGGCGCTCGACCCCGAGGGCGGGCTGCGCATCAGGAGCAGGGTGCCGGAGCGGCCGCTGCACCTGCCCGGCGGCCAGGAGCTCTACGTCGCGGCCAGGCTCGTACGCGAGCCGGAGCGCGGCGGCGAGGTCGAGCGCGTCACGATCACCCTGCGCGACGGCGGCGCCCGCGCACGGCTGGAGCGCAGCCGCGCCGACCTGGTCTCCACCGTGGCCCACGAGCTGCGCTCGCCGCTGACCAGCGTCAAGGGCTTCACCGCGACCATGCTGGCCAAGTGGGAGCGCTTCACCGACGAGCAGAAGCGCGTCATGCTCGAGACCGTCAACAACGACGCCGACCGCGTCACCAGGCTCATCACCGAGCTGCTCGACGTCTCGCGCATCGAGTCGGGGCGGCTGGAGGTGCGCCGCCAGGTCGTCGACATCCCCGCCAGGGTACGCAGGCTCGTCGCGGGCCGGGTCGCGGCGGGCGAGACCGAGGGCCGTTTTCGCCTGATCGTCGGCGACGACCTGCCGGAGATGTGGCTCGACCAGGACAAGATCGACCAGATCCTGGGTAACCTGGTGGAAAACGCGCTGCGCCACGGGCGCGGCACTGTGACAATCGAGATCGAGTCCGTCGGATGGGGAGTTGCCGTGTCGGTGCGCGACGAGGGCGAGGGCATCGAGCCCGAGCTGGCTCCGCGCGTCTTCAGGCAGTTCTGGCGAGGCGGCAACAGCCGCCGTCGCGGTGGCACCGGGCTCGGCCTCTTCATCGTCAAGGGCCTGGTCGAGGCGCACGGCGGCACGATCACCGTGCAGCGGGCGCCCGAGGGCGGGGCGGAGTTCCGATTTACCGTGCCCACCGGCACGCCCGACTTCGCCACCCCTTAGCGATCGAGTCGGCCCCGGTGGGCGGGCCCCACTAGACTCTTTTCCGCTCAAGCCCTGGATACGGAGCTCACTCTTGTCTGACTACGACCCCGTCGAGGTGACACCGTTGCATGCCGACGAGGTGTCCCGCATGGAGGCCGACGCCATCGCGGCGATCAAGGCGGCCGACAGCCTCGACGCACTCAAGCAGGCCAGGCTGGCGCACGCGGGCGACCGCTCGCCCATCGCCCTGGCCAACCGCGAGATCGGCGCCCTGCCGCCCGCCGCCCGCGCCGAGGCCGGCAAGCGCGTCGGCACCGCCCGTAAGGCGATCAACGAAGCGCTCGCCGCCCGCCAGGCCGAGCTCGAGGCCGAGCGCGACGCGCGGGTGCTCGTCGAGGAGACCGTCGACGTCACCCTGCCGTGGGACCGGCGGCCGCGCGGCGCCCGCCACCCGCTGACCACGCTGCAGGAGCGCATCGCCGACGCGTTCGTCGCCATGGGCTACGAAGTGGCCGAGGGCCCCGAGCTCGAAGGCGAGTGGTTCAACTTCGACGCGCTCAACATCGCCAAGGACCACCCGGCTCGCTCGGACCACGACACCTTCTTCGTCGGGTCCACCGACTCCGGCATGGTGCTGCGCACGCAGACCTCGCCGGTGCAGATCCGCGCGCTGCTCCAGCGCGAGCTGCCGGTCTACGTGATCTCGCCGGGCAAGACGTTCCGCACCGACGAGCTCGACGCCACCCACACCCCGGTCTTCCACCAGACCGAAGGGCTGGCCGTGGACGAGGGCCTGACGATGGCCCACCTCAAGGGCACGCTCGACCGGTTCGCGGAGGTGATGTTCGGCAAGGGCATCACGACCCGCTTCCGGCCCAACTACTTCCCGTTCACCGAGCCGTCCGCCGAGATGGACCTCAAGTGCTTCGTCTGCCGCGGCAGCTCGGCGATCCCCGGCAACCCGCCCTGCCGCACCTGCAAGTCGGAGGGCTGGATCGAGTGGGGCGGCTGCGGCATGGTCAACCCGCGCGTGCTCATCGCCTGCGGCGTCGATCCGTCGCGATACTCCGGGTTCGCGTTCGGCATGGGCATCGAGCGGACGCTGATGTTCCGCCACAACGCCGAGGACATGCGTGACATGGTCGAGGGAGACGTGCGCTTCACGCTCCCGTTCGGAATGGAGATCTGATGAAGGTCCCGCTTTCCTGGCTGCGGGAGTATGTCGATCTCCCGGCGGTCACCGCCCACGAGGTGGCCGACAAGCTCACGGCCGCCGGGCTCAAGCTCGAGTCGATCACCTCGCACGGCCACGACGTCAAGAACGTCGTCGTCGGCGAGGTGCTCGAGATCGAGGAGCTGAGCGGCTTCAAGAAGCCGATCCGGCACTGCAAGGTCGAGACCGGCGAGGCGACGCCGCGCGAGATCGTCTGTGGCGCCACCAACTTCGTCGCCGGTGACCGCGTGCCCGTCGTGCTGCCGGGCGGCGTGCTGCCCGGCGGGTTCGAGGTCGGGGCGCGCAAGACGTACGGGCGCATGTCGGAGGGCATGATCTGCTCCGAGCGCGAGCTCGGGCTGAGCGACGATCACGGCGGCATCATGGTGCTGCCGGCCGACACCCCGATCGGCGCCGACGTGGTCGAGCTGCTCGGCCTGCGCGACGACGTGATCGAGCTGGAGATCACGCCCGACATCGGCTACGCGCTGTCGATCAGGGGCGTGGCCCGCGAGGCGGCGACCGGGTTCGGGGTGGCGTTCCGCGACCCCGCCGACGTCGAGCTGCCCGCCGAGACCGGCACGGCGTGGCCGGCGTCGATCGCCGACCCGACCGCGTGCGACAGGTTCGTGCTGCGCGAGGTCACCGGCTTCGATCCCGCCGCGCAGAGCCCGCTCTGGATGCGGATACGCCTCACGCGCGCCGGCATGCGGTCCGTGTCGCTGGCCGTCGACATCACCAACTACCTGATGCTGGAGCTCGGGCAGCCGCTGCACGCGTTCGACCGCGGCAAGCTGCGCGGCGAGATCGTCGTGCGCCGCGCCGCCGCGGGCGAGCGGCTCGAGACGCTCGACCATGTCGTACGCGAGCTCGACCCCGACGACATCCTGATCACCGACCAGTCGGGGCCGATCTCGATGGCCGGCACCATGGGCGGGCTGGAGACCGAGATCTCCGACGCCTCGACCGACATCGTCATCGAGGCCGCCCACTTCTCCGCGACCGGCATCTCGCGCGAGTCGCGCAGGAACGGGCTGGTGTCGGAGTCGTCCAAGCGCTTCGAACGCGGTGTCGACCGGGAGCTGCCGCTCGTCGCCTCGTGGCGGGCCGTGCAGCTGCTGGCCGAGCTGGGTGGCGGGAGCATCCAGCCCGGGGTCACGCACGCCGAGGTCGAGGTGTCGCCCGCGCGCATCGCGATCCCGTCGAGCTACCCGGGCACCGTGGCCGGCGTCGCCTACTCCAAGGAGACCGTCGTCTCCCGGCTTCAGCAGGTCGGCTGCGTCGTGGTCGACGGCGACGACCCGGCCGTGCGCCAGGGCGGCGTCGACCCGACCGGGGTCGTGACCGGCGGCGCCCTGGCGGCCAAGCTGGCCGTCATTGGCGACGACATGATCACGGTGACGCCGCCGTCCTGGCGGCCCGACCTCACCGACCCCAACGACCTGGCCGAAGAGGTCATCCGGCTGGAGGGCTACGAGAGCCTGCCGTCGATGCTGCCCTCCGCCCCCGCCGGGGCGGGGCTCACCGAGGGCCAGCGGCTGCGTCGCCGGGTCGGCCGGGCGCTGGCCGAGGGCGGCTACGTCGAGGTGCTCAGCTACCCGTTCATCAGCCCCGACGACTTCGACCGGCTGCTCCTGCCCGCCGACGACGCGCGCCGCCGCGCCATGCGGCTGGCCAACCCGCTGTCGGAGGACGAGCCGCTGATGCGCACGACGCTGCTGCCAGGGCTGCTCAAGACCCTGGTGCGCAACGCCGGGCGCGGGTTCTCGGACGTGGCGCTGTTCGAGATGGGGCCGGTCTACCGGCCGCGCGAGGGCGCTCCCGAGGTGGCGCCGGTGCTCGGGATCGAGCGCCGGCCGACCGCCGAGGAGCTCGCCTCGATCGAGTCGGCGCTGCCCGACCAGCCGCTGCGAGTCGCGGTGGTGCTGGCCGGGGAGTTCGAGCGGTCCGGCTGGTGGGGCAGCGGTCGCGCCGCCTCCTGGGCCGACGCGGTGCAGGCCGCGCGGCTGGTCGCGGGCGAGGCGCGGCTGGAGCTGTCCATCAGCGCCGACCAGCACGCGCCCTGGCACCCCGGCCGGTGCGCCGCCCTCTACGTGGGCGACACGCTGGTGGGGCACGCCGGTGAGCTGCACCCGCGCGTCATCGAAGCGTACGGGCTGCCGCCGCGCACCTCGGCCATGGAGCTGGAGCTGTCGCGTCTGGAGCCCGCCATGCCGGGCCCGGTCCAGACGCCGTCGGTGTCGGCCTACCCGGTGGCCACGCAGGACGTCGCGCTGATCGTGCCCGACTTCACCCCGGTGGCCGACGTGGAGGCCGCCCTGCGCGACGGGGCAGGGGAGCTGCTGGAGTCGATCCGGCTGTTCGACGTCTATGCGGGGGAGCAGGTGGGCGAGGGGAACAAGTCGCTCGCCTACACGATGCGCTTCCGCGCCGCGGACCGGACGCTGACGGTGGAGGAGACCACGGCGGCTCGCGACGCGGGGGTGGCCATGGCGGCCGACCGCGTGGGCGCTCAGCTCCGTAGCTCCTGACTCGCGTTCACGGGGCTGGTACGGCGGACGCCGTACCAGCCCCTTTTATTTGAGCCTGTCCCGGTGGCCACCGGTGAGAGCGTAGGCGCCGGTGGCTGGGTCCAGTTCGTGGACGTGCACGACCAGCCGGCCGGTCTCGGCGCGCCGGAAGTGCGGGATCCCGGCCTCGGCGTGGAGGCGCGGCTTGCGCTTCCTGCCGCGGGACCTGGTGTCGCGAGGGACACGGCGCAGGAGGGGATGGCGGCCTTGGGGGCGAAGAAGACCACGCTGCCGTCGATCAGCCCGGAGTGGTTGGGCAGTCGTTCGAGGTGAACGGGCTGGGATGGCAGAATGCCGTCGCATGAGGCAGTTGCTGGTGTTCGCCGAGCGGGACGACGCCGAGGAGGTCGCGGAGACGCTCGGGGAGTGGTTTCCGGCGCTCGGGATGCCGCGGGTGGTGCGGGAGACGCTGGCCGGGGAGGACGACGCCGAGGACGCGCAGTGGCTGGTCGTCGTCGAAGGGGTGGACGAGGGCGCGCTGGCCAAGGTGGACGAGCTGGTGGAGCGGTACGAGGGGTGGCGCGAGGCGGGCTGAGCCCGGCTCAGAGCTGGTCGATCTCGGTGAGGTCGATGGCCAGGTCGAAGGGGACGGATAGTTTGAGGCATTCGTGGTGGATGCCGGTGATGGCGTAGGAGCCGGTGGCGGGATCCAGCTCATAGACATAGACCGTAGGCTTGCCCGAGTTTTTCTCGATCCGCCAGAAGTGTTGAATCGCGGCTTCGGCGTAGAGTTGCGGTTTGCGGTGACGGTCGCGGTCCTTGGACTCGGGAGAGACAACCTCCACGGCGAGGACTACATGTCGTGCCTCGTAGAAGGTCTCGTCGTCGCGTGCGGCGTCGGCCTTGATCACCGTGAGGTCGGGCTCCGGGCGCTGGCTGGGGCCGAGAATGATGGTCATCTCGCGACGCACACGTAGCTCTGGCGGTGCCGCACGGCGCAGCTCGTTCTCAAGGAACGAGACAACGCGCATGTGGAAGGCTCCTTGGGGGCTCACGAAGACCAAGCTTCCATCAATCAACTCTGTGTGCGCAGGCAAATCCGGAATGTGATCGAGAGTTTCCGCGACGAACCCTCCAGGCGGGGGAAACACCCAGTCGGGCAGTGAGGGATGCGTCATCTCTTGGATCACCGCTTCGGCCGTCATGGTCCAACGCTACCAATCTAATGCGCTCACGCCCTGTGAATGCACACATACACAGCATGAGCGTTCGTCGGGCGCGAACGCGGTCCATGGTGGCGGGTCTGGTGGGGGAGAGTGGCCGTATGCGTATCGCAGTGTTGTCCGACATTCATGGGGTGTTGCCCGCGCTCGAGGCCGTGCTGGCCGAGCCCGAGGTGGCCGGGGCCGACGTGGTCGCGCTGACCGGGGACATGGCCGCCGGGCCGATGCCGGTGCAGACGCTGGACGTGCTCGTCTCGCTCGGTGAGCGGGCGTTGTGGGTCAACGGGAACGCCGACAGGGAGCTGGTCGAGGCGGCGCGCGGGAAGGCCAGCGCGTATCCGGTATCCCAGTGGGCGGCCGAGCAGTTGCGGGACGATCAGGTCGAGCTGCTGGCCGGGCTGCCCGATCGGCAGGTGGTCGAGCTCGGGCGGCTGGGGACCACGTTGTTCGTGCACGCGACGCCGCGCAGCGACGAGGAGATGATCCTCGTGGACAGCTCGCTGGAGCGGTGGGCCGAGGTGCTGGCCGGCGAGAGTGCCGGCACCGTGGTGCTGGGCAACACGCACATGCCCTTCGTACGGCTGGCCGATCGGGTGCTGGTCGTGAACCCGGGGTCGGTCGGCATGCCGTACGGGCGGAGCGGGGCGCACTGGGCGCTGCTGGACGGCGACACCGGGGCCGTGACCCTGCGCCGGACCCCGCTCGACGCCGCCCGGGTGGGGGAGCGGCTGGTGCGGGAGAGCGGGTTCGACGGGATCGAGGAATGGGTGGCCGACTACGTGACCGACGTCCACTCCGACGCCGAGGCGCTGCGGGTGTTCGCCAAGTACACCTAGGCGGCGGCGGCCTCCCTGCGGGCCTTCTCCGCCAGGGCGTGCTCGTCGGTCCTGGCGTCGTACCTGCGGAACGAAGGCAGTGCGGCGGCCAGGCCGAGCACGGCGCCCACGCACAGCAGGCCACCCGCCCCGAGGGAGAAGCGGGTGCCGCCGAAGTTGGCCATCAGGCTGGCGCGGGCGTTGCCCAGCATCGGGCCGGACGCGTACGACAGGAGCTCGATCCCGGCCAGCCGCCCGCGCAGCTCCGGCGGGATCGTCTGGTTCCACATCGTCATGCGGAGGATGCCGCTGACCATGTCGGCGGCCCCCGCGAAGGCGATGCAGACGAACACCACCCAGACGTTGGGGGCCAGCGCCGACGAGGCCACCGCCACGCCCCAGAGCGCGGCCGCGATGATCACGCCCAGGCCCTGGCGGTGTACGCGGGCCGCCCAGCCGCCGGTGATCGAGGCGGCCAGCGCGCCCACCGCTCCCGCCGAGTACAGCAGTCCCAGCGCCTGCGGAGCACGCAGCTCGTCGGCCAGGAACGGGAACAATGACGTCCCCATCGCGAACACCATGGCCGCGATGTCCACCAGATACGTGCCCATCAGGTCGGGGCGGCGCACCGCGTACCGCACGCCCTCGACCAGCGACTGCAGCGACGCCGGGGCGGCGTCCTCGGCCGGCGGCAGCGACCTGATCCGCCACAGCAGCGCCAGCGACAGCACGAAGCTCAGCGTGTCGATGCCGTACGCCGCCGCCGGGCCGAAGGAGGTCACCAGCAGGCCGCCCAGCGCCGGGGCGACGATGGCGCCGAAGTTCCAGCGCATGCTCGCCAGCACCGCCGCCGCACCCTGCTGCTCGTGCTTGACCACCTGCTGGAACACTGCCTCCAGGCTGGGTCGCTGCAGGCAGGAGATGCCCGTGGAGACTGCGCCCATCACGTACAGGACCCAGACCTGCGGGGTGGGGAGCATCGCGTTGACCATGAGCGCGCCCGTGGTGACCAGGAGGCCCAGCTCGCTCAGGACGATGATCTTGCGGCGGTCGAGCGCGTCGGCGATCGCGCCGCCCCACAGGCCGCACACCACCATCGGGACGAACTCCGCCAGGCTGACCAGGCCGACTGCCAAGTAGGAGTCGGTCAGCTGCTTCATCTGGTACGGCACCGCGACCATGGTGATGAACGTGCCGAACATCGTGATGACGCCCGAGGCGAAGAGGAGCCGGTAGTCGCGGGAGTCGCGCAGGGGGCTCAGGTCGATGGTGAAGTGGCGCAGGAGGCGCTTCAGTCCGGTGGGCACGAGCGTCAATTTTCCGTCTCGGGTGATGATCGGGGCAAATCGTTTTCGGGCGTGAGCTGGCGCGTCCCTTTGCCGCCGACCGTGGCTGAGGTCCCTCGGAGAAGGGCCCCATGGGAGGGGAAGGGGCGCCGCACGGGGAGGGGCCCTGGGGCAGGAAGGTACCGGTCCCGGAGGCGGTGGGCCCGGAGAGGGCTGTGCCAGAGGAGCTCCATGGCGGAGGGGCCTGGGGTCGGAAGGAGCCCCGGACGGAAGGGGCCAGGCGGGAAGTGCCGGACGGAAGGGGCCAGGCGGATTTAGCCGGGCTGGAGGGGCCCCGGGCCGGAGGGCGCCAGGCTGGAGGGCGCCAGGCTGGAGGGGCGTAACGCCTGGTGGGCGTTTCGCCGCGTGTACGGCATCTCGACCGAACCGCTCGCGCCTGGCGAGCAGCTCCGAGGCGGCAGCCTGGGACCACGGTCGCGAAGCAGCCGTATACGTGCGCCGCCACGATGGGCTGCCCGAGGCCAAGCGACGCGGCCGCGACTCGATCGGGTCCCCCTCGCCGGGGCGCCGCCGGCGACTGCCCGGCGCCGAGCCTGCCCGGACAGCGGGTCCGATGACTCACATCAGGCGGAGGCGTAGTCGGCCAGGGCGGGCTCCAGCAAGTCGAAGGCCTGGGTGGCTTCGGCGGCGATCGTGTGGGCGATCTGGTCGTTGGGGTGTCCGGCGAGGGTGAGGGTCTGGATGCGGTGGAACAGCACGCGGTGGACGGTGCCCAGCAGGGCGGCGGCGGTCTGCACGGTGATGTCGTCGGACCGAGCGGCAGTGACGTCGGCGAGCCTCTGGGTGAGGTGGTGTTCACGCTGGTCGTGCAGGCCGCGCAGGCAGGCGGTCAGGGTGGGGCTGTCGGCGATCATGCAGGCGAACTCCTGGCCGGAGAATCCGGCGACCGGGTCCTGGGCAACCACGGCGTCGGCGAACGCGCGGCGCAGCGCGGCCAGCGCTGATTCCCCTGGGCGTCGTGCGGTGACGGCACGGGCCAGGGAGGCGGCGAACTCCTCCTGGTGGTCCAGGGCCAGGTCTTCCTTACGCGGGAAGTAGTTGGTGACGGTCTTCTTGGCGACGCGGGCCGCGGCGGCGATCTCGGCGATGGTCGTCTGCTCGAAGCCCTGGGCGATGAACAGCCGGGTCGCGTGGTCGGAGATGAGCTGCCGGGTCTCGTGCTTCTTGGTCTCGCGCAGGCCGGCGACCGGGGCGGAAGTCTGGGTAGCCATGACGCAATCTTACCCTCGTAGTATCTTTATGTTGACAGCCTTGGGCGTCTCGGGCTAAATTTACCTCCGTCGTAAATTTATGCGCGATGGAACACCGACTCCGAAGGAGGACGCTCATGCGCAAGCCCACCCACGACGCCGCCGTGCCCATGGTCGAGTTCGCTCGCGTGCCCCGGTCGCAGCAGCCCGAGCGGGCCCCGCTGCACGGCGCCGAACTGCGTCGTCCGCCGTCCGACCACAGCATCCGCGCGTCGCAACAAGTCCGGGGCATGCGCATCGTCCCCCGGCGCCGCAGCTACTGACGCCACCCCACCCCCCCGCACCACAGGAGATCCCGTGCAGTTCATCGCTTCCACTGTCTCGCTGACCGTCGACGACGTCGCCGCCTCCCAGGCGTTCTTCACCACCTACCTGGGCTACACCGTCCAGCAGGCCGCCGACGGCTTCGCCTCCCTGTCGCGCGACGACGCGGTCGACATCGTTCTGCTCGCCCGCGGCATCGAGGTGCTGCCGCCCGAGCAGCGCGACCAGCGTGCCGGCGGTCTGATCCTCGCCTTCACCCTCGCCGGCGGCCTGGCCGAGCAGGAAAAGCGGCTGCGCGACGCCGGGGCGCAGATCACCATGCCGCTGCGCCAGGAGCCCTGGGGCGAAGCCTTGTTCCAGGTCACCGACCCCAACGGCGTGATCGTCCAGTTCGTCGAATGGGCCGCCCCCGAACACCGCTGACCCGCCTCCACGACAAAGGCGCCCTGCTGAGCGGCACCGCGATGTGTGGGAACGCACTCGCCACGTCACTTCCCCCTTGAACAGGAGAAACCGCTATACCCGCGACCTTCAACCACGCCATCATCGCCGCCAAGGACCGTCACGCGCCTTCCTGGGGCCGTTCACCAACGTCCTGCTGGATGAGGGAGTGCTGCTCCAGTTCGCCGAACTGCCCGGAGTCGAGCAGATTCTCATGCAGGGCCGACCCGCAGATGACGCGCCCCGGTGAGACGAACACCGAATACGGCGGACGCGGCGTCTGGTCGGCAATGACGCGTGGTTCGGCTACCAGGCCGCCGTCATGCCCGGGGTGACCATCGGCGACGGCGCCGTGGTCGCCGCCGACGTCCGTCCCGCCGTACACGATCGTCGGCGGGAACCCGGCCAGGACGTCCGCCGCCGCTTCGCCGACGCCGACGTCGGACGACTGCTGCGGGCCGCCTGGTGGGACTGGCCCGCCGACCTGGTGACACCCCCCGGCGACCGGCCGGGCGACCCGGTAAGCGCGCGTGCCACGCTGGAACGCCAGGTGGCCACCATCCGCCGCTGCGGTCATCGACGTCGCCACCACCGCCCGCCGCACGCCCCACCCGATCCGACCAAGGCCACGGCGATCTGCCCGAAGTTACCGTTACCCCGGGCAGATCCGGGGGCCGACGCTCTGCCCTGCACCGACGACGGTGATCTGGGCAGGGCTTTCCGGCGCCGTGGCGGCGGCCGTGCACACGATCTGCGCGACGGCCAGCGCGGACAGTTCGCCCGCCGGAGTGGACAGGGTCACCACCAAGCGGCCGGCGGGCTTGGTGGTCACCGAGAACGGGCCGGCTTCGGGCGGGACGTCGGTGGTGAGTCCGTCCGCCTGTTCCGTCGCGGTGGGTTCGGCAGCCAGCAGCGCGAGCGTGTCCGCTGGGGGCAGTCGACGACCGGGCCGCGTTACCGCGCTGAGCCGGCCGTCCTTCACCAGATAGAGGGTGATCTTCATGGCCGGCGGGATGTTCGGTGCGACGGGTCCGCTCGGCGGGGCGCCGGCGCCGATGGCGTCGCTGGGTTGCACGCCGCAGCCGGTCACGGCGACGAGCGATACGAGGCCCGCGGCGAGCACGCGGCGGGCGAGCCCGGTCCTCACTCGGGGCCTCCGTCCGGATCGTGTGCCCGGCGTGGCAGGCGCAGCGTGAACACGGCGCCGCCGTCCGGGGCGTTGGTGACGGTGAGGTCGCCTCGGTGCAGGCGCGCGTTCTCCCGCGCGATGGCGAGGCCGAGGCCGCTGCCCTCGGACCTGGCCCTGGCCGCGCTGGCCTTGTAGAACCGGTCGAACACGTGCGGCAGCACCGCTTCGTCCAGCCCCGGCCCGTGGTCGCGGACCTCGAGAGCGATCCAGTGCGGGTCGGCGGTAAGCCGTACCGACACCGGTGGCTCGCCGTGCCTCAGGGCGTTGCCGACCAGGTTCGCGAGGATGACGTCCACCCGGCGCGGGTCCAGCTGTGCCGTCACCGCGGGTGGCAGCTCGGTGTGCACCTGCTCCGACCAGCCCCGCGTACGCAGGCTCGCGGGCACCAGCTCGGCCACGTCGACCTCGTTCAGCGCGAGGGCCGCGACGCCGGAGTCGAACCTGCTGATCTCGATGAGGTCGTTCACCAGCCCGGTCAGGTTGAGCGTCTCCTGGCTGACCAGCCTGGCGGCCCTGCCGGCGGGCTCGGGCAGCCGGGCCGCCTCCTCGTCGAGGACGTCGGCGACCGCGGCGAGCGCGGCCAGCGGGGTGCGCAGCTCGTGGGACACGTCGGCCACGAACCGGCGGGCGTCGGCCTCCATCTCGCGCAGCTGCTTGACGTGCCGTTCCAGCTCCGCGGCGGTGTTGTTGAACGTGCGTGCCACGTCGGCCAGCTCATCGGTGCCGCGGACCGCGATCCTGGTCCGCATCTCGCCCTCGCCCAGCAGGCGTGCCGCCCGGCCGAGCTCGCGCACCGGGCGCAGCACACCACGCGTGGCCAGCAACGCCAGGACGACCGCGAACGCCAGGGCCGCCCCGCCGGTGAGCCAGGCGCGTGCGGCGAGCCCGTCGATGCTGCGCTGTTCGGCAAGCAGGCTGCGCGCGCCGTAGACCTCGATGCCGGACACCCGCGTCGTCCCGTCCGGCTCGACGATCAGCAACGGCGCACCGATGATCAGCCAGGGCGTGCCCTGCCGCACCACGCGTTGCCACGCGATCTCGCCGCCGGCCACCTCCTGCCGCAACCTTGGTGAAATCACCCCGAGATCCAAGTCCAGCACCCTCCCGCCCGGCCTCCAGCCCCCCGGCGGGGCAACCGGCGAGTGCATCTCGCGGTAGATGGCGACCGCGAACTCCACGCTGTTCTGGTCCGGCACGGCGGCGGCGATGTCGCCGAGCTCGGTCGGGCCCGGCGTCGCACTCCGCAACGGGAAGACCGCCTCCAGGCGGCTTCTCATCGCCTGCACCGCGGCATCCTGGGTCCGCTGCAGGATGTCGTTGCGGGCCTGGACGTAGAGCCCGCCGGCCACCGCCGCCGCGGTGACCACACACAGCAGTGCGAACGCGGACAACAGGCGGGCACGCAGCCCCAGGCTCGGCCGAGGTGCCACCGGCGGCTTCACACCGGCCCGAACCGGTATCCGAACCCACGCACCGTCTGCACGTAGACGGGCGCCGCCGAGTCGTCCTCGATCTTCGCGCGCAACCGCTGCACGCACGCGTCCACGAGACGCGAGTCGCCGAAATATCCGTGCTCCCACACCGATTCCAGCAGCTGCTGGCGGCTGTGCACCCGGCCCGGCGTGCCGGAGAGCTCGAGCAGCAGGCGCAGCTCGGTCGGGGCGAGGCTGACCGGCACGCCGCGGTTGGCGACCACCAGCCCGGCCCGATCGATGGTCAGGTCCCCGTACCGCTCCAGCTCCGCCTGGTCACGGCCGATCCGCCGGAGCACCGCGCGGATGCGTGCCTCGAGCACCCTGGGCTGCACCGGCTTGACCACGTAGTCGTCGGCGCCCGCCTCCAACCCGGCCACCACGTCCATGTCGTCGCCGCGCGCGGTCAGCATGATGATCGGTACGTCACCGGTGGCCCGGATGCGGCGGCAGACCTCGAACCCGTCCATGCCAGGCAGCATCAGATCGAGCACGACGACGTCGGGAAGGTCCATACGCAGCCGGTCCAGCCCCTGCTCGCCGGACTCCACTGCGCTCACCCGGTGCCCATGCCGGGTCAGGGCCAGGTCAAGGCCCTCCCGCACAGCCGGGTCATCCTCGATCAACAACACTCGCGACACCCCGCCGAGTATCACAGCACGCTCCATAACTCGCCCGCCGGTTCACCCATCCACTGTCGGCCGGTTGTGTCCCCGCCTCGTCCGCGCCGTGTCATGGTTGCGTCACGGTCGCGCCGACGGTCGCGCCGACGGTCGCGCCGACAGTCGCAGCCGTCGATGAACCCTGACATGCGGCGGACGACGTGCGCACATTCGGCGCCAATGGTAGTTCGTCATGAACGAACCACGCACCATCCCATCTCGGCCCGAAGACCGGCTGTAGGCCGCGGTCACGCTGGTGCTCGCCGTGCTGCCGCGGCGCCCGGGACACCACCCTGTGCGGTCGCGGCGATCAGGTGGCCTTGCCGCGGGCGATGTAGAGGTTCATGTCGGTGAAGTCGAGGGTGACGTTGTAGGGCTTGTAGAAGCTGTGGGAGAAGTGGGCGAGCACGTCGAACCCGAAGGGGGCGAGCGACTGGCTCGGGTTCGCGTAGCAGTAGACCTCCTTGGCGGCGGCGTTGCCGAGGCGGATCCCCAACTGCTCGGCCGTGTCCCCGGACATGCCCGCGGCGATCTCGCCGGTTCCGCCGATGGGCACGGCCACCACCCGTGTTCCGGAGCCGGCGATGCTGCCCCTGCTGTGCAGCATGTGCTCACGGGCCAGCCACAGCGGCAGGGGCTCTGCGCCCGCCCGGGTGGCGTCGGCGCGTGCCTCCCTGGCCGTTTCGGGGGTCCGGCGGCGCAGGATCAGCGACCGGCCCGCGTAGTCGAAGATGGTCAGCAAGTGGTAGAAGACCCACGTGCCGATGATGCCGTCGTTGGGCTCCTCTGGCGTATCTGTTTCCGACCACTCCACGGGGATGTTGCGCAGTTCGATGCCGCCCAGCTTGAAGGAGTCCAGCACCCCGAAGTACTGCCACGCGGTGCCGCCCAAGTAATCGATCTTCTGGCTGGCGACGGCGCTCAGCCCGGCCTCGGCTACCTTCGAGGACATGCCCAGCCACCCGGCGCCGGTGTAGAACGTGAAGCGCTTCGGCGGTCCGCCGTTGATCGAGGCCTCTACCAGCGGAAACGGGTCCGTCTGCTGCCAGGGCAGCCGCGCGATGTCGCCGTGGATCCGGTACGGCTCGCCGCGGACCGCCGCGAACCATTTGGCGTAGACCTCCCTGCCGGCCGCTTGCCAACGTGGTACGGCGAGGGAGAACTTGTCCTGCCGGATGTAGCAGTCGCCCAGGAACAGGTTGGCGTCCTTGTCGCCGGGCGCCAGCTCGATGGCCATCTTGAGGTATTTCTCGGCGTCGGGGAACCGGTTGGACAGCAGCCCGACATAGCCGCGCCGGCCGGCACGGCGGCGCCCCGCAACAGCGAACGCCGGTCCCATTCCCCGTCACCAACCAAGGCCTGCCTCCTTTCTTGATCATCTTCGCCGTAGTCCAACGGACGGTCACAGCACGCTCCGTAACTCGCCCGCCGGTCGATCCCATCCACTGTCGACCGTCCGTGTCCCCGCTTCGTACGCGCCGCGTCATGGTTGTGTCACGGCCGCCGCCGACGGTCGCGCCGTCGAAAAACGGTGACATGCAGCGCACGACGCGCGCACATTCGGCGCCGATCGTGGTTCGTCATGAGCGAACCACGCACCATCCCACCCCGGCCCCGAGACCGGCTGTACGCCGTGGCCACGCTGGTGCTCGCCGTGCTCCTGCTGCCCGCGGCGTTCGTCCGCCGTCCCGGCCGCGCCCGCGAACTGGCCTGCTGCTGGGCGTTGGGGATGCGATTCCCCGCTGAGGACCTCACCGGGCTCACCGACGGAGCCATGGCGGCGTTCACCGCGGCGCGCACCGAGGCGCTGTGGCGTCACGGCCAGCTCCTCGGCCTCACCTCGGGATACCGCGATCCCCATGTCCAGCAACGGATGTTCGACGAGGAGGTGCGCCGCTCCGGCTCCCCGGTCTCGGCACGCATGCTCGTGTTACCGGCGGCGGAATCCTCCCATGTCAAGGGCATCGCGCTGGACGTGCGCCCCCACGAAGGCGCGCGCTGGCTCGAGGAACACGGCGCCCGCTACGACCTCTACCGCATGTACGACAACGAGTGGTGGCACTTCGAGTACCGCCCCGACAGCGGCGGCACGCCACCACGACGACGACCTCACCCTGGCGTGGGCTACGTCATCGAGAACGGGGACCAGGTATAGCCCAGGTCCGGGTCCGAGTCCACGTGTGCGATTCGGGGACGTTGACGGGTTTGCGCCCGAGAACCGAACCGATGATCCGACCAGCGCGCCCAAGGGTTCGACCCGGGCGTTCGGAGAGGTGTCAGGGGTATGTCATCGGATGACAACAGGCCCGGCTCGCTGGGATGGCGCCTGCAAGCAGCGCGCGAGATGGCGTTCGTGGGGCGGGAGGAAGAGCTCGCGGTTTTCAACGCGGCGTTGTACGGCGGCGGCTGCAGCGTTCTGTACGTGCACGGTCCCGGCGGCATCGGCAAGTCGGCCTTGTTGCGGCGGTTCGCTCACGAGGCCGCGGTGGCGGGGCGGCCGGTGTCCATGGTGGACGGGCGCATGTTGGAGCCGTCGCCGGCGGCGTCCGAGCTGGTGCTTCGCGATGCGGACGCGGTGCTGCTGGTCGACAACTTCGAACGGATTCAGGGCCTGGAGGGATGGCTGGTCGAGCGGTTCCTGCCGCGGGTGCCCATGGGAGCGCTGGTGGTGGTCGCGGGGCGGAACCCGCCGGATATGCGGTGGCAGGCGGATCCGGGATGGGCGGGCGCGTTGGAGGTGCTGCCGCTGCGCGACCTGCGGGCCGGAGACGCGCAGGCCCTGATGGACTCCTCCGGGGTGCCGGCCGAGTCGCGCGAGCCGCTGCTGGCCTTCGCCGGTGGCCATCCGCTGGCGCTGCTGCTGGGGGCGGCCGTGGCGGTGAAGGACGGCGGGGCCGGCAGGCGGTGGATGCCGAATCAGGACGTGGTGGCCACGTTGCTGGACCAGCTGGTGGGCGAGTTGCCTTCGGCGGCGCATCGGCGTGCTCTGGAGATCTGCGCGCATGCGTACATGACGACGGAGGACCTGTTGCGGGCGGTCTTGCCGGAGGACGCCGGGACGTTGTTCCGGTGGTTGCGGCGGTTGCCGTTCGTGGAGTCGAGCAGCCTCGGGCTGTTTCCGCACGACGTGGTACGGGAGGTGCTGGAGGCGGACCTGCGATGGCGGGATCCCGCGGGGTACGCGGTGATGCACGACCGCATTCATGCGCATCTGGCGGAAAGGGTGCGCACGGCGAGCGATGCGGACGTGCTCGGCGCGGTGGCGGCACTGCTCTACCTGCATCGCGACAACGGGGACCCGGCCGATTTCCACGGCCGCCACGGCGAGGGCGAGTTCCAGGAAGAGGCGTTGCGGGAGGAGGACATCGGCACGTTGCTCCGGGTGGCGACGGCGGCGGAGGGCGCGGCGTCCGCGGCCTGCGCCGCCTTCTGGGCGGAACGGCAACTGGAGGCGTTCCGGCTGTATCGGCGGACCGAAACCGGCGAGCCCGTGGCCTTCTCCGCGTGGTTGCGGTTGGCGGAACTCGATGAGGAGGAGCTGACGGCCGATCCCGTCGTGGCCATGGCGTGGGCGCATGCGCGTGCCACCACGCCGTTGCGCGCCGGTGAACACCTGGCGGTCAGCCGGCTGTGGGCGCTGCCGCCGTATCGCGGGAACTCGCGGGTGATGGATGTGATCCAGTGGCGAGTGATCGGCAATTGTCTGCGGTCCGAACGGATGGCATGGTCATATATCGAGATACGGCATCCGAACCAAGCGTGGGTGGAGCATTTACGGCATTTCGGGATGCATGACATCTCCGAGCAGCCACGGCCGGGGGATGACGCGTACACCCTGCTCGTTCATGACTGGCGCGCGGTGCCCGCGCAGGCGTGGCTGGAGCGGATGAACCAACTGCTCGTCGCGGGGCCTGCCGGCGGCCCGAATGCCGCGACGGCGGAACTGGCGGTGCTGTCCCAGGCGGAGTTCGCCGAGGCGGTTCGCAAGGCGTTGCGCCAGTTGTCGCGGCTGGACGCGCTGGCCGCTTCCCCGCTGACGCGCACCAGACTGATCGCCGAGCGGGCCGGGCAGAACCCGGCCACGGCACTGGGTGACCTGCTCCGTCAGGCGATCGACGACCTGCGTGAGGATCCGCGCTCGGTCAAGTCCCACCGGGCGCTGTCCGTCACGTTCCTTCGCGGCACGCCCACCCAGGAGCTGGCCGCGAAACGACTCGGCCTCCCTTTCACCACCTACCGCCGCCATCTGACGGCCGGCATCGAACGTGTCTGCGCCGACCTGTGGCACCGGGAGCTGCATGGCACCGACGCGCCGGCGTACCGATCCACCTGAGCCGCCACATCGTGCCGGCGCGGCGGCAACGAACGCGACCGAGGGCGTGTCAGTCGGCGAGCGCGAAGCCGGCCGCCGCCTCCGCGTGCAGTCGAGCGCTCGGCAGCACCGGGATGGCGCTGTCCTTCTCACTGATCAGCAGCTCGATCTCCGTGCAGCCGAGGATGACGCCTTCAGCGCCGTCGTCCGCGAAATCATCGATGATCTGGGCGTACGCGTCCCTGGACGATTCCCGGAGCACCCCGCGTACCAGTTCGTCGAAGATCACGCGATGGACCAGTTCGCGCTGCTCACGCCGCGGGACGACCACGTCGAAGCCGTGGGCGGCCAGCCGATCCCGGTAGAAGGGCTGCTCCATGGTGAAGCGAGTGCCCAGCAGACCGACCTTGCGCATGCCCCTGGCGCGGATCTCGGCGCCCAGGACGTCGGCGATGTGCAGGACGGGCACGCTCACGGCCCGCTCCACGTCGTCGCTGACCCGGTTGAAGGTGTTGCTGCAGATGAGCAGGAAATCGGCGCCGAGCTCCTCCAGTTTCCTGCCCGCACCGGTCAGCAACGTACTCACCTCGTCCCAGCGGTCGGCGAAGATGAGGTCCTCGACGGTCGTGTAGTCGACCGACCAGATGAGGCTGTTGGCGGAATGGCTGCCGCCGAGTCGCTCGCGTACCCGCTGGTTGATGATCTGGTAGTAGATCACCGTCGATTCCCAGCTCAACCCGCCGATGAGACCGATAGTGCGCATGAAACTCCGTTTCGCCAGCTTGTGTGGGCAGGTAGGGGAAAGTGCCTTCGCTCAGCTCAGCGGCGCTGCCAGCGCACGGGCGCAGGCACCGAGCCCGATCTCGCTGGAAGCCTTGACGAACACCACGTCTCCCGGTTCGAGAAGCGCGGTGGCCAGCCTGAGAGCCCCGGCCACGTCCTCGACGGCGTGGACGGTCACGCCCGGGTTCGAGGACTCCGCTGCCTCCGCCATCGCGAGCGGATCCCCTGCTCCGACCGCGATCAGCACGTCGAAGCGGAGGTCGGCGACGAGCCGGCCCACCTCCGCGTGCCGGGCGCGGGAGGCCTCCGCCTGCTGCCCCATCGCGCCGAGCACGGCGACGGTACGACGGGTGCCGGCCAGAGCCTTCACCGCCCGCAGCCCGGCCCGCATGGATTCGGGGTTGGCGTTGTAGGCGTCGTCGACGACGGTGATGCCGTCCGGTCGTTCGACGATCTCCAGCCGGCCCGCGGAGCGCCGCCGTGCGGCGTTCAGCCCATCGGCGATCTCGGCGACGCCCAGGCCGAGTACGGTGGCGACGGCGGCGGCGGCCAGGGCGTTGCTCACCTGGTGCTCGCCTATGAGGTCGAGCTCGACCGGGGCCCGCCCGGAGGGCGTCACCAACTCGAACGCGGTTCGCGCCCGGTCGTCCATCCGCACATCCTCGGCTCGCACCTGTGCCTGCGCCGACCCGCCGTACAACAGAATCCGGGCCCTGGTGCGGCCGGCCATGCCCATGACGTACGGGTCGTCGGCGTTGAGCAGGGCGAACCCGTCCGCCGGAAGCGCCGCGACCAGCTCGCCTTTGGCCTCGGCCACGTCGGCCGGCCCGACTCCCATACGCTCCACATGCGCGGTGCCGACATTGAGCACCAGCCCGATCTCGGGCGGTGCGAGCCCGGTCAGGTACGTCAGGTCGCCCTTCCGGCCCGCACCCATTTCCAGCACCAGGTATCGGGTTGCGGCGTCGGCGCGCAGCACGGTGAGCGGCAGCCCGAGCTCGTTGTTGAACGACCTGTCGGTGGCGACCGTCGCGGCGTGCCGTTCGAGCACCTGGGCCAGCAGGTCCTTGGTCGTGGTCTTGCCCACGGAGCCGGTCAGGCCGATCACGGTCGGGCTGATGTGTTCGAGCAGGTGCCTGGCCAGCAGGCCGATCGCGAGCTGGACGTCCTCGACCACGAGGGCGGGCACGCCGACGGGCCTTGAGGCCAGCACGGCGACGGCGCCGCCCGCGACGGCACCGGCCGCGTAGTCGTGACCGTCAACGCGGGCGCCGACCGTCGCGGCGAACAGGCCGCCAGGCACCACCTCGCGGGAGTCGACCGCCGAGGGCGCCGTCACCAGCTCCTGCGGGTCGCGCACGTCATACAGGCTTGCGCCGACGACCTGCGCGATCCTGTTCAGCGTCATGGGGATCATGAGCCGCTCCTGGCGAACGCGAGGTCGATCAGGCGGCGCAGCAGGTCCGGGTACGGGACACCGCTTTCGGCCCAGGCCCTGGCGTAGACGGAACGGGAGGTGAAACCGGGCATGGTGTTGATCTCCAGCACGTACAGGCGTCCCGTGCCCTCCTCATAGAGGAAGTCCACGCGGGAAAGGCCGTAGCCGCCGATCGCCCGGAAGGCGCGCAGCGACAGCTCGCGCACCTCCTCGGCCACCCGTTCCGGCAGCACGGCGGGGATGATGGCGATCTCGGCCTGGCTGAGGTACTTGGCCTCATAGTCGAGCCAGTCGCCGGGCACGATGAGCTCGCCGGGCACCGAAGCATCAGGAGTGTCATGGCCGCCGAGCACGCCGCAGATGAGCTCGCGCGCGGTCACGCCCTGCTCGACGACGACCACCCGGTCGTAGGCCAACGCCAGCTCCACGCCCGCGCGCAGCTCCTCCATGGAGGTGACACGTGAGATGCCGATGGAGGAGCCCATGTTGGCCGGTTTGACGTACATCGGCCAGTCGAGCGACTTCACCAGACCCCAGTAGTCGGTGGTGGTGCGCCATTCGTGCTCGGTGAACCACACCTGTGGGGTGACCGGAATGTCCTCCGCCAGGAACGTGCGCCGCATCGCGACCTTGTTCATGGCCACGGCAGAGGCCAGGACGCCGCAGCCCACGTACGGGATGCCCAGCGTCTCCAGGTGCCCCTGGACGACGCCGTCCTCGCCGAACGGCCCGTGCAGCACGGGGAAGACCACGTCCGCCAGATCGCGTCGCAGCTCCACCGGCCACCTGCCCTGCCGGTCGATGATGACGGCGACGGGCTCGTACAGATCCCTCGGCAGAGCATCGAGCACAGCCTGTGCCGACTGCAACGACACCTCATGCTCGGCGGACGGCCCACCCGCCAGCACAGCCACGCGTACGCGTTCAGTCACGATCGATCAGCCTTCCTCAGTGGCACGAAGACAGCACCGCCGGCGGCACGGTGTTCGCCGCCGCGGGACCGGCCCGCCGAGTGTCGGCTCTTCGCCTGACCAGTTCCCAGGCCATTCGCTGTCCAGTTCCTGACCAAAACGCATCCGCGGTGTGCCGCGACCGGATCGAGGGTGTCAGGCGTCCTGGGGGACGGTGTCGTGGAGGGGAGCGGCCGCCTGGTCGCCGGCGGCGTGCCGGGTGCGGGCGATCCCCCAGCCGACGAGGGCCGTCGCGACGGTGGTGAGGGTGAGGCCCGCGATGGTGACGGCCTGGTGGAACTCGCCGGTCTGCTGCGGGCTCCAGTGGGAGGTGGCGATGTCGCCGGTGAACAGGGCGGCGAGGATGGTGCCGGTGATGGCGATGCCGGTGCCGGAGGTGACCTCGGTGGCGGTGTCGACGAGCGCGGCGCCGATTGTGGTCCGGTTCTCGGGCAGGCCGCGGACCACGTTGAGCCCGGCGACGACGCCGACCACGCGCATCCCGGCCGCCACGAGCACGAGCGCGATCGCGACCCACAGGTAGCCGAACCGGCCGAGCAGGCCGTAGACGGCGAGGCCGGACACGACCGCCGCGGTGCTGATCCAGGCGGCCCGGTCCAGGCCGACGCGCCGCACGAACGGGTTGACGAACGCGCTGCCCGCGATGAGGACGACGACCTGCGGCAGCATCCCGATGGCGGCCAGTGCGGGCGTCCAGCCCCAGTCGAGCTGCAACTGCAGCGTCACCAGGTAACCGAGTCCGGCGGTCGCCAGCCCGGCGGCGGCCTTGTAGGCCAGGCCGCTGGAAACCAGGGGAAGGGCGAGGAGCTTCAGGTCGAGCAGCGGATGGCGGGCCAGGCGCTCGCGCAGGACGAAGCAGATCGCCGTCACGGCGGCCGCGGCGGTGCCCGCCCAGGGCGCCCAGGAGCCGGCGCCCTCGTCCACGAACAGCGTCGGCGTGAGGAGCGCGAGCACGATCGTCGCCGTGCCCAGCAGCATCCCGGGGACGTCGAGGGGGTCGCGGTGGAGGCCGGCCGGGTCGTCGGCGGCGATGCCGGAGCGCACGCCGAGAAACGCGAGCACGGCGACCGGCGCGTTCACCAGCAGCAGGACCTGCCAGGGCGCGATCGCCAGCACCAGGCCGCCCGCCGTCGGGCCGATCGCGAGCCCGACCAGGCCCACGGTCGAGATGAGGGTCAGCGCGCGCACGCGCAGGCCGTCCTCGTCGAACAGCCGGAACGCCAGCGCCATCGATCCCGGGGTCGTCATCGCCGCGGCGACTCCCATCGTCGCCCGGACGGCGATCAGCTGCTCGGCGGTGGTGACCACGGCGGTCGCCAGGCTCGCCACGCCGAGCAGGACCAGCCCGATCAGCATGATCCGCCGCCGGCCGAACCGATCGGCGATCGCGCCGAACGCCAGCATGGACCCGCCGAACACGACCGCATAGGCGCCCGTCACCCACTGCAACGCGGTCGTCGAGGCGTGCAGTTCGCGTCCGATCACGGGCAGCGCGACGTTAAGGATCGAGTTGTCCAGCATCTCGAAGAGGAACACCGCCGACAGCCCCGCCAGCGCGACCCACGCCTCCCGCAGCGACCGGGGAGTACGACCAGGCCGGCCCGCAGCCATCTCATTCATGGAGGACCCCCTTCACGTCGTGATCCCGGCGGGGACCCTGATCGGCACGGGCGCGGTCCGGCACGGGGCGATCCGGCCGCTCGCGCGGGCCGATCACTTCCACCCCCCACGGGACGCGGTCGCACTGAGGCCTGCTCCGGCGACAATGACAGTTATCTGTTCGGAGTGCATGCCACTAGGTTATGTGACTAAATTAAGTGACACAAGTAAGTGAGGTCGGGATGCCCAGGACCGGAGCGCGAGGCGGACCGCGGACGCGCGCGAAGATCTCGGAGGTCGCGACCCGGCTGTTCCTCGAACGCGGATTCGACACGGTCACGGTCACCGAGGTCGCGCGGGAGGCCGGGGTCTCGGCCGTGACGGTTTTCAAGCACTTCCCGCGCAAGGAGGACCTCCTGCTGGACCGCGAGGTCGACGCCGTCGGGCTCCTGCGCTCAGCGGTACGCGACCGCGCCCCGGACGCCGGAGTGCTCCAGTCCCTGCGCGATACGGCGTTCCGCCTCCTCGAGGAGCGGCACGCCCTGTCCGGCCTCAAGGACGGGTCCGTCCCCTTCTTCCGGACCGTCGCGGCCTCGCCCGCGCTGGTCGCCCGCGCCAGGGAGATCGCCGCCGACCTCCAGCAGACCCTCGCGAGCGAGCTCGAAGACGACCCGGTCTTCGACGGCGATGCCCCGCTGTTCGCCGCCTTCTTCGTCGCCGGCTACACCGCAGTGCTGGTGGAGACCGCCCGGCGCCTGATTGCCGGAGAACCGGCCGACACCGTCGCAGACGACCACCGCGCCCGCCTGGAGCGCCTGTTCGACGCCCTCAGCAGCGGAGTCGTGCCCCGTCCGTGAGGATCACCGCTCGAACGCAAGGCTGCCGGCTCGTCCGCACACTTGCCGAGATCAACCTCAGGTAGCCTGACCGCACTAGATCAACTTTGCCGTCCAAAGGTGTGGAGGTGACACCGATGTTGAACTACGGCCTTGACCTGTCCGGTGTGGAGCCCGACCTTGCTCTGCCCGACTTGGTGGCTGAAGGGGACGAGCTTGACGCCCTGGTATAGCAGGCGGAAGCCGCAGGCAGCCAATACGCTGATCTCGACGCCGCCGCGGGAGCGGCCAAACCGCGATCGGTACTGCTGGAACAATGGCGCGCTGGTCGGACCGAGGTGGCGGCGGAGCTACGTGACGTTCCACTGGAGCATGGGTTTCCCTGGTACGGCTCGCAGCTGACCGCAGCGCTCATGGTGCCGCTTCGGCTGATGGAAACGTGGGCTCACGGGCAGGACGTTTTCGATGCGCTGGGTGTATCACGCCGTCCGACGGGCCGGCTCCAGCATGTGGCCTCGTTGGGAGTGATAGGGCGAGAGCTGTCGTTCTATGCTGCCCAATTGCCTGTTCCGGCAGAGCCGTTCCGCGTCGAGCTGACTGGTCCCGATGGCCAGACCTGGGTATGGGGCCCAGAAGATGCCATGCAACGGGTTCAGGGCAGTGCCCTCGACTTCTGCCTTCGCGTCACCCACCGCAGGTCCCGAGCCCAGACTGACCTCACGGCAGTCGGCGAGGATGCGCAGAAGTGGCTTGACATTGCTCGCGTTTTCCTCTGAGGAGACACCTGGCGATCAGCCGCCGTGCGGACCGGCGAGGCGAGGGATGAGAGACACGCCTCGTTCGTCGTGCGGCGAACGACTGAGGGGCGGGCCGTGAGCGACGCCCGTGGCGCGAACTGGGTTGCGGGCTCGGCCTGTCCGAACCGGAAGGGGCGGGAGAAGAACCGGGCGGGTGGGCAAGTGGAAAGCCCCCGCGGGGAGCGGGGGCCTTGGGGAAGGGGAGGGGCGGGGTCAGGCGGTGGGGACCTTGTCGAGGAAGCCGAGGACCGTGCGGATCCGCCCGCCTTCGGCCAGCTCCACCACGTCGAACCCGACCGCGACCGGCTCCCCGCCCTCCGGGCCCAGGTGCCAGGTGAAGCGGGCGATGTGGTGGTGGGCGTCGTACAGCTCGCCCGGGGTGAACACCAGGCCGGGGAACATGCCCTGGGCGCCCGCGATCACCGCGGCGATCGCGTCGTGGCCCTTCACGTCGGCCAGGGGGTCGGTGTAGGTGCCGTCCTCGGTCCACAGCTCGGCCACGGCCTTGGCGCGGGCGTCGGCGTCGGTCTCGTTCCAGGCGGCGATGTAGCGCTCGATGAGGTTCATGGTGGTCATTCCTTCTGTTTGTTCAGCTCAGTTGTTGCGGGTCTTGCGGAGGCCGACGATCTGGAGTTCGGCGAAGACGCCGACCACCAGGGCCTGGGCGATGGTCCAGATGGCGCCGATCGTGGTGAGATCGGCGGCGCCGGTGGCGACGGCGGCGACGCTGCCGAGGGTCCAGATGATGTTCAGGGCGATCACGGCCCTCGTGGCGGCCGGGCTGATGGCGCGGCGGGTGGCGAGGAGGCCGACGGCGGCGCCGTACACCAGCAGGAAGGCGCCGATGCCGCGCAGCAGGCCCGCGCCGGGGCCGAGCAGGTCGCTCACGGGGCCGGCGAAGGCGAGGTAGACCAGCCCGTTGCCGCCGGTGACGACGGCGTCGGCGGCCAGCGCGAGGCGCAGGAACTTCATCCGGTCGGCGGTGACGGTCAGGGCGGTGCTCATGTCTCGGCTCCCTTGGTGGCGGTTTTTCGCGACACCTGAAAGATGTCAGCCACCACGTAGGGGGCGCGATTACCCGCCACGTAAAGGGATCAGCCGATAGCCCGTCCCACCTGCGGTGATGCTCGGGTTGTGACGGTCGTCACCTGGCATGCGAAGGCCTCCCGGGCGCGAGGCACCGGGAGGCCGGAAGAGGGATCAGGCGCCCAGGATCTCCCTGCGCAGGTGGGTCTTGAGGATCTTGCCGCCGGGGTTGCGGGGCAGCTCGCCCTCCCGGAACCAGATGTGCGAGGGGATCTTGAACTTGGCGATCCGGTCCTTGAGGAACGACTGGAGGTCCTCGGTGGCGACCGAGGTGCCTGGGGCCAGGCGGATGACCGCGCCGACCTCCTCCCCGAGCTCGTCGTGCGGCACCCCGATCACCGCCGCGTCGTCGACCGCCGGATGCTCGAACAGGGCCGCCTCCACCTCGGCGCAGTAGACGTTCTCGCCGCCCCTGATCACCATGTCCTTGGCCCGGTCCACGATGTAGACGAAGCCCTCTTCGTCGATCTTGGCCAGGTCGCCGGTGTGCAGCCAGCCCTTCACGAACGTCTCCGCCGTCGCCTCCGGCTTGTTCCAGTAGCCCATGATGACGTTCGGGCCGCGTACGCACAGCTCGCCCACCTCGCCGGGCGGCAGTTCGGCGCCCATGGGGTCGACCACGCGCACGTCCACGACGGGCGAGGGCAGGCCGATGCTGTCGGGCTTGGCGTGGTAGTCGGCGCCGCCGTTGCCGATGGCCAGGGCGGTCGTCTCGGTCATGCCGTAGCCGTTGGAGGGGGCGCGGTTGGGGAGGTTCCGCGTGATGCGCTCGAGGAGCTTGGGCGGGGCGGGGGCGCCGCCGTACCCGAGGGTGGTCAGGGACGACAGGTCGTACTTGCCGAAGTCGGGGTGGGACATGAGCTGCCAGGCGTTCGTGGGCACGCCGATCATGGCGGTCACGCGTTCCCGCTCGATCAGGCGCAGCGCCTGCTCGGGGTCCCACTTGTACATGAGCACGAGGCCGCCGCCGGCGAACATCGTGGTGGTCAGGGCGGAGAAGCAGCCCGTGACGTGGAACAGCGGGACGGTCAGGAGCGTGACCCGGCGGGTGCCCGCCGCGGCCGCGACGTCCTTGCCCGCCATGGCCACCGCCCGCATGAGGCCGAAGGCGACGGTCATGGGGGACTGGCCCAGGTTGCGGTGGCTGCCCAGCGCCCCCTTGGGGCTGCCGGTCGTGCCGGAGGTGTAGAAGATCGTGGCGGGGTCCTCGGGGGCCAGCTCGACGGCCGGGAGTGTGACGTCGGCGGAGACCTCGCCCAGCAGGTCGTCGAAGCCGCGCGCGCCCTCCGGGACCTCGCCCCGGGCGACGATCAGGGGGACGCCGGTCGAGGCGAGCCGGACGGCGCGCTCACCGTCCGCGATCAGCACCTTGGCCCCGGAGTCCCGCACGCCGTAGGCCAGCTCGGCCTCCGTCCACCAGGCGTTGAGCGGTACGGCGACGGCCCCCGCCGCCAGCGCGGCCGACAGCGAGACGACCCACTCGGGGTAGTTGCGCATGGCCACACCCACCCGATCGCCCTTCCGCACCCCGTACTCCTCGACCAGGCGGTTGGCGAGGGTGGTGGCGCGGCGGAAATGGTCCTCGAACGTGATGTGCTCGTCCTCGTACACGAGGAAGACCTTCTCGCCGTGGAAGCGGCTCATCTCCAGCAGCGCGCGGAAGTGGGTGGGCGCGTGCTTCCAGGTGCGTATCCCGGTGTCGCCGATCTCCTCGATCTCGAACAGCTGACCGGGTCCGGTGAGCTGGGCCACGACCTGGGCATGCGAAAGGGACATACGCAGAACTCCCGGCTGGTGGACGATTATTCTGGATAAATCACAGTACCGACCGGTAGGTACGTTGCGCTAGCTCGCCGGAAACGGGCTCAGCCGAGGCCGATGGGGGACAGTTGCTGGATGTCGTACCGGGCCCGCAGCTCGATCACGGCGGTCTGGTCGGGCGGCCCCGAGCGGGACAGCAGCTCGCCGAGTTCGCGCAGGTAGTGCTCATGGCCCGCCGGGGTCACGACGAAGAGCATCCGGGTGGGCGTGGTGCCGGGATTGGCGAAGGCGTGGGGGCAGCCCGCGGGCACGTACATGAGGCTGCCGGGGCCGCCACGCACCGTCCGGGCGCCGTTCTCCGACTCCCACGTCTGCCAGGGGTCGCCGGTGATCTCCCGCGGCTGGAAGGCCAGCAGGTCCAGCTCGCCGTCGAGGATGTAGAACAGCTCCTCGGCGTGGTGGTGGAAATGGGCGCCGACGTCGAAGCCAGGTGCGATCGTGTTCTCGAACACCGACCAGGTCTTCGAGTGCTCCGCCCCTACCTTAAGCGTCATCCCCATGGACCCGAGCGATTGCCCGGCGCCGGGGGGTAAGACGAGCCCGTCTGCCATTGGTCTGCCCTTCTATGAGGGTGATTGCTACCAATGTTCCTGAGGGGTCCGGCGCGGGCAAGGCTCATGAAAGTTTCATTTTTTATCCGATAGTTTCTGTTGTTTAGCTGCTGGTTTAGTGGCCGGGCGAGGTCGGCATTGACCCTCATCTCGCATGTCAATACCGTCTTCGATGCGATCCACCAGGATCGAAAGCTTTCGGAGGTAGATGACCGTGCATTCGTCCTCGCCCGTCAGAGTTCTCCTCGCCCTCGCGGGGATGCTCGCAGCCTTCCTCCTGCCGACCAGCCCGGCCCACGCCTCCGCGCCGTTACGCACCCACGCGGCGGCCAAGGGCAAGTTCATCGGGGCGGCGCTCGCGACCAGCCCGCTCGCCAACGAGACCGCCTACCGCAACATCGCCGCCACCGAGTTCAGCCAGGTCACCGCCGAGAACGCGATGAAGTGGGACTCGACCGAGCCCAGCCAGGGCCAGTTCAACTTCTCCGGCGCCGACGCCATCGTCAACTTCGCCACCCAGAACAACCAGCAGGTCCACGGCCACACGCTCGTCTGGCACAACCAGACCCCGGGCTGGGTGCAGGGCCTGAGCGCCACCGCCATGCGCAGCGCCATGCAGAACCACATCAGCCAGGTCGTCGGCCGCTACGCCAGTAACCCGACCGTGGTCTCCTGGGACGTGGTGAACGAGGTCTTCGACGACAGCGGCAACCTGCGCACGTCGTTCTGGTACAACACGCTGGGCCAGAGCTACATCGCCGACGCCTTCCGGGCCGCCCGCGCCGCCGACCCCGACGCCCGGCTGTGCATCAACGACTACAACACCGAGGGGATCAACGCCAAGAGCACCGCGATCTACAACCTGGTCTCGTCGCTGCGCCAGCAGGGCGTGCCCGTCGACTGCGTCGGCTTCCAGACGCACCTCGCGATCCAGTACGGCTTCCCGAACGACTTCCAGCAGAACCTCCAGCGCTTCGCCGCCCTCGGCGTCCAGGTCCGCATCACCGAGCTGGACGTGCGCATGGTGATGCCCAGGGACGCCACCAAGGACGCCACGCAGGCCACCTACTACCGCAACGTCGTCAACGCCTGCCTGGCGGTGACCGCCTGCGCCGGCGTGACGATCTGGGGCTTCACCGACAAGTACTCCTGGGTGCCCGACACGTTCTCCGGCCAGGGCGCGGCCCTGATCTACAACGAGAGCTACCAGCAGAAGCCGTCGTACACCGCCGTGCACGACGCGCTGGCCGGCGGCACGACCACCGACCCCACCCCGCCGACCACGCCCGGCACACCCTCGGCGGGCAACGTCACCTCGAACTCGGCCTCGCTCACCTGGACCGCCTCGACCGACAGCGGTGGGAGCGGGCTCGCCGGGTACGACGTCTACCGCGAGCAGGGCGCGACCGACCAGCTCCTCGGCCAGTCCACGACCAGCTCGATCTCGCTCACCGGGCTCAGCCCCTCGACCCAGTACCAGGTGTACGTCCGGGCCCGTGACGGAGCCGGGAACGTCTCGGCGAACTCCGCCCTGGGCACCTTCACCACTACGGCCGGCCCCGGCGGCGGCGGTGGCTGCACGGCCGCCGGGACCGTGCAGACCCAGTGGGCCACCGGGTACGTCGTCCAGCCCGTGACCGTCACCAACACCGGGACCTCCGCCATCACCGGCTGGACCGTCACCTTCACCCTGCCCGCCGGGCACACGCTGACCGGCTCGTGGAACGCGACCCTCACCGTCAGCGGGCAGACCGTCACCGCCAAGAACCTCGCCTACAACGGCAACCTGGCCCCGAACGCCGGCACCACCTTCGGATTCCAGGTCAGCCGGCCGAGCGGCAACACGCAGACGCCCTCCGGTTACACCTGCGCATAAGCCCGATCTCCTGGGCCTTCACGACCTGCCGGTTTTCTGACCGGCAGGTCGTGGCGCGCCTGTGGACTGAAATTTACTTTCACGCACAGAGAACCACGTGAAGGCTGCTTGCAGATTGGGAGACCCTCATGCACCGTGGAACCAAGATTAAGAAAGGAGGGACGGTGCAGGTCAGGGGCCCGATTCGGGGGGAGGTGAAACCTACGATGTGCGATCCATCGGGCTTTGGGACCACGATCGTGCAAGAGCTCGGACGCATAGTCCGGGATGCGATCAAGTCAACACCCCGGACCGTACGGTTTCTCGTCATACTTGCCGCCGTTGTCATAGCGATCGGCGCTACCACAGCCATGATCGACTAAACGGCCGCCGCATGTAGTGGCGTACATGCGAACTGAGGTAAGGCTAACGTGGGGCAGGTCAAGAGTCGACCTTCCCCACGTGATGCCTTCGTGAAACTCACGGATCCAGCGTGATCCCCTCGCGCCTGAGGTCCTCGACGATGCCGTCCACCAGGCGCGTCGCGACCGTCCGGCGCAGCCGCCCCTCCTCCCGCAGCTCCCGTACGGCGGGCACCGGGTCCGGGTCGGCGAACAGGCGCTCGTCGGAGTAGTCCACCGGCCGGCCGGTCGGATCGACGCTCCACCAGGAGGCCTCGAGCGCGATCCCGTTCGGGTCGCTGAAGTAGATGGAGCGCAGGAAGCCGTGGTCGACGACGTCGGTGACCTCGCAGCCGTGCGCCTTGAGCCGGTCGCGCAGCCGGTTGAGCGCGTCCTCGTCCGGCAGGTGCAGCGACAGGTGGTCGAACTGCGCCGCCTTGGGATAGGGCACGCCGGCGGGCTTGGCGAAGCTGTCGAGCGGCTGGTCGGTGTACTCGAAGAAGGCGACGGTGTTACCCGGGGCCACCTCGAAGAAGTAGTGCTTGAACGCGGGGACGGCAAGGGTGGTGACGAGGCGGGCGTCGAGCACGCCGTGCCAGAAGCGCACGGTGGCGTCCATGTCCGCGGTCACGAGGGCGAGATGGTGCACGCCGCGCCAGTGCACCGTGTCCGGGGTCGCAGCCATGCGTCAACGGTACGCCTTTCAACTACCTCTGATAAGCCGTCAGCCTTTCACCGAGCCGGCGAAACTGAAGGAACTGGCCAGATATTTGTTGACGGCCACGTAAAGGACCACCGCCGGCGCCGTGTAGAGAATCGAGAAAGCGGCCAGCTGGCCATAGGCCACCTGCCCGTACTGGGAGAAGAACGTGTAGACGGTGACCGCCGCCGGCTGTTTCTCCGGGGTGTCCAGCAGCACGAACGGGGCGAAGAAGTTCCCCCACTGGCCGACGAAGACGAAAATGGCCACGACGGCTATCCCCGGGGCCATCAGCGGGCCCACCACCGCCGTCAGCGAGCGGAGCCAGCCGGCCCCGTCCACCCAGGCGGCCTCCTCCAGGTTCACCGGCACGCCGTCCATGAAGTTCTTCATCATCCAGATAGAGAACGGCAATGAGCTCGCCGTCAGGAACAGCACCATGGCCGGCACGGAGCCGTACAGGTTGAAGCGGAAGAACATGGCGTAGACCGGCACGAGGATCGCCGTCACCGGCAGGCCCGTGGTGAACAGGAGGGTCAGCATGAAGTGGCGGCGGTAGCGGAGCTGGTAGCGCGACAGCGGGTACGCGGCCAGCCCCGCCACCAGCACCGTCAGCACCGCCGTGGAGCCCGAGATGACGATCGAGTTGATCAGCGGCAGGATGATCGTGTCCCAGGTCAGAACGGCCTTGAAGTTGTCCAGGGAGAAGGAGAGCGTCGGCTGGGCGGCCAGGCTCGCCTCGGACTGGACGGAGGCGAGCAGGACCCAGAGGAACGGGCCGAGGAAGGCCAGGGTGATGACCGCCAGGGAGAGCAGGGCGGCGGCGCGGGCGGCGAGCCTCGTCATGCGTCCTCCACCTTGATCAGGCGCAGGTAGACCAGCGAGAACAGCGCGCCGATCACCAGCATGACCAGCGCGATCGCCGAGCCGTAGCCGATCTCGAAGTAGCGGAACGCCTGCTCGTACATGTACAGCGGCGTCGTCTGGCTGGCCGTGCCCGGGCCGCCGCCCGTCAGGGCGTAGATGAGGCCGAAGCTGGCCAGGGTCTGCAGCGTGATCAGCATGAGGTTGGCCATGATGGAGCGGCGGATCAGCGGCAGCGTGATGTGCAGGAGCCGGCGGCCGGGGCCCGCGCCGTCCACGGCGGCGGCCTCCACCAGGTCGGCGGGCACCTCCGAGAGCGCGGCCGAGTAGACGAGCATGGAGAAGGCGGTGCCGCGCCAGATGTTCGCCAGGATCACCGCCAGCATGGGGGCCGTGTAGAGCCACTCCTGGGAGACGCCCAGGACCGTGTTGAGCGTGCCCTCCTCGGCCAGGAACGAGAACCAGCAGGCCGCGGCCACGACCTCCGGCACCACCCAGGCGGCGATCACCACGCCGTTGACGACGCTGCGGGTCACCCGGCCGCGGCCGCGCTGGAGGAGGGCGATGATCAGGCCGAGGGTGTTCTGGCCGATGACCGCCGAGCCGATCACGAAGACGAACGTCAGGAGGAACGAGTTCAGGAAGTTCGGGTCGCCGAAGAGCTTGACGAAGTTGGCCAGGCCGACGAACTGCGAGTGAACCGAGGCCGAGCCCGTCAACGTCTCGTTGGTGAAGGCTATGTAGACGCTCCACAGGATCGGCCCCGCCAGGAAGAGCGCGAGCAGGACCAGGGCGGGGCCCAGCGGCAGGAGCCAGCGCATGGCGCCCCGCCGTGACGAGCCGCGTACCGGGCGGCTCGTCACGGGCGGGGGTGGGGCGGTGACGATCGTCATCGCGCCATGACCTTGTCGGGTCCGCCGACCGCGGCCGGGAGCGCCTTGGCGTAGCTCGCGGTGGCCTCCTCAGGGGTCTGCGAGCCGGTCACGACCGCCTCCATGGCCTCCTGGACCTGGGTGGACACCTTCGGATACACCTCGTACGCGGGCCGGTAGTGGGTGACGGAGGCCAGGTCGGTCCAGAACTTGACGCTCGGGTTGTCGGCGCTGTACTTCGGGTCGGCGGCCACGTCCTTGCGGGCGGCCAGGTCGCCCGTGCCGACCGAGTACGCCATCGAGTTCTCCTTGTTCGTGGCCGTCGTGATGAAGTCGAACGCCTCCTGCTTGTGCTGGGTGTACGCGCTCATCGCCATGACCCAGCCGCCCGACATGCTGACCGCGCCCGGCGCCTCGCCGTTCTGCGTCGGCATGGGCGTCCAGCCGATCTTCTCCGTCCACTCGGGCCACGGTTTGGTGCCGGTCGGCTTCCAGGCCGAGCCGGCCCAGGCCCCGTCGAGCGAGATGCCGAGCTTGGCCTCGGGGAACCACTCCATGGTCACCTTGTCAGCGAGCTTGGCGTTGTGGGCGTCGGCCTGCTTCGGGCCCAGTTCCTCCCGGAAGATGGTGTTGACGAAGGTCAGGGCGTCGGTGAAGTTCTTGCCGCCGGCCACCCACTTCTTCTGCGCGTCGTCGTAGAGGGTGCCGCCCGGCGTGCCGTACAGGAGCATCTCGAAGCCCTGCATGGTCGACGCCTCACCGTGGATCTTCGTGGCGTACATGCTGAACGGCACGACGCCGGGCAGCTTCTGCTTGATCGTGCGGGCCGCCGTCAGCACGTCGTTCCAGGTCTTCGGCTCCCACGGGACCGGCAGTCCGGCCTTGGCGAAGACGTCCTTCTGGTACCAGAGGCCGCGGGTGTCCGTGCTGATCGGCACGCCGTAGATCTTGCCGTCGCCGCCCTTGGCGGCCTGCTTGACCGAGTCGGGGAACTGGGTGCCCCAGTCGGGCCACTTGGCCAGGTAGTCGTCGAGCGGGGCCAGCTTGCCGGCCGCGACGTCCGCGTTGACCTGGAACGTGTCGTGGTAGTAGAGGTCCGGAGCCGAGTCTGGGGAGCGGTTGAGCAGCGCCAGCTTCGTGTAGTACGCCTCGTTGTTGCCCTGGACCGCCGTCAGCTTGATCTTGACGCCGGGGTGGGCGGACTCGTACTGCTTCTTCGCGTCGCCGAGCATCTTCTCCAGGTACGGCCACGTCGTCTCGACCTTGTAGAGGACCTCGAGTTCCTTGGCGCCTGAGGTGTTCTGCGGGGTGCCGCCGCCGCACCCGGCGACGGCTGTGAGGAGGAGGAGAGAACCGGCCAGCGTACGTTTCATCACGCGCTCCCCGTGTTTCCTTGGGTTTGCGGAGAACGTAAATCTTTTTGATTTACTAAGTCAACACTCTGTGGTGACATGGCTCACATGCGACTGGGCACGAACCTGCCCAAGGTGGGGAGCTACAACCGGGCCGTGGTCCTGGAGGCGATCCAGGCGTCCGACGGCATCAGCCGGGTGCAGATCGCCGCGCGCACCCGGCTGACCGCGCAGACCGTGTCCGTGATCGTGCGCAGGCTGCTGGAGGAGGGGCTCGTCGTCGAGGACGGGTCCGTGCCGTCGGGCGGGGGCAAGCCGCGCACGATCCTGCGCGTGGACCCGGACGCCGGCTACGCGATCGGGGTGCACTTCGACCCCGAGGAGATCTCGTGCGTGCTGGCCGATCTGGCCGGGCGGCCGGTCGAGCGGCTGCGCCTGCCCGGACGGCGCGGCCTCGGGCCCGAGGCGGTGATCCGGCGGATGGCCAGGGCCGCGCGGCGGATCCTGCGGGAGGCGGGGGTGGCCGACGGCAAGGTGCTGGGGGTGGGGCTGGCCTGCCCCGGGCCGCTGGACGGGGACGGGGTGATGGTCTCGCCGCCCAGGCTGCCCGAATGGGACCAGGTGCCGATCAAGGCGCTGCTGCACGAGCACACGCGGTTCCCGGTGACCGTGGACAACGACGCCACCGCCGCGGCGATCGGGGAGCGGTGGGCCGGGATCGCTCGGACCACGCCGAGCTTCGCGTACCTGTACCTGGGGACGGGCATCGGCGGCGGGATATTTCTGGATAACCAGGTGTATCGGGGACGGTCGCTGAACGCGGCCGAGTTCGGGCACATCACGGTCGAGCCCGACGGCCCCGAGTGCTACTGCGGCAACCGGGGCTGCGTGGAGGCGGTCTGCTGTCCGAGCGCCATCGAGGCCGCCATGGGCGGACGCGCCGCGCACAAGGCCGTCTGCGCGGCCGCCGCCAAGGGGGAGCCCGAGGCGCGGCGGGTGATCGAACGGGTGGCGGAGCGGCTGGCCGACGCCGCCGTGAGCGTGGTGAACATGCTGGACATCGACCTGCTCGTGCTCGGCGGGCCCGCGCTCAGGGAGGTGGGGGAGCTCTACCGCGAGGTCATCGCGCGGGCCGTCTCGACCAGGACGCTGGCCAGGCGGTTGCACGCCGTCCGCGTGGAGACCTCGCCGATCGCGGCCGACGCCGCCGCGATCGGCGCGGCCTCACTGGTCTTCCACGCCACGTACGCGCCCCGCCTGGGCACCCTCCTCAGCGACTAGGCCCGCTTCAGCCGGAGCGTGACCAGCTCGAACGGGCGCAGCGACACCGACAGTCCCTGCCCCGGCGCGCCCGTGGGGCGCTCCAGCAGGTCGGTGGCGACGACCTCCGCGACCGGGAAGCCCGGCGTCAGCGTGGCACGGGCCCGGCCGCCCCTCGACTCGTGGAAGCGGACGACCACGTCGCCGCTCCCGTCGTCGGCCAGCTTGACGGCGGTCACCACCACGGCGTCGTCGTCCACCGTGACCAGCGGCTCCACCTCCGCCGCGGCGCCCGCCACCTGGCGCTCGGGCAGGTTGACGAAGTAGCCCTCGCGCACCGCGTCGCCGATCGTCGCGCCCGGCACGAGCGCGTGCCGGAAGCGGTGCGCGCCCTGGTCGGTCTCCGGGTCGGGGAAGCGCGGGGCCCGCAGCAGCGAGACGCGCACGGTGGTGGTCGTGCCCGCGTCCGGGCGGACGGCCCGGGTGACGTCGTGGCCGTACGTCGAGTCGTTGACCAGCGCGACGCCCCAGCCCGGCTCCTCCACGTGCACGAAACGGTGGTTGCACGCCTCGAACTTGGCCGCCTCCCAGCTCGTGTTGGTGTGCGTGGCGCGGTAGGCGTGGCCGTACTGGCTCTCGGAGGCGTACCGGTCGGCGCGCACGTCCAGCGGGAACGCCAGCTTGAGGAACTTCTCCGTCTCGTGCCAGTCGACCTCGGTCAGGATGTCGAGCCGCCCGCCGGCCAGCGTGAGCACCTGCGTCACCGTGGACGACCCGAACGAGCGCCGGACGCGGACCCCGTCGCCGTCGAGGCTCACCTCGTCGGCGTCCACGAGGTCGGTGACCGTGTTGCGGTAGAACTCGTCCACGTCCCAGGCGTCCCACATGTTGGGGAAGTCGGGGTGGAGCTGGAGGAGGTTCGCCGCCTGGCCGGGCGGGACGCTCTCGCGGCCCGCTGTCAGATCGTAGGCGGACACGACCAGGCCGCGGGCGTCGATCTCCACCCTGAGCAGGTCGTCCTCCAGGACGAAGCCGCCGCCGTCGCGCTCGCGCGTCTCCGTCCGCCGCACGCCGGAGACGGCCCGGGCGCCGCCTCCGGGCACGCCGTGGCGGGCGTGCGGGGCGCCGTTGAAGACCACCCTGCGGTCGCCTTCGCCGGACAGGGCGCGCTGGGCGGTGTCGATGATCTCGTTCAGCTCGGCGGCCACCGCCTCGTACGTCCTGCGCGCCTCCCGGTGCACCCACGCGATCGACGAGCCGGGCAGGATGTCGTGGAACTGGTGCAGCAGCACCGTCTTCCAGATCCGGTCGAGCCGCTCGTACGGGTACGAAGCGCCGGTGCGCACGGCCGCGGTGGCCGCCCACAGCTCGGCCTCCCTCAGCAGGGACTCGCTGCGCCGGTTGCCCTGCTTGGTCTTGGCCTGGCTGGTGAGCGTGGCGCGGTGCAGCTCGAGGTAGAGCTCGCCCACCCAGACCGGCGGGTTGGGGTACTCGGCCTCGGCCTTGGCGAAGAAGTCGGCGGGCGGCTCCCACGTGACGGCGGGCGAGCCCTCCAGGTCGCGCACCCTGGCCGCCTTGGCGACCATCTCGCGCGTCGTGCCGCCGCCCCCGTCGCCCCAGCCCGTCGGCGCGAGCGAGTGCCGCGCGACGCCCTTGTCCTTGAAGTTACGGGCCGCGTGCGCCAGCTGCCGGCCGCTCATCGAGCAGTTGTAGGTGTCCACCGGCGGGAAGTGCGTGAAGATCCGCGTCCCGTCGATGCCCTCCCACAGGAACGTGTGGTGCGGGAACGTGTTGGTCTGACTCCACGAGATCTTCTGCGTGAGCAGCCGCTTCGACCCGGCCGCCTTGATGATCTGCGGCAGCCCCGCCGCGAACCCGAACGTGTCCGGCAGCCACACCTCCTCGTTGTCGATGCCGAACTCGTCGATGAAGAACCGCTTGCCGTGCACGAACTGCCGGGCCATCGCCTCGGAGCCGGGCATGTTCGTGTCGGACTCCACCCACATGCCGCCCGTCGGGACGAACCGGCCCGCGGCCACCGCCTTGGTCACCTTCGCCCACACCTCGGGGCGGTGCTCCTTGATCCACGCCCACTGCTGCGCCTGCGACATCGCGAAGACGAAGTCCGGCTCGTCCTCCAGCAGGGCGGTCATGTTCGAGGCGGTGCGGGCCACCTTGCGCACGGTCTCGCGCAGCGGCCACAGCCAGGCCGAGTCGATGTGCGCGTGGCCGACGGCGCTGATCCGGTGCGCCGACGGCACCGCGGGGGACGACAGCACGCCGGTCAGCTCGGCCCTGGCGGCGGCCGCCGTGCCGTTGACGTCCTGGAGATCGAGGGCGTCCAGCGCCCGCTCCAGGGCCCGTAGCAGCTCCCAGCGGCGGGTGCCGTCGGCGGGCAGCTCCAGCATCAGCTCGCCCAGCACCTCCAGGTCCATCACGAGCTGCCACACGGTCTCGTCGAAGACGGCCAGGTCCATGCGGGCCAGCCGGTACAGCGGGTCGCCACCCGCCGTCTCCTTGTCGCCCAGGTGCGTCGGCTGGAAGGGCGGGTTACCGAGGATGACGGGGTTGGAGGCGGCCTCGATGTGCAGGTGTACCCGCTCGCCGCCCTCGACGGGGGAGCCGATGCGTACCCACTGGTTGCGGGGGTTGAGGCCCTTCACCGGGGAGCCGTCGGGGCGGTAGACCAGGCCCTCGCTCTGGAAGCCCGGCATGTTCTCGTTGAAGCCCAGGTCGAGGATGGCCTCCACGGTCCTGCCCGCCCATCCGGCGGGCACCGTGCCGGTGACCGTGAACCAGCTCGTGCCCCACGGAGCGCCCCACGCGGTGCCGGGCGCGATGGGCTCGGGCGTTGCCGCCAGCCCCTCCGCGACCGGTACGGGCTCGCCCGGCGCGTGCCAGACCGCGACCTCCAGCGGGACGGACTCGGGGTACACGGCCGGGCGGATGCGCTCGTCCAGCACCCGCTGCAGGCGGGCCTCGACCAGGTTGCGGTCATCATGCATGTCAGGCGGCTCCCCACGGAAAGCGACAGATCAGCCTTTAGCACGTTAAGCAACTTGATCGCGCCCGGCAATGCACGAACCCGATCACCTCAGCAACGGCCGGAGCCCTTCGACGAAGGCGGGCGGGTTGGAGAGATAGCCCACATAGTCGCCGGGCAGCTCCACCGCCTCGACCCCGAGGTGCTCCGCGACGGCGAGCGTGCAGCGGTGCATGAGCTTGCCGCGCGTCTCCGCGCCGGAGGCCACCGTGAGCGGCGCCCCGCGCAGCGCCCGCGCGTCGGGGACGAACCTGCAGAACGAACGCATCTCGTACCGCAGGCTCGTCTCGATGTTGGCGGTCATCCTGGTCAGCATGTCGCGCACCCACTCGGGCAGGCCGGCGGCGGGCTCGGGCGGCGCGCTCACCCCGGTCGCCTCGCCGAGCCAGTGCGAGGCGGGGCCGATGCCCTCCCGCTCGCAGATCTCCACCGCCTCCCGCTCCACGGCCCGCCAGTGCGCGGCGTCGGGCAGCAGGTCGAACGAGGCCGGCTCGTGCGCGACCAGCCGCCGGACCCGGCCGGGGTGGCGGGCCAGCAGGTCGAGGGCGATCAGGGCGCCCGAGTGGGTGGCGAACACGTGAGCGGGCTCCGGCCCGGCCTCGGCGAGCAGCCGGAGCGCGTCGTCGGCGTGCTCCTCGATCCGCTGCCCGGCGGGCGGCCCGGCCAGCGGGCTGCGGGTGGCGCCGCGCCGGTCGTAGGTGATGACCGTGTAGTCGCCGGAGAGCGCCTCCGCCAGCGGCGCGGCCATCGCCGCGTCGGAGCCGCCGCCGAGGATCACCAGCAGCGCCGGGCCGGAGCCGCGCACCTCGTGGTACAGCTCGGCACCGGGCACCGCGAGCATTCCAGTCTGCATCGTCCGCCTTTCCGGCATGAGGAAGTGCTCACTTTACGGCCTTCCGGCGCGGCAAGCTTTCCCTGCGCCGGCCCATCCCTCCCTCCCCAAAGGACCTCGGCCGAAGTGCGGCCCGCACTGCGGCCGGGTGCCCAAGGGGCCCGGAGGGGGGTGGCGGGTTTCCGACAAGTCGGGATCTGGCCACACCAACCTCATAGACAACGCCCATCCGGATGACTAGTAATTCGGTATTCGTGCTTACCGATTCTCTGGAGGTCGTCCATGGGGCGATGGCGGGTTGCGGCCGCCTCCATGGTCATGGTCGCATCGTTATTCTCGGCACCCGGCGCCGCGCGCGCCGGCACCGAAGTGGCCGGCGCGCCGATGGCGTTCACGAGCGCCCCGGTCGGCGAGATCACGCTGATCACCGGTGACCAGGTGCAGGTGCGGGCCGTGGACGGCGAGCACCGCGCGGTGACGGTCACCCCCGCGCCGCGGGCGGACGGCTCCGTGCCGACGTTCCAGGTGCTGGAGACGGACACCGGCGTGACCGTCATCCCCGACGACGTCGCCGCCCTGGTCCCCGACCGGCTCGACACCGCGCTGTTCAACGTGAGCGCGCTGGCCGAGCAGGGCTACGCGGCAGGCGCCATCCCGCTCATCCTCACCTACGAGGGCAACGCCACCAAGGCCGCCCTCCCCGCCGTCAAGCAGGCCCGGACGCTGGAGAGCATCGGCGGCGCGGGCGTGTCGGTGGCCACCCGGGACGCCGCCGCGTTCGGGGCGGAGCTCGCCAAGCTGGCCACCCCGAGCCTGAGGGCGGCGGGCCCGCTGGCGGGCGTGCGGAAGATCTGGCTCGACCGCAAGGTGAAGCCGGACCTGGAGCAGAGCGTCCCGCAGATCGGCGCCCCCGAGGCGTGGGCGGCCGGGTACGACGGCACCGGCACGACCGTGGCCGTCCTCGACACCGGCGTGGACGCCGCGCACGCCGACCTCGCGGGCAAGGTCGCGGACCAGCGCGACTTCACCGGCCAGAGCGTCACCGGCGACCCCCACGGGCACGGCACGCACGTCGCCAGCACCATCGCGGGCACGGGCGCGGGCGGCGTCGGCAAGGGCGTGGCGCCCGGCGCGCGGCTGCTCAACGGCCGCGTGCTCGACGCCGACGGCTACGGCCAGCTGTCGTGGATCATCGACGGCATGGAGTGGGCGGCGGGCGAGAAGCACGCCGAGGTCGTCAACATGAGCCTGGGCAGCCGCGAGCCCGGCGGCCCGCTCACCGCGGCGGTGACGCAGCTCAGCAAGCAGTACGGCACGCTGTTCGTGGTGGCCGCCGGCAACGACGGCTGCGACGGGTGCGTGGGCGCCCCGGGCGACGCCCCCGAGGCGCTGACCGTCGGCGCGGTGGACAAGCGGGACGCGCTGGCGCCGTTCTCCAGCAGGGGCCCGATCACGGCCGACCTGTCGGTCAAGCCCGACGTCACCGCCCCCGGCGTGGACATCACCGCCGCCAAGGCGGGCGGCGGCAGCCTCACGCTGTCCGGCACCTCGATGGCGACCCCGCACGTCGCGGGCGCGGCGGCGCTGCTGCGCCAGGCCCGCCCGGGGATCGCAGGCAACGAGCTGAAGTCGCTGCTCATGGCCAGTGCCAAGCCGGGCCAGGACATCCCCGTGGACGCGCAGGGCGCCGGCCGCATCGACGTGGCCGCCGCGCTCAAGGGCTCGGTCGTGGCCTCGACGGGTTCGGCGAGCTTCGGCAAGCTCACCACCGGCGAGCGGAAGAGCCTCACCGTGGGCTACCACAACCTCGGCCAGGCGCCCGCCGAGCTGGATCTGTCGGCCGGCGACGCGTTCACCGTCGAGCCGTCGAAGCTCACCGTGCCCGCGGGCGGGACGGCCGAGGTGAAGGTCACGGCCAAGGCGGACGAGAGCGGGATGGTGCGCCAGGAGCTGACGGCCGCCGTCGCGGGCGGCAGCCCGGTCCGCACGCTGCTGTCCGCGAGCGTCGACGAGAAGCGGGTCGAGCTGCGCGTACGCGGCATCGCCCGCGACGGCCGCCCCGGCCGCGGCGGTTTCACCGTCCTCAACCTGGACGAGGGCACCCTGGTCGGCCGCCTGCTCCCGGGCGACCCGTCCCAGCCCTGCACCGACCAGAAGTACGGCAGCGGCACCTGCCTGCTGGTCAAGCCCGGCACTTACTCCGTGCTCGGCCACATCTTCACCATGCCCGCCACGCAGGACAGCACCACCGGCGGCAAGCCGCTCAACGAGAGCCTGCTCGGCGACCCGGAGATGAAGATCACGGACAACACCGAGGTCGTGCTGGACGCCCGCAAGGCGGTCGAGGTGAAGGTCGAGACGCCCGACCACCGGACCAAGCGGAACACCGGCGCCGCCGGGGCCCTCATGTGGTACCGCTCCAGCGAGAAGGGCACCGCGCTGCGCGGCGGCACCACGATCTCGCCCGGCGGGCAGATCGAGGAGCGATTGTTCGTCCAGCCCACCAGGAAGGTCACCAAGGGCACCTTCACCGTCGCCACCCGCTGGCGGCTGGCGGCCCCCGAGATCGAGCTGTCCACGCCCGGCCTGGACCTCGAGCCGCAGTACGTCGACCCGGTCCAGTTCAGCGACTTCTCCACCGAGTACCCGCGCCTGGACGGCACCCAGCTGCTCCTGGCCGTGGACGCGGGGCGGGGCAGCGCCGAGGAGATCAAGGCCCGCGACCTGCGCGGCAGGCTCGCCGTCATCCGCCGCACGGAAGGCGTGCCCGTCTCCACCCAGTCCAACGCCGCCGCGGCCGCCGGGGCGAAGATGGTCGCCGTCTACAGCGACCAGCCGGGCGCCGACGTCACCACCGGCGGCAACAAGGTCAAGCTCGCCGTCCCGACCGTGCGCCTGACGCACGAGGAGGGGCTGAAGCTGGTCGCGCGGCTGCGTCACCTGCCCGTGCCGATCCTGGCCAAGGGCATCGTCGCCAGCCCGTACGTCTACGACCTCTACCTGCGCGAGAAGGGCCGGGTGCGCGAATCGCTCACGTACGTGGTCAGGTCGAGGTCGCTGGCCAGGCTCGAGACCGGCTACCACAGCCAGCTGGCCGAGGACGTGACGATGAACGAGGCCAGGTTCGTCTTCGAGCCGTGGGACACCTCGTCCATCTCCACGAACCTGCCCCTGGCCAAGACGCCGCGCACCCGCACCGACTACGTCACCCCTGACCCCGAGCTGAAGTGGAGCTCGTCGGCGGGCAGCCCGGAGCGCTCCTACAACAACATGTGGCCGCACCCGGACACGCCGCGCATCTTGATGTCGTCGCCGGAGTTCCGCCCCTACGAGGTGGGGGAGCGGGTCAGCCGGACGCTGTTCAAGCAGCCGCTGATGCCCGGCATCAACCCGCGCAACCCGCTGCGCCGGGACGGCGACCGGCTGCGCATCTCGATGCAGGGCTTCGTGGACGCCGACCGCAACTACGGCGACGGGTACACCAGCATGTTCGAGCACGGCCTGAAGTCCGACTTCCGGCTCTACCAGGGCGACAAGCTGCTGCTGCAGACGAACTACCTGCCCTCGGGGTCGGGCATGCTCCCGCCGGAGCAGGCCACGTACCGGATCGAGTACGACCTCGCCAACGAGGCCGAGTGGGCGAAGCTGTCCACCCGCACGAGGGCGGTGTGGACGTTCGGCTCGGAGCACACCACGGAGACGACGGTGGTCCCGCTGCTGCTGGCCTCGTTCGACGCGCCCGTGGACCTGAAGAACCAGGCCAGGTCGCACCGGCTCGGCCTGTCGCTCTACCACCAGGAGGGCGCGCGGCAGAGCCCGGTCAAGGACGTCTCGCTGGAGGTCTCGTACGACGACGGCGCCACCTGGAAGCCGGCCCGCCTGCGTGACAAGGGCGAGCGGGCCTACGAGACGACGCTCGGCCGCTCGCCGTCCGGCTTCGTCTCGCTGCGGCTGAAGGCCTCCGACGTCAACGGCAACACCCTGTCGCAGGAGGTGATCCGCGCCTACGCGGTGCGCTGAACGCCGTGCAGGAGGGTGTCGATCACCCTCGTGGCCAGCGCGTCAGGATCGGAGCCTGGGGGAGAGCCGTGCGCGGCCTCCCCCAGCAGCGCGAGATAGACCTGCCGGGCCCAGACGGTGTCGCCGCCGGGGCCCAGCAGCTTCTCGAACACCGCCTCGCACAGCTCCATCACCTCGGCCTGCACCGCCTGCGCCTCCTTGCTGAGCGGCACCGGGCGGGCCAGCGTGAACCGCCAGCCGAGCTTGATCTGCAGGATGTTGGCCGTGGCCTGATGGAGCGCCACCTGGGCGGGCGCGGTGTGCGGGCGGGCGGCGTGCACGGCCTCCTGGATCTCCCGCCACGCGGCCACCTCCATGGCCTCGATCAGCGCCTCCCGGCTGGCGAACCTGCGGTGGACGGTGGCCCTGGCCACCAACTTTCCAACTCATGACTTACGCACTCGTCACCGGCGCCTCCTCCGGGATCGGCGCCGAGTTCGCGCGCCAGCTGGCCGCCCGAGGGCACGACCTGGTGCTGGTCGCCAGGTCCGGCCCCGCGCTCGAAACCCTCGCCGCCTCGCTGCGCCAGGCCCACGGGGTGCGGGCCGAGGTGCTCTTCCAGGACCTGTCCGCCCCCGACGCGGCCACGCGAGTCGCGGAAGAGGTGGCCGCCCGCGGGATCGCCGTCGACCTGCTCGTCAACAACGCCGGCTTCGGCACGGCCGGGCACTTCGCGCAGATCGCGCCGGAGCGCGAGCACGAGGAGCTCATGGTCAACGTCGTCGCGCTGGTGGGGCTGACGCACGCGTTCCTGCCGGGCATGCTCGCCCAGGGCTCCGGCGGCGTGCTGAACGTGGGCTCCACGGCCGGCTTCACCGTCGCCCCGTACTTCGCGACCTACGCCTCGTCCAAGACGTTCGTGCTCAACTTCAGCCTCGCGCTCTGGAGCGAGCTGCGCGGCACCGGCGTCAAGGTGCTGGCGGTCGCGCCGGGGCCGGTCGAGACCGCGTTCTTCGACAGGATAGGCACCAGGAAGGCGGCCATCGGCGCCAAGCCCGCCACCCCCGAGCTGGTCGTCACCACGGCCCTGCGCGCGTTCGACCGCGACCGCGGGTACGTGGTGCTTGGCCGCGGCAATCTGGGCCTGGCCCACCTGATGCCCCGCCGCCCGCGCAAGCTCCTGGCCCTCATCGGCCGCCGCGTCACCCGCCAGGTCGCCGACGCCCTCACACCCTCCCCCGGACATGGCTGAGGCCGCCTCGTCCGGGCTCGCGCGGGACGGAGGCGGCCATGGGGGACAGGCGGGTCACCGGCCGGCGATCCAAGCCTGCTCCTGGGTGACGGCGGGCCGCGGGTAGGCGGCGCGGGTCAGCATGGTCTGCGCCACGCCCGCCTTGAGCAGGGCGGCCATCCGGGCCACCGGCAGCAGGGTCAGGGCGAACAGGGCGCCCGCCACGGTGTTGACGATCACGAACCCCGTGGGGTCGCCGTAGAACGCGAGCCATTCGGGCAGCCCGTCGCCGACGCCCGGGATCCGGGCGATGGCCCAGCCGTAGATGGGGAAGGTCAGGCCGGCGACGGCCCCGACCCACCACGTGGCGGTGAGCACGAAGGAGGCCAGCGCGAACGGGAACGCGATGATCCCGTGCAGCAGGTCCATCCACGCCTGCCCGCCGGCCAGGGGGTTCATCATGCGGCGGAACCAGCCGGCGCCCTCAGGGGCGGTCGCGTACGGCGGGCGGGCGACCGGGTGGCCGAGCACGCCGGGGAGCGCGACGCGTTCGAGGTCGGCCAGGTGCCTGGAGGCGGCGGCGGTCGCGGCCAGCACCGGCAGGCCGACGAAGGCGACGGCGCCGCCCAGGCCCGCCGAGACCCCGACGACGGTGACGCCGAAGGAGATCAGGGCCAGCGGGAGTCCGAGCAGCGTGTAGCGGGTGTCGGTGGCGAGTCTGCGCTGGAGGGTTCTCATGGACAAGACGCTACGAGCGGGGGTCGGGCCGGATCGAACCTGCGCGCGGCCCATTGCGTGGTGGGGACAGCCCTACCGGAAGCCGCGGTCCGCGCGGTCGCGCCGGAAGGCGTCCAGGCGGTCGAAGTCCAGGTCGTGGGCCGAGACCGGGGCGTCGCCCGTGCCGGTGAAGAAGCCGGCGCGGGTCTGCGGGCAGGGGTTGGCGAACCCGGCGACCCCCGCGCAGGGATGCCCGTGGTAGGTGGTCTCGTGGTGCCAGTCGCTGACCGCCACGTACGTCATGAACTCGTACGCCCGCGCCACGGTCATGTGCTGCCACAGCTCGCGCGCCGGGGCGGGGCCGTCCCAGCGGGTGACCGAGAAGGCCGGCACCAGCACCGCGTCGAGGCCGTCGCGCCCGGCCAGGCTGGCCGAGTACCACAGGTCGGCGCAGAGCAGGACGTGCAGGCGGCGGCCGTTCAGCTCGAAGCCCGCGCTCGGGAGGCCGGGGACCACGCCCGAGCGCAGTTCGAGGCCGTAGGGGTGGACCTTGTCGTACTCCGTCAGCAGCTCGCCCCCGGCGTCGAACACGGCGCCCCGGTTGACCGGGCCGTCGTAGTGCGACCCGCCGACGACCGCCATCCCCGTCGCCTTGGCCAGGGTGCGCACCCTGGCCAGGTACTCGGCGCGCGGCAGGCTGGCGCCCGCCAGCTCGGGCAGGAGCACCACGTCTCCCGAGCGCGCGGTGACGAGCTCCTCGATCGCGTCGAAGTTGGCGTGGCCGTCGGGGGACCAGTGAGGGGGCTGAACCAGGAGGATCTTCACCCCTCCACTGTGACGGCTGAAGGGCCTACTGCGGCTGATGTACGCGTATAACGGACATGTCCTCTACGTGTACGGGCCCGCGGCAGTGCGCGCACACCATGAGCGGCTCCAGCGGCTCGCCGCAACTGTGCCGCCACACCGTTGGCGGCTCTCCCTTAGTGACGTACCGGTCGCCCCAGTCCATGAGCGACAGCAGCACCGAGTGCAGCGCCCGCCCCGCCTCGGTCAGCACGTACTCGTAGCGCGGCGGGTGCGACTCGTACAGCTCGCGCTCCAGCAGCCCGACCTCCTCCAGCTTGCGCAGCCTGGCGGTGAGGATGTCGCGGCTGGCGCCGGTGTTGCGGGCGATCTGGTCGAAGCGGCGCACGCCCAGAAGGACCTCCCGCATGGCCAGCAGGCTCCACCGCTCGCCGACCACCGCCAGCGCGTTGGCGATCGAGCATTCCCTGGGCATCCTCACCTCCGAGAGAGTCCGGATTTCCAACCTACCTGTTGCCGGGGATCGCCGCGAGCAGCTCGCGGGTGTAGTCCGCGGACGGGCGGTCGAAGACGTCCTCGGCGGCGCCGCTCTCCACGATCCGCCCGTTCTGCATGACGTGCACCTCGTGCGAGATCATCCGTACGACGGCCAGGTCGTGGCTGATGAACAGGTAGCTCAGCCCGAGCTCGCGCTGCAGCCCGGCGAGCAGCTCCAGGATCTGCGCCTGCACCAGCACGTCGAGCGCGGAGACGGCCTCGTCCAGCACGACCAGCTCGGGCGAGAGCGCCAGCGCCCGCGCGATGGCCACGCGCTGGCGCTGGCCGCCGGACAGCTCGTGCGGCAGCCGGTCGGCCATGGACGCGGGCAGCGACACCTTCTCCAGCAGCTCGGCCGCGGCCTTCCTGCGCTCGGCCGCGGTGCCGACGCGGTGCACGCGCAGCGGCTCGGCGATCGACTTCCCGACCGGGTAGCGGGGGTCGAGCGAGGCGTACGGATTCTGGAACACCGGCTGGACCCGCCGCCGGAAGGCGAACAGCTCCCGCCTGCCGAGCGCCGCCAGGTCCGTGCCGTCGAAGCGGATGCTGCCGGAGGTGAGGTCGTCCAGGCCGAGCAGCAGGTTCGCGGTGGTCGACTTGCCCGAGCCCGACTCGCCCACGATCGAGACGGTACGGCCCTTCGGAATCCGGAACGAGACCTCGTCCACCGCGGTCAGCTCCTCGCCCGTGCCCCTGATCGGGAACACCTTCCGCAGGCCCTCGACCACCACCAGGTCCTCGCTCTCATGGGACGGTCCAGATACCGCACCTGGCACGCGGACCGACGACAGGCTCGGCACGGCGTTCAGCAGCCGCCTGGTGTACTCGTGCGCGGGTTCGGCGAGGATCTCCCGCGCTCGCCCGGTCTCGACGATCCGGCCGTCGTGCATGACGGCCACCACGTCGGCCCGCTCCGCCGCGAGCGCCAGGTCGTGCGTGATGAGCAGGACGGCCGTGCCCATCTCGGCGGTCAGCTGCTCGAGCTGGTCGAGGATGCGCCGCTGCACGGTCACGTCCAGCGCGGAGGTGGGCTCGTCGGCGATGAGGAGCTTCGGCCGGCAGGCCAGCCCCATGGCGATCAGCGCGCGCTGCCGCATGCCGCCGGAGAACTCGTGCGGGTACTGCCCGATCCGGCGGCCCGGGTCGGGGATGCCGACGAGGTCCAGCAGTTCGAGCACGCGGGCCCGGGCCGCCTTGCCGGTGGCCACGCCGTGGACCTCCAGCGCCTCGGCGACCTGGTCGCCGACGCGCATGAGCGGGTTGAGGTTCGACATGGGGTCCTGGGGGACCAGGCCGATGCCCGCGCCGCGGATCGCGGTCATCTCGCGTCCGGAGAGCCCGGTGAGGTCGCGGCCGTCGAACATGATCCGGCCGCCGGTGATGCGGCCGTTGTCCGGCAGCAGCCGGTTGACGGCGGCGGCCGTGGTCGACTTGCCGGAGCCCGACTCGCCGACCACCGCGACGGTCTGGCCGGGCAGGATCTCCATCGAGACGCCCTTGACGACGGTGACGTCCTGCCTGCGGGTGCGGAAGGCGACCGAGAGGTCACGGATCTCCAGGAGGGGGGTCATGCGGTCCTCGATCGTTGCGTGGCGGCCTGGAGCAGGCCGGCCCAGAGGGCGGCGGTGGGGGTGGGCTCGCCCTCGACGAGCAGGCGGTTGCTCGCCAGGGCCAGGGCGATGTCGCGGCCGGGCACGAAGCCGACCGCGCAGCCGACGTAGCCGGGGTGACCGAGCACGGTGACGGTCTCGTCCCGCAGCCGCAGCTCGTACGTGCGGAACCCCAGGGCCTGACCGGGGTCGGGGCCGGGGGTGAAGAACTCCTTGGCCACCTCGGGCCGCCACAGCCGGTCGTACTCCTGGTACCGGGACATCGCCAGTCCGTAGGCGAGCAGGTCCGGCACGGTCGAGAAGAGCCCGGCGTGCCCGGCGACCCCGCCGAAGGCGTGGTGGGCGTTGCCGTCGGCGACCTCGCCGAGCACCGGCCCGCGCCGCCAGCGCGCGAAGTCGGAGCTGCGGTACGGCACGGGGTACGGCCGGCCGGTGTCGAGCATGACCATCTCGATCCGGTCGTCCAGGGCGCTCATGGCCACCTCGGGGCCCGCCGGGCGGGCGTACCCGGTCGAGCCGAGGCCGAGCGGCTCGGTGACCAGCTCGGTCACGGCCTGGTCCAGGCCCAGGCCGGTGACGGTCTCGACGATCCGGCCGAGCAGGACGAAGCCGAGATCGGAGTAGTGGCGGGCGCGGCCGGGGCGGTAACGCGGGGGCGGCGGCTCCGGCTGGATGTAGAGCGGCCACCACTCCCACAGCCCGCCGCGGTGCAGGAGCAGGTCCCGCACGGTGATCGCCTCGTACGAGTAGGCGAGGTACGCGCTCAGCGGCGCGTCCAGGTCCACCAGCCGGTCGGACACCAGGCGGATGAGCGCCGTCGTGGTGGCCACGACCTTGGTGACCGAGGCGAGGTCGTGGCAGGTGTCCAGGGTCATCGGCACCTCGCCGACGAGTTCGCCGCCCTCCCGGCGCACGGTCCGGTGACCGGCGCACTCGGTGAGGTCGAACCACGGCGTCCGCGCGGCCATGACCACCCCCGCGGGGGCGCTCGCCGGATCGTCGCCGGCGGGCCGGCTCATCGCGTCAGCGCCAGCGAGCGCGGCGGCTCGGCGACCGGCGCCGGCAGCGCCAGCGGCCCCGCGCCGGGCGTCAGCGTGCCGAGGATGCGGGCCTCCCGGGCGCCCGTCCCTCCCGGCGCCGTGCCGGGCAGGCCGTGCGCGGTCAGCCAGCCGATCAGCGCGAACGCGATGGCCTCCTTGTCGTCGGACGGGGCCCCGTAGTCGTCGGACGGCGCCACGTCCACGCCGGGCAGCGCGGCACGCAGCCCGTCCATGATCACGGGGTTGCGGCAGCCGCCGCCCGAGACGACCAGCGCGCCCACCCCGGCGGCCCGCACGTCCCGGGCCACCGTCCGGACGGTCAGCTCGGTGAGCGTCGCCACCAGGTCGGCGTCCCCGGGCGCGCGTCCCGCCCGGGCCAGAGCGGCCTCCACGTACCCGAGGTGGAACAGCTCCTTGCCGGTGCTCTTGGGGGCCGCCAGCGCGTAGTACGGCTCGTCCAGCAGCACCTCCAGCAGCCGCTCGTCCACCCGGCCCGAGGCCGCGATCCGCCCGTCCTCGTCGAAGCCCCGCTCGTTCAGCCCTCTGCTCGTGACCACCGCGTCGATCAGCGCGTTCGCGGGCCCGATGTCGTAGGCGTACAGCTCTCCGCCGCGCACCACGGTCATGTTGGCGATGCCGCCCAGGTTGAGCGCCGCCGCCCCGCCCTCGTGGGCCCGCAGCAGCAGCCCGTCCAGCACCGACACCAGCGGCGCCCCGTGCCCGCCCGCCGTGATGTCCCGGATGCGCACGTCCGACAGCACCGGGACGCCGGTCCGGTCGGCGATCCACGCGGGCTGGCCGATCTGCAGCGTGCCGAGCGCGTGCGTGCCCTCCACCCAGTGGAACACCGTCTGCCCGTGCGAGACGATCAGATCGACGGGCCCGCCCAGCGTGATCGCCGACGCCGCGGCGTCGGCGAAGCTCTGCCCGATGAGCGTGTCGAGCACGCACACCTCGGCCAGCGTCGTCCGCGCCGGCGGCAGCGCCGCGATCAGCCGCGCCCGCAGCTCCGCCGGGTACGGCGTGCTCGCCGTGTGGCCCACCCGGCCCTCCAGCAGGCCGCCGACGAGCTCGAAGTCCACCACGGCCACGTCGATCCCGTCGTGCGACGTGCCGGAGATCATCCCAAGAATTCTCATCGTCTTCCTCGCGGGTCGAGAGTGTCACGCAGTCCGTCGCCGAGCAGGTTGAGGCTCACGACCAGCAGTACGACGAGCGCGCCCGGCGCGATCAGCGTCCATGGGGCCACGAAGACCAGGCTGCGCGCCTCGAAGATCATCGAGCCCAGCGACGGCGCGGGCGGCGGCGTGCCCAGGCCGAGGAAGCTCAGCGACGCCTCGGTCAGCACCGCCCACGACAGCGACAGGGCGACCTGGACGATGACGATCGAGGTGATGTTCGGCAGGACGTGCCGGAGCATGATCTGCCAGCGGCTCATGCCGGTCGAGACGGCCGCCTTCACGTACTCGATCTCCCTGAGCGACAGCACCGGGCCCCGGGTGACGCGGACGAAGATGGGCACGTACACGATGGCGATGGCCACGGCGATCGTGAACCAGTTCCGGTCCAGCACCGACGCCAGCGACAGCGCCAGCAGCAGCGGCGGGAACGCGAACAGCACGTTCGTGACCCCGCCGATCGCGCCGTCGGCGACGCCGCGGTAGAAGCCGGACACGAGCCCGCCCAGCGTACCCGCCACGGTCGCGAACGCCACGGCGACGACCGCGATGAGCGCCGAGTTGCCGACCCCGGCCGCCACCCGGGAGAACACGTCCCGGCCGAACTGGTCGGTGCCGAACAGATGCGCGCCGGACGGCGCCCCGAACCGGGACGGCGGGTGCTGCGCGACCGGGTCGTACGGCAGCAGCCCGGCGAACGACAGCGCCGCCACGACCGCCAGCAGCACGAGGATCACCGACCCCGCCACCAGGGCGGGACTCCTCCTCACGAGGCCCTCACCCTCGGGTCGATGACCCGGTAGAGCGCGTCCGTCAGCAGGTTGACCAGCACGAACGCCAGCGCGATCACCAGCACCGTGCTCTGCACGACCGCGTACTCCTTCTGCTGGATGCCCAGCAGAACCTGCCGGCCGACGCCCGGCACGGAGAAGATCTGCTCCACCACGACCGCGCCGCCGAGCAGGTAGCCGAACTGCAGGCCGGTCATGGTCACGATCGGCACGAGCGCGTTGCCGAGCACGTGCTTGACCTGCAGCCGCCGCTCCGGCACGCCCTTGGCGCGGGCGGTGCGGACGAAGTCGTCCGAGCGCACCTCCAGCACCGCCGTGCGGGTGGTGCGCAGGATCGGCGCCGCGATGCCGAAGCCGAGCACCAGCGCCGGCAGGAGCATCTGCTGCAGGTTGAGCAGCGGATCGTCGAAGAGCATGGCGAAGCCCTGCCCGTTGGGGTTGAACCCGAACGACGCCGCGAAGATCGACAGCAGCGCCGTGGCCAGCAGGAACGCCGGGACCGACAGCCCCGCCAGGCTCACCAGCTGGCCGAGGGCGTCCCTGGGGGAGTTGGCCCTGGAGGCCGCCAGCATGCCCAGCGGCACCCCGATCAGCAGTGCCAGCACGATCGAGAGCACCGCCAGCTCGAACGTCACCGGCAACGAGTGCAGGGTCAGGTCGAGCACGCTCTGCTGCTGGCGGGCCGAGTAGCCGAAGTTCCCCGTGAACATGTTGCCCAGCCACGAGAAGAACTGCGTGATCAGCGGCTGGTCGAGCCCGTAGTACTGCTCCAGGGCCTGCCGCTGGGCGGGCGTGAGCGCCGCCGCCTCGGTGCCGAGCCCCGCCGTGATCCGGTCGCCGGGGATCGCCCGCAGCATGACGAACACGAGCACGGCCACCCCGAGCAGGGTCCCCGCCGTGCTGATGACGCGGTTGCGCATACGTCTCATCAGCTGACGGAGGTGGTCCGCAGGAACTGCAGCGAGCCGCTGGCCATCGGCACGAACCCCTGCACGCCGGCCGTCGTGGCGGTGTAGGTGTAGCCGGAGAACAGCCAGATCCAGGGGGCGTTCTCCTCCAGCTTCGCCGAGACCTGCTCGTAGATCGCCTTGCGGGCGGCCTGGTCGGTCGTCGCCTTGCCCTCGGCGAACAGCTTGTCCAGCTCGGGCGAGCTGTAGCCGGCGACCTTGTTCAGATTGCCCTTGCTGGTGAAGTAGCGGCCGTAGGAGCCGTCCGGGTCGGGGCGGCCGCCGTTGAGCGCCACGGCCGCGTCGAAGTCGGCGGTCACCCAGCGGTCCACGAATGCGCCCGACTCCAGCACCTCCAGGTCCAGGTTGATCTTGGCCTCGGCGAGCTGGGCCTTGAGGTTCTGGGCCTCGTTGACCGAGGTCGCGTACTCGCCCTGGGAGACGATGGTCTTGACGGTCACCCCGCCGGACTTGCCCGCCTTGCCGAGATACTCGGCCGCCTTGGCCAGGTCGCGGGCCGGGCAGGGGCGCTTGTTCGGATCCGACTTGAACGCGGGGGCGGTGATCGGCCCGGTCACCTCGCCCTCGCCGAGCGCGGCGGTGTCGAGCACCTGCTTGCGGTCGATGGCGCACTGGATCGCCAGGCGCACGTTGACGTCCTTGAGGTCGCCGTGCTGCGCGTTGAGCTGGAGCACGTGGTAGTTGAGCTGCGGCGTCTTGGTCACGGTGAGCGTGCCGCCGCCCTGCGCGGTCTGCGCGACGAGCGGGTCGTTGAAGACCGCGAGCTGCACGTTGCCCGACTGCATGGCCGAGACGATGGACGACTCGTCGGGGATCACCCGGAACTCGACCGCGGCCACCTTCGGCTTCTCGCTGCCCCAGTACGCGTCGTTCCTGGCCAGCGTGATCGACTGGCTCGCCACGCGGTTGCGCAGCTTGAACGGCCCGGTGCCGTTCGGCGCGGTGTTGAGCTTCTCCTCGGTGTCGTCGGAGGAGAGCATCGCCATGTTGACCGTGGCCAGGTTGGCGGGCAGCGCGGCGTCGGGCCCGGTCAGCTCCAGCACCACGGTGCCCGCGTCGGGCGCCTCGACCGACTTCACCGACGACAGCGACGCCCTGGCCACGGCCGCCGTCTTCTCGTCCATGATCTTCTCCAGCGACGACTTCGCGTCCTGGGAGTCGAACTTGCTGCCGTCGGCGAACGTGACGCCCTGTCTCAGCTTGAGGGTGAGCTTCTTGCCGTCGTCCGAGGTCTGCCACGACTCGGCCAGCCCGGGGACCACGTTCAGGTCCTTGTCGAACTCCGTGAGCGTCCCGTACAGGTTCTGCAGCACGTTCACGGCCTGGAACTGGGTGGCCTTCCAGGGGAAGAGCGTGTCCGGGTCGGAGGTCACGCCGACCACGAGGGTCTTGCCGGAGGCCGCGCCGCCGGCGCTCGGGGCGGGCCCGGAGGATGAGGACGAGGATGACGAGCAGCTGGTGAGGGCGATGGACAGCGCAGCGGCGATGCCGACCGCGGAGATTGCGCCACGGGGCATGTGGTCTCCTGGGGGGAGTCGGTCATAAAATTACGCAGACCCTACCACTGGGGTATTTTCTTTCCGTTGCGGGGATGGGTGAGGATGGCCGAGGACGACGGGACCGTGCTGATCCGCATCCGGGCCGCCATGCCCGCGCTGCGGCCGTCGGAGCGGCGGATCGCGGAGGAGTTCGTCGGCGATCCCGCCCGGGCGGCCAACCTGTCCATCGCCGAGCTGGCCGCCCGCTGCGCGACCTCGACGACCTCGGTGGTGCGCTTCTACCAGCGCATGGGCTACGCCCACTACAAGGACCTCAGGATCGACCTGGCCAGGGCGGTGGCGCGCGAGGAGCTGACCACGTCGAGCCTGCCGGAGGCGTCCGGCGACATCGACCGGTACGACAGCCTGGAGGGCATCGTCTCCAAGGTGGCGATGAACGAGACGCTGTCCATCGCCGACACGGCCCGTTCGCTGGACATGGACGCGCTGGCCACCGCCGTGTCGCTGCTGCTGGCGGCCCGGCGGATCGACAGCTTCGGGGTGGGCGCGAGTTCCCTCGTGGGGCTCGACCTGCAGCAGAAGCTGTCGCGCATCGGCCGTACCGCGATCAACTGGCACGACTCCCACTCGGCCTGGACGTCTGCGGCCACGCTCGACTCCGGCTGCGTGGCGGTCGCCGTGTCCCACACGGGCGCCACCGTGGACACGGTGGAGTTCCTGTCGATCGCCCGCAAGTCCGGCGCCTCGACCGTGGCCATCACGAACTTCCGCGACTCGCCGCTGGCCCGGGCCGCCGACGTGACGCTCACGACGGCCGCGCGGGAGACGAAGTTCCGCTCGGGCGCGCTGGGCAGCCGCATCGCCCAGCTCATGGTGGTGGACTGCCTGTTCACCGGGGTCGCGCAGGCCTCCTACGACGAGTCGATGGCGGCGCTGCGCAACACGTACGCGGTCGTGCACGAGCGGGTCGTCCACAAGCGGGGGTGAGTTTCACAGCCCGGATTCACCTGGGGTTCACGGGCCGTCTCTACCTTGGTGGGCCATGAGCTGGAGGTACCGGGCCAACACGACGCTGGAGGGCCTGACCGGATACACGTTGACGCGGCGGCCGCGGAAGCAGCCGCCGAAACCGCCGCCACCGCCGCCGCTGGTGCTCCAGCGGCTGCCCGGCGACGAGGTGCGGCCGCCCGTCGATCCCGCGCACGACCGGCTGCTGCGCGAGCCGGTCTTCCTGCTGTCGTCGGTACGGTCGGGGTCCACGCTCCTGCGGGTCATGCTGAACAGCCACTCCCAGGTGCATTCGCCCATCGAGACGCACTTCAGGCGGGTCACGGTCGGGCTCGGCACCGACCCCGTACGGCAGGCCATGGACGCGCTCGGCCACACCCACAGCGACATCGAGCACATCGTGTGGGACCGGCTGCTCCACCGCGAGCTGACCCGCAGCGGCAAGCCGGTCCTGGCGGAGAAGACGCCGAGCAACGTGTTCGCCTGGCGGCGCATCGCCACCTGCTGGCCCGACGCGCGCTTCCTCTTCCTGTTGCGCCACCCCATGTCCATCGTGCAGTCCTGGCACGAGGCCGACCCGGACAAGCGGCCCATGGAGGAGGCCGTGCCGCGCACGCTGAGCTACATGACGTACCTGGAGGAGGCCCGCACCCACCTCGACGGGCTGACCCTGCGTTACGAGGACCTGGTGGCCGACCCTGAGCGCGAGCTGCGGCGGCTCTGCCTCTTCCTGGGCGTGGAGTTCGAGCCGGCCATGCTCACCTACGGCGACAAGGACCACGGCGGCTTCGTCAAGGGCATCGGCGACTGGCGCGACAAGATCCGCACCGGGACGGTCGTCGCGGGCCGCCCCCTGCCGTCGGCGGACGAGGTGCCCGAGGAACTGCGCGAGATCTGCCGCCTGTGGGGCTACACGCGGTGACGGAAGTTCAGCTGCGATTTGTCTCCTATTCGCCTTTGGCTCCGATAGGTTGCGGATCGTGATCGACGGGCCCTCGCGCCGTACCCTGCTCGCCGGAAGCCTCGCCGGCTTCAGCCTGCCCAAACCCGCTCTCGCCTCAGCGGGTCTTCCCGCGCGGCCCAACATCGTCGTGATCCTGGCCGACGACCTGGGCTGGGGCGAGATCGGCAGCCAGGGGCAGCGCCTGATCAGCACCCCCAACCTGGACCGGCTGGCGGCCGAGGGTGTGCGCTTCGAGACCGCCTACTCCGGGGCGCCGCTCTGCGCGCCGTCACGCTGCGCGCTGCTCACCGGGCTGCACGCGGGCCACGGCACCGTACGCGAGAACCCGGAGGGCGGGCCGCAGCGCTCGCTCACCGACGCCGACCTCACCTTCGCCGAGCTGCTGCGGCTGTCCGGCTACCGCACGGCCTGCTTCGGCAAGTGGGGATTCGGTCCCGAGCTGCCGGGCCAGGCCTCGCACCCGAACGAGCGCGGCTTTGACGAGTTCTTCGGCTACATCGGCCACGCCCACGCCCACCAGTACTTCCCCACGTACCTGTGGCACAACGGCGCCAAGGTGCGCCTCGACGGCAAACAGTACGCGCCGGACCTGTTCCGCGAGCGGGCGATCGAGTTCATCCGGCGCGGCGGCGACGACCCGTTCCTGCTCTACTTCCCCACCAACCTGCCGCACTCGCCGAGCGTCATCCCCGGCGACGCCGGGCGCTACGAGGACCGGCCGTGGAGCGGCCCGAACCGGCGGCACGCCGCGCAGGTGGCCCGGCTCGACGCCGACGTGGCCACGCTGGTGCGGGAGTTACGCGCGGCCGGCGTGGCCGAGCGCACGCTCGTGCTGTTCACCAGCGACAACGGGCCGCACAGCGAGAAGGGCGTGACGCCGGAGCTGTTCGACTCCAACGGGCCCTGGCGCGGGGACAAACGCGACGTGTACGAGGGCGGCATCCGCGTGCCGCTGATCGCCTGGTCGCCAGGGCTGCGGCCGCGCGTGGTGAAACAGCCGGTGGCCTCGTGGGACGTGCTGCCGACCCTCGCGGACCTGGCCGGGGTGCCGGTGCCCGCGCACCTCGACGGCCTGTCCTTCCGCGGCCTGCTCACCGGCGCGGGCGCCCCCAAGCACGACCACCTGGTGTGGAACCGGCCCCGCAAGGCCCAGGCGATCCGGCGCGGCCGGTGGAAGCTGGTCCGCTTCGCGCCGCACATCGCGGGCGCCGGCCCGGAGGGCCGGGTCGAGCTGTACGACCTGGCCACCGACCCGGGGGAGCTCCGCGACCTGGCGGCGGAGCGGGTGGAGCTGGTGGACGAGCTGATGAGCCTGCTGGACGACTCGATCGGCCCGGACCCGCGCATCCCGTACGGGCTGAAGACCGAGATCACCGGCGGCCAGGTCGTGGTGACGCTGTACAACGGCTCGTCGGTGCCCTGGCGCGAGGTCGAGCTGGGCCTGAACCGCGCGCGGGCCCGCACGATGCCGCGCGTGGACCCGGGAACGGCGATCTCGGTCGGCTTCGCGCTCCCCGGCGGGAGCGGGAAGCGGATCACCGCCCGCGCCGAGTTCGACGCGGGCGGGCGCTCCCTCTCCTTCCGCAGAGCCGTTTGATCAGGGCAGGCAGCCAACGTGGGCGAGGGCCTGCTTGAGCAGCACGCCCTGCCCGCCGGTCATCTCCTGCTGCACGGCCGGCGACGCGGCGTCCTCAGGGGTGAACCACTCCAGGTCCAGGGCGTCCTGCCGGGGCCGGCAGTCGCCCGCGACGGGGACGATGTAGGCCAGGGAGACGGCGTGCTGGCGAGGGTCGTGGTAGGGGGTGACGCCGGGCGTGGGGAAGTACTCGGCGACGGTGAACGGCTGAGGGGAGGCGGGGATGTGGGGGAGCGCCACGGGGCCGAGGTCCTTCTCCAGATGACGCAGGAGCGCGTCGCGGATCCGCTCGTGGTGCAGCACCCGTCCCGAGACCAGCGCCCGGCTGACCGTGCCGTCTGACGCGATGCGCAGCAGCAGGCCGACGCGGGTGACCACGCCGGTGTCGTCGACCCGCACCGGCACGGCGTCGACGTAGAGGATGGGCAGCTGGCCCCGCACCGACTCGAGTTCGTCGGGCGAGAGCCATCCAGGCGTGGTTTCGGTCTTTTCGGTCATCTGCTGATCGTACGTCCCCGGATCCGGCCCTCGGGAACGCTCCTGCCCGCCAGCAGGGAAGCCGCGCAGGTGATCAGCACGATGCAGAAGAACGGCAGGTAAGCGATGACTTTGCGGCTCATGCGAGCTTCCTCCGCTGCCACTGGACGGTGTACTTGGGGTCGTTGGCGGACTCCATCCCGGCGCGGAAGATCCCGAACCGGGTGCACGCGGAGCCCGCGAGAAGGGCGGCGCCCGCCGCCACGGCCGCGATCCTGCTGCGCCGGCCGACGGTCACCCCGGCCAGCGCGCCCGCCAGCGACAGCGCCTCGCCCGCGCGCAGCAGCGGGCTGCGCTTGAGCGGCTCGGCCAGCGGCCCCAGCCGCCGCTCCATCCGGGTGGCGGCCACGCATTCGACGGCCGCGCCCAGCATCGCCACCCGGCGGGCCGGGCCCGCCTCCGACAGCGGCGCGGCCAGCATCCCGAGCCCGCCCGCCGCGGCCGCGGCCGAGCCGGCGAACAGGAACGGCATCTCGCGGAACCCCTCGTGCCAGGCGGGCACCGCGGTGTCGCAGATCAGCGCGGCGGTGTAGGTGGCCACCGCGGGCCCCGCCAGGCCCGCCCCGACCGTGGCGGCCCGGCCCAGCCTGGGCAGGCGCCCGGTCAGGTCGGCCGCCCCCGCGCACACGGCCTGCGGGCCGTACGCGGTCAGGATCCACGTGCCGACGCTCATCGGCGAGGTCACCTTGAACACCCGCAGCATGTTGATGAACCGCTCGGGCCGCCCCAGGTCGTGGATCAGAGAGTAGAACGAGCCGCCCAGCGCGCACAGCGCGGCCACCCTGCCCACCCTGGCCAGGCGTGGCCTCCCGGTGAGCTCGGCGACGGCCGCCAGCGTGGACGACGCGCCGGCCAGGCCGCCCAGGAACAGGTAGCCGGCGATGTCGTGCTCCTGCCACGTCGGCTCGTTCAGCACCGGCCGGCCGTAGTAGGAGTCGTAGCCCTTCTCTGGGCCCGCCTCCGGCGGCCTGCGCCGCTCGCGCCGGTCGCCCGCGGAGCCCGGCGTGGCCTCGCGTTCGGTGCGCAGCTCGGCCGAGCCGTCCAGGCGCACGTCGGTCTGACTGGTCATCCCCGCCTCCTCCAGATCGGGAGCGCCGTCGCCGCCACGCCCGCCAGCAGGGCGAGCGCCGCGACCCCCGCGTGCCGCCACATCGACGGCAGGTCCCTGGTGGTCACCACGGGATCGGGCGGCAGGCCGTACACCTCGGGCTCGTCCAGCAGCAGGAAGAACGCCCCCATGCCGCCCACCCCGTCGCCCGAGTCGTGCCCGTACAGGCGGGCGGAGGCGGTCCCCGCCTCGCGCACCTGGACGAGCCGGCGCTCGGCCCGCTCGCGCAGCTCGTCGAGGTCCCCGAACTGGATCGAGTCCGTCGGGCACGTCTTGGCGCACGCGGGCTCCTGCCCGTCGCCCAGCCGGTCGTAGCACATGGTGCACTTGGCGGCCAGGCCGCTGCTCTCCCGCTTGCCGATCACCCCGAACGGGCAGGCGGGCACGCAGTAGCCGCACCCGTTGCAGACGTCCTCCTGCACCACGACCGTGCCGAACTCGGTGCGGAACAGCGAGCCGGTCGGGCACACGTCCAGGCAGGCCGCCTCCGTGCAGTGCTTGCACACGTCGGAGGCCATCAGCCAGCGGAAGTCCATGTCGCCGACCCCGGGCTCCTGGTGGCCGAGCGGCCGGCGCTGCTCGACGAACGCGACGTGCCGCCAGGTGTCGGAGCCCAGGCCCACGGTGTTGTCGTACGACATGCCGGTGAAGGCCAGGCCGTCCTCGGGGACGGCGTTCCACTCCTTGCAGGCCACCTCGCACGCCTTGCAGCCGATGCAGATGCTGGTGTCGGTGAAGAACCCCACACGCCCCATCACGCCTCCGTCCCCGTGCCGGCGCCGACGCCCGCGCGTCGCTGGTAGGACCTGACCAGCTCCGGCAGCGCCGGCCCGCGCGGCCGCCGCCCGGGCCGGATGTCGGCCGCCAGGGCCTTGACCTCCTGGATGTGGGAGTTGGGGTCGAGCGAGATCGCCGACAGCTCGTTGGCCGCGTCGCCCCTGGCCAGGCCGTTGGGCCCGTAGTGGAACGGCAGCCCGATCTGGTGCAGCACCTTCCCGTCCAGGCGCAGCGACGGCATCCGGTCGGTGACCATGACCCTGGCCTCGATGGCGTTGCGCGCCGTGACGATCGTGGCCCAGTCGCCGTGCACGAGCCCGCGCTCGGCGGCCAGCTCGGGCGAGACCTCGCAGAACATCTCCGGCTGCAGCTCCGCCAGGTACGGCGTGTGCCGGCTCATCCCGCCCGCCGTGAAGTGCTCGGTCAGCCGGTACGTCGTCACCACGTACGGGTAGACCGACGCGCCCGGCTCGTCGCCGCTCGGCTGGTAGCGGTTGTCCTCGTGCGGGTAGACCTTGCGCGCCGGGTTGCGCTGGTGGCTGTAGAGCGGGTTGGCCACCGGCGAGTCCTGCGGCTCGTAGTGCGTCGGCAGCGGCCCGTCCACCACCCCGGACGGGGCGAACAGCCAGCCCTTCCCGTCGGCCTGCATGACGAACGGATCGGTCCCCGACAGCGCCGCCACGCCCTGGGCGTCCTCCGGCGGCCGGAAGCCGGGGTCCTTGTCCTCGTCGATGTCCGGCACGTCGAACCCGGTCCACCGGCCCGCGTCCGCGTCCCACCAGACGAGCTTCTTGCGCTCGCTCCACGGGCTGCCGTCCGGCCTGGCCGAGGCCCGGTTGTAGAGGATCCGCCGGTTGGCCGGCCAGGCCCACGCCCATTCGGCGGCGATCCAGTCCTGCTCGGTGTGCGGCTTGCGGCGGGCGGCCTGGTTGACGCCGCCGGCGTACACGCCGCAGTAGATCCAGCAGCCGCACACCGTGGAGCCGTCGTCCTTGAGGTCGCCCGCCCCCGACAGGGGCCGCCGATCGGGGCCCCAGCCGTTGATCTCCGCCAGCACGGCCTCCGCGGACGGCTCGGACAGCTCGCCCTCGAGTGGGTAGTCCCAGGTGAGCTCGAGCACCGGCGCGTCCATCGGGTCGGCCGAGCCCGCCAGCTTCTCCCTGATGATCCGCCCCAGGTGGTACATGAACCACAGGTCGCTGCGCGCGTCACCAGTCGGCTCGACCGCCTTGTGGTGCCACTGGAGCAGCCGGTTGGTGTTGGTGAAGCTGCCGCTCTTCTCGGTGTGCGAGGCCGCGGGGAAGAAGAACACCTCGGTGTCGATGTCCTCGGTGATCAGCTCGCCCGTCTCGATCTCCGGGCCGTCCTTCCACCAGGTGGCGCTCTCGATCAGGTTGAAGTCGCGGACCACCAGCCAGTCGAGCTTCGCCATGCCCAGGCGCTGCATCCGGGTGTTGGCCGAGCCGACCGCGGGGTTCTCGCCGAGCAGGAAGTAGCCCCTGCAGACGCCGTCGAGCTGGGCCAGCACGGTGTCGTACGTGCTGTGCGACCCGGTCAGCCTGGGCAGGTAGCCGAACCTGAAGTCGTTGTCCGGCTGGGCGGACTCGCCCCACCACGCCTTGAGCAGGCTGATCAGGTACGCGGGCATGTTCGCCCAGCAGCCCCGGTGCGGCGAGTCGGCCCGCAGGAACTTGCGCAGGCCCAGGTCCTCGTGCGCGTGCGGCATCGGGATGTAGCCCGGCAGCAGGTTGAACAGCGTCGGCACGTCGCTGGAGCCCTGGATGCTGGCGTGCCCGCGCAGCGCCTGGATGCCGCCGCCGGGCCGGCCCAGGTTGCCGAGCAGCAGCTGCAGGATGCTCGCCGCCCTGATGAACTGCGAGCCGTCGCTGTGCTGCGTCCAGCCCACCGCATAGACGAACTCGGCGGTCTTGTCGGGGCCGGAGTTGTCCGTCAGATGCCGGCACACCCGCAGGAACAGCTCGCGCGGCACGCCGCATACCCGCTCGACCATCTCCGGGGTGTAGCGGGCGAAGTGGCGGCGCAGCACCTGCATGACGCAGCGCGGGTGGCGCAGCGTCTCGTCGCGCTGCGGAGTCCCGTCCATCGGCAGGCCGGTGGCGCCGAGCATCTCGGAGCGGCCCGGCGGCAGCTTGCCCACCCGCCGCTCGTAGTCCTTGTCGCGCTGGCCGGCGGCGGGGGAGACCGTCATCCCCTCGTACTGCCAGGTCTCGTCGTCGTAGACGCGGGTCTCCGGGTCGAAGCCGGAGAACACGCCGTCGAGGTCCTCCGCGTCCCGGTAGTCCTCCCTGAGGATGGTGGCCGCGTTGGTGTAGTTGACCACGTACTCGTGGAAGAACAGGTCGTTCTCCAGCACGTGGTTGATGATCGCGCCGAGGAAGGCCACGTCGGAGCCCGCGCGGATGGGCACGTGCAGGTCGGCCAGCGCGCTCGTGCGCGTGAAGCGCGGATCGACGTGGATGATCACCGCGCCGCGCGCCTTGGCCTCCATCACCCACTGGAAGCCGACCGGGTGCGCCTCGGCGAAGTTGGAGCCCTGGATGACCACGCAGTCGGAGTGCTGCAGGTCCTGCATGAACGTGGTGGCCCCGCCCCGGCCGAACGACGTGCCGAGCCCGACCACGCTGGAGCTGTGGCAGACGCGGGCCTGGTTCTCGATCTGAACCACGCCGAGCGCCGTCAGCAGCTTCTTGATGAGGTAGTTCTCCTCGTTGTCCAGCGTCGCGCCGCCCAGGCTGGCGATGCCCAGGGTCCTGGCGGTGCGCTTGCCGTCCCTCTCCCACTCCCAGGTCTCCCGCCTGGTGGCGATGACCCGGTCGGCCACCATGTCCATGGCCGTGTCGAGGCCGATCTCCTGCCAGTCGGCGCCGCCCGGCGGGCGGTAGAGCACCTTGTGCCGGCGGTCGGACGCGGTGGTGAGCTGGAGGCTGGCCGCGCCCTTGGGGCACAGCCGGCCGCGGCTGATGGGGGAGTCGGGGTCGCCCTCGATCTGGACGACCCGTTCATCCCGTACGTACACGTTCTGGGCACAGCCCACCGCGCAGTACGGGCAGATCGACTTGACCACCCGGTCGGCCGTGGCCGTGCGGGCACGCAGCTCCGCCGTCCTGGCCGACTTCACCGCCGCTCCCCGCCCGCTGCGGTCCTCGCCGGTCAGCTGCCGCAGCAGCGGCCAACGCATCTCCATGACGCCCCCCGAAACCCCTGGCCGGGTTCCTGCCCTGCTCCCGGGAGGCGAAAACCCGCAGGTCGAAGGGGGTCAGGCGATGCGCGCGGCGGCCTTCTCCCACGCCTGGGGGTCGCCGGAGGGCTCGTAGCGGCGCAGCGGCTGGGAAGCGGCGACCAGCGAGCGCATCTCGTCCAGGTCCGAGACGAGTCCCGCCGAGCGCGCCTGCACGAGCACGTTGCCGAGCGCGGTCGCCTCCGCGGGCCCGGCCACCACCGGCAGCCCGCAGGCGTCGGCGGTGAGCCGGCACAGCAGCTCGTTGCGTGACCCGCCGCCCACCAGGTGGACGACCTCGACGTCGCGGCCGGACAGCTCCATCGCCTGCCGCACGGCCAGCCGGTGCCCGAGCGCCAGGCTCTCCAGCACGCACCGCACGTACGCGGCCGGGGACGACGGAGGCTCCTGCCCCGTGCGGCGGCACTCGGCGGCGATCCTGGCCGGCATGTCGCCCGGCGGCAGGAACACCGGCTCGTCCGGGTTGACCACGGCCGCGAACGGCCGCTCGCCCGCCGCCGCCGTCAGCAGCTCGCGCAGGTCGGAGCCCGGCCAGGCGCGCAGGCACTCCTGCAGCAGCCACAGCCCCATGACGTTGCGCAGGTAGCGGACGGTGCCGTCGATGCCGGCCTCGTTGGTGAAGTTCGCGGCCCGGCTCTCGGGCGTCAGGACGGGCTCGGGCAGCTCCACCCCGGCCAGCGACCACGTGCCGCACGAGATGTAGGCGAAAGCGGGACCGGAGGCGGGCACGGCCGCCACGGCCGAGGCCGTGTCGTGCGAGCCGACCGCCGTGACGGGCGCCGACCAGCCGACCACGTCGGCCACGTGCCGCCGCAGCCCGCCGACCGCCTCGCCGGGCTGCCGCAGCGGCGGGAACAGCCCGTTGGGCAGCCCGAGCTGCTTGATCAGGGGGAACGCCCACGACCTGGTGCGCACGTCGAGCAGCCCGGTCGTCGAGGCGTTGGTCACCTCCGCGCCCACCTCGCCGGTGAGCCAGTAGCCGATCAGGTCGGGGATCAGCAGCATCGTCACGGCTCCGTCGAGCCGGTCGGCGAGCAGCTGGTAGATCGTGTTGAACGGCAGCACCTGCAGCCCGGACACGTCGTACAGGGACTCGGCCCCGATCGAGTCGGCCACCCGCTCGGCCACCCCACGCGTGCGGTCGTCGCGGTAGTGGACCGGGTTGCCCATCAGCCGGTACGACTCGTCGAGCAGCCCGTAGTCGACCGCCCACGAGTCCACGCCGATGGACGACACCGGGCCCGCGTCGCGCAGTCCGTCGAGGATCTCCGAGTAGAGGCCGGTGATGTTCCAGTGGAGGCGGCCCGCCTCGGTCACCGGCTCGTTGGGGAAGCGGCGGACCTCGGTCAGCTCCAGGCCGTCGGAGAGGTCGGCCAGCATCACCCGGCCGCTGGAGGCCCCGAGGTCGACGGCGGCGAAACGGCGGCTCATTGTGTGGACTCCCTGGCGACGAGCTCGGGCTGGAACATGATGTGCTGGTGCGCGTGCGTGTCCGGGTTGTCGCACTCGTCCAGCAGCAGCTCGGTGGCGATCCGGCCGAGCTGGTAGGTCGGCTGCCGCATCGAGCTGAGCGACACGGTGGAGGCGGCGGCGAAGTCGATGTCGTCGTAGCCCATCAGCGCCACGTCCTCCGGCACCCGCACGCCCGCCCGCAACAACGCGCGCAGAACGCCGAGCGCGAGCAGGTCGTTGGCGCAGAACACGGCCTCGGGCAGGCCGCTCCCGATCAGGTCGGCGGCCGCCTTCTCGCCCGCGCGGGCCGTCATCGTCGCGGTCTCGGCCACCTTCATGTCGTCGGGGTCCAGCCCGGCCGCCCGCATCGCGGACTTGGCGCCCTCCCAGCGCTCCACGCACTGCCTGATCGTCATCGGGCCCGTCACGTAGGCGACGCTGCGCGCGCCCTTGGCCAGCAGGTGGGTGACCGCGGCCCGGCCGCCCGCGACGTCGTCCACGGCCACGGCGCACTGGTCGGGCCGGTGCGCCGGGTGGTCGACCAGGACGACGCTGATGCCGCGCTCGCGCAGCCGGTCGAGCCGGCCCGGGTCCTCGCCGGAGGGGGTGATCAGCACGCCACGCACCCGGTGCTCGGCCAGCACCCGCAGGTTGCGCTCCTCCTTGTCCTGCGAGCCCGCCGAGTTGCCGAGGATCACCGCGTAGCCGAGCTCGCTGGCCACGTCCTCGACCCCGGCCGCGACCTCGGTGAAGAACGGGTTGCCGATGTCGATCACGCTCAGGCCGATCGTCCTGCTGTGCCCGGCGCGCAGCGTCGAGGCCGAGCCGTGCCGGACGAATCCCAGCTCGCTGATCGCCGCCTCCACCCGCTCCCGGGTGGCGGGGGCGACTTTTCCGGGCCGGTTCAGTACGTTGGAGACCGTGCCCGGGGAGACGCCGGCGTGTGCGGCGACGTCCTTGATGCTGACCATGGCCATGGGGACCAATTAAAACGTACTAACGACTATGGCGCCAGTCGCGGCACCGGTGGGACCGCATTTCCGGGCCTGGAGTGGGCAGAGTTGCGCGGGAATCGAGTAAAACGTTTGTATCGGGAGGCGCACAGAGGCCGCCTTCCCCGGTTCTCATAACGTTAAGGTAACACCAGCATCACGGGTCACGCCTGGATTTGGCGGGCCTGCCTGCGTAATCACCCCTGTTGATCAGCGGGAACCCATCCGAGGTGGCGAGCCGGGCCTTGTGCGACGCGCTTGAGGAACGTTTTAATCCCCCGTAAACGCTGACGTAACACGCTGTGAGCGCTAACAGACTTGCGAAAGGCAGGTTTCATGCCGGACGTCATCGCCTACGGCGGGGACTGGAGTCCAGAGCAGTGGCCCGAGGAGACGTGGGAGCAGGACGTCGCGCTGATGCGTGCGGCCGGCGTCAACCGGGTCAGCGTCGGCATCTTCTCCTGGTCGCTGCTGGAGCCGGCCGAGGGAGTGTTCGACTTCGGCTGGTTCGACCGCGTGATGGACCTGCTGGCCACGAACGGGATCAAGGCCAACCTGGCCACGCCGACCGCCGCCCCGCCGCCCTGGTTCGGGGACACCTACCCGGAGGCGCTGCCGGTGGACGCCGACGGACGGCGGCTGACCCACGGCAGCAGGCAGGGCTTCTGCCCCAGCTCGCCGATCTACCGCGAGAAGGCGCTGCGCATCGCCGAGCAGGTGGCCATCCGCTACCGGGACCACGAGGCGCTGGCCCTGTGGCACGTGCACAACGAGTACGGCTGCCACAACGCGCGCTGCTTCTGCGACACCTCGGCGGCGGCCTTCCGCGCCTGGCTGCGCTCGCACTACGCCTCGCTCGACGCGCTCAACGACGCGTGGGGCACCGCGTTCTGGTCTCAGCGCTACAGCGACTGGGCCCAGATCCTGCCGCCGCGCGCCACCCCCACCTTCCCCAACCCCGGCCAGCAGCTCGACTACCGCCGCTTCAGCTCCGACGCGCTCATCGAGCTCTACACCGCCGAGCGCGACCTGCTGAAGAAGATCACCCCGGACGTGCCCGCGACCACCAACCTGATGGCGGGCGCGCACTGGGACATGGACTGCTGGGCCTTCGCCGCCGAGATGGACGTGGTCTCCACCGACCACTACCTGATCGGCGCCCGCGCGGAGCCGCACATCGATCTGGCCTTCGCCGCCGACTACGCCCGCTCGCTCAACGGCGGCCGGCCCTGGCTGCTGATGGAGCACTCGACCAGCGCCGTCAACTGGCAGCCGCGCAACCGCGCCAAGGCCCCCGGCGAGCTGCGCCGCAACTCTCTGACCCATCTGGCCAGGGGCGCGGACGGGATCATGTACTTCCAGTGGCGGGCCTCCCGCGCCGGCGCCGAGAAGTGGCACTCGGCGATGCTGCCGCACGCGGGCACCGACACCAAGATCTGGCGGGAGGTGACCGCGCTCGGCGCCGAGCTGGCCGCGCTCGCCGACGTGGCGGGCAGCACCGTCAGCGCCAACGTGGCGATCCTCATCGACCACTCCAGCGTCTGGGCCCAGGACCACCCGGCCCAGCCCTCCGTGGACATGGACCCGGTGGAGGAGGCCAAGCGCTGGCACGCCGCGCTCTGGCGGGCCGGCGTCACCTGCGACCTGGCCCACCCCGAGGGCGACCTGACCGGCTACCGCCTGGTGCTGGTGCCCGCCCTCTACCTGGTGAGCGACGCGGGGGCGGCCAACCTGGCGCAGTTCGTGGAGCGGGGCGGGGTCGCGCTCGTGGGCCCGTACAGCGGGATCGTGGACGAGCACGACCGGGTACGGCTCGGCGGCTACCCCGGGGCGTGGCGCGACCTGCTCGGGGTGAGCGTCGAGGAGTTCTTCCCCCTCGACGGGCCGATCGCGCTGGCCTCGGGCGCGTCGGGGACCGCCTGGAGCGAGGTGGCGCACGCCACGGGCGCGAAGGTCCTCGACACGTACGCCACCGGCGAGCCCGCCTGGACCCGCAACGAGTGGGGCGACGGGTTCGCGCACTACCTCACCACCCGACTCGACGACGACGGCCTGGCCGAGGTCATCGCCGCCGTCACCACGGAGGCGGGCGTCGAACCCGTCGCCGCCGCCCCCGCCGGGGTGGAGGTCGTACGGCGCTCGCACGCGGACGGCCGCTCCTACCTGTTCGCCGTCAACCACACGGGCGAGGACGCGGTCGTGACCCCGCCCGGCGGCGACCCGGTCACGGTGGCGGCGGGCGACATCCGCGTGATCTCCGCCTGACGGCGGGGCGCCCGCGGGCGTCCCGCCATCCGGCTTTGGAAAGCGCTTCCCCAAGGGAGCGGTACCACCCACAACCCCCCGAGGGGCGTGTCCGAGCGCGTCCCTTCCCGCCTGGAGGTGCACCTGTGTCCGAGCAGATCTCACGCCGCGACGCCCTGAAGGGGTTAGCCGTCGCCGGAGCCGCCGTTCCGCTGGCCTCGGCGCTGGAGTCGCCCGCGCTGGCGGCGCTGGCCGTCCCCGACGTCCCCCTGCGCTGGCTGGAGGACAAGCCCGCCGAGGCGCCCGGCACCACCTGGGGCGTCCCGTGGCCGAAGGGCGCCGTGGCCAAGGAGCAGGCGTTCGCGCTCACCGCGGCCGACGGCGCCGCCGTGCCGATGCAGACGTGGCCGCTGGCGTACTGGCCGGACGGGTCGCTGAAGTGGACGGCTCACGCGGTCGGCTCCGGGGCTCCCGCGGCCGAGACGTACACGCTGCGGCCCGGCACCGCCGCCGCCCCCGCCAAGCCCGTCACCGTCAAGGACGAGAAGCAGTACGTGGACGTGGACACCGGCGTGATCCGGGCCCGCGTCCGCAAGAGCGGCAGCGAGCTGATCAGCCAGATCTGGCGCGGCGAGACGGAGATCGCCCGCAAGGGGCAACTCGTCAACCTCCGCCAGGGCAAGATCGACGACGATGACGACCGCACCGTCGAGGTCGACTCCTACCTGAGCGACATCTCGAAGGTGGAGGTCGAGCAGTCCGGCCCGGTGCGCGCGGTCGTCCGGATCGAGGGCCGCCACACCTCCAAGAAGGGCCGGTCGTGGCTGCCGTTCACGATCAGGCTCTACTTCTACGCGGGCGCGGAGAGCGTGCGGATGACGCACACGTTCGTGTTCGACCGCGACGGGCAGCACGACTTCGTCGCCGGGCTCGGCGTGCGCTTCCGCGTCCCGATGCGGGACGAGCCGTACAACCGGCACATCCGGTTCGTCGGCGACGGGCACGGCCTGCTCACCGAGGCCGTCAAGGGCATCACGGGCCTGCGCCGCGACCCCGGCGCGGCCGTGCGGAAGGCGCAGGTGGCCGGGCAGCGGCTGCCGGACATCGCCACCTGGGACACGCGCGTCAGCAGCCGCGTCCAGCTCATCCCCGACTGGGGCGACTACACCCTCGCGCAACTGTCCTCCGAGGGCTTCACGCTCAAGAAGCGCACCAAGAAGGGGTACGGCTGGGTCGCCGTCGACCAGGGCCGGCGGGCCTCGGGGCTCGGCTACGTGGGCGGGACGAGCGGCGGCCTCGCGTTCGGCATGCGTGACTTCTGGCAGCGGCACCCCACCCAGCTCGACATCCGCGGGGCCGCCTCGGAGGAGGCCGAGGTCACCGTCTGGCTCTGGTCGCCGGAGGCCGGGCCGATGGACACCCGCTTCTACCACGACGGCATGGGCCAGGACACCTACCCGGAGCAGATCGAGGGCCTCAACATCACGTACGAGGACTACGAGCCCGGCTTCGGCACGCCGCTCGGGATCGCGCGTACGAGCGAGCTGACGTTCTGGGCGCTGGCCGCCACCCCCGACGCCGCCCGGCTCGGGGCGATGGCCGACGCCGTCCGGACGCCGCCCCTGATCGTCGCGCCGCCCGCGCACCTGGCCGCCGCCAAGGTGTTCGGCGGCCTGTTCAGCCCCGTCGACCGGTCGACGCCCGGCAGGAAGACCATCGAGGACCGCCTCGACTTCCTCTTCGACTACTACAGGAAGCAGGTCGAGCAGCGGCACTGGTACGGGTTCTGGGACTACGGCGACATCATGCACACGTTCGACGAGGACCGGCACGTGTGGCGCTACGACGTCGGCGGCTACGCCTGGGACAACTCGGAGCTCTCGCCCGACCTGTGGCTCTGGTACGCCTACCTGCGCTCGGGGCGCGCCGACGTGTTCCGCTTCGCCGAGGCGATGACCCGGCACACCGGCGAGGTGGACGTCTACCACCTCGGGCCCTGGGCCGGGCTCGGCAGCCGGCACAACGTGCAGCACTGGGGGTGCAGCGCCAAGCAGCAGCGCATCTCGACCGCGGTCTACCGGCGCATCTTCTACTTCCTGACCGCCGACGAGCGCACCGGCGACCTCATGCGGGCGCTGGTGGACTCCGACAAGACATTCCTGGCCATCGACCCGCTCCGCAAGATCCGCACGGAGCCGTACACGCCGGACCCCTCGGCCCTGGCGATCGGGCTGGGCACCGACTGGAGCGGCCTGGCCGCCGCCTGGCTGACCGAGTGGGAACGCGGCGGGGACCCGGTGGCCGAGAAGAAGCTCAAGGCCACCATGCGGACCATCGCCGCCATGCCCAACGGCTTCGTCACCGGCGAGGGCCTCTACAACCTCAGCACCGGCGAGTTCGCCCCGGCCGCTCGCAAGGTCGCGGTGTCCCACCTGTCGGCCATGTTCGGCCAGGTCGAGATCTGCGCCGAGCTCATCGACCTGGTGGACATGCCGGACTTCGAGCGGGCCTGGCTCCAGTACTGCCGCCTGTTCAACGCCACCAAGGCCGAGCAGGCCGCCGAGACGGGCGCGAACTTCGGCAACCTCATCCTCAAGCAGGGGCACTCCCGGCTCACGGCGTACGCGGCGGTGCGGCTCCAGCGCGACGACCTCGCCGCCCGGGCGTGGACGGAGTTCGCCACCGGGGACGGCTACGCGCCGAACCTGCCGTGGAAGTCGGAGAAGGTCACGACGACCCTCAACCCGACGGACGAGGCCGCCTGGGTCTCCACCAACACCACGGCCCTGTACGGGCTGGCGGCCATCCAGAACCTGGCCCTCGTCGGCAACAAACTCCCCACATGACCACCGCGCCCCGCCGGTGCCCACCCACTACCATCGCCCCGTCCCGCCCGTGGGACGTCTCGCCGACGCGGCGCTGCGGCGGCGTGGTGCGGGGTGTGGTCGGTGGGCCCTGGCGGGGCCTCGCTGCCAGTCGGCGGCCTGGGTCGCGCGTGGGCGTCGTGCGTGTCGTGGGCGAGTGCGGCGGCCCGTCGTTGCCGGGGGTCGGGGATTAAAACGTGTCATCGTGGCTGGGCGATCACCGTGCGGGGTCCGTGGGTCGGGGCGCATTGACAGCGAGCACCAGGAATCATAGTTTCCTGCACGAAGGATTAAAACGTTTTGAAGGGAGTGTCAGTGCAACGCGTCTGCTTCCTGCTGAAAGTCCGCCCAGAGCGGCTGGCGGAGTACCGCGAACGCCACCGAGACGTCTGGCCGGAGATGCGAGAGGCGCTCGCGCGCACCGGCTGGCACAACTACTCGCTCTTCCTCAAAGACGACGGCCTCCTCGTGGGCTACCTGGAGACCGAGGACTTCGAGGCAGCCAGGAAGGCCATGGCCGAGACCGAGGTCAACGCCCGCTGGCAGGCCGAGATGGCGCCGTTCTTCGAGAGCCTCGACGGGCGGCCCGACGAGGGCATGCACCCGCTGGACGAAGTGTTCCACCTGGATTGATCGGGGAGTAATGACTGACATCAAGGCCGCGCTGCGGGCGCAGCACATCGAGACGCCGTCCTGGGCTTACGGCAACAGCGGCACGCGGTTCAAGGTGTTCGCACAGAAGGGGGTGCCGCGCGACCCGTACGAGAAGCTCGCCGACGCCGCCCAGGTGCACGCCTACACCGGGATCGCCCCCACGGTCGCCCTGCACATCCCGTGGGACAAGGTGGACGACTACGCCGACCTGGCCAGGCACGCCCGTGAGCTGGGTGTGGGCATCGGAGCCATCAACTCCAACGTCTTCCAGGACGACGACTACATGCTGGGCAGCGTCACCAACCCGTCCGCGCGGGTGCGCCGCAAGGCCACCGACCACCTGCTCGAGTGCGTGGACATCATGGACGCCACCGGCTCCGACACGCTCAAGCTGTGGTTCTCGGACGGCATCAACTACCCGGGCCAGGACGACATCAGGGCCCGCCAGGACCGCCTGGCCGAGTCCCTGGCCGAGGTGTACGACCGGCTCGGCGAGGGCCAGCGCTTCCTGCTGGAGTACAAGCTCTTCGAACCCGCCTTCTATGCCACCGACGTGCCCGACTGGGGCACCGCGTACGCCCACTGCGTCAAGCTCGGCCCCAAGGCGCAGGTCGTGGTGGACACCGGCCACCACGCGCCGGGCACCAACATCGAGTTCATCGTGGCGTTCCTGCTGCGCGAGGGCAAGCTCGGCGGGTTCGACTTCAACTCGCGCTTCTACGCCGACGACGACCTGATGGTGGGGGCGGCGGACCCGTTCCAGCTGTTCCGCATCATGTTCGAAGTGGTCCGCGGCGGCGGGCTCGACGCCGAGGCCGGCGTGGCGTTCATGCTCGACCAGTGCCACAACATCGAGCCCAAGATCCCGGGCCAGATCCGCTCGGTCATGAACGTCCAGGAGGCCACCGCCAAGGCGCTGCTGGTGGACCGGGAGGCGCTGGCCGCCGCCCAGTCCGAGGGCGACGTCCTGGGCGCGAACGCCGTGTTCATGGACGCCTACAACACCGACGTGCGGCCGCTGCTCGCCGAGCTGCGGGAGGAGTCGGGGCTGGCGCCCGACCCGATGACCGCGTACGCCAAGTCCGGATATTTCGAGAAGATCGCCGCCGAGCGTGTCGGCGGCAACCAGGCCGGCTGGGGGGCCTGACCAACCATGGAAGTCGTTAAGGAACTGCTGGAGCGCTCGCACCGGCTGGGCGCCGACCCGCGCAACACCAACTACGCGGGCGGCAACACCTCGGCCAAGGGCGCGGCGCCCGACCCGGTCACCGGAGAGGACGTCGAACTCCTCTGGGTCAAGGGCTCGGGCGGCGACCTGGGCACGCTGAAGGAGTCCGGCCTCGCCGTGCTCCGCCTGGACCGCCTGCGCGCGCTCGTGAACGTCTACCCGGGCGTGGAGCGCGAGGACGAGATGGTCGCCGCGTTCGACTACTGCCTGCACGGCAAGGGCGGCGCCGCGCCGTCGATCGACACCGCCATGCACGGCCTGGTCGAGGCCGCGCACGTCGACCACCTGCACCCCGACGCCGGCATCGCGCTCGCGACCGCCGCCGACGGCGAGGAACTGACCGGGCGCGTCTTCGGCGACCGCGTGGTGTGGGTGCCGTGGCGGCGGCCCGGCTTCCAGCTCGGCCTGGACATCGCCGCCATCAAGGAGGCCAACCCGCAGGCCATCGGCTGCATCCTCGGCGGCCACGGCATCACCGCCTGGGGCGCCACGGCGCAGGAGTGCGAGTCCCGCTCGCTGGAGATCATCCGCACCGCGGAGGCGTACCTGGCCGAGCACGGCCGCCCCGACCCGTTCGGCTCGGTGATCCACGAGACGCTGCCGGAGGCCGAGCGGCACGCGCGGGCCGCCGCGCTGTTCCCGCACATCCGCGGCCTGGCCTCCACCGACATCCGCGTCGTCGGCCACTACACCGACACGCCCGAGGTGCTGGACTTCGTCTCCCGCGCCGAGCACCCGCGCCTGGCGGCCCTGGGCACGTCCTGCCCCGACCACTTCCTGCGGACCAAGGTCGCGCCGCTGGTGCTCGACCTGCCGCCGGACGCGCCCCTGGAGCAGGCCGTCGAACGGCTGCGCGAGCTGCACACCGCCTACCGCGCCGACTACACGGCCTACTACGACCGCAACGCCACCCCGGACTCGCCGCCCATGCGCGGCGCGGACCCGGCGATCGTGCTGGTGCCGGGCGTCGGCATGTTCTCGTTCGGCAAGGACAAGCAGACCGCCCGCGTGGCCGGCGAGTTCTACGTCAACGCCATCAACGTCATGCGCGGGGCCGAGTCCGTCTCCACGTACGCGCCCATCCCCGAGTCGGAGAAGTTCCGCATCGAGTACTGGGAGCTGGAGGAGGCCAAGCTCCGCCGCATGCCCAAGCCCAAGCCCCTGGCCACCCGCGTCGCGCTGGTGACCGGCGGCGGCTCCGGCATCGGCGCGGCGACCGCGCGCCGCCTGGCCGCCGAGGGCGCGTGCGTGGTGGTCGCCGACCGCGACGTGGCCGCCGCGGAGAAGGTCGCCGCCGAGCTCGGCGCGGCCGCGTACCGGGTGTCCGACGTCGCGGTGGCGGTCGCCGTGGACGTCACCTCGGAGGAGCAGGTCGCCGCGGCGGTACGCGCGGGCGTGCTGGCCTTCGGCGGCGTGGACCTGGTCGTCAACAACGCCGGCCTGTCGCTGTCCCGGGCGCTGCTCGAGACCACCCTGGACGACTGGGACCTGCAGCACGACGTGATGGCCAGGGGCTCGTTCCTGGTCGCGCGCGAGACGGCCCGCGTCCTGATCGACCAGGGGCTGGGCGGCGACATCGTCTACATCTCCTCCAAGAACGCCGTCTTCGCCGGCCCGAACAACGTCGCCTACGGCGCGGCCAAGGCCGACCAGGCGCACCAGGTCCGGCTGCTGGCGGCCGAGCTGGGCACGCACGGCATCCGCGTCAACGGGATCAACCCCGACGGCGTGGTACGCGGCTCCGGCATCTTCGCCTCCGGCTGGGGCGCCAACCGCGCGGCCGTCTACGGCGTGGAGGAGGAGAAGCTCGGCGAGTTCTACGCCCAGCGGACCCTGCTCAAGCGCGAGGTCCTGCCCGAGCACGTGGCCGCCGCCGTCTTCGCCCTCACCGGCAACGACCTCACCCACACCACGGGCCTGCACATCCCGGTGGACGCGGGCGTGGCCGCCGCCTTCCTGCGATAGAAGTAGGCGGCCACCTGCCCAACGACGGCCGTGACGCCGTGACCAGGAAACCGTTCCTTTGCAGTGAGCCGAAGCAAGTCCGCGCACTGGCGCGCCCCGAACGGTCTTGGGCGCGCTGGTCCCCGGCTTCCACCGTCCGGGCGGCGACACGCATCTAGTGCGTGGTCCGTTCCGGACGGGCCGGATCTCTCACGATCCGGCCCGTCCGGAACGGCCAGCGGGGAGGCCCCAGACCATCTCTCTGGTGGCAAGGGGGCCCAGCATGTTGACGCCATGTCCGAGCGTGACGTATCGCGCACGCAATGTTAGCGGAAGTCGAGAGCCAAGTCACAGCGGCCCTGGCCCAGCGCCTCGCACGAGGCCACCCGCAGCGTCCCCGGCGTGCCGGCCCGCCCTGTGGCCAGCTCCAGATCGCCGATCGCGAACGCCACCGGCGCCAGGCACACCGTCAGCCAGAGCAGCACGAGGACGATCCGCCCGAGCCGCCCCGGATCCCTCCCAGCAGGGGTGACGAACTGGAGATCGGGCAAGAAGTCGCTCATGCGCCCCATCATCGCCGCCCCCGCTTGGCATTCACCTGCAGCGGACTGGGAACCCTCCCCGTCTCACGATGTGGTCATCTGGACGCCTCCAGCTTGCATGTCCATCCCGTGGAGTGCATTATCTTCACAGTAAGGTCATGAGCAATAATGCATGAATATGCAGGAGAGAGGGCTGAATGAGGGCAGCGGTCGCGGGTGCCAGCGGCTACGCGGGAGGAGAGCTGCTCCGCCTCCTCCTAGGGCACCCCGAGTTCGAGATCGGCGCGCTCACCGCGGCGTCCAGTGCGGGCAGCCGCCTCGGCGCCCACCAGCCTCACCTGCCGCAGCTGGCCGACCGGATCATCGAGGACACCGTCGCCGACACGCTGGCCGGGCATGACGTCGTCTTCCTCGCCCTGCCGCACGGCCACTCGGCCGCCGTCGCCGCCCAGCTCGGCGCGGAGACGATCGTCGTCGACTGCGGCGCCGACCACCGGCTCACCGACCCGGCCGCCTGGCAGGAGTTCTACGGCGGCGAGCACGCCGGGTCCTGGCCCTACGGCCTGCCCGAGCTGCCCGGCCAGCGCGAGGTCCTGCGGACGGCCACGCGCATCGCGGTCCCCGGCTGCTACCCGACCTCCGTCCTGCTGGCCCTGTCGCCTGCGTTCGCCGCGGGCCTGGCCGGGCCGGACGTGGTCGTGGTGGCCGCCAGCGGCACCAGCGGCGCCGGCAAGTCGCTCAAGCCCAACCTGCTCGGCAGCGAGGTCATGGGCTCGGTCAGCGCGTACGGCGTGGGCGGCGTCCACCGGCACACGCCCGAGATGGAGCAGGGCCTGTCGGCCGTCGCCGGCACCCCGGTCCGCGTCTCGTTCACCCCGACGCTGGCCCCCATGAGCCGCGGCATCCTCGCCACCTGCACCGCCCCGGCCGCGCCCGGCCTCACCAAGGAGTCGCTGCGGACGGCGTACGAGGTCGCGCTGAAGGAGGAGCCGTTCGTCACGCTCCTGCCCGAGGGCACGTGGCCGGCCACCTCCATGACCTACGGCGCCAACACCGCCGCCCTGCAGGTGACGCTCGACGAACGCGCGGGCCGCGTGGTCGCCGTCATCGCCATCGACAACCTCACCAAGGGCACGGCCGGCGGCGCCGTCCAGAGCGTGAACCTCGCACTTGGCCTCCCCGAAGAGCTCGGCCTTCCCCTGACAGGAGTCGCACCGTGAGAGAGCGCAGCGAACGAACCAATGAGCACGGGCGTCAAACGCTTGCGTTGCCGACGAAGGAGGCGGCGTGAGCGTAACCGCACCACTCGGATTTCGGGCCGTGGGCATCGCCGCCGGGATCAAGTCCGGCGGCGCCCGTGACCTGGCCCTCGTCGTCAACGACGGGCCCAGCAGGGCCGCCGCGGGCGTCTTCACCGCCAACCGCGTGAAGGCCGCCCCCGTGCTGTGGTCGCAACAGGTCCTGGCCGGCGGACGGCTACGAGCGGTCGTGCTCAACTCCGGCGGCGCCAACGCCTGCACCGGCCCCGAGGGCTTCCAGGACACCCACGCCACCGCCGAGAAGGTGGCCGAGGTGCTCCAGGACTCCGCGGGCGAGGTCGCGGTCTGCTCCACCGGCCTGATCGGCGAGCGGCTGCCGATGGACGCGCTGCTCGCCGGCGTCGAGACCGCCTCCACCCAGCTCTCCCGTGACGGCGGCCTGGCCGCCGCCGACGCCATCCGCACCACGGACACCGTCTCCAAGATCTCGTTCCGGCGCGGCAGCGGATACATGGTCGGCGGCATGGCCAAGGGCGCGGGCATGCTCGCCCCCTCCCTGGCCACGATGCTGTGCGTGATCACCACGGACGCCGACCTCACCAGCGAGGAGCTCGACGCCGCGCTGCGCAAGGCCACGGCCAGGACGTTCGACCGCCTCGACACCGACGGCTGCATGTCCACCAACGACACCGTGCTCCTGCTGTCCAGCGGCGCCGCCGGCGTCAAGCCGGACCTCGCCGAGTTCGAGCAGAAGGTCCACGAGGTCTGCGCCGACCTGGCCAGGCAGCTCCTGGTCGACGCCGAGGGCGCCTCCAAGGCCATCGCCATCGAGGTCGTCGGCGCCGACTCGGAGGACGACGCGGTCAAGGTCGGCCGCTCGGTCTCGCGTTCCAACCTGCTCAAGTGCGCCATCCACGGCGAGGACCCCAACTGGGGCCGCGTCCTGGCCGCCGTCGGCACCACCGACGCGGTGTTCGAGCCCGAGCGCCTGAACGTGGCCATCAACGGCATCTGGATCTGCCGCGGCGGCGCGGTCGGCGACGACCGCTCCAAGGTGGACATGCGCCCCAGGGACGTGACGATCACGATCGACCTGTCGGCCGGCCCGCACACCGCGACGGTGCACACCACGGACCTGACGGCCGAGTACGTCCACGAGAACTCGGCGTACTCCTCATGAGGGCCCTCAGCGCACAGGCCAAGGCCGAGTCGCTGATCGAGGCGCTGCCCTGGCTGACCCGCTTCCACGGCGCGACCGTCGTCATCAAGTACGGCGGCAACGCCATGACCGACGAGGGGCTCAAGGCGGGCTTCGCCGAGGACGTCGTCTTCCTGCAGCACGCGGGCCTGCGCCCGGTCGTCGTGCACGGCGGCGGCCCGCAGATCAGCAGCGCGCTGGCCAGGCTGGGCATCGAGTCCACGTTCACCGCCGGGCTGCGGGTCACCACGCCGGAGGCCATGGAGGTCGTCAGGATGGTCCTGGTCGGCCAGGTCAACCGCGACATCGTGGGCCTGGTCAACCGGCACGGCCCGTTCGCCGTCGGCATGTCCGGCGAGGACGCCCACCTGTTCACGGCCGTGCGCAAGCACGCGATCGTGGACGGCGAGCCCGTGGACATCGGCCAGGTCGGCGAGATCATCAAGGTCGATCCGGGCGCGGTGCGGGCCCTGATCGACAACGGCCGCATCCCGGTGGTCTCCAGCGTGGCGCGCGGGGACGACGGGCAGATCTACAACGTGAACGCCGACACCGCCGCGGCCGCGCTGGCCGTGGCGCTCGAGGCGCAGAAGCTGATCGTCCTCACCGACGTCGAGGGCCTGTACGCCAACTGGCCCGACGACACCGACGTGATCGACCAGCTCAACGCCGACGAGCTCGAGACGCTGATGCCGACGCTGTCCAGCGGCATGGTCCCCAAGATGGAGGCCTGCCTGACCGCGGTCCAGGGCGGCGTCCCGCAGGCTCACGTGCTCGACGGCCGCGTGTCGCACTCGCTGTTGCTGGAGATATTCACCAATGAGGGAATCGGAACGATGGTGATGCCCTGATGAGCCTGTACAAGAGGTTCGAGGAAGCCTTCATGCCCAACTACGGCGTCCCGCCGGTGGCGCTGGCACGAGGCGAGGGCACTCGCGTCTGGGACGTCGACGGCAACGAATACCTCGACTTCATCGGCGGCATCGCGACCAGCTCGCTCGGTCACGCCCACCCCGCCCTGGTCGAGGCCGTCTCCAAGCAGGTCGCCACGATCGCCCACACCAGCAACCTGTTCCTGCACGAGCCCGAGGTGCTGCTGGCCGAGAAGCTCCTCACCCTGCTCAACGCGCCGGGCAAGGTCTTCTTCGCCAACTCCGGCACCGAGGCCAACGAGGCCGCCTACAAGCTCGCCGTCAAGTACGGCAAGCGCGAGGGCCGCTCCTACTTCGTCGCCGCCGAGAACGGCTTCCACGGCCGCACGATCGGCGCGCTGTCGCTGACCGGCAAGCCGTCGATCCGCGACCAGTTCGGCCCATTCCCGGTCGACGTCCGCTTCGTCCCGTACGGCGACGCCACCGCGCTCAAGGAGGCCGTGACCGGCGACTGCATCGCGGTCTTCCTGGAGCCCACCCAGGGCGAGGCCGGCGTCGTGCCGCCGCCCGAGGGCTACTTCGAGGCGGCCCGCGAGATCTGCGACTCCACGGGCGCCCTCCTGGTCGCCGACGAGATCCAGTCCGCGATCGGCCGCACCGGCCACTGGTTCGCCCACCAGGCCGACGGCGTCACGCCCGACATCCTGACCCTGGCCAAGGGCCTGGGCGGCGGGCTGCCGATCGGCGCGTGCATCGGGTTCGGCGACGCGGGCAAGCTGTTCGCCAAGGGCGACCACGGCTCCACGTTCGGCGGCAACCCGGTCGCCTGCGCCGCGGCCCTGGCCGTGCTCGACAACCTCGACCTCGACCACGTCAAGTCGGCCTCCGCGCGGCTGCGCGCCGGCCTGGAGTCGATGCGGCACCCGCTGCTGAAGGGCGTGCGCGGGCGTGGCCTCTGGCTGGCCACCGTGCTGAGCGAGCCCCGCTCGGCCGAGGTCCAGAAGGCCGCCCAGAGCGCCGGCTTCCTGGTCAACGCCCTCCAGCCGGACGCCGTACGCATCGCGCCGCCGCTGGTGGTCACGGCGGAGGAGATCGACAAGTTCCTGGCCACGTACCCGGCGATCCTCGCGGAGGCGGCCAAATGACCCGCCACAGCGCGGACTCGGCGCGAGTCAGACACTTTCTCCGCGACGACGACCTGACGCCCGCCGAGCAGGCGGAGGTGCTCGACCTCGCCGCGGCCATGAAGAAGGACCGGTTCGGCTACCGCCCGTTCGAGGGGCCGCGGACGGTCGCCGTCCTGTTCGACAAGCCGTCGGCCCGCACGCGCATCTCCTTCCACACCGGCATCGGCGAGCTCGGCGGCCTGCCGCTGGTCGTCGACAACGTCTCGGTCCTCATGGGCCGCGGCGAGCCCACCGCCGACATTGCCCGGGTGCTCGACCGGCAGGTCGCCGCCATCGTGTGGCGGACCACCGGGCAGGAGCTCATCGACGAGATGGCCGCCCACTCCCGGGTGCCGGTCGTCAACGCGCTCACTGACGAGTTCCACCCCTGCCAGATCCTGGCCGACCTGCAGACCGTGCAGGAGAGGCTGGGCCGGACCGCCGGGGTCACACTCACCTACCTGGGCGACGGCGCCAACAACATGGCCCACTCCTACCTGCTCGGCGGGGCCACCGCCGGCATGCACGTGCGGATCGCGGCCCCGGTCGGCTACCAGCCCGACGCGGTCATCCTCGACCGGGCCGCCGCCATCGCCGCCAAGACGGGCGGCTCGGTGATCGCGCTGTCCGACCCGGCGGCCGCCGCCCAGGGCGCGCACGTGATCGCGACCGACACGTGGGTGTCGATGGGCCAGGACGGAAAGGAGGAGCGGGTCGCCGCGCTCATGCCGTATCAGGTGAACTCCGAGCTGCTCCAGCACGCCGCGCACGACGCGATCGTGCTGCACTGCCTGCCGGCCTACCGCGACTACGAGATCACCGACGAGGTCCTCGAAGGCCCGCAGAGCGTCGTGTGGGACCAGGCGGAGAACCGGCTGCACGCCCAGAAGGCGCTCCTCCACTGGCTGGTGTCAGTGGCCTCGCGGAGCGAGGGCACCAATAAGCACAGTGATGATGTCATGAGGCCGGAGGACTCATGACCATCCCGATGACCAAGGCGGCGCGGCAGGCGAAGATCACCGACCTGCTGCAGCGGCAGGCCGTGCGCTCCCAGCCGGAGCTGGCCAAGCTGCTGGCCGAGAGCGGCGTCGAGGTCACCCAGGCCACGCTCTCGCGTGATCTCGACGAGCTCGGCGCGCTCAAGCTGCGCGCCGACGACGGATCCCTGGTCTACGCCCTGCCCGGCGAGGGCGGGGCCCGGATCCCGCTCACCCGGCTGGGCACCGGCGAGACCCCGGCCGCGCGACTGCACCGCATAGCCGAAGAACTGCTGGTCGGCGCCGACGCGTCGGCCAACCTGGTCATCGTGCGGACCCCGCCGGGCGCGGCCCAGTTCCTGGCCTCCGCCATCGACCACGCCGACTGGGAGTCGATCCTCGGCACGGTCGCGGGCGACGACACGATCCTCGTGATCAGCCGCGATCCGGCGGGCGGCCAGGCCGTCGCGGAGGCGCTGCTGAGAGTGGCCGACCGGCGCGGCTAGCCCGCGCCCGTCCAAGATTTGATCGGGAGATATGTAATGTCCGAAAGGGTTGTTCTCGCATATTCCGGCGGCCTCGACACCTCGGTCGCCATCCCGTACCTCGCCGAGAAGATGGACGCCGAGGTCTTCTGCGTCGCCGTGGACCTCGGCCAGGGCGGCGAGGACATGGAAGTGATCCAGAAGCGGGCCGTCGACTGCGGCGCGGTCGAGTCGATCGTGGTGGATGCCAAGGAGGAGTTCGCCGCCGACTTCTGCGTGCCCGCGCTGCAGGCCAACGCCCTCTACATGGACCGCTACCCGCTGGTCTGCTCGCTGTCGCGCCCGCTGATCGTCAAGCACCTGGTCTCGGCGGCCAAGCAGTTCGGCGGCACGGTCGTCTCGCACGGCTGCACCGGCAAGGGCAACGACCAGGTCCGCTTCGAGGCCGGCCTGGCCGCCCTCGCCCCCGACCTCAAGGTCGTCGCGCCCGCCCGCGACTTCGCCTGGACGCGTGACAAGGCCATCGAGTACGCCGAGGCCAAGGGCCTGCCCATCGAGACGTCGAAGAAGAACCCGTTCTCCATCGACCAGAACCTCTGGGGCCGCGCCGTCGAGACCGGCTTCCTCGAGGACATCTGGAACGGCCCCACCGAGGACGTCTACTCCTACACCGACGACCCGGCCCGCCCGCGCGAGGCCGACGAGGTCGTCATCACGTTCGAGCAGGGCGTCCCGGTCAGGATCGACGGGCGGGCGCTGACGCCGTACCAGGTCATCGACGAGCTCAACAGGCGCGCGGGCGCGCAGGGCGTCGGCCGGATCGACATGGTCGAGGACCGCCTCGTCGGCATCAAGTCGCGCGAGGTGTACGAGGCGCCCGGCGCCGTTGCCCTCATCGCCGCGCACATGGAGCTGGAGAACGTCACCGTCGAACGCGACCTGGCCCGCTTCAAGCGCGGCGTGGACCAGCGGTGGGGCGAGCTCGTCTACGACGGCCTGTGGTACTCCCCGCTCAAGAGCGCCCTCGACGCGCTCATCGCCGAGGCGCAGAAGCACGTCTCCGGCGACATCCGCATGACGCTGCACGGCGGCCGGGCCACTGTCACGGGCCGCCGCTCGGAGGAGTCTCTGTACGATTTCTCGCTGGCCACCTACGACACCGGCGACACGTTCGACCAGTCGCTGGCCAAGGGCTTCGTCCAGCTGTTCTCCCTCCCCAGTAAGATCGCCGCCGCACGAGGCGCCAAGAAAGGGTGACTTGCACTATGGTCGCGCCGGAGCGCAGGAGCTCGGGGCGAGAGAGCGAGGAACGATGCCGACGAGTCCCGAAGCGGGTGCGACCATTGACATGGTCACGAAGGAGATAACGGTGAGTGATGGCAAGCCGATGCGGCTGTGGGGCGGGCGCTTCGAGAGCGGCCCGTCCGACGCGCTGGCCCGGCTGTCGGTGAGCGTGCACTTCGACTGGCGGCTCGTGCCGTACGACCTGGCGGCGTCCAGGGCGCACGCGCGCGTGCTGCACAGGGCGGAGCTGCTGAGCGACGAGGAGCTCGAGCGCATGATCGGCGCGCTCGACGACCTGGAGCGCGCCTGCAAGGCGGGCGAGTTCCGGCCGACGGTCGCCGACGAGGACGTGCACACGGCGCTGGAGCGCGGCCTGCTGGAGCGGCTCGGCTCGCTGGGCGGCAAGCTTCGCGCGGGGCGCTCGCGCAACGACCAGATCGCCACCGACCTGCGCCTCTATCTGCGCGATCACGCCCGCTCGGTCGTCTCCCGCCTGGTCGAGCTCGAGACGGCGCTCATGGCCCAGGCAGAACAGCACGCCGAGACGGCCGCGCCCGGCATGACGCACCTGCAGCACGCGCAGCCGGTGTCGTTCGGCCACCAGCTCCTGGCCCACGTGCACGCCTTCGCCCGCGACATCGACCGGCTCACCGACTGGGACAAGCGCGCCGCGATCTCCCCGCTCGGCGCCGGCGCGCTGGCGGGCTCGTCGCTGCCGCTCGACCCGCAGGCCGTGGCCGAGGAGCTCGGGTTCGCCGCCGCCGCGCCCAACTCGATGGACGCCGTCGCCGACCGTGACTTCGCGGCGGAGTTCCTGTTCGACGCGGCCATGATCGGCGTGCACCTGTCGCGGCTGGGCGAGGAGATCGTCCTGTGGGCCTCGCAGGAGTTCCGCTGGATCGAGATGGACGACGCCTACTCCACCGGCTCGTCGATCATGCCCCAGAAGAAGAACCCCGACGTCGCCGAGCTGGCCCGCGGCAAGTCCGGGCGCCTCATCGGCAACCTGATGTCGCTGCTGACCACGCTCAAGGGCCTGCCGCTGACCTACAACCGCGACCTGCAGGAGGACAAGGAGCCCGTCTTCGACGCCGTCGACACGCTGCTCCTGGTCCTGCCCGCGATGGCCGGGCTGGTCGCGACCATGCGGGTCAACACCGCCCGCATGGAGTCCTCGGCGCCCGACGGGTTCGCGCTGGCCACCGACCTGGCCGAGCTGCTCGTACGCCGCGGGGTCCCGTTCCGCGAGGCCCACGAGGCGGTCGGCCACCTGGTGGTGTGGTGCCAGGTCAACGACAAGGACCTGGGCGACCTCACGGACGAGGAGCTGATCAAGGTGTCGTCGCACCTGACGCCCGACGTCCGCGACGTGCTCAACGTGCCCGGCGCCCTGGCCGCGCGCAAGGCCCACGGCGGCACCGCGCCCGACCGCGTCCGCGACCAGCTCGTCTCGCTGCGGGAGGCGGTCGACGCGCAGGCGGCATGGGCAGCGGGGAGCTGAGCTCCGCCGCGCTGCCGCGGGGTTTCTTCGACCGGCCGTCGCACGAGGTCGCGCCCGAGCTGCTCGGGCGCGTGCTCGTGCACGGCCCTGTCGCCGTGCGCCTGACCGAGGTCGAGGCGTACGGCGGTCCCGGCGAGGACCCGGCGGCGCACACCTACCGGGGCAAGACGCCGCGCAACGCGGTCATGTTCGGCCCGCCGGGACACCTGTACGTGTACTTCACGTACGGCATGCACTTCTGCGCGAACCTGGTCTGCCTGCCCGAGGGTTTCGGCTCGGCCGTGCTGCTGCGAGCCGGCGAGGTGGTGGCGGGCATCGACGAGGCCCGCGCCCGGCGCACGTCCACGGGCAACGGCCGCACGTCTGCGGGCAACAGCCCTACGTCCACGGGCAACGGCACGGCCGCGAGCGGCCGGGCGATCCCCGACCGGGACCTCGCCCGCGGCCCGGCCAGGCTGGCCGTGGCCCTCGGCCTGCTGCGCGAGCACAACGGCCTCGACGCGATCGCGGGGGCCTCTTTCGCAGCGGATCGCCGGCTGACCGGGATCCCGCATGGAGCGGCGGCCGTGCTGGAGGGCCGCCCGGCGGAGGCGGCGTCGATCAGGTCAGGCCCGCGTACCGGCATCTCGACCGCCAAGGACACGCCATGGCGGTTCTGGATCGACGGCGACCCGACCGTGTCGCCCTACCGCGCTCACGTGCCCCGCCGCCGCAACGCCGCGGCCACCTCGGTGGGAGGGGCATCCAGGTCGTGACGGCTGAAGATGTGCAGGTTGTCGCCGGTGTCGATCTCCAGGATCTCGCTCCGCCGCCCCCATCGCCTGCTCACGTCGACCTTGATGTCCCGGATCGCCTCCCAGGGCACGTGCCGCTTGCCCGCGAACCCGTGCACCACGGTGATCCCGCTCTCGTCGGCCGCCAGCCGTACGGGGACGATCAGATCGCGCAGCCCCATCCCTCCGACCAGCACGGCGGCGGGGACGGCCAGGATCACGCCGCGGACATCGCCGGCGACCCACCAGTAGACGGCGAGCCCAGCACACGCCAGAGCCCCTAAAATCTTGAAAACGGCCAGCTCGCGACGGACCCTCCACATGGAGACAGAGCGTATCCAAGTGGCGGTTCACCCGAGCGATCGGGCACGCTTGTCATACTCAACGTCCAACGTCTCTACGGAAAGCCGGCACCGTGACCGACATTCTCGATGACCTCGCGTGGCGAGGGCTTATCGCTCAGTCCACCGACCTCGACGCCCTGCGCGCGTCCATGGCCAAGGGCCCGATCACGGTCTATTCCGGTTTTGACCCCACCGCCGCCTCCTTGCATGTCGGCCACTTCGTGCCGCTGCTCACGCTGCGCCGCCTCCAGCTCGCCGGGCACCGCCCGATCGGCCTGGTCGGCGGCGCCACCGGCCTGATCGGCGACCCGAGCGGGCGCAACACCGAGCGCTCGCTCAACGCCTCCGAGGTCGTGGCGGAGTGGGTGGAGCGCCTGCGCGGCCAGGTCGGCCGCTTCCTCGACTTCGACGTCCAGCCGAACGCCGCCCAGCTGGTCAGCAACCTCGACTGGACCGGCGAGCTGAGCGCCATCGACTTCCTGCGCGACATCGGCAAGCACTTCCCGGTCAACCGCATGCTCGCCAGGGAGTCCGTCTCCGCGCGCCTGCAGGGGGAGGGGCTGAGCTACACCGAGTTCAGCTACCAGATCCTGCAGGCCAACGACTACCTGGAGCTGTACCGCCGGCACAACTGCACGTTGCAGATCGGCGGCAGCGACCAGTGGGGCAACATCACGGCGGGCGCCGACCTCATCCGCCGCATCGAGGGCGGGCACGTCCACGCGCTCACCCTGCCGCTGATCACGAAGGCCGACGGCACCAAGTTCGGCAAGACGGCGGGCGGCGCCCTCTGGCTCGACCCGGAGATGACCTCGCCCTACGCCTTCTACCAGTACTTCCTCAACTCCGACGACCGTGACGTGATCCACTACCTCAAGGTCTTCACCTTCAAGACCCGCGAGGAGATCGAGGCCCTGGAGAAGGCCGTCGCCGAACGCCCCTTCGCCCGCGAGGCGCAGCGGACGCTCGCCGAGGACCTCACCGAGCTGCTCCACGGCAAGCACGAGCTCGACGCGGTCGTGGCGGCCTCGAAGGCGCTCTTCGGCCAGGGCGCGCTGGAGGACCTGCCCGCCTCCACGCTGGGGGCGGCGCTGGCCGAGGTGCCGAAGGCCACGGTCCCCGCGCTCGGTACGGCGTTCGTCGACCTCCTGGCCGACAGCGGCCTGGTGGAGTCGAAGTCGGCGGCCAGGCGGGCGGTGAAGGAGGGCGGGGCGTACCTCAACAACGTCAAGATCACCGACGAGGCGTACGTACCCGGCTCGGACGACCTGCTGCACGGGCGCTTCATGGTGCTGCGGCGTGGCAAGAAGTCGATCGGCGGCGTCGAGGTCGGCTGACCTGGACGTTCGCGGGCCCTTCCCCGTCCGGGGGAGGGCCCGCTCCCGTGTGGTGCCTCAGCGGCGGACGAACAGCGCCACCGTCAGCCCCGGAAGATCGGCGGAGTGCTTGGCCAGGTTCAGCTCGAACCCCGCCTTCACCACCTCTGCCACCCGCGGAACCGCGTCGCCGTCGAGGCCCGACTGCTTGCTCCCGCGCCACACCACCCATACCCGGTCACGCCCGTCCAGCGCGGCCGCCGCATCGGGCCGCTCCGGGTATCCGAACCCGTCGGGCGAGGGCGCTTCGCCGGTCTTGAGCACGTCGACCGGCATCAAGGAGTCCGCGTAGTACTCGAATCCCGTGCGGAGCTGGCTCTGGCCGTACACGATCGCGTCGTCGGGCTCGGCCTTGATCACACGCAACGCCCAGGGGATGTTCTCGAAACGCCCGTTCTCCTCGCGTACCGTGACGTGCTCCTGAACGGACAGCACGCACCCGAGCAGCACCACCACGATCGCGGCCACCACCTGGAACCGGGGCAGGGCCGCCACGGCGAGCCCCGCCAGCAGCGCCAGCGCGGGGGCGGTCACGAACAGGTACCGATCCACGTAGACGGGCGTCACGAGCTGCGACACGGCGAGCAGCAGCACCGGGGGCAAGATCAGCCACCCGACCAGCGCGAACGCCCACACCCTGTCCCCGCGTGGCGCCGCCCTCCACAGCAGCACCGCGCCGGCCAGCGCCAGGGCGAACACCATCACGCCCAGCCCGCTCGCCCCCGCCGCCATCTTCGGGAACTTCAGCCACACCTCTGGCCCACGCTGGGGGATCCAGCTGATAGCGTGCCGCTCCCCGAACCCCACCAGCCCCAGAACCGCGGCGGGCACGCACCCGACGGCCATCGCCGCCAGCATCGGCACCACCCGGCTCCGGCGCAGCAGCAGCAACTGGGCGGGCAGCACCAGCACCGCGAACAGGTGGGTGGAGCACACGAGGGCCACCGCGACCCCGTACACCACCCACCGCCTGACCTCGGAGCGCTCCACGGCCCGATGCAGCGCCCAGAACGAGAACGCCACCGCGGCCGCCGCGAACGCGTACGACCTGGCGAAGGCCCCGAAGTAGGACACCGAGGGCAGGATCGCGAAGACGGCGGCCGCGATCACCCCGGCCCGCGTGCTGTGCAGCCGCCGCCCCAGATCGACCAGAAACCAGGCGGCCACGCCGATCCCCACCGCCGACGGCAGCCGCAGCCACAACTCCGCCGTGCCTGCCTTCACCCAGAGGTGCATGAACAGGTAGTACGGGAGGAAATGACCGTCGATGTTCCGGGCCAGCTCCCACATCCCGGACAGCGAACGGGAAGCGGCGCTGATGGTGGCCAGCTCGTCGCCGTTCAGGGTGGCGGACCCCGTGCCGGTGAACGCCGCGATGCCGGCGAGCAAGGACATCCACCATGGGGTGCCCGTACGGAGGCGTTCGGCGGGGCGGGCGGGGGGAGCGAGTGTGGCGGCAGTGGTCACCGGGGCAGGATACGCGGGAGAAGGTGCGTTCGCCCCTTATGCGGCACTGCGGTCGGGCACCCTCGGGCAGGCCGCGTCCGCAACGCCTTGAAGCCTTGGCGGCTACTTTCATGTGGCACTCGAGATGCAGTTCGCTCTCGGGGCCGTGCGGGCAGCGGTGCTTGCCCCGCGCCTTGTCCAGATCGACCGCTCCCGCCATCCGCCCCGGGACCAGGTCTGCCACACCGACGTTCGCGGCCTGCCTCGCGTCAGGTGGAAGGCGCCTGCGCCAGGGGCGCGGTAGACCGTGCGGGCGAGCCGTGCGCCGCCGACAATGAGCGCAGCACGCCGGGTTTAACCGAGCCCGCCCCCAGCACGACAGGGCCAGCCAGGCAACAGGGGCCCGTCGTCGGCGCGGGGTGTGACCGGGACCGTCAAGCAGCACCCTTCACTCGCACCGCAGCCTGCAGCGCTTCGATCACGCCACTGGCCTGTATCGACGCCCACGGCACTTTGGGCATGCGAGCAGTGTGGGCATGCGGTGTGGGCGCGAGCAATCTAGGCATGCGGCAGTGCGGTCCCGGGCAGTGCGGTCCCGGGCAGTGCGGTCCCGGGCAGTGCGGTCCCGGGCAGTGCGGTCCCGGGCAGTGCGGTCCCGGGCAGTGCGGTCCCGGGCAGTGCG